>NZ_JBMKGI010000005.1:0-306913 GCF_049238885.1 Enterobacter cloacae complex sp. BZL2005 | reverse complement strand
CTGATGATCTGTTCGTCGGAAAAACGCTTCTTCATGGGGATGTCCTCATGTGGCTTATGAAGACATTACTAACATCGGGGTGTACTAATCAACGGGGAGCAGGTCAGTGAGCACATTGAGCCGCCCGCAGCTTACAATGAAAATAGCAGGTTACGGCGTGAAAGCTAAGATTATTTTTGATCTGTTGTCCGTCAGCGACCCGTCTCAGAATTAGTCAGCATTTTACGGTAACGCCAGGATTTGTAGCCAAGTTTTGCTGGCGTTATATACCAGATAAAAGGTAGTACAATCAATAACGTGAGCGCAAGTGTCAGACTTGTATCCCTGGATGCAAGTAAAAGAGTTAAAGCCAGTATGATAAAGGCAATAATAGTTATCCACTTCATTGCCTTAAAACGATTGGCCAGATCATGAGTTACGCTATCAAACGAACCACCGTAATTCTCGATATTGTTTTTTAGCTTTTGAAGATCTCGTTTACTAAAACCTGATTTTAAAAGTGCTTCTTCGCTGGTCATTCTACTAACCATCCCATAACTCACTGAAACATGTGACGAAGTTTAACTGAATTTGACGGATAAATCGCTACCTGTCGATATTAGTCAAATTTATATTTATATCAAATAGTTGAAGATATCTTACAGTGGCGGTGACCAGACTCTTCAATCGTGTCCATGACAACGTCCTTGTGTCGTTTTGAGCCAGAGTAAATCCAAACCCAAGGCCAGGAAGTTGTCCTCATCCAGCGTTCTCAAACCTCTGAATACCGCCCGCAATTATGCTTTTGTTCTCTCCCCAACCCAGGGATCGTTCCCACCTGCGTCCAGCAGTTTGTTTTTAAAGATAAACAAACACGCCTCATTAAAGTTCTCCGCCCCCAGCCGTTCCGAGAGCGCCATTCGTTTGCGATAGAGACTTTTCACCGATGTATTCAGCTCGCCTGCAATCTCCTCCATTGACATCCCTGCTCTCAGCAACCGCAACATGATCGTTTCATGCGTGCTCAGCCGTAAATTCAGCAGCCACTTCGTGGTCAGGCGACGGCCCTTCATATTGAGCACCAGGTTAAACAGCGAGGCCATATCCGGTGCCGTCAGCGACGTATTCATAAACAGCTTCATACTGAGCAGATTCTCCTCGCGATGGCGCATATCAAGCATAACGCAGCAAATCGTTTTTTTCGTTCTGGCCGGATGGCGTATCAGATAATCATATAGACGGAGCGGCGCACGACTATCAATCAATACAGAATATTCATCTGCACCGTTATCAAATATGTTTCTGTCAATCGAATCGAGCAGGATAATATCCGGAAAAAATATCCGCATCCCCCTGACAAGGTAGCGATCCTGAGTCACTAACACTATTGAAGTTGCCACTAACCATCCCTTTTAGATTAAAGCAAGAACGATCCTGCGAAAAGAAGACCGCCTTCGTTTTATAGCGCTGTTATATTAACGATAGATGTATTCTGGCTTTGGACATCCCTCAATACACACATTGATGAGTAAGACTTCCTGTAGACTATCATTCAATGTCTGTCTTTAATTATAAATAAAAAACAATCGCAGAAAAGTCACTTCTCTAAACATTAAGAATTTTTGTCATGAAACTTCCCAAACATGCACCAGAAAGTACTTTAATTGAGGCTGACAAGCGTCATTAAAAATATATACAAAACTGTCACAATAAAAATAAAATCATTATATTTCAATTGGTTGTAATTAATCACTCAATTCAAAACAAACACAAAAAACTGCTCATTACAGAATTATCTCAAAACGACACAGCCGCTTTTCAGCATATTTATCGGGCAACATATCGGGTGTACATTACCTCCCATCCAGTCCACTAAGATGAGGCGCCATAATTACCTTTAAGTAAGTACCCCATAACGTTACTGCATTCAGATTTAATGTTCTCATTTATGGCCTTTAACGCAGAGTTAAAAGGCAGCCGTGTTATGCAATGGATTCATGATAAACAAATGGCAAATAGATATGGAAAGATCGCTTCGCTTCAGTACATTATTCTTTTATCGCACCCCAACATTATTGTTTCTGTTATTACTCTTTCCTGTTCTGGTTCAGGCGACGGAATCCGTTTATGAGCAACAGATTCAACAGGCGCGTAACGGTAATTACACGTCGTTTCTCGATTATCTTCAGCGCTATCAGCAGCAGCATGCCCTGACGCCTGAGCACGTTGCGGACTGGTTACAGGTGGCGGCCTGGGCAGGCCATGATGACGAGGTTATTCAGGTCTGGCAGCGCTACAGCATTTATATGCCGCTGCCCGCCCGCGGCGTTGCGGCTGTCGCGCAGGCCAGACGAAATCAGAAAGCGTGGGAGCCCGCACTGGCGCTCTGGAAAGAAGCGCGCAGCCTTGCGCCGGATAACGACGATTATCGTATCGGCTATATCAAAACCCTGGCCGATGCCCGTAAAGATACGCTTGCCCTTCAGGAGGCCCGACGGCTGGTGGCGGAGGCCCCCTCGCAGGCGCATCTTCAGACGCTGGCATACGTCTGGCTACGCCAGGGAAAAAGCTGGGATCGGCTTTTAGCCGACACGCGCGCGCTGTATGTCGCGCCAGAAAATCACGCGCTTCTCCGCGAGCGGGTCGACGCGCTAACGGATAACCGGGTCAATACCCCCGCGCTCCTGCTTTCACAAAAGGTGGCGCTAGCCCCCGCGGAGCGTCGTCGTCTTGAGCTGAATGCCGCCGCCGAAAGCGTTCGCCTTGCAGATGTGCCGGGCAGAACAGAAAAGGAGCGCCTGCAGCTTGCGCAATCCGCGCTGAATCGTTACGACGCGCTGCTGTCTCGCTGGCAGAGCGAGCCGCAGGCCGCGGAAGACGTCGTGCTTGCGCGTATCGACCGGCTCGGCGCGCTGTATGCCCATGCCGATTACCCGCGGGTCATCAGCGAATATCAGGATCTGACGGCAGCCCGGCATCCGGTGCCGGGCTGGGCAATCGGCTGGGTGATCTCCGCATATCTGCAGGAGAAAAACGCTGCCGCCGCCTTCGCGCTTCTGCAACGCTATCCGCAGTACGCATCCGATCCGCAGGACGAGGAGCACGCGCTTTTCTACGCCTGGCTGGATACGGGAGAGTATCCGTCCGCCCGCCGGTATGCAGAGCGCCACACCCGCAACGTTCCCTGGACCCGTTACGATTTCGGCTCCCCTACTCCTCAGCCGAACGATCGGTGGCTTACCGGCCAGTCGCTCCGTTTTAACTATTTGCTGGCGACGAATGCCCTGCCGGAAGCCGAAAAGCTGGCGCGACGTCTGGCGACAACCACGCCGGGCAATCAGGGATTGCAGATTGACTACGCCACCCTGCTGCAGGCGCGAGGTCTGCCGCGCGCGGCCGAGCAAACGCTGAAAATGGCGGAGGCGCTGGAGCCCTCGAATCTGGAGCTTGAGCAGCAGCAGGCTTACGTCGCCATGGATCTTCAGGAGTGGCGGCAGATGGATTTACTGGCCGACGACGTCGTTGCCCGCGCGCCGCGCGATCGCAGCGCAAGGCGTCTGGACAGGCTCCGCACCGTCCAGCATATGTCCGAGCTGCGCCTCAACGCGAGCAAGGGTTTGCACTCCGATAACCCCGTCAGCGGGACGCACGACCTCAACTGGGACGCCACGCTCTATGGCCCGCCCATAGCGGATAACTGGCGGCTGTTTGCCGGCACCCGCTATGCAGAGGGCAATTTCGATGAAGGCAAAGGCTCCAGCCGTCACCTGTTGGGCGGCATCGAATGGCGGCCACGCGATCTCCAGCTCGAAGCCGAGCTCTCAAGCAACCGCTATCACGGGGCGAACAAGCCGGGGGCTCGCCTCTCAACGACGTACAGCCTCACCGATAGCTGGCAGGTCAGCGGCAGCCTTGAGCGCCTGTCGCGCACCACGCCCCTGCGGGCGTTACGCAACGGGATCAGCGCCAACCGGGGGGAAGGCGGCGTGCGCTGGTATCAAAACGAGCGCCGTGAGTACCAGTTCAGCGCCGCCGTCAGCCGCTTCTCGGATCATAACCGCCGACAAGAATACACCCTCACGGGTAAGGAGCGTCTCTGGCAGACCCCGTCCCTGACGATGGATCTCGAACCGGGGATCGCCGCCAGCAAAAACAGCCTGCGGGACACCCTCTATTACAACCCGGCACGGGATCTTTCCGTGACGGCCGCCCTGGCCGTTGACCATGAGATGTATCGCCATTACGACACCCTCTGGAGCCAGCAGTTCGTGGCGGGAGGCGGCCGCTACTGGCAGAAAAATCAGTCCGCTGGTGCCATCGCTGTGCTGGGTTACGGACAACGCGTTCAGTGGAACAACGTCATGGATACCGGCGTGATGCTGAACTGGGACAAGCGCCCTTACGACGGCAAACGCGAGAGCAACCTCTCCGTCACGCTTGATGCGACTTTACGCTTTTAAGGATGATGATAATGAACACACGTTTTTCCGCGAGCCTGATACTCATCGGCTGGCTCTGCCTCAGCGCAAATGTCTGCGCGCAGGCATTTTCATTTATTGCGCCCAAAGATCGGCCGCAGCTGGAGGCGAGCAAACCCTGGCCGCAGAACCAGTTTCTGGTGCTGGCCTACCACGACGTCGAAGACGATGCCGCCGATCAGCGCTACCTCTCCGTGCGCACCAGCGCGCTAAACGAGCAGATCGGCTGGCTGCTGCACAACGGTTATCACGTCATCAGCGTGCAGGACATTCTGGATGCCCATGACGGAAAAAAAACGCTGCCGCCCAAAGCCGTTCTGCTCAGCTTTGACGACGGCTACAGCAGCTTTTACACCCGCGTCTGGCCACTGCTTCAGGCGTGGAACGTCCCTGCGCTCTGGGCGCCGGTGGGCAGCTGGGTGGATACGCCGGAAAATCAAAAAGTTAACTTCGGCGGCCTGATGACGCCCCGCGATCGCTTCGCGACGTGGGATATGGTGCGCGAGCTCAGCCGGTCTCCGCTGATTGAGATCGGGTCGCACACCTGGGCCTCGCATTACGGCATTGTTGCCAACCCGCAGGGCAGCCGCGAACCCGCCATCGCCAACCGCTTTTACGATAAAGCGACGGGCCGCTATGAAACCGATCGGCAGTTCAACCAGCGGATCGGCGATGACGTTCGCAAAGTGACTGAAAAAATCACGCGGGTGACGGGCAAGGCGCCGCGCGCCTGGGTCTGGCCCTATGGCGCCGCCAGCGGCACGTCGCTCGCCATCGCCAGACAGCAGGGTTATCAGCTGGCCTTTACCCTTGAGGACGGGCTGGGGAACGTGCAGGAGCTGGGCAACATCCCCCGGCTGCTGATCGCCGGCAATCCCTCGCTCAAGGCGTTTGCCAGTACGGTCAGCCAGGTTCAGGAGCACGAACCCGTGCGCGTCATGCACGTCGATCTCGACTACGTTTACGATCCCAATCCAGCCCAGCAGACGCAAAACATCAACAGGCTGATCCAGCGGGTCTACGACATGAAAATCAGCCATGTTTTCCTGCAGGCGTTTGCCGACCCGCAGGGCGACGGCAGGATCAGGGCGCTCTATTTCCCCAACCGCCAGCTGCCGGTCCGGGCCGATCTTTTTAATTTTGTTTCCTGGCAGCTGCAAACCCGGGCGGGCGTGAAAGTCTTCGCGTGGATGCCGGTGCTCTCGTTCGATCTCGATCCTGCCCTGCCGCGCGTGCAGCGTCGGGACCGCTCGTCAGGCCAGCGGCGCGAAGCCACCGATCCCTATATCCGGCTCTCCCCGTGGGACCCGCAGGTGCGCCAGCAGGTGACGGACATCTATGAAGATCTGGCCCGCTATGCCAGCTTCAACGGGATCTTATTCCATGACGATGCGGTGCTGACGGACGTGGACGATTGCCCTCAGAGCACAACACGTCAGAAAAGCCAGACGCTTATCGGGTTTACCCACGCCCTGAGCCTCGCGGTGAAGCACATCCGTGGCCCGCAGATAAAAACCGCGCGCAACATGTTCGCCTTGCCCATTCTGCAGCCCGAAAGCGAGGCGTGGTTCGCGCAGAATCTTGACGATTTTCTGGCGGAGTATGACTGGACGGTGCCGATGGCCATGCCGCTGATGGAGTCCGTCCCGGCAGACGAAAGTGATGCCTGGCTGACGCGTCTGGTTAACGCGGTCGCCGCGCGTCCCGGCGCGCTCGATAAAACCATTTTCGAGCTGCAGGCCCGGGACTGGGAGCGGAAACCGCAGCGCGCCGTTTCCGACAGCCAGCTGGCACAGTGGATGCGCGTGCTCCAGCTGAACGGCGTCAAAAACTACGGCTACTACCCCGACGATTTCATCAACAACCAACCTGATATCTCACGCATCAGGCCTGTATTTTCTTCGTACTGGTACCCTGACAATGACTGATCGCATTATCGCCTTTTCCATTTTATGTCTGGTATTCGGGTTGCCGTTAGGCGTGGCCGCCCTCTTTACCGGCGAGCTGATTCTGGATTTTGTGTTCTTCTGGCCGCTGTTCATGTCGGTGCTCTGGATAACCGGCGGCCTCTATTTCTGGTTTCAGCTTGAACGCCACTGGTCGTGGGAGAAAGAGACGCCCGCCCCGACGCTCGCCGGTGAGCCGCTCATCTCCATTCTGATCCCCTGCTTTAACGAGGGACGAAATGCCCGGGAGACCATCAGCGCCGCGCTGGATCAGCGGTATGAAAATATCGAAGTTATCGCCATCAACGACGGCTCGTCTGACAACACCGCGCAGGTGCTGCAGGCGCTGGCGCAGGAACATCCGCGCCTGCGGGTAATTAATCTCGCGGAAAACCAGGGGAAAGCGCTGGCGCTCAAAGCCGGGGCAGCGGCGGCCCGGGGCGATCTGCTGGTCTGCATTGACGGCGACGCCCTGCTCGACCGCGATACGGCAGCGTATCTGGTAGCCCCGCTGATTCAGTATCCCCACGTCGGGGCGGTCACCGGGAATCCGCGTATCCGCACGCGCTCCACGCTGATCGGTCGCATTCAGGTGGGCGAGTTCTCATCGATTATCGGGCTCATCAAGCGGACGCAGCGGATCTATGGCCGGGTCTTTACCGTCTCCGGCGTCATCGCCGCCTTTCGCCGACAGGCGCTGGCGGACGTCGGGTACTGGAGCCCGGACATGATCACCGAAGACATCGACATCAGCTGGAAGCTGCAGCTGCGCCACTGGGATATCTTTTTCGAGCCGCGGGCGCTGTGCTGGATCCTGATGCCGGAGACGCTGAAGGGCCTGTGGAAACAGCGTCTGCGCTGGGCCCAGGGCGGTGCGGAGGTGTTTCTGGTCAACCTTCGCAGGATTGTGCGCTGGGAGCATCACCGCATGTGGCCCCTGTTTCTTGAGTATGCCCTGTCAACGCTGTGGGCCTTCGCCTACGCCATGACGGTGCTGTTATTTATCCTCAGCCATATCACGCCGATTCCCGCCAGGCTGACCGTGGAGAGCCTCTTTCCACCGGAGTTTACCGGGCTGCTGCTGGGCGTGATGTGCCTGCTGCAGTTCCTGGTCAGCCTGTTCATCGAGCGGCGCTATGAACGGAAGGTGGCCAGCTCGCTTTTCTGGGTGATCTGGTTCCCGATGGTGTACTGGATGATCGGCCTGTTCACCACCCTCGTCGCATTTCCAAAAGTCATGCTTAAACGCCAGCGCGCCCGCGCGCGCTGGATCAGTCCGGACCGGGGAAAAGGAAGCCTTCAATGAACGAAAATACCTTAATTCTGACCGAACATCGGCTCTTGCCACGTCTTTTCGATGCCGCGTTAACGCTGGTGGCGTGGGGAGGCTTTCTGTTTTTCCTGTATGCCCGGCTCTGGATGCAGCTCACCGAGGAGAGCGACCACCGCTGGAGCGTGATTATTGCGTCCTTTAATACGGTGTTGCTCTACCTGCTGTTCGCCGCGCTCAACGGCTGGCTGCTGATTTTGTGGTATCAGTACAATCGCCGTCGGGCCCACGCGAGGCGGCGTCAGCCGGGCTATTTTCCCCAGGAAGAGCTGGCCCGCAGCTTTAATGTCTCACCGCAGATCATCTCCGAGATGAGCCAGTACAACCTGCTGACGGTCTATCATGACCAGATTGGCCGCATCATCGATCTAAAGATCAACGGGCAGGAAGAGGAAGAACAGTAACAAAAAGCCCCCGCAGGATACCCTGCGGGGGCTTTTTTATTGCGGGTAAGAGCTACTTATCTTTAACCACGATCAGCGGCTCAATATCGCTCTCTTTCTTCACCACCAGCGAGTCATCGCCGCGCAGGCAGGTCCCACCGTAGTTCCCGCCCACGGTAAAAGTACAGACCTGTATGTACTTGCCGTCGACCTTCGGCAGGCACCAGAGCTGCTGGTAGATGTTTTTACGGTCAACAAACTTGCCGCTGGATTTATCCAGCAGTTCGTCCTGGGCGCTGATCAGATCGATATTGCTGCCGCAGCGTCCGGCAATCGGCTTAACGGCGTATCCGGTCTGCTTCAGCAGATCGTTGACCTCAAAATCGGTGTCGAGCAGGTAACGGTGATTCGGGAACAGTTGCCACAGCACCGGGAGAATCGCCTTGTTGCCGGGAATAACGGTCCACAGGGGTTCAAAGACCAGCACCTCCGGGCGCAGCAGGACGTCAATCAGGCGCACTTCGCCTTCAGGATGTCCGGTGCGGATCGGCACCGCCGCGTATTCGGTTTCGCTGACCTCGCGGATCTGCTCAATCGCCGTCTCCCACGCCCAGGTTTTCCACACGCAGTTGACGTGGCGGCCTTCGTCATCAATCAGCTGTCCGGCGGCATCCCAGCTGAGCGCCCCCAGCCCGTGGAGGATTTTGGTCTCGAACCCGGCCTGCAGCAGAGAACGCTGGATAAAGAGCGCGTGATAGTCCTCTTCGACATCGTTGTCCTGCATGATGTGCACGAACGGCCGCGCGTGGCTGTGCTTCCAGGCACCGGTCAGCTCTTCCAGCAGGCCTTCCGCCGGGTTATGCCCGTTGCCGCGATAGCCGTTTTTCACCCACTCCTCAAGGATCAGCCCGCCCTCGGTGTGGCAGGAGGCGGAGTCGGCATTGTACTCGTAGACCTTGATGCCGCGCTCATCCATGCAGAAATCCATACGACCGGTGATCATATGGTGACGACGCCACTGCCAGGAGAGGCGCAGGCGCGGCCAGAGGATTTTCGGGATGTCGAAAAGCGCCAGCAGGCTGTCGTCTTTTAGCACCTTGTCCGTCGCGTGCAGGTACATCAGGTGCAGCTCGTTGGTGGCTTTGATCAGCTCCTGTTCGGCGCTTTCGGTAATGGTGAAGTACTGGCAGGGATCTTTGTTGATCACGTGACCGTTGGCGCGAATATACGCCTGCTGCAGCGCGTCATTTTCGTTGAGCCATTTCCCGTCGAACTGACGTGTGTTTTTCAGCCGCGCGCCGCTGATTTTCAGCAGTTCGCCGTCGATTTCCGGCTGCGGAATGCTGTGTTCTGTGTCGTCGGTCTGGATCATCCAGCCGAGAATTTCCGTGTCGTTGAAGGTGTCATGGAGGGTATAACGCCCGTTCTCCACGCTCAGGCGCAGCTCGCGCGTCCACTGCTGCCCGAGCGGCAGCGGAGAGTGAATGACGTTCTGCTCCGCAATTCGTACCTTATCGTCCAGAAGCTGGGTGATCACCGCCACGTGACCGGTCTCGTGAAACTCGCCGCCTTTTTGCCAGATCAGCAGCGCTCCGGCGCGCGGCGCGCGTTTTGAGCCGTTGGCAAAAGCCTGAAGGGGCAGAATGTTATCGTTCACCACCTGACGCAAAAAGCGCAGAGAGAAAATTTCCCACGCCATACCGACGTCGGTAAACACAAAGCCATAGTTGAGGAACAGGAAACGGCGGGCAAACTCAACGCACTGCCACTTGTGGCCCATGTATTCGTTGCCGATATAGCTGCGGAAATCCGCATCTTCCGGATAGTTTCGCGGGTCCAGACTGCCGTAATTTGAAGAGTAAATCGCCACGCCACCGGGCGCATAGCCTAACAACGTCCCGAATGGCGCATCACTGCTTAACGTTCCTTTACGCATGTATCCAACCTAAAACAGGCAGGCGGCAATTTTTATGGGTTGTCGTCGTCTGCACGTTGTAATTAACCTGACAGAGGAGCGTTTATCATACACCTGCGTGGTAAATAATTCGCCTTACCCGGCCGACAAAACGCAAAACCCTGTAGGTCGGGTAAGCGAAGCGCCACCCGACACGTTTAAGGCTCACATCTTAAACAGCCAGCACGCCGCGAAATGCCCTGGCGCGATCTCCTGCATGGCAGGCTCCTGCGTCTGGCAAACCGGCATGGCGTGCGGGCAGCGGCTGCAGAACTTACAGCCCGGCAGCGCGGACGTAGGGACGGGCATTTCGCCGCGCAGGGTGGCGTCTTCGAGGTTGCGAATCCGCGGGTCGGGCTGGGGAACCGCCGCCAGCAGCGCGCGGGTATAAGGGTGCGCCGGACGCTGATACAGCTCATTCGCCGGGGCCACTTCCACCAGCTTACCGAGGTACATCACCCCAATGCGGCTGGAGATATGGCGCACCATCGAGAGATCGTGGGCGATGAACAGATAGGTCAGCCCCAGCTCCTGCTGCAGGTCCTGCAGAATATTCACCACTTGCGCCTGCACCGAGACGTCCAGCGCCGAGAGCGGCTCATCGCATAGCACAAATTCAGGACGCACGGACAACGCGCGGGCAATACTGATGCGCTGACGCTGCCCGCCGCTGAACTCATGCGGAAACCGCTCAAGGTGTTCCTGCTTAAGCCCCACTTTGTAGAGCAGCGTTTCCGTCCGTTCGCGCTGTTCTTCACGGCTGTAGCCGTGGATCTGCATCGGCTCGGCCACCAGCTGCCGCACCGTCATGCCGGGGTTAAGCGAGGAGTAAGGGTCCTGAAAAATCGCCTGCATCCGCTTACGCAGCGGCTTGAGCTCTTTTTCGCGGGCATGGGCAATCGCCTGTCCGGCAAAGTGGATCTCGCCCGCGGTGATATCGAAAAGGCGCAGGATGGCGCGCCCGAGGGTGGATTTCCCGCAGCCGGACTCGCCCACCAGGCCAAACGTCTCGCCGGGCTGGATATCAAAGCTCACGCCATCAACCGCCTTCACCGCCGCGCCTTTACGCAGCAAACCGCCGTTAAGCGGGTAGTGCTTGCGCAGATCGCGCACGCTCACTAAGGGCACCTGTTGTTCACTCATGCCTGAATCTCCTTATCGGCCCATAGCCAGCAGGCGGCGCGATGGCCCTCTCCCATGGCGTAAAAGGCAGGCTGCCGCTCACACTGGGGCATGCGTTTCGGGCAGCGTTCGGCGAACGGACAGCCCGGCGGCGGGTTAAGCAGGCCAGGCGGCGCGCCTTCAATGGGCGATAAACGTTGATTGACCTCATCCGGGCGCGGCAGCGAGGCCAGCAGCCCCTGGGTATAAGGATGCGCAGGACGATAAAAAATGTCTTCCACGCTCCCCTCCTCCATCACCAGCCCGCCGTACATCACCACCACGCGGCTGCAGACCTGCGCCACCACGCCGAGATCGTGGGTGATCAGCAGAATCGCGGTTTGGGTCTGCTGTTGCAGGCTTTTCAGCAGTCGCAGGATCTGCGCCTGAATGGTGACGTCCAGCGCGGTGGTCGGCTCATCGGCAATAAGCAGCTTCGGGTTGCAGGAGAGCGCAATGGCGATCATTACCCGCTGGCGCATCCCGCCGCTGAACTCGTGGGGATACTGGTCGTATCGGCGTTCCGCCTCGGCAATCCCCACCTGTTCCAGCATGGCGATCGCCGCCGCTTTGGCCACTTTTTGGGTGAGCCCTTTATTGCGCATCAGGATCTCCGCCATCTGTTTGCCGATGGTCAGCACCGGGTTCAGGGCGGTCATCGGATCCTGAAAAATCATCGCGATCTCGTTGCCGCGAATGGCGCGCATCTGCGCAGGGGTTTTCTGCGCCAGATCGTCATTCTGGAAGCGGATGCTGCCGCCGGTTATCCGTCCGTTGCTCCCCAGAAGCTGAATGATCGACTTACAGGTGACGCTTTTCCCGCAGCCCGACTCGCCGACGATGCCGACGAGTTCCCCCGGCTGCACCTGAAAGCTCACGCCGCGCACCGCGTGAACCTCACCCTCGCGGGTGCGGAAGGTGGTTTGCAGGTTCTCAAGCGCTAATAAGCTACTCATCGCGATTCGCTCCTGGCTCAAAGGCGGTACGGAACACATCGCCCAGCACGTTAAAGCTGAACACCGTCAGCAGGATCAGGATGCCGGGGAACATCGCCAGCCACGACGCTTCGCCAATATAAGACTGGGCGTTGTTGAGCATGCTTCCCCACGACGCCGCCGGTGCCTGCACGCCCAGCCCTAAGAAGCTGAGCGTCGACTCCATCAGAATGGCCGAGGCGATATTGAGCGTGGCGGCCACGATAATGGTCGGCAGCACGCCGGGAATAATGTGGCGCACGATAATGCGCAGCGGGTGCTCCCCCGATGCGCGGGCATAAAGCACATACTCGCGCTCTTTCACCGACAGGGTTTCTGCGCGCACCAGCCGCGACATGTTCATCCACGTCAGCAGGCTGATGATCAGAATGATGTTATCCACGCCCGGCTTGAGGTACGCATTCACCACCAGCAGCAGGAAGAAGGCCGGAATGGCCATCAGGATATCCACGGCGCGCATCATCAGGTTGTCCAGCCAGCCGCCAAAGTAGCCGCTCACCGTTCCCACCACCGTGCCGATAAGCGTGGAAAAGAGCATGGCGAGAAAACCGACCATCAGGGAGATCTGCCCGCCATACAGCGCGCGGGTGAAGTAGTCGCGCCCGTACTCGTCGGTGCCGAACCAGTGTGCGGCATCCGGCGGCAGCGTGCGTGCGCCGAGGGCCATCCGATCCGGATCGTACGGACTCAAGCCCGCACAGAGTGCGGCGACAACGAAAATAAAAAGCACAAACAGGGAGAACTGCGCCGGACGATTGCGGCGCAGCTGGTGACGAACCTGCTGCCAGCGTCTGCTCATGCGGGTTACCTCAGCGTACGAATGCGGGGATCGGCGAAGCGATAAAGCAGATCGGCGATCAGGTTACCGACGATCAGCATCATCGACGAGAGCATGATGATCGCCATGATCAGCGGGTAGTCCAGCGAGGCGATCGACTGGATCCCGAGCAGCCCCATCCCCGGCCAGGAGAAAACGCTTTCCGTCACGTAGGCCCCCACAATCAGCTCACCGAACGACAGCCCAAACAGGGTGATCACCGGCAGCAGCACGTTTTTCAGCACGTGGCGGAACAGAATGCTAGAACGCGTGGCGCCGTAAGCCAGCTGGGTCTGCACGTAGTCGGCCGAGAGCTGCGAGATGGTGTTGGAGCGGATGTAGCGCACGTAGCTGGAAAGGTTATAAAACGTGAGGGCAATACACGGCAGCACGCCGTGGCGCAGCACGTCCAGCGCATTATCCTCCATGCCGATGGTGCGCATCCCCATGCTGGGGAACCAGTTAAGCTGCACGGCAAAAACGGTGATGAGTAAAATGCCGAACCAGAAAATCGGCACCGAGATGCCGATATAGGCGAACAGGTTCAGCAGGTGATCCAGCCAGCGGTGCTTAAATGCCCCCGCCAGCAGGCCCAGCGGGATGGCCAGCACGATCGCCAGCAGCAGCGACGCGCCCATCAGCCCCAGGGTGGCCGGAATGCGTTCGCCGATCATCTCGAGCACCGGGCGGTGGTAAATCAGCGAATAGCCGAGATCGCCCTGCAGGACGTTTTTCAGCCACAGGACGTACTGCGTGACCAGCGGCTTATCCAGCCCCAGGCTCTGGCGAATACGTTCGATATCTTCCGGAGCCATGCGCGGCGTGATGTACGCCGCCACCGGATCGCCGGGCGCGAGCTTGACCAGCAAAAACGCCACCAGCGAAATGAAGAAAAGCATCGGCAGCAGCTGCAGCAGCCGACGCGTGAGAAGTGTGTTCACGACATGCCCTTACCAAGGCCCCGACCCGACGGCCGGGGCAATCGCTTATTTCTGATAGATTTTTGACAGATCCTGGAACAGATAGACCGGTTTCGGCTCCGCTTCCTGGGTGCCGCCGAAACGCTTGTCTACCGCGACGGTCGCATTGGTATAGGCGATCGGGTAGTACGTCATGTCGTTCGCCACGATCTGCTGAATTTGCTTGTAGATATCGGCACGTTTCGCGGCGTCGGTTTCCACGGCGCCTTTATCCCACAGGGCATCAAACTGCGGATTTTTGTAGTGCGCGTAGTTATAGGCTTCGTTGCTCATGAACAGCGATTTGTAGCCGTCCGGCTCTGAGCCCATGATGTAGCCGCCCAGGTTCAGCTCCCACGCGGTGTTGTTCATATCGAGGCTGCGCTGGGACATGGCGTTGGAGTCCAGCGGCATCAGCTCCACGTTCACCCCAATGCCCTTCAGCGCCTGCTGAATGTAGAGCGCCATGCTCTCCTGGGTTTTGTTGGTATTCACATACGCCAGGCGCAGCTTGAGGTTGTCCGGCGCGCCGGACGCTTTAAGCCGCTCTTTAGCTTTTTGCAGGTCGAATGTGTATTGCTCGACGTCATCCGTCTTGTAAAGCGTATCGGGCGTCAGGAAGGACGTCGCGGGTTTGGCGTAGTCCAGCGAGGTAAAGGCGGTCTGGGTCAGCTCGTCTTTGTTGATGGCGTAAGCAATGGCCTGACGCAATTCTTTGCTCTTCATTACCGGCACGTTCTGGTTGAACGTCATATAGGCCAGACGGCCTTCCGGATAGACCACGAAGTCAAACTTACCGGTATTTTTCAGGCGGTTCACATCCTGCGGGTCAACCATCTTGAGGTTGATTTCACCGTTTTGCAGCGCAAGGTTGGCGGCGTTACTGTCTTTGGCGAAACGGTAGGTCACCGAATCTAGCTTCGCTTTGCCGTTCCAGTAATCGTCAAAACGGGTCAGGGCATAATATTGTCCGGCGCGGTACTCTTTAAATTTGAACGGCCCGGAGCCGACCGGTGCATCGTTTTTGCTGCTCTTTTCCAGGTCGCCTTCGCTGGCGAACACGTGCTGCGGGATCGGGTAGATCTGTACCAGCGTGCCGGTAAAGGCCGCGCTGACCTGCGGTAAGGTGAACTTAACGGTGCGGTCGTCAACCTTGCTTACCTGTACCGGCTTATCGCCGTAGGTGAACATGCTGCGGAAGAAGCTGTGCTGTTTGGCATCGAGCAGCTTGTTGAACGTAAAGACCACGTCGTCCGCCGTCAGCGGCTGGCCGTCCTGCCATTTCAGGTTGGGTTTTAACGTCAGGGTGTAGCTCAGGTTGTCGGCAGAGGGCGTCAGGCTTTCCGCCAGGCCCCATTCGATCTTACCGTTGTTGAAGCTATAGAGGGGAGCATACAACGCTTGCATGATCGTCAACGTGGTACGGTCGCTGGCGTAGAGCGGATTTACAGCTAACGGGTCGCCGGAGGTAATACCGATAATCAGCGAACCGCCCGCTTTTGGCGCATCGCTTTTTGCCGCTGAGGGCGTATTTGTCTCTTTATTTTTCGCATCATCACAGCCCGCCAGGCCTAACGCGAGCGAAACAACCACTGCCGATAACAGAAGCTTGCGCATCTCACTAACTCCTTGCCTTATAAAGTGTTTATGACTGCATCTTTTATTTATGTTGAAGCATCATATGCAGCTTTATCCGTTTACGCATTAATTATGAAAATGCGATTTTCGATTAAGCTTATGCCGGATTTGATATATATAAGCGCCGGAAGGAATAGCGGCAGATCGATTACGCTCAGTTCGTTAAACGCTTCACAAATCTCCTGCTACACTGCCTCAACACATCACTCAAAAGGCAGGCCAACATGTCAGACAACACGTATCAGCCACCCAAAGTGTGGGAATGGAAAAAGAACAACGGCGGCGCGTTCGCCAACATCAACCGCCCCATTTCCGGCGCGACCCATGAGAAAGATCTTCCTGTCGGCTCTCACCCGCTGCAGCTTTACTCGCTCGGCACACCGAACGGCCAGAAGGTGACGATCATGCTCGAAGAGCTGCTGGCGCTGGGCGTAACGGGCGCGGAGTACGACGCGTGGTTGATCCGCATCGGCGAGGGCGACCAGTTCTCCAGCGGCTTCGTTGAGGTGAACCCGAACTCGAAAATCCCGGCGCTGCGTGACCACTCCACGAACCCGCCAACGCGCGTCTTTGAATCCGGCAATATCCTGCTCTATCTGGCGGAGAAATTCGGCCACTTCCTGCCGAAAGATCCGGCGGGACGCACCGAGACGCTGAACTGGCTGTTCTGGCTGCAGGGCGCGGCGCCGTTCCTCGGCGGCGGTTTTGGCCACTTCTATAACTATGCCCCGGTGAAAATTGAGTACGCGATTGACCGCTTTACCATGGAAGCCAAACGCCTGTTCGACGTGCTGGATAAACAGCTGGCGCGCGGTCGCTACGTGGCGGGTGAGGAGTACACCATTGCGGATATCGCCATCTGGCCATGGTTCGGCTGCGTGGCGCTGGGCAGCGTGTATAACGCCGCTGAGTTCCTCGACGCAGAAAAGTACACCAACGTGCAGCGCTGGGCGAAAGACGTGGCGAACCGCCATGCCGTTAAGCGCGGACGTATCGTTAACCGCACCAGCGGCGAGCTGAACGAGCAGCTTCACGAACGCCACGCGGCGAGCGACTTCGAGACCAATACGGAAGATAAGCGTCAGGCGTAATGTTCTGCCGGGCGGATCGCCGCCCGGCAACCGAGATCCTTTCGCAGGGCATGATTGGCCTAAAGGTTGAGCCGGTATTGCTGGCACTATCTGTGCGTTTTTCTCACCTCAGAGTGAGAAGCGACGTATCAACCGACAGCAGTCACAAAGGATCTGTTATGAAACTGATTAAAACAACGCTGGTTATCAGCGCCCTCATTTTTTCCACCTCGGGAATGGCCATCGATAAAACCGCCGCTGGCGCGGTAGCAGGTGCTGCCATTGGCGCGGCCACGGGCAAAGATCTGAAATCCACCGTTGGCGGTGCCGTTGTTGGCGCAGGCACGGGTGCCATGTTCAAAAACGGCGACAAAGGTAAAGCCGCGCGTAAAGGCGGCGCCGTAGGGGCTGCCGTGGGCGCAGGCGCCGCGGCGGTTACCGGCAAGAGCGTGCTGAAAGGTGCAGCCGTTGGCGCAGGCACGGGCGCGCTTATTGGTGAAGCGACGCACTAATAGTTTTCGCCGGGCGTCGCAGCGCGTGCCCGGCCTCATGGCTGTTCAGTAATAACTCCCTGCACCCAATCACGACTATTTGCCCTCAACTTATGGTCATAAATGTCACCCGGAATATATCAATGGTGATCGTCATACTGATGCTCAATCACCATTCCTTCCGCCACGCTCGCCACATGGCGTGCACGCGGATGATAGACCGGTGCAGGGGCGGCATACGTTGTTTGTACAGGTGCAGGCGCAACGCTTACCGCCTCAGGAACCGTGGCTGACTGCGGAACAATCACGACCTTATACCCGGCAGGAACATCGACCGTGACGCTCTGGGCCATCGCTGTATTGACCACGGCAAAACCTGCCAGGGCAGCAAATAAAATAATACGGTTTTTCATAAAATGAATTATTTCCTGTATCAAGAAGATAATTCATTATGTCGACTGAATCTTAAGACAATATTAATTTTCATGTTCTGAAATGTGCAGAAAATGCCAAATATATTGTCACAAGCGAATATTTTAATTTTTGAAATATATTGACTTACGCTTTTTAAAAAGGCGGCAAGAAACATGCTCGCATGCCGCCTCGCCTGTTATGTTAATACTTTATATCCCGCGTTTTTTGCCGCCCGGCCTGTTTCATCTGACGTTTATCCTGGCGGCAGTCGTGATTACTCTGGTTATTGTTCGCCACGCAGGTCTGCTTCACCTGCCGTGACGCGTCGCGGGTTTCCTGCCTGACATCACGCGCCACGCGCCGCTCCTGCGCCTGCTGGGTCGCACTGGTGGAAACCGAGAAAAGCGTCAGAAAAATGAGAGAAAGGACAGGGATAAAAGATAACGATCTGTTCATAGCAACACCTCGTAGAAGAGAGTCCAGAACGTCAGGGGTTAGCAAAAGAATAGCAGTTTCAGAGCACGCGGAATGGGGAAGGCGTTAATAATGTAAGGCCGCTCAAGGCGGCCTTATCACGTTGCGTTATGCCGTCAGGCGGAACTTCTGCACCGAGCGCTGAAGATCTTCGGTCTGACGCTCCAGCGCCGAAGCCGCCGCGGAAACCTCCTCCACCAGCGAGGCGTTTTGCTGGGTGACGCCGTCCATCTGCGTAATGGCGATACCGACCTGCGAAATGCCTTTACTCTGCTCCTCAGAGGCAGAGGCGATTTGCTTCATAATGGTCGTCACTTCCGTCACGTCCCGCAAAATCGCATCCATGGTCGTACCCGTGTCGCTTACCAGCTTTGCACCCTGCTCGACGCGGGAAACGGAATCGGTAATCAGCCCCTCAATCTCTTTCGCCGCGTTGGCGCTGCGGCTTGCCAGGTTGCGGACTTCGCCCGCGACGACGGCGAAGCCGCGCCCCTGTTCGCCCGCGCGTGCTGCTTCAACCGCCGCGGCTGGCGGTGGTTGAGGCCACATCGGCCAGCTGGCTTGCCTGGCGGGCGCTCTCCGCGTTCAGTTTCACCGTAGCGGTCAGCTGTTCCATGCTGGCTGCCGTCTCTTCCAGCGCCGCCGCCTGCTCTTCGGTACGGGAGGAGAGATCGTTGTTACCGCTGGAAATCTCCGTCGCCCCGCGCCAGATATTTTCACTGCCGGAGCGGATCGTGCTGACCGCCTCGCGCAGGCTGTCCTGCATGGCGCTCAGCAGCGGCACCAGCTGTCCCACGCAGTTGCGGCCGAACGGTTCAATGGGCTGGCTGAGATCGCCCTGAGCAATCTGGCGGAACTGCTGGCGAATGCGGTCCAGCGGTTTGACCAGCATCGCGACCAGGTAACGGTCGGTGAAGAGCAGGATCAGCAGACCGACGATCGTGGCGACGATAATCACCGTACGGGTCATGCTGGTCAGGCCGTCCACCACCACGCGGGTGCTTTCGAGCGACTTCGCGGCAGCATTGTTGAACTCTTCAGCCGCCGCGCCGAACGCGCGGCTCAGCGTTGGCGTGACGTTATTGGCCTGCTGACGATAGCCGTCCAGCGCGCCCAGTTTCGCCTGCTGCATTTGCGGCGTCACGCCCTGTTCGAGCAGCGCCTGCCAGGCACCGATCACCCGGGAAGAGACCTGGGGATCCATTGGGCCTGGGGAGATCGCCTTCATCTCGGCGAGCTTCTTGCCCATGTTATCCAGCGCCTGCTGGGCAGAGGCCAGATCCGGCGTGCCGCCTGCGGCTTTGACTTCCATTGCGCGGCTCAGACGGGTCACAAAGCGGAAATACTGATCGTTGCCCTGGCTGAGCACCGTCATCTGCTTGACCAGCTGGCGGTCCACCTCGTTGCCATCTGAAACGCGAGACAGAGACCAGGTGCTGTACAGCCCAACACCCGCCCACATTAAACAAAAGATCCCGAGAATCGCCAGCATGACGAAACGGATCGTGAAATTACGGAGCATATTCATAAGTCTTCCTTGCCGTGAGGGTGAATTCGCCCAGAGGCGAGTCTTACCCTCGTTATCGGCAGAAACTGACGAAGTTATACTATTTCGCGCGTAATTTTATAAAAATCTTCGCTACCCTGCCGTTCGCCGGAAAAGGATAATCACTGCGGGGAAAATCTTACTGCTCAATACATGTTTTCATATTTCAGCAGCCGTCGAAATGTAAAACAGACAAACAGTTAATTAACCTCACAACCCGAAAGGATGAATACCCTAATGAATGAGACGGTCAAAGAACCGCACGACCGGTCAAGAAACCCTTTAATTTGTATGCAAATCATTCCAAAGCATTTAGCTCATGAATTAAATTAAATTTATTAATCAGATTTAATTATTTAAACGCTAATTATTGTGCAGGATATTTTTTAGATTTCATTACATCCTTACCTGCTGAGGAAGTTCTTATTTTAAATAAATTCATTTAAAAAGAGCCGGACAATTTTCGACTCATCCAGAGAACTTCAAATGCGCAAATTAATGAATCGTACATTGCTTTCGCAATGTGTATTAGTGGCTTTAACGTCATTTGGCGCCCAGGCTAACGTAACGCCCGCTACGCCCTGCCAGCCGGGCGTGACATCGCAGACCTGCGGCTTAACGAAATATGTTGATAATAGTTTCTATGAAGATCCCGGCGTGACTAATGCCATTATGGCCGACACCACCGCAAATAATATCTTTATGGATGGAAGCCGTGAATCAGGGGATACCCAGTCATTAACCGTTTCTGGTACCGACATGTCCGGCCATTATATTCAGGGCAGCAACGGGGGGACGGCTAATATTACGGTGAATAACGGCGCCACCGTCGATATGATCGAAGTGGGCAATACCGGTGCAACCACCAATACGACGGTGACCATCGATGACGCCACGCTGAATGGCGAAAATGACGCCGGAAGCTACGAGGGCAAGAAAGCCTATATGATGGGTTCCGCCATTTATCTCGACCCCATGGATAAAGGTTACCACACCGTCAACGTTGAGGACGGCAGCATGCTGCACGGCAGTATTCTCAGTGCGGGAGCCGGTGCACAAAATATTGCCATCAGCAACAGCACGATGGATAAAGGCGGTATTTACGCGGGTAGCGATAAATCTGATACCAATATTACGCTGACTAACGCTTCCGTGGATGCCTCGCAGAGCGAAATCGCGCAGAACATCGACACGCTGGCGGTAAAACTGAGCGGATACAAGCCCTTCAGCGACATCAACCTGGATGCCTTTGGCGATGTCGCCATCGCGATGTACGGAACGAAGGCTGATTCGCTGGCGCTGGATAACAGTACGGTCACCGGCGACATTGGGGCCTTTAACGAAAACGGCACCACGCTGATTTCATTGACCAATAACAGCGTGGTAAATGGCAATGTGACCGTCGATGGTAACGCCGCAAATTCCGTTCTGGTGGATAACAGCACCGTGAATGGCGAGATAAATACCAGCCAGAGTACGGGCAATAGCACAATTACGCTGCAGAACAACGCGACCGTCAACGGTGATATTACAACGGGTGCAGGTGATGATACGGTCGTGCTGACCAATGATTCACATGTCAATGGCAATGTTAACGGTGGTGACGGCAGCGATACTCTGTCAATGGATGCGGGCAGTTCCATATCCGGACAAATAAGCCAGTTTGAAACGGTAAATACCACCAGCGATAACAGCATTGCCATTGATAAAATTAACGATGCAACCAGCTGGAGTTTGCAAAACGGTTCAACCCTGATTGCCAACACCACCGGCAGCAATGCGCTGGTTACCATGAGCACCGACAGCTACGTGAATTTCGGTAATATTACCGGCGCCAATAACGCCGTGGTGGTGAACAGCATTACGCCGTCAGCGCAAAATCAGCAGGGAATAGTCCTGGGGACCTTCACCACGTCGGGCAGCAGTGCGCCGCAGAATTATGCAGCAGCCACGTTTACCAACGGCGACCAGACCGTGGAGAACCGTAGCGGCGCCTATAACTACAACAACAGTCTGAATATTGTTGCGGCCGACAGCGCGCCTCAGGCTCAGCTGACTGCAGATAATAGCCAGAGCTGGAATATTGAATTTAACAGCCAGAAGGGCAACCTTGCGAGCGACGTTCAGGGGCTGGTAGCCGGCCTGGATGCAGCGGAACAGGCCGGGCATCAGGTAGCGGATGACATCAGCAACCACATGAACCAGGTGCATCTGGCAAACCTGCTGGGAGAACAGCAGGACGGTGCGCAGGTCTGGGGCGATTTCCTTTATCAGAACGGTAATTTCAGCAACGACGTCGACTATAAAAGCATCACTCAGGGTGCGCAGGGCGGCGTAGACTGGACGGCGCATCTGGACAACGGCGACAGCGTCACCGGCGGTATCGCGCTGGCGTGGACGCGCAGCCGCGTGCAGGACACCAGCGACGGCGCGGATAGCTTCAAAGACAGCGTTTACGGTAACTACTACAGCCTGTATGGCGGCTGGCAGCAGGCGCTGAACGGCCGAACCTGGGGTCTGTTTGCTGACGGCAGCTTCAGCTACGGCGATATGCGTTACTCGCTGTCTGCCAACAACGTGACGGGCGATACCAGCGGCATGACGGAAGCGCTGCACGGCTCCACCGATGGCAGTCTGTATCTGGCGCAGGCCCGCACCGGGGTGAACGTGTTGCTGCCAGGCGAAACGCTGCTGCAACCCTACGCCACTCTTGGCTGGGATCAGACCAAAGCGAACGGCTTCTCTGACAGCGAAGTCACCTTTGCCGACAGCCAGGTCTCTTCCTGGAACGGCGGCGCGGGCGTGAGGCTCACCACCACCCTTCGCGATTTGAACAAGAATGTGAAGGTGATGCCGTGGATCGACGCGCGCTTCCAGAAAGAGTTCAGCGATGACACCGACATTCAGGCGGCGGATTATCACAACACCTCCGGTCACAACAACACCATGGGCATCTTTGGGGCAGGTATCAACGCCACCATCGCCCATAACTTCACCCTGACTACCGGCGTCTATGTCGGTACTGGCGATGTGGATAACGATGCCAGCGTACAGGCGGGGATGAGCTACAGCTTCTGATTGTCGTCTGATTGCCCGGTGACCTGCGTGTACCGGGCAGTGCGGGACTCAACGTCTGACGCATCCCGGGGAAAATTGCTGGCAGGGAGTTCTGCCATCGCTTCTCCCCGGGATTTGTGTTTTGATAAGGACAGAATGAAAACGCCGTTTCAAAAATTCATCGATAAGAAAAGGAGACATCATGTCCTGGTACCCTGCCCCTGACCGCTACGAGAATATGCAGTACCGCCACTGTGGCAAAAGCGGCCTTCGCCTGCCCGCGCTTTCGCTTGGCCTGTGGCATAGCTTCGGCCATATTCAGCCTCTTGATGCCCAGCGGGCGCTGCTGCGTAAAGCCTTTGACCTCGGCATTACCCATTTCGACCTTGCCAACAACTACGGCCCGCCAGCAGGCAGCGCGGAAGAGAATTTTGGCCGTCTGCTGCGGGAGGACTTTGCCGCGTATCGCGACGAGCTGGTTATCTCCACCAAGGCGGGTTACGACATGTGGCCCGGGCCATACGGCTCAGGCGGATCGCGCAAATATCTGCTCGCCAGCCTCGATCAGAGCCTGAAACGCCTGGGCGTCGACTACGTGGATATTTTCTATTCCCACCGCGTGGATGAAACCACGCCGATGGAAGAGACGGCCTCTGCGCTGGCGCAGGCTGTTCAGAGCGGCAAGGCGCTGTACGTGGGCATTTCCTCCTACTCAACCGAGCGCACGCAAAAAATGGCCGAGCTGCTGCGCGAGTGGAAGATCCCCCTGCTGATCCACCAGCCGTCCTATAACCTGCTCAACCGCTGGGTCGATAAGACCGGTTTGCTGGATGCGCTGGCGGCAAACGGTACCGGGTGCATCGCCTTTACCCCGCTGGCGCAGGGGCTGCTGACCGGAAAATACCTGAACGGTATTCCTGAAGATTCACGCATGCAGCGTGAAGGCAAGAAAGTCCGCGGTCTGAACGAAAAAATGCTGACCGAAGCCAACCTGAACAGCCTGCGTTTGCTGAGTGAAATGGCGCAGGCGCGGGGTCAGACTATGGCGCAGATGGCGTTGAGCTGGCTGCTGAAAGACGCGCGCGTGACGTCAGTGCTGATTGGCGCAAGCCGCCCGGAACAGATTGAGGAGAACGTTCGGGCGCTGGATAACGTGTACTTCAGTGAGGACGAACTCAAGCGGATTGACCAGCATGTTGCGGATGGGGAGTTGAATCTGTGGCAGGCGTCGTCCGATAAATAAGACCGCACCGAGCAGTCCCCTCTCCCCTTTGGGGAGAGGGTTAGGGTGAGGGGTAAGGCGTACTTTACTTCTTACTGATCTTATCCAGATACCCCATCACAAACGCAGACAGCACAAACGTCAGATGGATAATGACGTACCACATCAGTTTGTTATCCGGCACGTTCTTCGCGTCCATAAACACGCGTAGCAGGTGGATAGAAGAGATCGCCACAATCGACGCGGCCACTTTATTCTTCAGCGACGAGGCATCCATTTTGCCCAACCAGCTGAGCTTCTCTTTTCGCTCGTCGATATCCAGCTGAGAGACGAAATTCTCGTAGCCGGAGAACATCACCATTACCAGCAGCCCGCCCACCAGGGTCATATCCACCAGCGACAGCAGAACCAGAATCAAATCCGCCTCGGCAATGGAAAAGATATTCGGCAGAACGTGCAGGATTTCCTGAAAGAACTTAATCGTCAGCGCGATAAGCGCCAGCGAAAGGCCAAAATAGACGGGAGCCAGTATCCAGCGAGAGGCGTACATGGCATTTTCAAAAAAGCGTTCCATAAAGTCCTGTTTGCAAGAGAAACCAGCGCCCAGTATATCCCAATGGCGCTGACTGTTTGCAATAGCTCACCAGTATGGTCACTCAGACGTTGTCGGGGTTAACCTCGGGACGGGCGTATTCCGGCCAGACCAGCACCACCAGCTCCGGGTAGGCTTCAAGGCTGAACTCACGAAAACACTGACGCAAATTTAATACGTCCAGATCGGAATAAGAGACCTTCTCGCCGTTAAGGCAGCGTTTTTTGATATTGTCATAATATTTATACACGGCTGAATTGAGATCGCTACAGCGACGCTGTGCTTCAAACAGTCCGGGCGTGTCATTAATTTCCGACATTTTCATGCGTTTAATTGTCGCGTGTAAAAAGTCGATATATTCATGGTTCACCCGCCAGTACCAGACAGGCGTAACGGAGTTCATCAATACAGAGAAATGGTCTTCCCCTTCCTCTTTTGTCATGAGTTCCGGTTGCGGCGGTTCACTGGTGTCTTTCGACACTTTCGTTTTATTGAACTCCTGCATCAATAAAAGCACACCAGCGGTCAGTAATAGTAATGTGATGACCGTAAAAAAGATGCTGTTCATGGGTAGGCTCCATTTTTTTTGATTTTAAATTTGCCTCATGATATTGTCAACGAATCTCACGCCTTTACCAACCCCACCCTGTTGAAATTAAAGGAAATTAAAAATGCTGCCCGACTATCTCGTCCCGGCTAAGTACCACATTACGCCTGTGGAACAGCAACCGACGGAAGCAGAAAAAGAGGTCAGTTTCACTCAGGGGAAAAGAAAGCTCTCTGATTTCGAGCCTGATATATTAATTGGTGTTTCCCGTACCGGCAAATCCCGTAATATGTTGCTGGAAGAGCACGATCGTCATATAAAAGACCGCTTATTTCGCGCTATAAAAATTGAAGCCTTTGTCCACCTGCTGAATGATCTGCAGGCCGAAGGTGAAATAGATGCCCAGAAACTAAGTCAAATATTGGCCGAAAAAACCAAAGAAATTAACGAAGCGGGCAATGAAATTTGGCTTAACTTAATTACGCGCGAAAAAAACAACCCAATTTTTTATAGTCTGGGGGAGGATTAACGTGAAGGAAGTTAAAAATAACGACGTTTATTTGACTTTGGATGATAAAAAAAGTGATGAATTTATCTTAAAGCAAAATCTCGACGCGCTGCGAAACACAAAAAATGACGAGATGACGCGCATTACACAAGACCTGGTATCGATCCCGGCGACGCTAGTGCGGCTGAAATGGCAGAATCGCCGTGAGATTTATCCGCTGCAGGTCAAAGAAGAAATTTACGGTGCCGTGATGAACGCCATCATGGAACAGCGGCCAGAGCTAAAAGAGAAGCTTCTGGGACGCATTGAGGCCAACTACCAGTATCTGCTTGCCAGAGAGATCGCCACCCTGCGTCTGACGCGCAAACTGTCAGACGGCGAGTACCGTACCTCAAACGTCACCTGCGTTGCGCTTGATGAGGACGCGCTGGCAACCCCCTCTACCGCACCGACGGAAAATAAAAACGCATAAACCCAACAGGCATAAAAAAAGCCGGCTTTCGCCAGCTTCTTTATCACTTCGCGGCCGCTTTCTCTTCGCCGACCAGCCCAATCTTCAGATAACCCGCCTGATGCAGCGTGTCCATTACCTTCATCATGGTTTCATAATCCACGGTTTTATCCGCACGGAAGAAGACCGTGGTGTCTTTTTTACCGCCGGTAAGCTGATCCAGCGCCGGGATAACAGAGTCGGCCGTTACCGGGTCGTTACCGAGGAACATCGATTTATCGGCCTTCACGGACAGATAGACAGGCTTTTCCGGGCGCGGCTGCGGCTGGCTGGACGAGGCTGGCAGATTCACCTTCACGTCCACCGTCGCCAGCGGCGCGGCCACCATGAAGATGATCAGCAGAACCAGCATGACGTCGATAAACGGCGTCACGTTGATCTCATGCATTTCGCCGTTATCGTCCAGATTTTCGTTTAGACGCATCGCCATAATATCAACCTACGCGCAGTTTGGACGCCGCGTGCACCGGCTTAACGGCGCTGGCATTCAGGTCGAGATCGCGGCTCTGCAGCAGCAGAACCTGCGCGGCAACGTCACCGAGGGTGGCTTTGTAGCTGCCAATCATCCGCGCGAAGATGTTGTAGATAACCACCGCCGGAATCGCCGCGACCAGACCAATCGCCGTTGCCAGCAGCGCTTCGGCGATACCCGGCGCAACGACCGCCAGGTTGGTGGTTTGGGTCTGCGCGATACCGATAAAGCTGTTCATGATGCCCCAGACCGTACCGAAAAGACCGATGAACGGCGAAATCGCGCCGATGGTGGCCAGATAACCATTGCCGCGCCCCATGTGTCGGCCAACCGCCGCCACGCGACGCTCCAGACGGAAACCGGTACGCTCTTTTATGCCTTCGTTATCTTCACTGCCCGCGGAGAGTTCCAGCTCGTTCTGTGCTTCATTCACGAGCAGGGTGGTCAGGCTTTTCGCGTGGAAGGATGAGGTCATATCTGAGGCCTGATCCAGAGAGCGAGCTTCAGCCAGCTGCTGCTGTTCCCGCTTGAGGCGACGCTTCTGCGAAAGCAGCTCGGCGCTCTTGCTGAAGAAGATAGCCCAGGTGACAACGGACGCCAGAATCAGGCCGATCATCACAATCTTAACCACGATGTCAGCATGCTGATACATGCCCCAAACGGAGAGATCCGCCTGCATCAAATTATTACCCACTCTGTATCTCCAGGACGCAAATCACAAAATCTGAACGTAATAATATCAAAACATCGTCGAATTGATAGTAGTTATCATTAGTATTTGCATAGTGCCGCAATTTTCGTTCACTTTCCTTGCGCTTACGCAGTAAAAATTTCTTATGCGCTTTTTTGCTAATATTTTCTGCTTATTCGATAAGCCTGCGGGTGCAGTTTTTTCCAATCGTGGTAGTCTGGACGTCCAGACGTATAAAAACAGGGTTAGCGAACATGACAACGAAGCATCTTGATACCACGCTGGTACAGGCAGGACGCAGCAAAAAATATACTCAGGGATCGGTCAACAGCGTGATTCAACGCGCCTCCTCGCTGGTGTTTGACACCGTAGAGGAGAAAAAAAACGCCACGCGCAACCGCGCAAAAGGCGGGCTGTTTTATGGTCGTCGCGGCACGCTAACCCACTTTTCTCTGCAGGAAGCGATGTGCGAACTGGAAGGCGGCGCAGGCTGCGCGCTGTTCCCGTGCGGCGCGGCGGCGGTCGCCAACACCATTCTGGCGTTTGTGGAACAGGGCGACCATATCCTGATGACCAACACCGCCTATGAACCCAGCCAGGACTTCTGTACCAAAATCCTCAGCAAGCTCGGCGTGACAACCGGCTGGTTCGACCCGCTGATTGGTGAAGGTATTGCCGAGCTTATTCAGCCAAACACGCGCATTGTGTTCCTGGAATCGCCGGGGTCACTCACCATGGAAGTTCACGACGTGCCGGCTATCGTCAAGGCCGTGCGCAGCAAAGCGCCAGAGGCGATCATTATGATCGACAACACCTGGGCGGCAGGCGTGCTGTTTAAAGCGCTGGAATTCGACATTGATATTTCCATCCAGGCGGCGACGAAATACCTGATTGGCCACTCTGACGGCATGATTGGTACTGCGGTTTCCAACGCGCGCTGCTGGGATCAGCTGCGTGAAAACGCCTATCTGATGGGCCAGATGGTGGATGCCGACACGGCGTACATGACCAGCCGCGGACTCCGCACGCTGGGCGTTCGCCTGCGTCAGCACCACGAAAGCAGCCTGAAGGTGGCCGAATGGCTGGCGCAGCATCCGCAGGTTGAGCGCGTAAACCATCCGGCGCTGCCGGGCAGTAAGGGGCATGAATTCTGGCAACGTGACTTTACGGGCAGCAGCGGTTTGTTCTCGTTTGTGCTGAAAAAACGGCTGAATAATGACGAGCTGGCAAGCTATCTGGATAATTTTAGCCTCTTCAGCATGGCCTATTCTTGGGGCGGTTTTGAATCCCTGATCCTGGCTAACCAGCCGGAGCAGATCGCGGCCCTGCGCCCCGGCGGTGAAGTGGACTTCAGCGGTACCCTAATACGACTGCATATCGGTTTAGAAAATGTTGACGATCTGATTGCGGATTTAGCAGCAGGGTTCGAGCGTATCGTGTAGAGTGCTGGCTGAAAATGTACTCTCTGGACGCTTTTGTGGACACCGCAAGCAGAAAAGTCTGCATGAGTTGCGCCCGGGATCAAACCCGTCGGGCGAATTAGGGAGTACAATAGCGCTATATCTGCTGTTCCACAGGAAAGTCCATGGCTGTTATTCAAGATATTATCGCGGCGCTCTGGCAACATGATTTTGCCGCCCTGGCGGATCCTCACGTCATAGGCGTCGTCTATTTCGTGATGTTCGCAACGCTGTTTCTGGAAAATGGATTACTGCCAGCCTCGTTTTTACCCGGTGACAGTCTGCTTTTGCTTGCCGGGGCGTTGATCGGCAAAGGCGTCATGGACTTTACGCCCACGATGGTTATCCTCACTTCCGCAGCCAGCCTGGGCTGCTGGCTGAGCTATCTGCAGGGCCGCTGGCTCGGTAACACGCGCGTGGTCAAAAGCTGGCTGGCGCAGTTACCCCATAAATACCATCAGCGTGCAACCTGCATGTTTGACCGACACGGCCTGCTTGCGCTGCTGGCCGGACGTTTTCTGGCGTTCGTTCGCACCCTTCTGCCGACGATGGCGGGCATTTCCGGTTTGTCGAACCGCCGCTTCCAGTTCTTCAACTGGCTGAGCGCCCTGCTTTGGGTTGGCGTGGTGACGACATTCGGCTACGCGCTGAATATGATCCCCTTCGTGAAACACCACGAAGATCAGGTGATGACCTTCCTGATGGTGCTGCCGATGTTCCTGCTGGTGGCGGGTCTGGTGGGCACCATCGCGGTAGTGATTAAGAAGAAGTACTGCAGCGCATAATTCAACAAAGCCGGGTGGCGCTATCGCTTACCCGGCCGACGTTTTTCGTCAGGCTCCCTGCATCGTTCTTATACGTGACGCATCCTCTCCCGGCGTGACGCCGAAATAGCGCTTAAACTCCCGACTGAACTGCGACGCACTTTCATAGCCCACCCGCATCGCCGCCGCGCTGGCCTTCATGCCGTCGTGGATCATCAGCATCCGCGCCTTATGCAGCCGGTAGGTTTTGAGGTACTGCAGCGGCGAAGTGCTGGTCACCGATTTAAAGTTATGGTGAAACGCCGAGACGCTCATATTGGCTTCCGCCGCCAGCTGGTCGACGCTGAGGTTTTCGGTGTACTGGCTTTCGATACGCTTGAGCACGCGGCTTATCAGGCTGAAGTGGGTCTGTCGGCTCACCAGGGCAAGTAACGCGCCGCCGCCCGGGCCCAGCAGCACGTGGTACAGAATTTCTCGGATAATCTGCTTGCCCAGTATGCGCGCGTCCAGCGGCCTCTCCATGACGTCCAGCAGACGCTCAATGGCGCAGAGGATCTCTTCCGACAGCGTTGCCGAGTTGATCCCGCTTGAGGCCATCGAAGGCTGGAAGAGTTCGTCTTCGCCAATCTCCATCAGCAACTCCTGCAGCTGGAGGATATCAACATTGACGCGGATCCCCGCCAGCGGAACCGCCTCTGTCGCGAAGGTTTCACATTCGAAGGGTAAAGGTACTGTCAGCAGCAGATATTCATTGGTGTCGTAGCGGAACACGCGCTCGTTGATATAGCCAATTTTATGGCCTGAAAAGAGAAAAACGATGCCCGGCTGGTACATGACCGGCGTGCGCGTTCCGGGCTGCGTGCCGTAGAGCAGGCGAATGTCCGGCAGCAGATCGCTGGCACGATTTTCATTATCTATCAATCTCTTAATCTGCGCAGTGAGCTGCTGGCAGATAGCCTCACGGTTCATCTTGCGTTACTCCGGGTGCGGTTTTCGACGTTGACAGTGTGCGTTGTTTTCCGCGCTTTCTCCAGCGCTCTGTAGAAATGGGCAAGACATCGGCAGGAATGTGCATTGAGGGCGTAGCCCCGGACGGCCACAATGAGCAGCATCAGGTCGCCCTCTGCGCACCACGGTTTTTCACCCACTAAAGGGAACGAGCAATGAACAACTTTAATCTTCACACCCCAACCCGCATTCTGTTTGGTAAAGACGCTATCGCTGACCTGCGCGCACAGATCCCTGCTGACGCCCGCGTGCTGATCACCTACGGTGGCGGCAGCGTGAAAAAAACCGGCGTGCTGGATCAGGTTTACAGCGCGCTGGACGGTCTGGACGTGCGTGAGTTCGGCGGCATTGAGCCAAACCCGTCCTACGAAACGCTGATGAACGCGGTGAAAATCGCCCGCGAAGAAAACATCACCTTCCTGCTGGCGGTCGGCGGCGGCTCCGTGCTGGACGGCACCAAATTCATCGCGGCGGCAGCGCACTATGCTGACGGCATCGATCCGTGGCACATTCTGGAAACCCGCGGGAGCGACATCAAAAGCGCTATCCCGATGGGCTCCGTGCTGACCCTCCCGGCCACCGGTTCTGAATCCAACAAGGGCGCGGTGATCTCCCGCAAAACCACCGGCGACAAGCAGGCCTTCATGAACGAACACGTTCAGCCCGTGTTCGCCATCCTGGACCCGGTTTACACCTACACCCTGCCTGCGCGTCAGGTCGCGAACGGCGTGGTCGATGCCTTTGTTCATACCGTTGAGCAGTACGTCACGTATCCGGAGAATGCCAAAATTCAGGATCGTTTTGCGGAAGGCATTTTGCTGACGCTGATTGAAGAAGGTCCGAAAGCGCTGAAAGAGCCGGAAAACTATGACGTTCGCGCCAACGTGATGTGGGCCGCCACACAGGCGCTGAATGGCCTGATCGGTGCTGGCGTGCCGCAGGACTGGGCGACCCACATGCTGGGCCACGAACTGACGGCGATGCACGGTCTGGATCATGCGCAGACGCTGGCCGTTGTGCTGCCTGCGCTGTGGAATGAAAAACGTGATACCAAACGCGCCAAACTGCTGCAGTACGCTGAGCGCGTGTGGAACATCACCGAGGGTTCTGACGATGCGCGTATTGATGCCGCCATCGAAGCGACCCGCAGCTTCTTTGAAGGTCTGGGCGTGCCAACGCGTCTGTCTGGCTACGGTCTGGACGGTAGCTCCATCCCAGCCCTGCTGGCGAAACTCGAAGAGCATGGCATGACCCATCTGGGCGAGCACGGCGACATCACCCTGGACGTCAGCCGCCGTATTTACGAGGCGGCACGCTAAGCGTTTTTGTCCCCCCGACTTTCGTTTTTTGACATTTCGTCCAGACTTAATGCACACCCCATCGCCGGAGTCTCCCTCCGGCGATGCGCACCTGAAGGAGGAAAAATGGCAAACCAAACCGTAATCAAGCTGCAGGACGGCAACGTGATGCCCCAGCTGGGGCTAGGTGTATGGAAAGCCGGTAACGACGAGGTCGTCTCCGCCATTCATAAAGCCCTGGAAGTCGGCTACCGGTCGATTGACACCGCCGCCGCGTACAAAAACGAGGACGGCGTGGGGACCGCACTGGTCAGCGCCGGTGTCCCCCGCGATGAGTTATTCATCACCACGAAACTGTGGAATGACGATCAAAAGCGTCCCCGCGAAGCCCTGCAGGAGAGTCTGGAGAAGCTCCAGCTCGATTTCGTCGACCTGTATCTCATGCACTGGCCGGTTCCGGCCATCGACCATTACGTTGATGCCTGGAAAGGGATGATTGAACTGCAAAAAGCGGGGCTGGTGAAAAGCATCGGCGTCTGCAACTTCCAGGTTCATCACCTGCAGCGACTGATTGACGAGACGGGCGTCGCGCCTGTGATTAACCAGATCGAGCTGCACCCGCTGTTGCAGCAGCGCCAGCTTCACGCCTGGAACGCCACGCATAAGATTCAGACCGAATCCTGGAGCCCGCTGGCTCAGGGTGGTGAAGGGGTATTCGATCAGAAAATTATCCGCGACCTGGCGGATAAATACGGCAAAACCCCGGCGCAGATCGTCATTCGCTGGCATCTGGACAACGGCCTGGTGGTGATCCCGAAATCGGTCACGCCATCGCGCATCGCCGAGAACTTCGACGTCTGGGATTTCCGTCTGGACAAAGATGAGCTGGGGGAAATTGCGAAGCTGGATAAGGGCAAGCGGCTTGGGCCAGACCCGGATCAGTTTGGCGGATAATACCTAAAACGAGCCCGGTCTTCCGCCGGGCTCGTTTTAATTTATAAACCGGACTGACATCTCGCTTCTCCGGGAAGATCAGGCAATGTGCAAATAACGTTGTACGCTTTCCCTTCAAATTTATGTGGTCCACCGAGACCGCCGCCTACCTCTGCACCATATTCCTTTCCGTTGACGCTTATCTGGAGCGGGGTGCGATAAATCCAGTCCATCGGACCTATTGGCAGAAAAAAGATCCACTCATGCTGGCTCTGAAAAGCAAAACGACCGTTGTCGTCAGAAAGCGTTTGCTCCCTCTCTAATGTTATTTTAGCGCCCGGGACTGGCTTACCTGCGCTGTCGATTAGACGTCCTTCCACTTCTGGCTGTGTCTGGCGGTGCATTACACAACCGCATAACGTAAGGCCAATCAGCATCGCTCCTGTTAACTTCCTAATTTTCATTTTGGGCCTCCTACCCTTATGCAGAAAAAAGCCGGGTGGCGGCTGCGCCTTACCCGGCCTACGCGCTGGCCAGTAGGCCCGGTAAGCGCTAGCGCCACCGGGCTTTGTTACAGGTTTAACCGATCTTACGTTTTACGGTCTTCTTCGTTCCCGCTCCACCGTTCGAACGCTGATGCACAATCGGCGTGTGCTTGGTCAGCGCCGGGCGCGTATTGCGATTCTGGCGACGCGCTTCGCGCATCTCCTCCAGCGTCGGGGCCGGTACCAGACAGTCGCGGCGCGAGCCGATCAGGTGCTTTTTGCCCATCTCTTCCAGCGCCTGGCGGATCAGCGGCCAGTTGGCCGGATCGTGGTAGCGCAGCAGCGCTTTGTGCAGACGACGCTGTTTATCCCCTTTCGGCACCACCACGTCTTCACTCTTATAACCAATCTTACTCAGCGGGTTCTTGCCGGTGTAGTACATGGTCGTCGAGTTGGCGAGCGGTGACGGATAGAAGTTCTGCACCTGATCCAGGCGGAAGCGGCGCTGCTTCAGCCACAGCGCCAGGTTCACCATGTCCTCATCACGCGTGCCCGGGTGGGCGGAGATGAAGTACGGGATCAGATACTGCTCTTTGCCCGCCTGCTTCGAGTAGGTGTCGAACAGCTGTTTAAAACGATCGTAGCTGCCCATGCCCGGCTTCATCATCTTCGACAGCGGGCCTTCTTCGGTGTGCTCCGGCGCAATCTTGAGATAGCCACCAACGTGGTGCGTCGCCAGCTCTTTGATGTAGCGCGGATCTTCCACGGCGATGTCATAACGCACCCCGGACGCGATGAGGATCTTCTTGATGCCTTTCAGATCGCGCGCGCGGCGGTAGAGGTTGATCGTCGGCTCGTGGTTGGTGTCCATGTGCTCACAAATGCTCGGATAGACGCAGGAGAGGCGACGACAGGTCTGTTCCGCGCGCGGTGATTTGCAGCGCAGCATGTACATGTTCGCGGTTGGGCCGCCAAGATCGGAAATCACGCCGGTAAAGCCCGGCACGGAGTCGCGAATGGCTTCGATCTCATTGATGATTGAATCTTCAGAGCGGCTCTGAATAATGCGCCCTTCGTGCTCGGTAATGGAGCAGAAGGAACAGCCACCGAAGCAGCCGCGCATGATGTTGATCGAGAAGCGGATCATCTCATACGCCGGGATGCGGGCGTTGCCGTACGCCGGGTGCGGCACGCGCTTGTACGGCAGCGCAAAGACGCTGTCCATCTCTTCGGTGGAGAGCGGGATGGCCGGCGGGTTGATCCAGATAAAGCGCTCGCCGTGCTTCTGCATCAGCGCGCGGGCGCAGCCCGGGTTGGTTTCATGGTGCAGAATACGGGACGCGTGCGCGTAGAGCACCTTGTCGGCTTTCACCTTCTCGTAGGAGGGCAGCAGTACGTAGGTCTTTTCCCACGGCTTCGGACGCGGCGGCTGCACGACGATCGCCTTCGCTTCCGCCTTCTTTGGCTCTACCGGTTTGTTATCGGCACACGGCAGATCGTCGCCGTACGGATGTGGGATCGGGTCGATTTTGCCCGGCATATCGATGATGCGGGAATCTACCCCGCGCCAGCCCGGCAGCGCCTCTTTCACCATAATGGCGGTATTGCGCACGTCGCGGATGCTGCTCACCGGCTCGCCCTGCGACAGGCGGTGCGCCACTTCCACCAGCGGACGCTCGCCGTTTCCGTAAATCAGCATGTCGGCCTTGGAATCCACCAGCACCGAGCGGCGCACGGTATCTGACCAGTAGTCGTAGTGTGCGGTACGGCGCAGGCTCGCCTCGATGCCGCCCAGGATCACCGGCACGTCTTTCCAGGCTTCTTTGCAGCGCTGGGTGTAGACGAGGGTTGCGCGGTCCGGACGTTTGCCCGCCACGTTATCCGGCGTGTAGGCGTCGTCATGGCGCAGCTTACGGTCAGCGGTATAGCGGTTGATCATCGAGTCCATGTTGCCTGCGGTCACGCCGAAGAACAGGTTCGGTTTACCCAAACGCATGAAGTCGTCTTTGCTGTTCCAGTCGGGCTGGGAGATGATCCCCACGCGGAAGCCCTGCGCTTCGAGCATACGGCCACAGATGGCCATGCCGAAGCTCGGGTGGTCAACGTAGGCATCGCCCGTGACCAGAATGATATCGCAGCTGTCCCAGCCCAGTTGGTCCATCTCTTCCCGGGACATCGGCAGGAACGGCGCCGGTCCAAAGCAGGCCGCCCAGTACTGGGGCCAGGAGAAGAGGTCACGATCCGGCTGGATCAGGGAAATTGCGCTCATAATGCTTCCGAAGAAAAAATAAACAAAAGGAGCGGGATTATACGCTGTTCATCTGCCAGATTTGAAGAAAAGGATGCAGGAAGCAGGCAGATATTCACGGAAGTCGTTAAAATACGCCGCCCTGATAATTTTGGATCATAATATTCACTCTATTTTCCGGTGATTTGCCCCGGAATGCGTGTTTGTGCGGAGCTCAGTTGTGAAGCCCAACGATTCGTTACATGTCTCCCAGCTGCGGGTTGTCCTGCACCTCTGCGGTTTCCTTGTGCTGCTGTACAGCCTTTCCATGCTGCCGCCGATGGTTATCGCCCTGCTGAACAAAGAGCGGACCTACTTTGCCTTCCTGACCACTTTTTTAACCTTTTTTAGTCTCGGAGGCTTAACCTGGCGGGCAACCCGCCACGCCGGCATCCAGCTGCGCACCCGCGACGGTTTCGTGATTATCGTGCTGTTCTGGCTGCTTTTTTCATTGATTAGCGCCATGCCGCTCTGGATGGATGACGGGCTTCAGCTCTCCTTTGCTGACGCGCTCTTTGAGGGGGTTTCCGGGATCACCACTACCGGAGCGACGGTGATCGGGGACGTCAGCGCCCTGCCTAAGTCGTACCTGTATTACCGCGCTCAGCTGAATTTCATTGGCGGGTTAGGCGTCATCGTGCTGGCCGTCGCGGTCCTGCCGCTGCTGGGCATTGGCGGCATGAAGCTTTATCAGTCAGAGATGCCGGGGCCGTTCAAGGAGGAGCGTCTGACGCCCCGCCTTGCCGATACCGCGCGCACGCTGTGGGTGACCTACTTCGCGCTGGGCGTGGCCTGCACTCTGGCCTACTGGCTGGCGGGAATGTCCTTTTTTGACGCCGTCTGTCACGGGCTTTCGACCGTGTCACTGGGCGGCTTCTCCACCCGCAGCGAGAGCATTGGTTTTTATGACAGCCACGCAATCGAGCTGGTTGCCGGGGCGTTTTCGCTGCTCTCCGCGTTTAACTTCACCCTCTGGTACGTCGCCATTGTCCGACGCACCCTGAAGCCGATTCGTCGCAGCCCGGAGGTTAAATTCTTCCTGAGCGCCGCTGCGGCGATTATCCTCATCACCGCCTGGCAGGTCTGGCATGCAGGCATGTACAGCCCCACGGATAGCCTGGTGCACGCCTTCTTCCTTGCCAGTTCGATGATGACCGATAACGGCCTGTCGACCGCCGACTACGCCCAATGGCCCACCCACACCATCTTCCTGCTATTGAGCGCCAGCTTTTTTGGCGGCTGCGTAGGCTCGACCTGCGGCGGCATCAAAGCCCTGCGTTTTTTGATTATGTTCAAGCAGAGTATTCAGGAGATGAACCAGCTGGCGCATCCGCGCGCGCTGCTGAGCATTAAGGTGGGCAAAAGCGTGGTGAATGAACGCGTCCTGCGCTCGGTCTGGAGCTTCTTCTTTCTCTACGTGATGATCACGGGCTTTTTTGTCTGGGCGCTTAATCTGATGGGCTACGATCTGTTTACGTCATTCGCGACGGTCGCCGCCTGTATCAACAACATGGGGCTGGGATTTGGCGAGACGGCGTCGACGTTCGGCACGTTAACAGAAGGGGCTAAGCTGTTGATGTGCGCGGCGATGATCTTAGGGCGTCTGGAAATTTACCCGGTGCTGATTCTGTTCTCGCGCTTTTTCTGGCGGGCATAAACCATTCCCGGCGAACCGGGAATGTCAGAGGTTATGGCGCGGGGTTGATCAGCATTTGCCCTACGGACCCCCTGTCCATCATCTCCAGCGTCTGGCTGTGGAACAGGAACGGGAAGTGCGGCCACGAAGGCTGGCCGTAGTAGACGAGCAGTTCAACCTGACCGTCCACCCAGACGGTATCTTTCCAGCCGCGATCTTCCGGGAACGGCATCGCGCCGTTAACGTTGCGGATCAGGAAGCTTACCCCTTCAATATGGAACGACTGCGGCATATCTGAACGCACCGTCCAGCGCTCCCAGGTGCCCTGTTGCGCGGTGATGTCGATGCGGTTGACGTCCCACAGCGCACCGTTGATGCCCGGATCGTCGCCCAGGCTGATATCACGGCTGCGCACCGGGGAGCCGCTCATGATCTCCTGCGGCAGCAGGCGCATGGGCAGGCTATCGGTCACCAGCGGCAGCAGGCCGGTTGGACGCAGGGTCAGCACCAGGGTCGAGACAAGAATGCTCGACGGTTCAAAGAACCCGCGAATACGGTCAACAATGCTTGCCGCTTCGCCGCAGGTCACAGAGACTTCATCCCCGTTGGTCATATCAATGAGAATTTCGCGACGCTCACCCGGCGCGAGCGCCAGCTGTTTGACGGACACCGGTGCCGGTAAAAAACCCTGATCGCCGGAGATCACGTGCAGCGGACGGCCATCGCTCATCTGCAGCTGATAGCGGCGCGAGTTAGACGCGTTGAGCAGGCGCAGGCGCACCCAGCCACGGGACACTTCGACATACGGGCTCTGCGCGCCGTTAACCAGCAGCGTATCGCCAACGAAGCCACCGCTCCCCGATTCGCTGTATTCCGGCGTACCGAAATTATCCAGACGTTTGTCCTGGATGATAATCGGGAAGTCATCCACGCCGTAGTGGTTCGGGATCGGCAGGGATTTGCTGACTTCATCTTCCACCAGCCACATGCCGGCCAGGCCGTTATAGACCTGCTGCGCCGTGCGGTTAGGGGTGTTGGCGTGATACCACAGGGTTGCCGCGCTCTGGCGAATCGGCAGAACGGGCGCCCAGTCGGCGCTGGGCGACATCATGCGCGCCGCGCCGCCAATCAGCGGGCCAGGCACCTGCAGGCCACTGATGGTCATGGCGACATTTTCAGGGGTACGGTTACTGTAGATGAGCTTTACGTCATCGCCATTCCACACGCGTATGGTCGGCCCAAGGTAACGTCCGTTAATGCCCCAGACCGGCGCACGCGTCCCCTGGGTAAAGGACCAGTGGCTGCGCTGCAGCGTCAGGAAAAGCGGCTGGCCGCGACGGGATTCAATGAGTGGCGGAATAGGCAGCGGCTGTTGCTGCCCGGCGGCGCTGGCTGTCAGCGGCATCGCACCCGCACAAAGGGCGATCCCCGAAGCCTGAATAAACTGACGCCGACTGAGTGACATATAAGCTCCATCTGAAACGACTAACAACGCGGGAATTCGTTTTCCCTTCAACGCCGGGTTAGATCTTACCGGCGGCTTCTCTCTCTGCGACTTCTTTGTCGAGCAGCGCAATATGCTCAGCCATCAGATCACGGCAGTGCGCTGCCAGCTCGCGCACCTGATCTTTACCGTATTTGCTGGTATCGACGGGTGGCAGCATTTCGACAATCACCAGCCCGTTATTCAGGCGGTTAAGATTAATCTTATTCGAAGTATTGGAAACGCACACAGGAATAATTGGAACACCTGCCGCAATTGCGGCATGAAACGCACCGGTTTTAAACGGCAGCAGGCCGCGGCCGCGGCTGCGCGTCCCTTCCGGGAACATCCAGATTGAGATCCTGCGCTTTTTAAAATGATTCACCACTTCTGCAATGGTGCCGTGCGCTTTTGCACGGTTATTACGGTCAATCAGCAGGTTACCGGTAAGCCAGTACAGCTGACCAAAAAACGGGATCCACAGCAGGCTTTTTTTGCCCACCGTCACGGTCGGTGGAAGCACGATATTGGAGGCCGTCACCATATCGTAGTTGTTCTGATGGTTGGCGATATAGATGGCGTTACCGAAATTCTCCGCTCCTTCCGGCAGGCGTTTTTCAACTTTCAGACCAAACAGCGGCGCAAGACGCCCGAACATATGGCCAAAGGTGGCGACATGCTTCGGATTACGCGGGCTGAACAGGCAATAAATAGAGCCGAAAATACAGACCAGAATACAGTAGATAACGGTAAGAATAAGACGAACAATATATAGCATAGCGACCTCTGAAGCCCTGACAGCTGACAATTATACTTCACCTGTGGCCAGGTAAGGACTTTATTACGAGCGCGTATTGTTAATCGCAACGCACGAATTAACAACGATTTTACGGGAAATTTTATTGAAATTCCCCCTCCGGACAGAGGGGGATATCACGACATTACTCTTCGCTGTCACCCGCCGCGCTGCGTGCAGGAGAGTCAATCTCCACGCGGTCGATACGCTGCAGGCCGCGCATCAGCGAGCCGCGGCGACCGCGCTCGCCCACCACCTTCTGCAGCTCTTCCGGACGAAGCTTGATTTTGCGCTTGCCGACGTGAATGGTCAGCGTGCTCTGCGGCGGCAGCAGGAAGAGGTGCGCCAGGCCATCTTCGCCTTTCGCGGCCTCCGCCGACGGGATGTTGATGATCTTGTTGCCCTTGCCTTTTGACAGCTCCGGCAGATCGCTGACCGGGAACATCAGCATACGTCCGGCGGTGGTGATCGCCAGCAGCATGTCGCTTTCGTTCTCGATCACCAGCGGTGCCATTACGTGAGCGTTGTCCGGCAGGCTAATCAGCGCCTTACCGGCACGGTTGCGGGAAACCAGATCGTTGAAGGTACAGATAAAGCCGTAGCCCGCATCAGACGCCAGCAGCAGCTTCTGGTCATCGGCTTCCATCAGCATATGGTCAACCGTCGCGCCCGGCGGCAGCGTCAGCTTGCCGGTCAGCGGCTCGCCCTGCCCGCGCGCGGAAGGCAGCGTGATCGGGTCAATCGCGTAGCTGCGCCCGGTGGAGTCGATAAACGCTACCGGCTGGTTGCTCTTGCCTTTCACCGCCGCTTTGAAGCTATCGCCCGCTTTGTAGCTGAGCCCCGGCGCGTCGATATCGTGGCCTTTGGCGCTGCGCACCCAGCCGCTCTGCGACAGGACAATGGTCACCGGCTCGGACGGCTGCATGTCGTGCTCGTTCATCGCCTTCGCTTCTTCGCGCTCGTGCAGCGGAGAACGACGGTCGTCGCCAAACGCGTCGGCATCGGCCTGCAGCTCTTTCTTCAGCAGGGTGTTCATCTTGCGTTCGGACGCGAGGATCGCCTGCAGCTGATCGCGCTCTTTTTCCAGCTCGTTCTGCTCGCCGCGGATCTTCATCTCTTCCAGTTTGGCGAGATGGCGCAGCTTCAGCTCGAGGATCGCTTCGGCCTGGGTTTCGCTGATGCCAAAGCGCGACATCAGGGCGGGCTTCGGCTCGTCCTCGGTACGGATGATCTCAATCACCTCGTCGATATTGAGGAACGCCACCAGCAAACCTTCGAGGATATGCAGGCGCTTAAGCACTTTCTCCAGACGATGGTTCAGACGACGGCGTACCGTATCGCGGCGGAACGTCAGCCATTCGGTGAGGATCTCCAGCAGGTTTTTCACCGCCGGGCGTCCGTCGAGGCCGATCATGTTCAGGTTAATGCGGTAGCTTTTTTCCAGGTCGGTGGTGGCGAACAGGTGGTTCATCACCTGCTCCATGTCCACGCGGTTAGAACGCGGCACGATCACCAGACGGGTCGGGTTCTCGTGGTCAGATTCGTCACGCAGGTCGTCCACCATCGGCAGCTTTTTATTGCGCATCTGGGAGGCGATCTGCTCCAGCACTTTGGCACCGGAAACCTGATGCGGCAGCGCGGTGATCACCACGGCGCCGTCTTCTTTATTCCACACCGCGCGCATGCGCACGGAGCCGCGACCGTTCTGGTAGATTTTGCGGATTTCCGCACGCGAAGTGATGATCTCAGCTTCGGTCGGGAAGTCCGGGCCCTGCACGATATCCAGCAGATCGTCGAGCGAGGTTTTCGGCTGCTCAATCAGGGTGATGGCGGCTTTCGCCACTTCACGCAGGTTGTGCGGCGGAATGTCCGTCGCCATACCGACCGCAATCCCGGTGGTGCCGTTCAGCAGGATGTTCGGCAGACGCGCGGGCAGCATCTTCGGCTCCTGCAGCGTACCGTCGAAGTTCGGTACCCAGTCAACGGTCCCCTGGCCCAGCTCGCCCAGCAGCACTTCGGCATATTTAGACAGGCGGGACTCGGTATAACGCATTGCCGCGAAGGATTTCGGGTCGTCCGGCGCCCCCCAGTTCCCTTGACCATCCACCAGCGGGTAACGGTAAGAGAACGGCTGCGCCATCAGCACCATCGCTTCATAACAGGCGCTGTCGCCGTGCGGATGGTATTTACCCAGCACGTCACCGACGGTACGGGCGGATTTCTTGAACTTGGCGGTGGCATTCAGCCCCAGTTCGGACATCGCATACACGATGCGGCGCTGAACGGGCTTCAGGCCATCCCCGATAAACGGCAACGCCCTGTCCATGATGACGTACATGGAGTAGTTCAGGTAGGCGTTTTCCGTGAATTCATGTAGCGCGAGGCGCTCTGCCATATCGCTCATTACGTGTGATTCCTCAACTCAGAAACCGAAGGGTTTCAGGCAATATTGCCGCAGATACTACCCTATCTGACGAGTTGAGTCACAAAGAAAAAGGGCCGCTTATGCGGCCCTTTTCGGGTTATTTGTTCAGCTTAATGACCTGCTTCACGTCGATTTCAAAATCGTTCCACTCTTTATCGACCTTGCCCTGGATTTCCACTTTATCCAGCGGGGTGACGGTCACGCCGTTCCAGCGCTTGTGGTCAATTTCCACGTTCACCGTGCCGGTCTCATCGCGGAAGGTGTAGCGGTCATCGGACAGGCGCTGGGTGATGTTCCCGCGCAGCTTCACCCAGCTGTCGTCCTTCATCTCTTTCACCTTCACCGCGGTGGTGAGGTTGGCGTCGTTATCGACAAAACCGCCTGCCTGCGTCTGGGTCTGGGTTTGCGTGGCGGACGGGCCGTTAAATCCGCCCTGCGCAGCAAAAACGGGGGCAGTGGCCATCATCATGATGGCGGCAATGGCAGCGAATTTTTTCATATTAACTCTCCCTTTAATCTGGTTTCGCAGTCCATTAAACAGGGTAATCCTTAACAACTTCTTAAGGGAAAAATTTATTTATTATTGCTGTACAGCAGGCGCTTACAGAGGGTTTACTGACGGCATCAAGGAGGGAACATGCGCATTTTACTGGTAGAAGACGACACGCTAATCGGCGACGGTATCAGGGCGGGTTTAAGCAAAATGGGCTTTAGCGTGGACTGGTTTACCGACGGTAAAACCGGTCAGGCCGCGCTCGCGTCTGCACCCTATGATGCCGTGGTGCTGGATCTGACGCTGCCGGAAATCGACGGTCTGGACATCCTGCGCGCGTGGCGCGAAAGCGGGCACAGCGAGCCGGTATTGATCCTGACCGCGCGGGATGCGCTTAACCAGCGCGTGGAAGGGCTGCGTCTTGGCGCGGATGATTATCTCTGCAAGCCGTTCGCGCTGATTGAAGTGGGTGCCCGCCTCGAGGCGCTGGTCCGCCGCAGCCACGGCCAGACGCATAGCGAGCTACGCCACGGCAAGGTCACGCTCGATCCGACCCGTCTCGTCGCCACGCTGGACGGTGAACCGCTGACGCTGAAGCCGAAAGAGTTCGCGCTGCTGGAACTGCTGATGCGCAATGCAGGCCGCGTGCTCCCTCGCAAGACGATTGAGGAAAAACTGTATACCTGGGACGACGACGTCTCCAGCAACGCGGTAGAAGTCCACGTTCATCATCTGCGCCGCAAGCTTGGCAGCGAGTTTATCCGCACCGTGCACGGCATCGGCTACACCCTGGGTGACGCATGAAGCTGACGCAACGCCTGAGCCTGAAGCTGCGCCTGACGCTCCTCTTTTTAGCGCTCTCCCTGACGGCATGGTTTGCCGCCAGCCTGGTGGCCTGGCAGCAGACCACCCACAAGCTGGATAAGCTCTTTGACACGCAGCAGATGCTGTTTGCCAAACGGCTGCTGACGATGGATCTGGACGAGATCCGCGCCCCCGAGCGGATGCGCGAGATCCCAAAAAAAGTGAAGCATGGCCGTCTCGATGACGACGCGCTGGCTTTCGCCATTTACAGCGTCGAGGGCAAAATGCTGCTGAACGACGGCGAGAACGGGCGCGATATTCCGTACCACTATCGCCGCGACGGGTTTGCTAACGGGCAGCTCCAGGACGACAACGACGAATGGCGTTTCCTGTGGCTGACCTCACCCGACGGGAAATACCGCGTGGTGGTCGGTCAGGAGTGGGAGTACCGCCAGGATATGGCGCTGGACGTGGTCAGCTCGCAGCTCACGCCCTGGCTGGTGGCGCTGCCGGTGATGCTGCTCTTGCTGGTTCTCCTCTTGAGCCGGGAGCTGAGGCCGCTCAAAAAGCTGGCGCAGACCCTTCGCTCCCGCTCGCCGGATGCGACCGAGGCGCTTGTGCTTCAGGGTGTGCCCACGGAAGTGCGCCCCCTGCTCGACTCGCTGAATCACCTCTTCGCACGTACCCAGGAGATGATGACCCGCGAGCGCCGCTTTACGTCCGATGCCGCCCACGAGCTGCGCAGCCCGCTGGCGGCCCTGAAGGTGCAAACTGACGTGGCGCAGCTCTCGCAGGACGATCCGCAGGCGCGGGAAAAAGCGCTGGCACAGCTGCATGCGGGAATCGACCGCGCTTCGCGACTGGTGGATCAGCTCCTCACCCTGTCGCGTCTGGACTCGCTGGATAACCTTGACGATGTCGACCCGATAACGCTTGCCGATTTACTGCAGTCGGCGGTGCTGGATATCTGGCATCCGGCGCAGCAGGCAGGGATTGATATTCGCCTCTTCAACCATGCCCCGCAGGTCAAACGTCAGGGGCAGCCCCTGCTGCTCAGCCTGCTGGTGCGCAACCTGCTGGACAACGCCATCCGCTACAGTCCGCGCGGCAGCGTGGTGGACGTGACGCTGGACGCGCGCAGCTTTAGCGTGCGCGACAACGGTCCCGGCGTTGACCCCGAGGTGCTGGCGCGCATCGGCGAGCGTTTTTATCGTCCACCGGGCCAGAACGCCACGGGCAGCGGGCTGGGGCTTTCTATCGTCAGGCGCATTGCCGCGCTGCACGGGATGCACGTCTCGCTGAGCAATGCGGCGGAAGGCGGCTTTGAGGTGAAGGTCAGCTGGTAGCGGATTATTGCATCTCCAGCAAAAGACTTTGCACATTTTGCTCATTTTTCCGCTCCGTCCTCGCGCGTAGAATACCCGGCATACTCTCATCGTCGAGGACAAAAAATGAGCAACATTCTGATTATTAACGGTGCAAAAGAATTTGCGCACTCTAAAGGCCAGCTGAATGACACCCTGACCGAGGTCGCGGACGGTTTCCTGCGCGACGCCGGGCATGATGTTAAGGTCGTGCGTGCAGACAGCCACTACGACGTGAAAGCCGAAGTGCAGAACTTCCTGTGGGCTGACGTGGTGATCTGGCAGATGCCAGGCTGGTGGATGGGCGCGCCGTGGACCGTGAAAAAGTACATGGACGACGTATTCACCGAAGGTCACGGTTCGCTGTATGCCAGCGATGGCCGCACCCGCTCTGACGCGTCCAAAAAATACGGTTCAGGCGGCCTGATTCAGGGCAAAAAATATATGCTGTCACTGACCTGGAACGCGCCGCTGGAAGCCTTCACCGAGAAAGATCAGTTCTTCGAAGGCGTGGGCGTAGACGGTGCTTATCTGCCGTTCCACAAGGCGAATCAGTTCCTGGGCATGGATCCGCTGCCGACCTTTATCGTTAACGACGTGATTAAAATGCCAGATGTCCCGCGCTATATCGCAGAATATCGCAAGCATCTCGCGGAAATTTTTGCTTAACTGGTAGCCTGGAATTAAAGGAGTAGTAAACATGCTTACCGTTATCGCAGAAATCCGTACTCGTCCAGGTCAACATCACCGCCAGGCGGTGCTGGATCAGTTCGCGAAAATCATCCCGACCGTACTGAAAGAAGAAGGCTGCCACGGCTACGCGCCGATGGTGGATGCCGCCACTGATGCCAGCTTCCAGGCGACCGCGCCGGACTCGATCATCATGGTTGAGCAGTGGGAAACCGTCGCGCATCTTGAAGCGCATCTGCAGACCGCGCACATGAAAGCGTGGAGCGACGCGGTGAAGGGCGACGTGCTGGAAACCCACATCCGCATCCTGGAGCAAGGGGTTTAAGTTCGTGGAATTTGCCGGGTGGCACTGCGTTTACCCGGCCAACAAAACCTGAACCGTAGGCCCGGTAAGCGCTAGCGCCACCGGGCTTTGTTGTTTTTAGCTGCTTTTCTTCCCTGGTTTTAACCCGCGATGGAGCTCATTGATGCGCTTCATTGACTTAATGGTGCGCTGCGGCTCGGTGGCGGCGACGGACAAAATGATCATCTCCAGACAGAGCAGCACCGTGCCGTGGAGCGGGATTTTACCCTTTTCGCCGCCGCGCGGAACGTGGATCACCACGCTGGCCTCCTTACTGAAACGCGAATCAAGGGCGTTGGTCAGCAGGATGGTGGGAATGCCCAGACGTTTAGCTTCACGCAGGGTGGTTTGCCCTTCCCGGTGCGCGGATTTCTGCGCCAGCATCACCAGCACGTCACCGCGCTGAAGCGCAATCAGCTGTTCGGCAAGCCCGATCCCGGTACGGTTGAGCGGCGTGGCGGGTAACCCCATACGGCTGAACAGCCTGGCGGTGTACTCGGCCAGAATGCCAGAGGCGCCAATGCCAAATATGGCAACCTGCCTTGCCTGCGCCAGCAGTGAGACCGCCTGCGCCATCGCGTAGCGGTTGTGGGGCTCGGATAACACCTCGCAGGTGTGCTGATGTCCCTCCAGCACGAAATCAATGCTCGCGTTGACGTCGCTGGCGAGCGTGTTCACCGTGGTGGACATCTTTTCGCTGGAGGTGACCACCGGGCCAAACCACTGCTCCAGCGTCTGCTTGAGATCGCGCAGCCCGGCGAACCCCAGCGCCTGTATGGCGCGGACCACCGTGGCATCCGAGGTTTTCACTACGGCGGCAATCTCCATGGCGGTTTGTTCCATCACCGCCTCGCGGTTGTCATGGATATAGCGTGCGACCTGCAGCAGACGCGGCGTCAGCTGATGCGCCCGCGCGCGAAAGCGGTCGCCATAGACATCCACGCGCCCCTTCTCTTTGCGGATCACCGTGACGCCTCCGGCAGCGGACGCCCGGCAATCTGCGACTGCACCTGCGCGGCCATCAGCCCTAAAGACGCGAACGAATTCGAGATCGCCTCTTCACGCGAGATCAGCACATAATGCCCGGTTCGGCAGGCAGTCAGGAACTGACACCAGCCCGGCATCACCGCCTCCATCGCGGCCAGCTCGTCCTGCGGTTTACCGCCCGTATCCCCGCGCCAGGTAGCAAAGACGAAATCGGCATCCAGCTCCGGCAGGCGCTCGGCGCTGACGTCGATGCGCCCCCCTTCCGGGATGGACTCAATCAGTGGCGGGAATTTGAATCCGGCGTCGCGCAGAACGCGGCCCAGCGAGTGGTAGCTGTGCATGGCGTTGATTTTCCCCTGATTGGCCTGAATCACCGATACGGTGATTTTGCGCGTGTCGATGGTCGCCTTCAGCGCCTTGATTTGCTCCTGATATCGCCGCTCCAGAACCTTGAGCCGCGCCTGCGTTCCTGTCAGTTGAGCCAGCTTGCGGTAGATTTCCGGCGCGCCGCCGTCGAGATGATCGATGCTCACCGTCGGGGCAATTTTCGCTAATTGTTCCACCGGCGTGTTGCGGGTCGGCTCGGTAACGATCAGGTCAGGTTTGGCGGCGGCGATGGCTTCAATGTCGATATCGGCCGTGCCGATAAATTTGATATCGGAATTATCGAAGTCGACGCCGGTCAACATGCCGCTGGATCGCAGAAAATGGCTGCCGTCCGGCCGCGTACGGCCATGGCTCGCCACCGGCGGCACGCCAAGCTCAATCAGCGGAATGGTGATGTCCAGATCGTGTAAGGAGACAATCCGTTTCGGGTGCACCGGCACCACCACCTTTCGGTTCAGATCGTCGGTAAAGACCTGCGTCGGCTCCGCCGCGCTCACCGCGAACCCCACCAGCAACAGCATCGAAAACAGTACACGCATCATAATCCCCTAAAATCTGTCCCGACGCTGCCAGAGCAGCAGCAGGAAAAACGGTCCGCCAATCAATGAAATGACAATTCCCGCCGGCAGCTGCAGCGGGAGGAATGCCAGACGTCCGACGTTATCCGCCAGCAGCACCAGCAGCGCGCCCAGCACGGCGCTTCCCGTCAGGAGCGCGGTCTGACCACCGCGCAGCAGCAGGCGCGCCATATGCGGGGCAATCAGCCCCACAAAGCCAATACTGCCCACGCAGGAGACGCAGGCCGCCGTCAGCACTACCGGGGCGAGAACCCGCAGCAGCGCCAGCCGGGTTGTGCGCACGCCAAGGCCCGTAGCAGCCTGATTGCCGAGCAGCGCCACGTCCGCTGCCCGCGCGGTAAAGAGCAGCAGCGCAAACGCGGGGGCAGCCCAGAGCGCGGCCAGCCCTACCAGCGTCCAGTTTGCCGCGTGCAGGCTGCCCGCCAGCCACAGCATCGCCGTCTGCACGTCGCGCACGTCGGCGGTGGTCATAAAGACGCCCATTGCCGCGGCAAACGCCCACGACACGCCGATGCCGATCAAAATAAACCGCGGGCGCGAGATATCGCGCGCCAGAGCTATCACCAGCAGCGCGGTCAGCAGCCCGCCGGTCATGCCAATCAGCGGACGCCAGGCCAGGCTCAGCGCCGGGAACTGAAAAATCAGCAGCAGTACCGCCGCGCTACAGCCCTCCTTCACGCCGATAAGCCCCGGGTCAGCCAGTCCGTTGCGGGTGATGGACTGCATCGCCGCCCCCGCCATGCCGAGCATCGCGCCGCACAGCACCGCCATCAGCAGGCGCGGCAGGCGGATATCCATCACGACGTAGCGCGTCTCCGCCGTCAATGTTTCAGGCGAAAACAGCGCGCGCCCGATGGCAGAGGCGGGAATGGGCAGAGAACCGTGCGTCAGGCCAAAGCCCAGCAGGCCTAGCGCCATCAGCGCGAAAAGCGACAGGTACGCCAGCGCCTTCGGGCGAACCAGCGCCGACAGGCGGCCAACACGGATCGCGCGGAGTCCGGCCCGGTTCATTTGAACATCCTCGAGGCCATAAGGATGAACACGGGCGCGCCGACCAGGGCCGTCATGATGCCGGTTGCCAGCTCCCAGGGGGTAAACAGCGTGCGGGCAGCGATATCCGCCAGCAGCAACACCAGCGCACCGCAGAGGGCCGACAGCGGCACCATCGCGCGTAAATCTACCGACACCAGACGGCGAATGAGCTGCGGCACCACAAGGCCGATAAAGCCAATCGGTCCGGCGATGGAGACGGCCGCGCCGCAGAGCAGCGCAATGGCCAGCAGGGCAAGGAGGCGGGTTTTCAGCAGCGACACGCCAAGCCCCTGGGCCATTCTGTCGCCCAGCGCCAGCATGTTGAGCGAGGGCGACAGCCCGATAGCAAGAACAAAACCAGCGGCTGCAGCCCACAGGGCGCTCTGGAGCATCTGCGCGTTGATCCCGGCGATATCACCCGCCAGCCAGGTGCGCAGAGAGAGCAGCGTCTGTTCATCCAGGATTAACACCGCGGCGGTAATCGACGAGGCAAACGCCGACATCGCCACGCCGCACAGGGTGACCTTCATCGGCGTGAGCCCGGTGCGACCGGTCGAGGAGAACATCAGCACCAGCAGAAACAGCGCGGCGGCACCGGCGGCGGCAATCAGCGGACGACCAAACGGCAGCGAAAGCCCAAGCGCGCTGGTCACCACCACCGCGAGCGCTGCCCCGGCGTTGAGCCCCAGAATATGCGGCTCGCCGAGCGGGTTGCGGATCACGGACTGCAGCAGCACGCCCGCCACGCCGAGCGCGGCGCCGGTAACCATTGCGGCGCAGAGGCGCAGCAGCCGCAGTCTGATGATGATGTTATGGTCGAAATTGCGCGGGTCGAAGTGAAAGAATGCCTCCACTACCGTTTGCGGGGCGATAAAGCGTGCACCGATCCCCAGATGAGCAATCGCCCCCATCGCCAACAGCAGGGTGAAAATCAGGAAAGCCAGAGAGATGCGCATCATGGCTTCTGAATGCTCTGGCGAAACGGCATAAAGAACGGTTTGCCGGTCAAGGGGTTGATGGACATATGCACGTCCACATCAAACACCGCTTTGATCAGCTCCGGCGTGCAGGCGTCGCCTTCATGTAACACCCCCTCGACTTTTCCCTGGCGTAAAAAGACCAGGGAATCACCGTAGTTCACGGCAAAGTTGAGATCGTGCAGCACCACCACGACGGTACGCCCGTGCTGGCGGGTCAGGGCGTGCAGCAGTTCCAGGATCTCCACCTGGTAGCGAAGATCGAGGAACGTGGTGGGTTCATCCAGCAGGATATACGGCGTTTGCTGCGCCAGCGCCATGGCGATCCAGCAGCGCTGACGCTGGCCGCCGGATAAGCTTTCCACCGGCATATGGGCAAACGCTGCCGTGCCGGTCAGGCGCAGGGCCTCTTCCACCGCCAGTTCGTCCTCGTCGCTCCACTGGCGCATAACGTTTTGCCAGGGAAAGCGGCCGCGCGAGACCAGCTCAAAAACGGTTAACCCTTCCGGGAGCAGCGGGGACTGCGGGAGAATACCAAGCTGGCGGGCGACGGCTTTGGTTGGCTGCTCGTGAATGGCTTTACCGTCCAGCAGCGCGGTTCCCCCAAGCGGCTGCAGCAGCCGCGCGATAGTGCTCAACAGCGTGGATTTCCCACAGCCGTTCGCCCCTACCAGCACCGTCATTTTCTGCTGAGGGATGGCAAGGGAGATATCATCAACGATGATTTTTTTCTGATAGCCCGCAGAGAGGTTCTCCAGAACCAGTCCCGGTTGTTTTGTGTTGTGAGCCACGTGAACGCCAACGTAATAAAAAAAGCGCAACAAATATAAATAAAAATCATTCTCTTTTGAGAGTTTGACGCCACGCCATGTAGTAGTCAAGCGAAGAAACACCCTGAAAAAACCAGGGGTAACGGAGCGTTACCGTGCAGACCAAAAAATTAACAAATCATTATTTTTCAATTAAATAATTCATTACCCTTGTACTTTCCCGTTGCGTTTCATGCATGTAGCCGATTTTTATCATTTTTCATTTACTACTACATTCCCGCATGATTGAATGATTCTCAATTACATGTTCGATGCCGGTTCTGGCTAACGAGCAGAGCATAAAAGGGCAATGACTCACACATTCTTCCGTGAAGGTGATTCACGGATATTTTGGGATAACAGATGTAATGGCTACGTTCACACCTTCACTCTCTGGGGTAAAAGGGCGCGCGCTCTTTTCACTGCTGTTTATGGCGCCGCTGGCCCAGGCGGCGGACACCACCGCGGCTAAAGACGGCGAAACGCTTACCGTCACTGCCGATCCAAATACGCCGGCGGAAGCCACCAACGGCTACCAGCCGCTGAACACCTCCACCGCAACACTGACCAACATGCCGATGCTGGATATCCCGCAGGTGGTGAATACGGTCAGCGATAAAGTGCTGGAGGATCAGCACGCCACCACGCTGGATGAGGCGCTCTATAACGTTAGCAACGTGGTCCAGACGAATACCCTCGGCGGTACGCAGGATGCCTTCGTGCGCCGCGGGTTTGGCGCGAACCGGGACGGCTCGATCATGACCAACGGCCTGCGCACCGTCCTGCCGCGCAGCTTTAACGCCGCCACCGAGCGCGTGGAGGTGCTTAAAGGCCCGGCCTCAACGCTGTATGGCATTCTCGATCCGGGCGGCCTGATTAACGTCGTCACCAAACGCCCGGAGAGAACCTTCGGTGGTTCTCTGTCCGCCACCTCCTCCAGCTTTGGCGGCGGCACCGGACAGGTCGATGTGACCGGCCCGATCGACGGCACGCGTCTGGCGTATCGCCTCACGGGTGAGTATCAGGACGAAGATTACTGGCGTAATTTTGGCAACGAACGCAGCACCTTTATCGCCCCATCCCTCACCTGGTTCGGCGATGATGCCACCGTGACCGTGCTCTATTCGCATCGCGACTATAAAACGCCGTTCGATCGCGGAACGATCTTCGATCTCAACACCAAAAAGGCCGTTGATGTCGATCGCAAAACCCGCTTTGACGAGCCGTTTAACGTGACCGATGGTCAGTCCGATCTGGCGCAGCTCAACGCGGAATACCGCCTCAACAGCCAGTGGACCGCGAAGTTCGACTACAGCTACAGCCAGGATAAATACAGCGACAACCAGGCCCGCGTGATGGCCTACGATGCAAAAACCGGCACCCTGACCCGCCGGGTGGATGCGACCCAGGGCTCGACACAGCGCATGCACAGCACCCGCGCGGACCTGCAGGGGAATGTGGATATTGCAGGCTTTTACAATGAGATCCTGACCGGCGTGTCGTATGAGAATTACGATTTGCTGCGTACGGACATGATGCGCTGTAAGAACGTCAAAGGTTTCAACATCTACCATCCGGTTTACGGCAAACTCAACAAGTGTACAACCGTCTCCGCCGCAGACAGCGACCAGACGCTCAAGCAGGAGAGTTATTCGGCCTACGCGCAGGATGCCCTGTACCTGACGGATAAGTGGATCGCCGTCGTCGGGATGCGCTATCAGTATTACACCCAGTACGCGGGCAAAGGTCGTCCGTTCAACGTCAACACCGACAGCCGCGACGAACAGTGGACGCCAAAGCTGGGGCTGGTTTACAAGCTCACGCCATCCGTCTCGCTGTTTGCCAACTACTCGCAGACGTTTATGCCGCAGTCGTCCATTGCAAGTTACATTGGCGACCTGCCGCCGGAAACCTCAAACGCCTACGAAGTGGGCGCGAAGTTCGACCTGTTCGACGGCGTTACCGCCAATATCGCGCTGTTTGATATCCACAAACGCAACGTGCTGTACAACGAAAGCGTGGGAGGTGAAACCATCGCCAAAACCGCGGGCCGCGTGCGCTCCCAGGGCGTGGAGGTGGATCTTGCCGGATCGCTGACCGAGAACACCAATATTATCGCCAGCTACGGCTATACCGACGCGAAGGTGCTGGAAGACCCGGACTACGCGGGCAAACCGCTGCCGAACGTGCCGCGCCATACCGGCTCCCTGTTCCTGACGTACGACATTCATAATGCGTTTGCGGGGAATACCCTGACGTTGGGCGGCGGCGGACACGGCGTGAGCCGTCGTTCAGCGACCAACGGCGCGGATTATTATCTGCCGGGCTATTTTGTGGCGGATGCCTTTGCGGCCTATAAGATGAAGCTGCAGTATCCGGTGACGCTGCAGGTCAACGTGAAGAACCTGTTTGATAAGACCTACTACACCTCGTCCATTGCGACCAACAACCTGGGCAACCAGATTGGCGACCCTCGCGAAGTGCAGTTTACGGTGAAGATGGAGTTTTGATGTAAAAAAGCCCGGTGGCGCTAGCGCTTACCGGGCCTACGATCCATTCCCTCTCCCTGCGGGAGAGGGTTAGGGTGAGGGCATCAAGCCTCAATATCCGCCATATCACCTTTCTCCTGCAGCCAGTTACGACGGTCTTCCGAACGTTTCTTGGCAAGGAGCATATCCATCATGGCGTTGGTCTGCTGTTCGTCTTCATCGCTGATCGTCAGCTGCACCAGACGGCGCGTGTTCGGATCCAGCGTCGTTTCGCGCAGCTGCATCGGGTTCATCTCGCCCAGCCCCTTAAAGCGCTGCACGTTAGGCTTGCCCTTCTTACGCTTCAGCTGTTCCAGCACGCCCGCTTTTTCTTCTTCCGTCAGCGCGTAGTAAACCTCTTTGCCGAGGTCGATACGGTACAGCGGCGGCAGCGCCACGTAGACGTGACCGTTTTTCACCAGCGTGCGGAAGTGCTTCACAAACAGCGCGCACAGCAGCGTGGCGATGTGCAGACCGTCGGAGTCCGCATCCGCAAGAATGCAGATCTTGCCGTAGCGCAGCTGGCTCAGATCGTCGCTGTCCGGATCGATGCCGATCGCGACCGAAATATCGTGGACTTCCTGCGAGGCCAGCACTTCGTCTGAAGACACTTCCCAGGTGTTCAGGATCTTACCCTTGAGCGGCATGATCGCCTGGTATTCACGATCGCGCGCCTGCTTGGCCGACCCGCCCGCCGAGTCCCCTTCCACCAGGAACAGCTCGGTGCGGTTGAGATCCTGCGCGGTACAGTCCGCCAGCTTGCCCGGCAGCGCTGGGCCGCTGGTCAGCTTTTTACGCACCACTTTCTTCGCGGCGCGCAGACGACGCTGGGCGCTGGAGATCGCCATTTCGGCCAGCATTTCTGCCGCCTGAACGTTCTGGTTCAGCCACAGGGTAAACGCATCTTTTACCACGCCGGAGACAAACGCCGCGCACTGGCGTGACGACAGACGTTCTTTGGTCTGACCGGCAAACTGCGGATCCTGCATTTTCACGGAGAGCACGTAGGCGCAGCGGTCCCAGATATCTTCCGCCGACAGCTTCACGCCGCGCGGCAGGATATTACGGTATTCACAGAATTCGCGCATCGCGTCCAGCAGCCCCTGACGCAGGCCGTTGACGTGGGTCCCGCCGAGCATGGTGGGGATCAGGTTAACGTAGCTTTCGGTCAGCAGCTCGCCGCCTTCCGGCAGCCACAGCAGCGCCCAGTCCACCGCTTCGGTATCGCCGCTAAAGTTGCCGACGAACGGTTTTTCCGGCAGCGTTGGCAGGCCGTTTACCGCTTCGCACAGGTAGTCGTTCAGGCCATCGGCGTAGCACCAGGTCTGCTCGGTATTGTTAACGTGATCTTTAAAAGTGATTTCCACGCCCGGGCAAAGCACCGCTTTGGCTTTCAGCAGGTGCGTCAGGCGGGATACGGAAAAGCGCGGGCTGTCGAAGAAACTCTCGTCAGGCCAGAAGTGGACGCTGGTGCCGGTGTTGCGTTTGCCGCACGTGCCGACAACCTGCAGATCCTGCACTTTCTCGCCGTTTTCAAACGCGATGTTGTACACCTGGCCGTCGCGACGGACGTTCACTTCCACGCGTTTGGACAGGGCGTTGACGACGGAAATCCCCACGCCGTGCAGGCCACCGGAGAACTGGTAGTTTTTGTTGGAGAACTTACCGCCCGCATGCAGACGACAGAGGATCAGCTCAACGGCCGGGACGCCCTCTTCCGGGTGGATATCCACCGGCATGCCGCGCCCGTCGTCAATAACTTCCAGCGACTGATCGGCATGCAGGATGACGTCAACGCGTTTGGCATGGCCCGCCAGCGCTTCGTCCACACTGTTATCAATAACTTCCTGGCCCAGATGGTTTGGGCGCGTCGTATCGGTGTACATCCCCGGGCGGCGGCGAACCGGCTCAAGCCCGGTGAGGACCTCAATGGCATCAGCGTTATAGGTTTGCGTCATGATTTAAACTAGCAATTCGCATTGATTGTCAGTGGCTGTGCAGTCCAAGAAAATCGACAATCTGGGTGAAATGATTCTCAAAGCCCGTGAAAGCATGGTTTCCGCCCTCTTCTATAGTCTGGCGGCAGGAGGCGTAATACGCCACTGCCTGGCGGTAATCCAGCACTTCATCACCCGTCTGCTGCAGCAGCCAGATGAGATCCGGCGCCTCGAGCGGGTCGACCTGCATAACTTTGAGATCGTAAATATGGCGTGACTCTAGCACATATTGCTGGCCGGTGTAGGGGTTCTCGTTTTCGCCAAGAAAGTCCCGCAGCAGCTCAAATGGCCGTACCGCCGGATTAACCACCACGGCGGGCAGCATAAAGCATTGCGAGAGCCAGGTGGCGTAATATCCCCCCAGCGATGAACCGACCACACCAAAGGTTTCGCCGCCGTGCGCAAGCACGATGGATTCCAGCATTTCCGCGGCTTCTGCCGGGTAAGGCGGCAGCTGTGGGATAATCATCTCAACGTCAGGGTGATGCTCGCTCAGCCACTGGCGAAACTGTGTCGCTTTTGCGGAGCGCGGCGAACTGTTAAATCCGTGCAGATAAAGGAGCGTAGACATCAATAGCCTTCTGAAGCGGTGTCCGGGCGGAACTGTGCGCCGGTCAAACGGCAGACTTCCGTGGTCAGCGTGCCGTCGGGATGCAGTTCCAGCCAGCGCCAGCCTGGCGCGATGGTATCCAGCGTAAAGTTGGCGCAGTGCGGCTTAAACTGAACGCAGGTCGACGGCGTCGCCAGCATGCGGCGTCCGTTCCAGTCGAGATCCTGCTCCTGGTGAATATGCCCACACAGCAGATTTTTCACCCGCGGGAACTTCGCCAGCACGCGATCCAGCGCCGCGGAGTTGCGCAGGCTGTGCTGATCGAGCCAGCTGCAGCCCGCTGGCAGAGGATGATGATGAAGCAACAGCAGCGTGTGACGTTCAGGTTCAGCCGCCAGTTTGGTCTCCAGCCAGTCGAGTTGAAACTCGCTTAGTTCACCGTGCGGGACGCCGAACACTTGGCTGTCCAGCAGCAGGATCTGCCACTGTTCACCCGCAAAAACACATTTCGCCGGAGAAATCCCCGCATCCTGGAGAGAACTGTACATTGCGGGCTGAAAATCGTGGTTACCCGGCAGCCAGACGCAGGGCGCGCTAAAGCTCGCGATGCCTTCAGCAAAATGCTGGTAGGCCGCGGAAGATTGGTCCTGCGCCAGATCGCCCGTTGCGACAATCAGATCGCATGCACGGTTTTCAGCGTGAATGGCGCTCAGTACCGCCTGATAACTCTCCCAGGTATTCACCCCCAGCAGCGTTTCATGCTTTTCGGCAAAAAGGTGGGTATCGGTGATTTGTAATATCCTGACTGGCGCCCCACCAGCAACAGTCAGGTTCAACAGGCTTTCCAAATGGTGTCCTTAGGTAGGTTTATGACGCTAACAAACCGGAATCGCCATTGCTCCATGTGCTAAACAATACCTTAGCCAGTCGGCTAAAAACTGGTTAATTTGATGCTTTTCGTCGCGTTGATGCAACTTTTTATTCGGGTAATCATACCGCGCCTTGAAGCGAAAGATCTGCTGGCTTGAACACACTTCAGCGACCATCGCGTCGTGATAGAGGCGTACCGTCATCGACGGCAGGCTCCAGTAGCTAATGCTGGGTGCCGTTTGCTCAATCTCCACCAGCGTAGTGTAGCGCGTTGATTCTGTTATCGTTAATCGATACTGCGCGTTGCTCACCTGATAGCTTACCGTTTCGCCGGGTGCGTCGTTTCTCGGCAGCAGGCGGCGCAATTGTGCAAAATTCGTTTCGCACAGGCGCATCATTTCTGGGAAGTCAGGCGTATAGCGCTTCATTTTTTCCACTCGTTTCGTAATGTCTGATAATGCAGCTGCAGCCATTGCAGGGCGATGACAGACGCTGCGTTGTCGATTTTCCCCTCTTCTACCCACTGATAAGCCTGTTCCCGGCTCACCACATGAACCCGAATATCTTCGTTTTCATCAGCCAGACCGTGAATGCCTTCTGCGGTCGTGGCGTCCACTTCGCCCACCATAATGGATAAGCGTTCGCTGGTGCCACCCGGACTCGCCAGATAGCTCAACACCGGTTTGGTGCGGCCCACCACCAGCCCCGCCTCTTCCAGCGCCTCGCGCCGGGCGACGTCTTCAACCGTCTCGCCTTCTTCGATCATCCCGGCCACCATTTCCAGCAGCCACGGGCTCTCACTGACGTCATAAGCGGCGATGCGGATCTGCTCCACCAGCACGACTTCGTCACGCACTGGGTCAAAGGGTAGCAAGACTGCCGCATGCCCGCGCTCAAAAATTTCGCGTCTGATTTCGCCGCTCATTTCACCGTTAAACAGGCGATGCCTGAAACGGTAAAGATCCATTGAAAAAAAACCGCTATAAAGCGTTTCTCGTGCAATAATTTCTACATCGTTTTTGGCGAATGTCACGGGCAACTTTTCTGGTTTTTGCATGAGTCGAGTCCTGGTAGCAATGGTGATGAAATTGTGAATTTCAAGGCTGTTTGGCTGCCGTTTGTAAGGCTATATGATAGATTGGTGCAAATTACCGCCAGATGGCACGTAACGCCAACCTTTTGGTGTGGATGATTCTGTTAGAATCGGCAATTATTTTTTAATTAGATCAGCGCTAATACTGCTTCACAACAAGGAATGCAAATGAAGAAATTGCTCCCCATCCTTATCGGCCTGAGCCTGACGGGCTTCAGTGCAATGAGCCAGGCGGAAAACCTGTTACAGGTCTACCAGCAGGCACGTCTGGGCAACCCTGATTTACGTAAATCAGCGGCCGATCGTGATGCTGCGTTTGAAAAGATTAACGAAGCGCGTAGCCCCTTGCTGCCACAGTTAGGGTTAGGTGCAGATTATACCTACAGCAACGGTTTCCGCGACGCTAACGGCGTAAATTCCAATGCTACCAGTGCCTCACTGCAATTAACACAGACGCTGTTTGATATGTCCAAATGGCGTGCCCTGACCCTGCAGGAAAAGAGCGCGGGCATCCAGGATGTGACTTATCAGACCGACCAGCAGACGCTGATCCTGAACACAGCTACGGCGTACTTCAACGTGCTGAGCGCCATTGACGCGCTCTCCTACACCGAAGCGCAGAAACAGGCCATTTACCGTCAGTTAGATCAAACCACCCAGCGCTTCAACGTGGGTCTGGTGGCGATCACCGACGTGCAGAACGCCCGTTCACAGTACGACACCGTGCTGGCCAACGAAGTGACCGCGCGTAATAACCTCGACAACGCGCTGGAATCCCTGCGTCAGGTCACCGGGAACTACTATCCTGAGCTGGCCTCCCTGAACGTCGACAGCTTCAAAACGGATAAGCCGCAGGCCGTTAACGCCCTGCTGAAAGAGGCGGAAAACCGCAACCTGACGTTGCTGCAGGCGCGCCTGAGCCAGGACCTGGCCCGCGAGCAAATTCGTCAGGCGCAGGACGGCCATCTGCCAACCCTGAGCCTGAGCGCATCTACCGGCGTTTCTGACACCACCTACAGTGGCTCTAAAACCAATTCTGCCCAGTATGACGACAGCAATATGGGCCAGAACAAGGTGGGCCTGAGCTTCTCCCTGCCGCTGTATCAGGGCGGTCAGGTTAACTCCCAGGTGAAACAGGCGCAGTACAACTTTGTTGGCGCGAGCGAGCAGCTGGAAAGCGCCCATCGTAACGTGGTGCAGACCGTACGTTCATCCTTCAACAACGTGAACGCCTCAATCAGCAGCATCAACGCCTATAAACAGGCCGTTGTGTCTGCACAGAGCTCCCTGGACGCGATGGAAGCGGGTTACTCGGTCGGTACACGTACTATCGTTGACGTGCTCGACGCGACCACCACGCTGTACAACGCGAAGCAGCAGCTCTCCAGCGCGCGTTATCAGTACCTGATTAACCAGCTGAACATTAAGCAGGCTCTGGGTACGCTGAACGAGCAAGACCTGCAGATGCTGAACAGCGCACTGGGCAAGCCGGTCTCCACCTCTCCGGACAGCGTTGCACCGGAGAACCCGGAGCAGGTTGCCGCGGTTGATAACTTCAACGCTAACAGCACTACCCCTGCTGCACAGCCTGCTGCCGCGCGCACCACAGCGCCTGCCAGCAAGGGCAATAATCCGTTCCGTAACTAAGCATTGCCCGATGGCGCTTCGCTTATCGGGCCTACTGAATCGTAGGCCGGGTAAGCGCAGCGCCACCCGGCGCAAAATCCCCCTCGAACGTAAGCCAACGTAAAGATCCCCCTGATTCCGCCCCTCTTCGCTTCATTTTCAACCACTCATCCTCTATCCTGAGCGTTATTACCACTGGGTCCTGGAAGACAAACATGAAACGGACAAAAACGATCAATCACGCGTCGTTCCGCAAGAGCTGGAACGCACGTCACCTCACCCCTGTTGCGCTGGCGGTTACCGCTGTCTTTATGCTGGCAGGCTGTGAGAAAAACGATGAAACGGTTTCGCTGTATCAAAACGCGGACGACTGCTCCGCCGCAACCGGCAAAGCGGCCGAATGTAAAACGGCCTACACCAACGCGCTGAAAGAAGCGGAACGCACCGCGCCGAAATATGCCTCACGCGAAGACTGCGTAGCGGAATTTGGTGAAGGTCAGTGCCAGCAGGCACCGGCTCAGGCAGGCACGGCACCTGAAAATCAGGCACAGGCGCAGTCCAGCGGCAGCTTCTGGATGCCGCTGATGGCAGGCTACATGATGGGCCGTCTTATGGGCGGCGGTGCGGGCTACCAGCAGCAGCCGCTGTTTAGCTCGAAAAACCCGGCCAGCCCGGCTTACGGTCAATATACCGATGCCAGCGGTAAAGGCTACGGCGCAGCGACTCCGGGCCGCACCGTAACCGTACCGAAAACCGCGATGGCGCCGAAGCCTGCGACCACCAGCACCATCACCCGCGGCGGGTTTGGTGAGTCTGTGGCGAAACAGACCAGCATGCAGCGCAGTGCATCAGGCACCTCTACTCGCTCAATGGGCGGCTAATCATGGAACGAGTCAGTATTACCGAGCGCCCGGACTGGCGCGAAAAAGCCACCGAGTACGGCTTTAACTTCCACACCATGTACGGCGAGCCGTACTGGTGTGAAGACGCTTACTACAAGCTCACCCTGGCCCAGGTTGAGAAGCTGGAAGAGGTCACGGCTGAGCTGCACCAGATGTGCCTCAAGGTGGTGGAAAAAGTCATCGACAGCGACGAGCTGATGGCCAAGTTTCGCATTCCAAAGCACACCTGGAGCTTTGTCCGCCAGTCGTGGAAAACGAATCAGCCTTCGCTTTACTCTCGCCTGGATCTGGCGTGGGACGGCGTGGGTGAACCGAAGCTTTTAGAAAACAACGCCGATACGCCAACCTCCCTTTATGAAGCGGCATTCTTCCAGTGGATCTGGCTGGAAGACCAGATGAACGCCGGAAACCTGCCGGAAGGCAGCGACCAGTTCAACAGCCTGCAGGAGAAGCTGATCGAGCGCTTTGCCGAGCTGCGCGAGCAGTTTGGCTTCAACCTGCTGCATCTCGCCTGCTGCCGCGACACGGAAGAAGATCGTGGCACGGTTCAGTATCTGCAGGACTGCGCCGCCGAAGCGGAGGTGGCGACCGAGTTCCTCTATATCGAGGATATCGGCCTGGGTGAAAAAGGTCAGTTTACGGACATGCAGGATCAGGTCATCAGCAACCTGTTCAAGCTCTACCCGTGGGAGTACATGCTGCGCGAGATGTTCTCCACCAAGCTGGAAGATGCGGGCGTGCGCTGGCTGGAACCGGCCTGGAAGAGCATTATCTCCAACAAGGCCCTGCTGCCGATGCTGTGGGAGATGTTCCCGAATCACCCTAACCTGCTGCCAGCGTACTTTGCGGAAGATGATTACCCGCAGATGGAGAAATACGTCGTTAAGCCGATCTTCTCCCGCGAAGGCGCTAACGTGTCGATCATCGAAAACGGTAAAACGCTGGAAGCGGTTGAAGGGCCTTACGGCGAGGAAGGGATGATCGTCCAGGCGTTCTATCAACTGCCGAAATTTGGCGACAGCTATACGCTAATTGGCAGCTGGCTCATTAACGATCAACCTGCCGGAATTGGCATTCGCGAAGATCGCGCGCTGATCACGCAGGATCTGTCGCGGTTCTACCCGCATATTTTTGTGGAGTAAGATCTGCCGGGTGGCGGCTTCGCCTGACCCGGCCTACGGTTTTGTAGGCCCGGTAAGCGTAGCGCCACCGGGCATATTTTCACCCTACCTGTACCGACAGCATACTCAGACTTCCCATCTCTAATCCATCGACCGGGATCGTAACCGGCTCCTCACCGTCCCATGCGCCAAGCACGTACAGCAGCGGCAGGAAATGCTCCGGCGTCGGGTTAGAGAGCGAACCGCCCTCGTGCTCCAGATAGTTCACCAGCGGATGCGCCTCAGCCGGGCCTTGCCAGGTCAGGTTCGCTTTAACGTAGTCGTTAAAAGCGGTCGCCCACGGGTATGGCGTGTTTTCGCCATGCCAGCGCGCCGTACGCAGGTTGTGCACCACGTTGCCGCTTGCCACCAGCATGATGCCTTCATCACGAAGCGTCGCCAGCTTGCGCCCCATCTCCAGATGCCAGGCAGCCGGTTTGGTGCTGTCGATGCTCAGCTGCACCATCGGGATATCCGCATCAGGATACATTTTTATCAGCACGCCCCATGAGCCATGGTCAAAGCCCCAGGCTTCTTTATCCAGCGCAACCGGAACAGGCGCCAGCAGTTCCACCAGCCTTTGTGCCAGCTCAGGCGAGCCGGGGGCCGGATAGTGCGTGTCATACAGCGCCTGCGGGAAGCCGCCAAAATCGTGAATGGTCTTTGGCGCTTCCATGGCGGTCACGCCCGTGCCGCGGGTGAACCAGTGCGCAGATACCACCACAATCGCTTTTGGACGCGGCAGCGTCTCGCCCAGATGACGCCATGCGCGGGTATAGACGTTGTCTTCCAGAACGTTCATTGGGCTGCCGTGGCCTAAAAACAGGGCTGGCATACGGGATGAAGTCATGATGATATCCTTACAGAAGGTGTCAATTTAATGGTGCTACATTACGCGCAATCGGAAAAAGATGAACGCTGATAAGCGTGAAGATCATCATCAGGAATTTTGAATGTAAGGAATGTGTAAAGCCGGGGTTCGCCCCTCGCTTTGCCAGAAATGAATCATTTATATTAATGATAATCATTATCATAAGGAGCAATCCATGTCAGTCCCTCTGATCCTGACCATACTGGCGGGCGCCGCGACCTTTATCGGCGCAATCCTCGGCGTGCTTGGTCAGAAGCCGTCAAACCGCGTGCTGGCCTTCTCGCTGGGCTTTGCTGCCGGGATCATGCTGCTTATCTCCCTGATGGAGATGCTCCCTGCTGCGCTGGGCACCGACGGGATGTCTCCCCTGCTGGGCTACGGCATGTTTGTCGTTGGCCTGCTGGGTTACTTTGCCCTCGACCGGATGCTGCCCCACGCGCATCCGCAGGATTTAATGCAGAAAAACGTAACGCCTGTGCCGCGGAATATTAAGCGAACGGCGGTTCTGCTCACGCTGGGGATTAGCCTGCATAACTTCCCGGAAGGGGTCGCGACCTACGTGACGGCCAGCAGCAATCTGGAAATGGGCTTTGGCATCGCGCTGGCGGTGGCCTTACACAATATTCCTGAAGGACTGGCGGTCGCCGGACCGGTGTATGCCGCCACGGGCTCGAAACGTACCGCGGTATTCTGGGCAGGAATTTCCGGGATGGCTGAAATCCTCGGCGGTGTCCTGGCCTGGTTGATTCTCGGAAGCCTGGTCTCCCCTGTCGTGATGGCCGCCATTATGGCCACAGTTGCCGGGATTATGGTGGCGCTTTCCGTCGATGAATTAATGCCGCTGGCGAAAGAGATCGATCCCAATAACAACCCCAGCTATGGCGTGCTGTGCGGAATGTCAGTCATGGGCTTAAGCCTGGTGTTATTGCAATCTGCAGGTATCGGTTAGGATTAGTCTGCCTCCGTATAATACGGAGGCAGACTTTCGAAACGTTAAGATATAGATAGAAATGATACGTTATTTTGTTGCCAACAAAGCCCTTGCAAAATATATAGCTTATAGAAATAGAATGATGAAATTTTATCAGTCCATTATCTGAGTTACTGCATATATTATGAATGTTAGCCGATGCTTACAATCAACATTAATTATATATTAATATAATCTTAAAATAGCTTTAAGATGCAGTAATCGCATCTCCCCTTCGTCCTCCCATATACTCCATTTGCGTTTTGAAACTTATATTCAGAGTATGAATTCGTTTGAAAAAGGATATTTTCATGTATATGGGTAAAAAAATTCTATTAGCTGTAACTATCGCTGCCGCAGTTTCGGGTTCCGCCTTTTCTGCCGAGCAGGGGTCGGGAAAAATCAAATTCAAAGGCGTTGTTATTGATGCGCCTTGCAGCATTGCACCAGACAGCGTTGATAAAGAAGTCGATCTCGGCGAAGTGACCACAGCCGTGATCAATGCCAACAAGAAGTCTTCCGCAGTTCCGGTTGATATCAATCTGGAAAACTGCCAGCTTGACGATCCGGCCGACGAGACTGATACACCAGTGACCAAAGTCGATGTCACGTTTACCAGCTCAGCGACAGACGCGACCGACACCAGTCTGATGACCAATACCTATGCAAGTGGTGCACAGAACGTGGGCGTTCGTCTTTTGAATAACGCCGAAGCCAACATTACGCTGGGTGCTGCTAATGAGGTTGCTCTGCTGGCAGGTTCAACGACTCAAACGCTGCACTTCAAAGCATTAATGGAAGTGGTAACGGGTAAAACGGCGACTGCTGGCCAGGTGGAAGCTACAGCCAACTATATTCTGGCGTATAAATAACTACGCCATGTTTCAAATTAAACCGGCTGGCATTTAATGTCAGCCGGCGTTGAATGTATTTATTTGAGTAACAGGGCGATGACATATAAATTACAATGCATAATTATTATGACGTCCCTGTTTATGGCGGAACTTGCCTCCGCCACTGAATTTAACATCAATGCCATCGATAAAGATCAGCGTGGCAGCGTTGATTTATCTCTTTTTAAAGATCAAATATCGATCACACCAGGCGACTATTTTGTTACCGTTTCAATTAATGATATCCCGCTGGCAAATGGCTGGCAGCTCCGCTGGCAGGAGATAGACAAGAGCGTACAAGTCTGTATTCCACCTGAACTGGCCGATACATTTGCTCTGCAGGACAATATCCGTAGCGCATTGGCGGAAAAAGACGGGTGCGTCGACTTTGCATCAAAACCGGATATTAAATTTTATTTTGAGCAATCCAGCCAGACGCTGAAGGTCACGATACCTCAGGCCTGGTTACAGTACCGTGCCGCAGACTGGATGCCCCCTTCAACCTGGGACAACGGCGTGCCGGGCGTACTACTGGATTACAATCTTTTTGCCAGTCATTACCAGCCGAACGATGGCAGCAGCACGGATAACGTCAACACTTATGGCACTGCCGGCGCGAATATGGGCGCGTGGCGACTGCGCGGTGATTATCAGTATACTCAAACCCATACCGACGCAGGTTCAGAGAATGACGGGCGCTTTTCACGCCTCTATATGTTCCGTCCTCTCCCCTCGCTCGGAGCCAAACTCACACTGGGTGAAACGGATTTCCAGTCCGCTATTTTTGATGCCTTCACCTATACCGGAGCCTCCCTGATTAGCGATGAGCGCATGCTGCCATGGTCGCTGCGCGGCTACGCGCCACAAATTACCGGCCTCGCGCAAACTAACGCCACGGTAACGGTTAGCCTGGCTGACCGTGTCATTTACCAAAGCAACGTTCCGCCAGGGCCGTTTGTTATTCAGGATCTAAACCAGTCTGTACAGGGTACGCTGGACGTCAAAGTGACAGAAGAAGATGGGCGCGTAAGCACCTTCCAGGTTTCTGCGGAATCGGTGCCTTTTTTAACCCGCAAAGGTCAGGTTCGCTATAAGCTGGCGGCAGGAAAAGCACGCAAAGACGCCTCGCATGACGTTGAAGATAACGCGTTTATGAGCGGCGAATTCTCCTGGGGGATGCTGTCACAAACCTCCCTCTACGGCGGTACACTCGCCGATGGCGATCGCTACCGGTCCGTTGCCGTAGGAATAGGTCAAAACATGGAGTACCTGGGCGCGCTCTCTTTTGACGTGACTCAGGCGACCAGCCAGTTGCCCTATCAGAATAGCCAGACAGGTTACAGCTACCGTTTCAACTACAGTAAGCGTTTCGATACCACCGGCAGCCAGCTTACGCTCGCCAGTTATCGCTATTCCGATCCGCAGTTTCTCAGCTACGCCCGTTTTCTGGATGATGACAATAACGATCGGCAGTCAGAAAAACAGACGCTCAGCGTGACGGCAAGCCAGTACATTTCGGCGCTATCGCTCAACCTCTATGTGAACATGCTGCGTCAAACCTGGTGGAACGATTCCTCCTCCACGACGGGCAGCGTGACCGCAGGCTATAACTTTGATATCGGTCGCTGGAAAAATCTGGGCCTCACCGTGTCATGGAGTAAAACCCACTATGAAGACGAAGACGACGATACGCAGTTCTATCTCTCACTGAGCGTACCGCTCGATCCCGATCATCGTCTGAATTACGACCTGCGCAACAGCGACAGTCTGAGTCAGAACGTATCGTGGTATGACACATCAGACCGCAACAACACCTGGGGCGTTTCGGCAGGTACCGAAAGCGAGAAGTCAGATGCCGGCGCGCAGGTGAGCGGCAACTATCAACATTATTCTCCTTATGGCGACCTGAATCTCTCCGGGAGTGTTAAGGCTAACGAATACAATTCCCTGAGTGCCAGTTGGACCGGTTCATTCACCTCGACGGCTAAAGGCGCTGCGCTGCACCGCCGCAGCTACGGTAACGAGCCGCGCGTGATGGTCAGTACCGATGGCGTAGGCAACATCCCGCTGAACATGTCGCGGGATGAAACCAATCGCTTCGGGATTGGCGTTTTACCGTCCATCTCCAGCTATTCGCCTTCCAGCGTGCAGGTCAATATGAACAACCTGCCCGATGGCGTAGACGTTGACACCCGCGTCGTCACCTCAACCTGGACGGAAGGTGCCATCGGGTACCGTCAGATTGCGACGCGTGCAGGCAATGATATCGCAGGCATCTTACGAACTGCCTCTGGCACGCCGCCGCTGGGCGCCATTGTTCGCCAGCTTGAAGACGATCGGCAGATTGCTATGGTCGCCGATGACGGCCACGTCTGGCTCGGCGCCGTAGAGCCAGAACAACAGTTTCGCGTGACGTGGGGAGACAATCAGCAGTGCCGCTTCACGTTACCTTCACACCTTGAAAACAGTATGCAGTTGATACTGCCATGTCAGTAAGAAATCATGATGAAATTAACCTTACTCAAAAGCCTGTGCCTGATGCTGGTCGGCACAGCATTCACCACTCACGCGGCCGTAAACCTGGACCGCACGCGCATTGTCTTTCCGGAAAGCGACAAGGCCAGCAGCCTGAAGATTGAAAACCAGAGTAAAGCGCTGCCCTATCTGGCGCTCTCCTGGATTGAAGATGAGAAAGGCCGTAAAGAAGACAGGCATTTCATGGCGCTGCCTCCGATTCAACGCATTGAAGCGGGTTCCGCATCGCAGGTCAGGATCGTTAAGCAAGCGGCCACCAGTCAGTTACCGAAAGACAGAGAATCCCTGTTTTATTTCAACCTGCGCGAAGTGCCGCCGAAAAGCACCAGCGCCAGCGATGAACGCAGCGTCATGCAGGTGGCGATGCAGAGCAGGATCAAGCTGTTCTGGCGCCCTAAAGCGATTACCAAAAAACCCGGCGAGCAGGCGGAAATGCGGATGGAAGTTTCAGCCACTGCGAAAGGGCTGACCATACATAACCCGACGCCGTACTACATCACGCTGGCGTGGCTCAGTAAGAATGCCAAAACCATGCTGCCGGGCTTCGACAGCCTGATGCTTGCGCCTTTCGCGACAGCAACAACCTCTACCGATGACTACCACGGTAACTATTACAGCATCGGTTATATCGACGATTACGGCGCGCTGAAAAAGGTCGACGTACAGTGCGCGGGAACGGCGCAGTGCTCGCTCACCGAACGGAAGATCGAAAAAGATGCGCAATCTCGCTAACGTATTGTTCATAGTGCTGCTCTCAGTGCTGCCTTTAAGAGAAGCGCTGGCGCTCGACTGCTACCTGGGCGGTTCGGGCGGCCCCGTAGAAGAAACTAAAACGATCTCGCCGTTTGCTATCCCCAGTAATGCACAGGCAGGTGAGAAAATTTGGGAATCGGATGACATCAAAATCCCGGTGACATGCAACCACAATGTCACAAGCAGCTTTCAACCGGAGGATATTTTTGGCTGGGTGAATCCTTATCCTTCAACCTCCGATCCCTATTATGAACTGGGCGTAACCTATGAAGGGATAGACTACGATGCAAAAGGCCAGCCTAACGGCGTCGATACCCGACAGTGTCTGGACAACCAAAACATCACGATTTATACCCCCGAGCAGATCCGACAAATGGGATGGGAAAATCGTATCTGTTCCGGTAACCCGGATGATATCCACACTTCACGAACCTTCATTGCTCGTCTGCGCTTATACGTAAAAATTAAAGCCATGCCGCCTCACGGCTACGTCAGCTCGCTGAGCGATTACATCGTTGTCCAGTTTGACGGAAAAGGCGGCGTGAACCAGATGTCGGATGCGAAAAACCTCAAATATCACATCAACGGGCTGCAAAATATTACCGTTCTGGACTGCGGTGCGACGTTCAGTATTTACCCTGAGAACCAGGAGATTGATTTCGGCACCTTTAGCGCACGCGATATTGTGAATCAACAGACGCGTAAACGGACCTTTTCGGTGAAGACGACGAAAGTGCAGGATGCCCAATGTTCAGATGGCTTCAAAATGGACTCGTCGTTCTATACAAATGAAGCGCTTACGGCCAACGATACCGCACTGCTGATAGGCAATGGCCTGAAGCTGAGGATCCTTAACGGAACCGAGCCCTACACCTTTAACCACTACAACGAATACGTGGATTTTACGGGCAGCACGCTTGAGCATGAGCAGCAATACACCGCAGAGCTGTCGCCGGTCGAAGGAAAAGCGATCCAGTCCGGGCCGTTCGAAACGGTGGTGCTGTTCAAAATTAACTACCACTAGAGACAAAAAAGCCGGGTTTCCCCGGCTTTTTCACATCAGCCATTTCAGCTGGCTTTGCGCTCGTGCGCCTGGCGATACTCGATCAGATCTTCAATCGTTACCACCGGCATGTTGTGCAGACGTGCGAAGGTGATGCACTCTGGCGCACGCGCCATAGTGCCGTCGTCGTTGGTCAGTTCACACAGCACGCCCGCAGGTTTGAAGCCAGCCAGCGTCACCAGGTCGATCGTCGCTTCGGTGTGACCGCCGCGGGTCAGCACGCCACCCGCCTGCGCGCGCAGTGGGAAGACGTGGCCTGGACGATGCAGATCGGATGGCTTCGCATCATCAGCAATCGCGGCACGTACGGTGGTCAGACGGTCAGCCGCAGACACACCGGTGGTCACGCCATGCGCCGCTTCAATGGTCACGGTAAATCCGGTACCAAAGGCGCTGGTGTTGTTTTCGACCATCATCGGCAGCTCGAGCTGCTTACGACGATCTTCGGTAATACACAGGCATACGATGCCGCTGCCGTGACGGATGGTCAGCGCCATCTGTTCAACGGTCATGTTTTCGGCGGCGAAAATCATGTCGCCTTCGTTTTCACGGTTTTCATCGTCAAGCACCATCACACCACGGCCTTCGCGCAGTGCATCCAGTGCATGTTCAACACGTTGAGTTGAAGTGCCAAAAGAGGAAAGTAGCGTCTGATTCATGGTAAAAAAACCTCATTAACATTATGGTTACCAGAATCAGGGCAGTCTTAGGAGCGCCGTATAAGCGGCAAAAAGATAACGTGAGCGGGCCCATGCCCGACTGGATCGTTACTCTCTCCCATCCGGACTCTAACCGTCGGCCCCGGAATTACACCGGATCTGCTGACCTTTGAGAATTCACCCAAAGCGCTCGCGGGCTTTCAGCGTTAAGCTGATTTACCGCCGGTGGGGAATTTCGCCCCGCCCTGAGAATAAGCGAGATAACTATAACGCTATTGATTATCCTGGGCAATGCATAAGCATCAAACAATTTTGTTTACCCCGGGCATGACGCGCTACAATGGACACTAACACCTTTTCATCAAGGGAAACGACAATGATTGACCCGAAGAAAATTGAGCAAATTGCGCGTCAGGTTCACGAGTCTATGCCAAAAGGCATTCGTGAATTTGGTGATGACGTTGAGAAGAAAATCCGCCAGACGCTGCAGGCGCAGTTGGTTCGCCTTGATCTCGTCAGCCGCGAAGAGTTTGACGTGCAGACCCAGGTTCTGCTGCGCACCCGCGAGAAGCTTGCACTGCTGGAACAGCGTCTGACCGAGCTGGAAAACCGCAATGCGCCGGAAGAAGTGAAGCCAGCGCCAGCCATTCCGCCGGTGGATGACCAGGCATAGTGCGGCCTGTTGAGCCCGGTGGCGGCTACGCCTTACCGGGCCTGAATGAACGCGTAGGTCGGGTAAGGCGCAGCCGCCACCCGACATAAAAAAACGGGCCAATAGGCCCGTTTTTTACTGACTGTCTTTCTGGATCTTCTTGATGATGTTGGTGGTGGAACACCCATCCTCGAAGTTGAGCACCATCACCTCACCGCCGTTGGCCCAGACCTCTTCGCTGCCCGCGATTTGCTCCGGCTTGTAATCCCCACCCTTCACCAGCAGGTCCGGCAGAATACCGGCAATCAGGCGCTGCGGCGTGTCTTCTTCAAACGACACCACCCAGTCCACGGCTTCCAGCGCGCCGAGCACGATCATACGCTGCTCAAGCGGGTTAACCGGACGCGTTTCACCCTTCAGACGTTTGGTTGAGGCATCGCTGTTCACCGCCACAATCAGGCGATCGCCCAGCTTTCGCGCATTCGCCAGATAAGAGACATGGCCCGCGTGCAGGATGTCGAACACGCCGTTAGTCATCACCACTTTTTCACCGCGCTTGCGCGCAGCGGCGACAGCCACTTTCAGCTCGTCTTCGGTCATCACACCGAAACCGGTGTCCGCACGGCCGCGCACCGCGTTTTCCAGCTCGATTGGGGAAACGGTTGAGGTACCGAGTTTACCGACGACCACACCTGCCGCGGCGTTGGCGAAGTAGCACGCTTCTTCCAGGGAGTTCCCCGCCGCCAGCGTCGCTGCCAGCACGCCGATCACCGTATCACCGGCACCGGTCACGTCATACACTTCCTGCGCCTGGGTTGGCATATGCAGCGGCGCCTTGCCCGGCTGCAGCAGCGTCATCCCCTGCTCGGAGCGGGTCACCAGCAGCGCAGATAATTCGAAGTCAGCAATGATCTTCATGCCGCGCTCAACCAGCTCTTCCTCGGTTTTGCATTTGCCCGCCACCGCTTCAAACTCGGAGAGGTTTGGCGTCAGGAGGGTTGCGCCGCGATAGCGCTCAAAGTCGGTGCCCTTAGGATCGATCAGCACCGGTACGCTGGCCTTACGCGCCAGCTGGATCATCGTCTGCACGCTGGCCAGCGCGCCTTTCGCGTAGTCGGACAGTACCAGAGCGCCGATATTGCCTAACGCCTGGTTAATGCGCTCGTGCAGCGGCTCGGGATCAACGCCTTCGAACCCTTCTTCAAAGTCGAGGCGGATCAGCTGCTGGTTACGTGACAGCACGCGCAGCTTGGTGATGGTCGGGTGGGTCGGAACAGAAACGAAGTCACACTTCACGTTCACGTCCGCCAGCGACTTGCTCAGCGCGCGCGCCGCATCGTCGATACCGGTCAGGCCAACCAGACGCGAGTGCGCGCCCAGAGAGGCTATGTTCATCGCCACGTTTGCCGCGCCGCCGGGACGCTCTTCAATGGTGTCGACCTTAACCACCGGTACCGGTGCTTCCGGAGAGATGCGGCTGGTCGGCCCATACCAGTAGCGATCCAGCATCACATCCCCAACAACCATTACTCCAGCACGTTCAAACTCTGGCAGTGTTACTTTCATTCCTGACTCCAGAAAGATTCACAATTTGCGCGCGATAATATCACACTTGATTTGTTACGCACGGTTCCACCAGCCACTTCTGCCAGCTGGCCGTTACCTGAGCACGCTCTGCGACAAAACAGTCCAGCGCCACGTGCCCCGGCTGCTCCTGTAGCGCCAGGTGATGCAGCTCGTCGCGCAGCGTGGTGTAGGCGCGGGTTAAGGCCTGCGCCTCCTGCTCGTCCATGATGTCGTTTTGCGCCAGCAGCTCCAGAATGCGCACGTTATCCGACCAGCGGGTCAGCTTCGGCTTGTCGTGCGCGTGGAGCAGCACCAGATACTGGGTAATGAACTCAATATCGGTAATCCCGCCCTCGTCGGCTTTGATATCAAAGCGATCGCGGTGTTTATTACCCAGGTGCGCGCGCATTTTCTCGCGCATCTCGCGCACTTCCGTCTGCAGCGTACTGCCCTCGCGCGGGGTGGTCATGACCTCCTTACGGACGGCATCGAACTGCGTTTTAAGCTGCGGATCGCCATACACCACGCGGGCGCGCACCAGCGCCTGATGCTCCCAGGTCCAGGCTTCATTCTTCTGATAATCGGCGAAGGACTCCGTTGAGGTGACCAGCATACCCGCCGCACCGGACGGACGCAGGCGCGCATCGACTTCATACAAAATGCCCGACGAAGTGCGGGTGCTGAACAGGTGCATAATGCGCTGGGCCAGGCGCAGATAGAACTGACGCCCGTCAATCTCGCGCTCGCCGTCGGTCATCACGTCAACCGGGCAGTCGTGCAGGAAGATCAAATCCAGATCGGAGCTATATCCCAGCTCCCAGCCGCCGAGCTTGCCGTAACCCACCACGGCAAACCCTCGCCCCTCACGGTCAGCAAGGTGCTTCGGCTGGCCGTAGCGGGACACCATCTGCACCCACGCCTGCTGCACGACCGCGTCGATGATCGCCTCCGCGAGCCAGGTTAAGTGATCGCTCACTTTCATCACCGGCAGCGTTCCGGCGATGTCCGCCGCCGCCACGCGCAGCATCTGGGCCTGCTTAAACTGGCGCAGCGCCTCCAGCTGCTGCTCTTCGTCCTCTTCCGGCACGCGCAGCAGATACTGACGCAGCTCGTCCCGGTAGGCATCCGTCGCCGTGGGTTGATACAGAGTGTTTGGGTCGAGCAGTTCATCCAGCAGCAGAGGGTAGCGCGCCAGCTTGTTGGCCACCATCGGGGAGGCGGCGCAGAGCGTAATCAGGTGCTTCAGCGCGCCGGGGAACTCGCTCAAAAGCTCAAGGTACGTGGTGCGCGTGATGATCCCGCTCAGCAGCGGCATCATGCGCGACAGCGGCACCGGCGCATCCGCCCGCGAGCAGACCTCGCTCAGCAGGTGCGGCATCAGGTGATCCAGCACCTGACGGCCGCGCGGGCCAATGGCGCGCTTGTTCAGCTCAAGACGGAAATCGGCAATCAGCGCCACCACGCGATGGCGCGCGTCGTCGGTTAAATGCGTCAGCACCGGCGTGGTGTCATCTTCCTGGAGCGCGTCCTGCCACAGCTCGCGCCAGTGCTCGGAAAGGGCATCGTCCTGCGATTCGCTTTCGTCATCACCGATCAGCTCGTTGAAGATGCGGCGCACGCCTGCCATATGGGCATCAAGCCGTTCGGTCAGCGTTGACCAGTCATCCACGCGCATCCCCCAGGCCAGACGCGCCCGGTTAAGGTCATCCCCCGGCAGGGTCTGGGTCTGTTCGTCGTTGATGCTTTGCAGCAGGTTTTCCAGACGGCGCAGGAAAAGATAGGCCTCGCGCAGGGTTTGCGCGTCGCCGTCCGGCAGCAGGTGAAGCTGCTCAATGGCGCTCAGCGTCGGCAGCAGCGAGCGGGACTGTAGCGACGGCTCGCGTCCGCCGCGAATCAGCTGGAAGACCTGGACGATAAATTCGATTTCGCGAATGCCGCCCGCGCCGAGCTTGATGTTGTCCTTCAGCCCGCGACGGCGAACCTCACGGGCGATCATCCCTTTCATATTGCGCAGGGACTGGATGACGCTGAAGTCGATATAGCGACGGAACACGAACGGGCGCAGCATGGCGCGCAGCTCGTTGGCGTAGGCGTCGTCGCTGTCGCCCATGATCCGTGCCTTGACCATCGCGTAACGCTCCCAGTCGCGCCCCTGCTCCTGGTAGTAATCCTCCAGCGCGGCAAAGCTCAGCACCAGCGGCCCGCTGTCGCCAAACGGACGCAGGCGCATGTCCACACGGTAGACAAAACCGTCCTGCGTCGGCTGATCCAGCGCCTTAATCAGACGCTGGCCGAGGCGGGTAAAGAACTGGGCGTTGTCCAGCTCGCGACGGCCGCCGCGCGTGGAGCCGTTCTCAGGCCAGGCGAAAATCAGGTCGATATCGGAGGAGAAGTTCAGCTCGCAACCGCCCAGCTTGCCCATCCCCAGAATCAACAGCGGCTGAGGAATCCCTTCCTCGCTGCACGGCGTGCCCCACTCTTTACAGCAGGCGGCGTAGAGCCAGTCGCGCGCGGCGACAATCAACGTCTGCGCCAGCTCGCTTAACTGCTGCAGCGTGCTCTCTTCACTCACCAGCTCCAGCGCCTGCGCCCAGGCAATGCGCACCATCACACGACGGCGGAACTGACGCAGGACGCGCATCAGCGTCGCCTCATCCGCGACGTCTTCAAGCGCGGCCTGCAGCCAGCCGGCATAGCGCCGCCACTCGTCCGCCTGCGGCGGTGCGTTCTCAAGCTCCGCCAGCCAGTCCGGGTAGACGGCGATGCTTTCCTGCACAAAATCACTGAAGACGAGCACGCTTTTCGCCTGCTCGCTTAACGATGACGCCGGTAATGACTCAGGCAGACGTTCGCAAACGGTCTGCCACTGCTGCTGTAACGGTGAAGAAAGCGGCATTCTAGGGGTTCCTTGCCAGAGTTAACGTTTTCCGCTGTGCAGCCAGTACGGCTCCTGCGAAATGGCCTCATTACGGAAATGCTCAATTTCAATATGCTGACGGGTTTCGATGGCATGCTTCAGCCCCTGCCAGTTTTCCAGCCACGCCTGCGCCTGTGGCCCGTCGTAGGCACCGGAAAGGAGCAGCATGCTGTCGATGTTGCGCGAAAGACGGGGAAGCTGATCGCCATACTTATCACCGAGCGGATACGCAAAGGTGCTCTTCAGTTCAGCGGCATGACGGGAAAGATGAATGTCTGCGAAACGCTTAAAGTTTTCCGCGATTTTGGCCTCAGCTTTCGCATCCAGGAAGGCGCGCCAGCCGCGCGTCACCAGAAACTCGGTCAGCGCCAGTTTTGCCGAAGCGGCTTGCGGACTGTAGATCGCCGTTTGCGCAGATATGTCCGAGAGCATCAGCGTTTCGGTTTGCGTCAGCAGATCACGTAAGTGAGCGCTCGCTTTGCGAGGAACAATACCGCCGAAGAGCGTCAGGGTATGGCGCACCAGGGCAATGGCCGCCAGCACGTGGGATTTGGCGTTTTTCACATTTCGTACCCACAGCTCTTCATGGTACTGCCACTGAGAAAGCGCCAGCTCCAGTGCGGCTTCCAGCCCCTGCTCAACGCTGGCTTTCGGCGCAACGCGCAAAATGGTCGTCTCTTTCAGCACGCGCGGCGCATTTCCGGCGGCCAGATGGTAACCCCGCGCGGCTTTGCTCAGGCTCCCCTGGCGCAATCCGGACTGGTTCACCAGCCTGCGCGCCAGCTTCAGCACGTCATTTGCGTCCCCTTCCAGCAGCTCAAGCTCCAGTTCGCAGATCGGCTCCTGGTACTCACCCGCCTTCACCTCACCCAGATCGAGGGCGATTTCGATGCGGCTTTTACCTTCCGTCACCAGCCATTTCTCGCGCCAGAAATCGGTGCTGAACAGCGGCTGCACCTGCTCCGCCAGCGTGGCAGGCAGCTCGCCTTCCGGCCAGACTTCCGCCGGAAAACGTTCCAGCTCAAGTTCTGGCTGACTGATGTCGATATTGTATTCCGGACGCTGATGTAACCCGCCGACCACGCGGCCGGCAATTTTCATCGTCATCTCGTAGCGCCCACTCGCGCCACGGATGCGCAGCCCCATATCGTGGCGGCGTAGCCAGTTATCCGGCGTTTCGTAATAAATATTAAGCAGTTGTACCGGTGCATGGTGTTCGCCGGAGAGCGTATGCAGATGCTGGCGGAGTGCGTCAACGCTGTCTTTTTCGACGATAAATTTTAATTCGATTTCCTGAGCCATAGCCTTGTACTTTTGCGGGCGTCACAGACGCGTCAATGAGGGCGAACTTCCTCGCCATTTGTTTGTCAGTACATAGTATTTTGCGCCAAATTGCCATGCAATGAGCAATTTGACGGGCGTAAATGTGTAGAGTCGTGACACAGATGATTCTGATTGCTGATGAATGCTTTGCGTAGAGACACTGTTGCCACTACTATCGTTCCACTATTTATGAAAATAACGACTAATGATGCTTAAATTACGCCTGATTGGACTTACTTTACTCGCTTTTAGCGCCGCAACCGCAGTGCACGCTGAAGAGAAGCGTTACGTTTCTGACGAACTGAACACCTGGGTACGCAGTGGCCCCGGAGATAATTATCGCCTCGTGGGCACGGTAAATGCCGGCGAGGAAGTCACCCTGTTACAGACCAACGCGGACACCAACTACGGTCAGGTTCGCGACAGTTCTGGCCGCACGTCCTGGATCCCGCTGAAAGAGCTGAGCACCGTGCCAAGCCTGCGCACCCGCGTACCGGATCTGGAAAATCAGGTGAAAACCCTGACCGACAAGCTGAACAATATCGACGGAACCTGGAACCAGCGTACCGCCGAGATGCAGCAGAAAGTGGCGCAGAGCGACGGCGTGATTAACGGCCTGAAAGAAGAGAACCAGAAGCTGAAAAACGAGCTGATTGTCGCGCAAAAGAAAGTGAATGCCGCCAACCTGCAGCTCGATGACAAACAGCGCACCATCATCATGCAGTGGTTTATGTATGGCGGCGGCGTGCTGGGCGTCGGTCTGGTGCTGGGTCTGGTTCTGCCGCACCTGATCCCAAGCCGTAAACGTAAAGATCGCTGGATGAACTAATTCGTCTTCTCTGCCAGACTTACGTATCATTCTGGAAAAGAGAAAACGGGAGTGTCAGGCGTGAAGAGTTATCTGGTCGGTGGTGCGGTACGTGATGCGTTGTTAGGTCTGCCGGTCAAAGATAAAGACTGGGTGGTGGTGGGCGCCACCCCGGAAGAGATGCTGGACGCGGGCTACCAGCAGGTAGGCCGCGATTTTCCCGTCTTTTTACACCCGAAAAGCCGCGAAGAGTACGCCCTGGCGCGTACCGAGCGGAAATCAGGTTCGGGCTACACTGGCTTTACCTGCTACGCCGCGCCGGACGTCACGCTGGAGGACGATCTCCTGCGTCGCGATCTCACCATTAACGCGCTGGCACAGGACGAGCACGGCCAGATTATTGACGCTTATGGCGGCCAGGACGATCTGCGCAACCGTCTCTTACGTCACGTCTCCCCGGCGTTTTCTGAAGATCCGCTCCGCGTGCTGCGCGTGGCGCGTTTTGCCGCGCGTTACGCCCATCTCAGCTTCCGAATTGCCAATGAGACCATGGCGCTGATGACCGCCATGACCGAGGCGGGCGAGCTTGAACACCTGACGCCAGAGCGCGTCTGGAAAGAGACCGAGAATGCGCTCACCACGCGTAACCCGCAGGTCTTTTTCCAGGTGCTGCGCGACTGCGGCGCGCTGAAGGTGCTGTTCCCGGAAATAGACGCGCTGTTTGGCGTACCGGCTCCGGCGAAATGGCATCCGGAGATTGACACCGGCGTACACACGCTGATGACCCTGAGCATGGCGGCCATGCTCAGCCCTGACGTGGACGTGCGCTTTTCCACCCTGTGCCACGATCTCGGCAAAGGCTTAACGCCAAAAGAGCTCTGGCCGCGGCACCACGGGCACGGTCCGGCAGGGGTGAAGCTGGTCGAAGGGCTGTGCCAGCGTCTGCGCGTGCCGAACGAAATCCGCGATCTGGCGAAACTGGTGGCCGAGTTCCACGACCTGATTCACACCTTCCCGATCCTGAAACCGGCCACCATCGTCAAACTGTTCGATAACATCGACGCCTGGCGCAAACCCCAGCGCGTGGAGCAGATCGCGCTCACCAGCGAGGCTGACGTGCGCGGGCGTACCGGGTTTGAAGCCTGTGACTACCCGCAGGGACGTTTACTGCGTAAAGCCTGGGAGGTAGCCAAAGCGGTGCCGACGAAGGACGTTGTCGAGGCGGGATTCAAAGGCCCGGACATTCGCGAAGAGCTGACGAAACGGCGGATTCAGGCGGTATCAGAGTGGAAGGAAAAGCATTGCCCTCAGCCAAAAGACTGAGGGCAGTCGGTCAGAAGAAGACCACGTAAACCGCAGCGGCAACGATAAAGCGGTAGATCGCGAACGGAATGAACGAGATACGCTTAATCAGCTGCAGGAAGGTTTTGATGGCAATCAGCGCCACGATAAACGCGGTGATGAAGCCGACGGCGAACATCGGAATGTCGCCCGTGGTGAGGAAACCGATGCTTTTATAGAGGTCAAGCGCGGTGGCCCCCATCATCATCGGCACCGCCAGCAGGAACGAGAACTCTGACGCGGCGTAACGGCTTACGCCCATCAGCATCCCACCAGAGATGGTTGCGCCTGAACGGGAAAAGCCCGGCCACAGCGCCAGACACTGGAAGCAGCCAATGATAAACGCCTGACGATACGTCATATCGTCCAGCCCTTCCGCGCGCGGCGTTTTTGGCTTCAGCACTTCCGCAGCGATCAGCAGGAAGCCGCCCACCACCAGCGCGTACATCACGTTAATCGGGTTAAACAGCGATTTGATGGCGTCGTGGAAAACCAGGCCCAGCACCACCGCCGGGATCATCCCGAGCAGAATATGGATCAGCGACAGGCGGCCTTTACTCATCCCTTCGTGCTGCGGCGGACGGCCAAAATGGATACCGATCAGGCCAAACAGACGGCGCCAGAACATCACCACCACCGCAAGAATAGACCCCAGCTGGATCACCACTTCAAACGTTTTTGCAGTATCGCCTTCAAAGCCCAGCAGATGACCAACAATAATCATATGGCCGGTACTGGAAACCGGTAAAAACTCCGTCAATCCTTCGACCACACCCAGTATTGCCGCCACCAGCAGCGAGTGCATATCGCTCATCTATAAACCCCTAAAAAGATATAAAAAAACGGTGTCCCGTACGGACAACCGATAAAGATACAGCCTTAAGACCGATATAACCTAAAAGGGTTTAGCAATTATGACGTTAAATCTTTCCTTTCAGATTTGTGCCACGCTCGATAATGACGCCCACGTTGGCGGCGCGCGCCACCGCGCCCGGTTTGCTCAGCTTGATGCGCACCCACGGTGAGTTGAATTTTTTCAGCAGCAATTCTGCGACTTCTTCCGCCACCCGTTCGACCAGCGCAAAACGTTGCCCTTCCACGTGGCCGATGACCGTTTCACTGATGTCGGCGTAGCTGAGACAGTCGTTCACGTCATCGCTTTTTGCCGATTTGCGGTTATCCCAGCCCATTTCGATATCGAACACCAGCTTCTGCTCGATGGTCTGTTCCCAGTCGTAAACACCAATAGTGGTGATTACCGAAAGTTGCTCTATAAATACAATATCCATCACGACCTGCCTGCTTTTTGGCTAAACCGGATACCACTTCCGGCGAATTATGCGTATTATCCACAGATGCTGAGAATACAGATACATTTTCAAAACGGAACAGCGTTATGAGTGCAATCGCGCCTGGAATGATCCTCCTCGCCTATCTTTGCGGCTCAATCTCCAGCGCCATTCTGGTCTGCCGCATCGCCGGGTTACCTGACCCGCGTGAAAGTGGTTCCGGGAATCCGGGAGCGACCAACGTACTACGAATTGGCGGCAAGGGAGCAGCCGTAGCGGTTTTGATTTTTGATGTTCTGAAAGGGATGCTACCCGTCTGGGGCGCGTATGCGCTGGGCGTCACGCCGTTCTGGCTGGGCCTCATTGCCATTGCTGCCTGTGTCGGCCACATCTGGCCCGTATTCTTCGGTTTTAAAGGTGGTAAAGGTGTGGCGACCGCCTTTGGTGCCATTGCGCCTATCGGCTGGGATTTAACCGGCGTGATGGCTGGCACCTGGCTGCTCACCATTCTGCTGAGCGGCTATTCGTCGCTGGGCGCGATCGTCAGCGCGCTGATCGCCCCGTTCTACGTCTGGTGGTTCAAACCTCAGTTCACCTTCCCGGTATCGATGCTCTCCTGCCTTATCCTGCTGCGTCATCACGACAATATTCAGCGCCTGTGGCGTCGTCAGGAGACCAAAATCTGGACGAAGCTCAAGAGGAAGAAAAAAGACGCTCCGTAAGGTTAGTTATGCCTTATAGCCAAATGTGATTTTGGTCACCTTCTGCCTGTGGTAACTGTTAGGGACACAACACAACCACATAAGAAGAAAATGGCAGAAATCACAGAAACAACTCCCCTTTCAACGGCAGGAAAACGTTCCGATGGCGACATCCAGTGGGTGCGCAGCGCATCGGATGTTTCACGCCTCGTTAATGATGGTTCTCAGGGCCGGGCCAATGCTCGCATCGTGATCGGTATCGCGCTGGGCGGGATTTTCCTCGATGCCTACGATCTGGGCGCGCTGGCCTTCGGCATAAAAGATATCACCCGCGAATTTAACCTGACGCCCGCCGGTACCGGCATGGTGGCGTCCGCCATTACGTTTGGCGCGATTGTCGGGGCGCTGCTAGGGGGTTATCTCACGGATAAAATCGGGCGCTATCGCGTCTTTATGGCCGACATGCTCTTCTTCGTGGTGGCCGCCATCGCCTGTGCGCTGGCCCCGAACGAATATGTGCTGGCGGGTGCCCGCTTTGTCATGGGGCTTGGCGTCGGGATCGACCTTCCCGTAGCGATGGCATTTTTAAGCGAGTTCGCCAGGCTAAAAGGCCCCGGCAATAAGGCCTCCAGCGTCGCCATGTGGTGCCCCACCTGGTATGCCGCCATCAGTATCTCCTACCTGCTGGTGCTCTTCTTCTACGCCGTGCTGCCGGAAAGCCACAGCGACTGGCTGTGGCGCCTGATCCTTGGCTTCGGCGCGGTACCCGCGCTGGTGATTATCGCCATCCGCAGCCGCTATATGAGCGAATCGCCGGTCTGGGCGGCAAATCAGGGCAACCTGAAGGAGGCGGCGTCCATTTTACGTCAGTCCTATAACATCAATGCCCACGTGCCGCAGGATGCGCTCAGCCAGCCAGCTCCCGTCGTGAATAAAGCGAAATGGTCCAACTATCTGAACCTGTTCCGCGGCGTCTACTTACGCCGCACGACACTCGCCACGCTGCTGTCCGTCGTCTCTTCGTTCGCCTATAACGCGGTGGCGTTTGGTCTGCCGGTGATCATCTCCAGCTTCTTTGTCCAGTCGATGCTGACCACCATCCTGATTTCTCTGGTGCTTAACCTGCTGTTTGCCTTCGTCGGCGGACTGCTGGCGGTACGCTACGTGCCGCGCTTCGGCGCATGGCGGATGTCGCTGGCGGGTTACGCCTGCCAGCTGGTCGCGCTGCTGGGCCTGGGGCTGATTGGTCGCCCGGAAGGTGCCACCGAAGGCGTGCTTGCCGTGGCGATGCTGGCGCTCTTCCTGTTCGGCCAGGGCTTCGGCCCGGGCGCGCATACCATGACGTTTGCCTCACTGAGCTACCCGACCTCGCTGCGCGGCGTCGGCGTTGGCCTTAACCAGACGCTGATGCGCAGCAGCTCGACGCTGTCGCTGTTCCTGTTCCCGCTGCTGGTCGCCTCGCTTGACACTGCCGTGTTCTGGGTGATTGCGCTGGCGCCGTTTATCGGCCTGGCCTCGCTGCTGGCGATCCGCTGGGAGCCGTCGGGGTATGATGTGGATGCGGAGGATTACCGCTAGCCTTTCCTGCCGGGTGGCGCTGCGCTTACCCGGCCTACATTGCGCATTCTCTTGTAGGCCCGTGCAAGCGTAGCGCCGCCGGGCGATTATCAAAAGTTAGAAACCGGCTCATATGAGCCGTTTTTTTATCCATAAGCGACTCATATGACAGCCTTCAATTCTGCCAGGGCATACTGAAACGACCCGATGATGAGCAGATGGATGCAGCATGTTAGCAGCTCAGGTCACTGATAATTCGTACAAAGGCTGGCAGGCGTCGCTTGCCCTGCAGTTTTGTCACACCCCTGAGAAAACCCTCCTGCACTCCGCTCATCACGTCGGGCCGCTTACCGTTCAGCGTCCGTTTTACCCTGAAGGCGAGACCTGCCACCTTTACCTGCTGCACCCGCCGGGCGGGGTTGTGGGCGGCGATACGCTGGACATTTCCGTTCGGCTGGACGCCAAAAGCCACACGCTTATCACCATGCCCGGCGCCAGCAAGTTTTATCGCAGCAGCGGCCCGCAGGCGCGTCTGAGCCAGCATTTTTATCTCGATGAGGGATCCACGCTGGAGTGGCTGCCGCAGGACACCATTATCTTCCCCGGGGCAAATGCCGCGCTGCGCTCCGTCTTCCACCTGAAGGCCTCCAGCACGCTGCTGGCGTGGGAGCTGTACTGTCTGGGACGACCGGTAATCAATGAGACCTTCAGCCACGGCACGCTGGAGAGCCGCCTTGAAGTCTGGGTTGAGGACGAGCCGCGTCTGATTGAGCGCCAGCACCTCGGCGACGGCGATCTCACGCCCGTTGCCGGACACCCGTGGATCGGCACGCTGCTGTTCTACCCGGCCAGAGAAGAACATCTCGACGCGGTGCGCGCGCTGCTCGCGCCTCTGGGCCATTTTGCGGGGGCAACGCTCACCGACGAGCTGCTGTCGGTGCGTTTTCTCTCCCACGACAACCTGATTTGCCAGCGGGTGATGCGCGATATCTGGCAGTCGCTTCGCCCGCTTCTCACCACCAAAACCGCCTGTTCGCCGCGCATCTGGCAGACATAAGAGAAACGCTATGGAACTGACTCCCAGAGAAAAAGACAAGCTGTTGCTGTTCACCGCCGCGCTGGTTGCCGAACGCCGCCTTGCGCGCGGGGTAAAGCTCAATTACCCGGAATCGGTCGCGCTGATCAGCGCCTTCATCATGGAAGGCGCGCGCGATGGCGAAACCGTCGCCTCGCTGATGGAGGCGGGCCGCCACGTCCTGACGCGCGACCAGGTGATGGAGGGCGTGCCGGAGATGATCCCGGACATTCAGGTGGAAGCCACCTTCCCGGACGGATCCAAGCTCGTCACCGTCCACAACCCGATCGTCTAAGGAGCGCGTGATGATCCCAGGCGAATACCAGATCCAGCCCGGCACGATTGCGATCAACGTCGGGCGCGAAACCCAAACCGTGATTGTCGAAAACCACGGCGACAGGCCGATCCAGGTCGGATCGCACTATCACTTTTACGAGGTCAACCCGGCGCTGAAGTTTGACCGTGAGGCGACCCGAGGCTACCGGTTAAACATCCCGGCAGGCACCGCCGTGCGCTTTGAGCCCGGCCAGAAGCGGGAAGTGACGCTGGTTCAGGTCGCGGGTGCGCAGCGCATTGTCGGCTTTCGCGGCGAGGTAATGGGCGAGGTGAAACATGGCTGACATTTCACGCCGGGCCTATGCCGATATGTTTGGCCCCACCACCGGGGATAAGGTCCGGCTGGCCGACAGCGAGCTGTGGATTGAAGTAGAAGACGATCTCACGATCTACGGCGAAGAGGTCAAGTTCGGCGGCGGGAAGGTGATCCGCGACGGTATGGGTCAGGGGCAGATGACCGCAGACGACTGCGTGGATCTGGTGCTGACCAACGCGCTGATCGTCGATCACTGGGGGATCGTGAAAGCCGATATTGGCGTCAAGAACGGGCGAATCTTTGCCGTCGGTAAAGCCGGGAACCCGGACATCCAGCCCGGCGTGACGATCCCGATTGGCGCGGCGACGGAAGTGATTGCCGCCGAAGGGAAGATCGTTACCGCAGGCGGGATCGACACACACATCCACTGGATCTGCCCGCAGCAGGCGGAAGAGGCGCTGGTCTCCGGCGTCACCACCATGATCGGCGGCGGCACCGGTCCGGCGGCGGGCACCAACGCCACCACCTGTACGCCGGGGCCGTGGTATATCGCCCGAATGCTGCAGGCTGCCGATACGCTGCCGGTGAATATTGGCCTGCTCGGCAAGGGGAACGGCTCCAATCCGGCGGCCCTGCGCGAGCAGATCGCCGCGGGCGCCATCGGGCTGAAGATCCACGAAGACTGGGGCGCGACGCCTGCGGCGATCAACTGCTCGCTGGAGGTGGCCGAAGAGATGGACATTCAGGTGGCGCTGCACAGCGACACGCTGAACGAGTCCGGGTTTGTCGAAGACACGCTGGCGGCTATCGCCGGGCGCACCATCCACACCTTCCACACCGAAGGGGCGGGCGGTGGCCACGCGCCGGATATCATCACCGCCTGCGCGCACCCGAATATTCTGCCCTCCTCCACCAACCCGACGCTGCCCTACACGGTCAATACCATCGACGAGCATCTCGACATGCTGATGGTTTGTCATCACCTCGATCCGGATATCGCCGAGGACGTGGCGTTTGCCGAATCCCGCATTCGTCGGGAGACCATCGCCGCGGAAGACGTGCTGCACGATATCGGCGCGTTTTCGCTCACCTCGTCAGATTCGCAGGCCATGGGCCGCGTCGGGGAAGTGATTATCCGCACCTGGCAGGTCGCGCACCGCATGAAGGTTCAGCGCGGCGCGCTGCCGGAAGAGACCGGCGATAACGACAACTTCCGCGTGAAGCGCTATGTCGCCAAATACACCATTAACCCGGCGCTCACCCACGGCATCGCCCATGAAGTGGGCTCGATTGAGACGGGCAAGCTGGCGGACCTGGTGGTCTGGTCTCCGGCGTTCTTCGGCGTCAAGCCCGCCACCATCGTCAAGGGCGGGATGATCGCCTGCGCGCCGATGGGCGACATCAACGCCTCGATCCCCACGCCGCAGCCGGTGCATTACCGCCCGATGTTTGGATCGCTGGGCGCCGCGCGCCACTCTACGCGGCTGACATTTGTTTCTCAGGCGGCCCACGCGAACGGCATCCCGCAGCAGCTCAACCTGCAGAGCGCCACGGCGGTGGTGAAAGGCTGCCGGACGGTGAAAAAGGCCGACATGATCCACAACGCTCTGCAACCGAACATCACCGTTGATTCGCAAACCTACGAGGTTCGCGTCGACGGCGAACTGATTACCAGCGAACCGGCTGACGTTCTGCCGATGGCGCAACGCTATTTCCTGTTTTGAGGAGTGATGATGATTTATCTGACCCAACGTCTGGACCACGCACACCCGATTACCGCCAGCGTCACGCTGCCGATTGACGTACGGGTGAAAAGCCGCGCCCGCGTAGCGCTGAACGACGGGCGCGAAGCCGGGCTGATGCTGCCGCGCGGCCTGCTGCTGCGCGGGGGCGACCTGCTGACCACCGACGACGGCAGTGAGGTGATCGAAGTGATCGCAGCGGCTGAGTCCGTCTCCGTGGTGCGCTGCGCCGACCCGTTCCTGCTGGCCCGCGCCTGCTACCACCTGGGCAACCGCCACGTGCCGCTGCAGGTGATGCCCGGCGAGCTGCGCTATCACCACGATCACGTTCTCGACGATATGCTGCGCCAGTTTGGGCTGGAGGTGACCTACGCCAGCCTGCCGTTTGAACCGGAAGCGGGCGCGTATGCCAGCGATGCCCACAGCCATAGCCACGCTCACGCCCATTCACATTAAGGATCCATCATGCGCAAGTTACTCCCCCTGTTACTGCTGGCTTTTTCCGTTCCCGCGCTCGCGCATCCCGGCCACGGTGCCAACAGCTTTCAGGCTGGTTTTTTCCATCCGCTGACCGGGCTCGATCACCTGCTGATGCTAGCGGGCGCAGGCGTGCTCTCGGCGCTGAGCGGCCGCAAGCTCCTGCTGCCGTTTGCCACCCTCGGGATGATGCTTGTCGGCGCCATCGCAGGCAGCCTGCTCGGCGGCTTTAGCGGCATGGAGATGCTGATTATCGCCTCGCTGGCGGTCAGCGGCGTGATGATGTTTAAGACTGAAAACCGTCTGCTGCTCGCGGTGCCTGCCCTGGCGATGTTCCACGGCTGGGCGCACGGCGTGGAGATGTCCGGCCATAGCTTCTGGCTGTTCACCAGCGGGTTTATGTTCGCCAGCGCCACGGTGCTGTGCGCCAGTTTCGCCGCAGGCTTGCTGCTGCGCCGTCACGACGGGCTGCGTAAAACCTTCGGCGGCGGGCTGATCGTCTCCGCCCTGCTGGCGCTGATGAGCTGATGGAGCACGCCCGCCAGTGGCTGCGCCTGATGCAGCTCTCCAGCAGCAGCCTGCCGGTCGGGTCGTTTACCTGGTCGCAGGGGCTGGAGTGGGCCGTGGAGGCGGGCTGGGTCACGGACGCCGACGCCTTTAAACGCTGGCAGATCCAGCAGATGGAGCAGAGTTTTTTCTGCGTCGATCTGCCGCTGTTTCACCGTCTCTGCCAGGCCTGCAATCGGAACGACCTGGCGACGGCCAGACGCTGGACGGCATACCTGCTCGCCTGTCGGGAAACGCGCGAGCTGCGCGAAGAAGAACGCAACCGCGGAGCGGCCTTTACGCGTCTCATCAAAAGCTGGGAGCCGGACTGCCCGACAGAATGGCTGGCGCTGTGCAGGCAAAGCCAGCTCTGCGGCATGGCGTGGCTCGGCGTGCGATGGGGCATTGACGTGCGCGAGCTGGCGCTGAGCCTCGGCTACAGCTGGATTGAGAGCGCGGTCATGGCGGGCGTTAAGCTGGTGCCGTTTGGGCAGCAGGCCGCGCAGCAGCTGATTATCGAACTGAGCGACCATTTTGCCGCCGGGCTTGAACAGGCCTTTTTACGTCGCGACGACGCGCTGGGGGCCGCTACGCCGCTGTCCGCCATCGCCTCCGCGCGCCACGAAACCCAATATTCACGACTATTCCGTTCCTGAGGAGTCAACATGGCTGATTACAAACATCCCCTGCGCGTGGGCGTGGGTGGCCCGGTAGGGTCGGGCAAAACCGCGCTGCTGGAAGCGCTCTGCAAGGCAATGCGCGACACATATCACCTGGCAGTGGTGACCAACGACATCTACACCAAAGAGGATCAGCGCATCCTGACCGAGGCGGGCGCGCTGGCGCCGGAGCGCATCGTGGGCGTGGAGACCGGCGGCTGCCCGCATACCGCCATCCGCGAGGACGCCTCGATGAACCTGGCGGCGGTGGAAGCGCTCAGCGAGAAGTTTGGCAATCTGGATCTGATCTTCGTGGAAAGCGGCGGGGACAACCTGAGCGCGACCTTCAGCCCGGAGCTGGCGGATCTGACCATTTACGTGATCGACGTGGCCGAAGGGGAAAAAATCCCGCGCAAGGGCGGGCCGGGGATCACCAAGTCCGATTTTTTGGTGATTAACAAAACCGATCTCGCGCCGTACGTGGGGGCGTCGCTGGAGGTGATGGAGCGCGACACCAACCGCATGCGTGGCGAGCGTCCATGGACCTTTACCAATCTGAAAGCGGGAGACGGTCTGGGGACGATTATTGCGTTTCTGGAAGAGAAAGGGATGCTGCGGGTGTAGTGCGGGTTATTGCCGGGTGGCGGCTTCGCCTGACCCGGCCTACGGTTTTGTAGGCCCGGTAAGCGCAGCGCCACCGGGCAAAAAAACTCACGCCTCAGGCAGTTCCGCCAGCGGCCAGCGCGGACGCACGGACACGCTCAGGTCAGACGTTGCGCCAGCGTTCAGGCGCACCATACCGGCGTAGGCAATCATCGCCCCGTTATCGGTACAGAATTCGGGACGGGCGTAGAACACTTCCCCACGACGCTTTTGCATCATCTCGGCGAGCTTCGCGCGCAGCGTGCGGTTGGCGCTGACGCCGCCCGCCATCACCAGACGCTTGAAGCCGGTCTGATCCAGCGCGCGCTTGCACTTGATCATCAGCGTATCCACCACCGCATCTTCAAACGCGCGGGCGATATCGGCGCGGGTCTGCTCGCTGTCGTCGTTATTGCGGATCGTGTTGGCCGCGAAGGTTTTCAGCCCGGAGAAGCTGAAGTCCAGCCCCGGACGGTCGGTCATCGGACGCGGGAAGACAAAGCGCCCTTCCGTTCCCTGCGCCGCCATTTTGGACAGCATCGGGCCGCCTGGGTAATCCAGCCCCAGCAGCTTGGCGGTTTTGTCGAACGCTTCACCGGCAGCGTCGTCGATTGACTCGCCCAGCAGCTCGTACTTGCCAATGCCCGTGACGCTAATCAGCTGCGTATGGCCGCCGGAGACCAGCAGCGCCACAAACGGGAATTCAGGCGGATTCTCTTCCAGCATCGGCGCCAGAAGGTGCCCTTCCATATGGTGAACCGGGATGGCCGGCACATCCCACGCGAAGGCCAGCGAACGACCAACGGTCGCACCGACCAGCAGCGCGCCGACCAGACCCGGCCCCGCAGTGTAGGCTACGGCATCAATATCGGTTGAACTTAACCCGGCCTCTTTCAGCGCCGCCTGAATCAGGGGAACCGTTTTACGCACGTGGTCACGAGAGGCCAGTTCAGGCACGACGCCGCCGTAGTCAGCGTGCAATTTCACCTGACTATACAGTTGGTTGGCCAGAAGCCCTTTTTCGTCGTCGTAAATGGCGATGCCGGTTTCATCGCAGGATGTTTCAATACCCAGTACACGCATGACTTGTTTTACCTCGTTTCAATACCGCGCAGTGTAGAGCCTGGGCGGGTTGATGTAAAACTTTGTTCGCCCCAGGAAGAAGGCTCGTGTATACTCCTCACCCTTATTAAAGTCCCTTTCAAAATCGCATCGGTGCTTTACAAAGCAGCAGCATTTGCAGTAAAATTCCGCACCATTTTGAAATAAGCTGGCGTTGATGCCAGCGGCAAACCGAATTTATTAAAGGTGAGAGTTACATGCCGGTAATTAAAGTACGTGAAAACGAGCCGTTCGACGTAGCACTGCGTCGCTTCAAACGTTCATGCGAAAAAGCAGGTGTTCTGGCTGAAGTTCGTCGTCGTGAGTTTTATGAAAAACCAACGACCGAACGTAAGCGCGCTAAAGCTTCCGCTGTGAAACGTCACGCGAAGAAACTGGCTCGCGAAAACGCACGCCGTACTCGTCTGTACTAATTGGTTGAGGGCCTCAGCCCTCAATTGACAGACAGAGTAGTAGTCGTAAGGCCGTGCTTCCGGAAGGAATGCGCGGCTTGTTTTCGTTTATAAGTCGCTTAAATTTTGGGGCATATGGCCGGAAGAATCCCACGCGTTTTCATCAATGACCTGCTCGCCAGAACCGACATCGTCGATCTCATCGACGCGCGGGTAAAGCTGAAGAAGCAGGGCAAGAATTACCATGCGTGCTGTCCGTTCCATAACGAAAAAACCCCCTCCTTCACCGTAAACGGTGAAAAGCAGTTTTACCATTGCTTCGGCTGTGGTGCTCACGGTAATGCCGTCGATTTTTTAATGAACTACGACAAGCTCGAGTTCGTTGAAACCGTCGAAGAGCTGGCGGCAATGCATAACCTTGAAGTGCCATATGAAGCTGGCAGTGGGCCAAGTCAGATCGAGCGCCATCAACGGCAAACGCTGTATCAACTGATGGATGGCCTGAATTCGTTTTACCAACAGTCTCTTAAGCACTCTGCGGCTGAGCCTGCGCGTCAGTATCTGAACAAGCGCGGACTGAGCGACGATGTCATTGCGCGTTTCGCTATTGGCTACGCCCCGCCCGGCTGGGACAACGTGTTAAAGCGTTTTGGCGGCAATAGCGAAGATCGTAAGTCTCTCATCGATGCAGGCATGCTGGTCACCAACGACCAGGGACGAAGCTACGACCGCTTCCGCGAACGGGTAATGTTCCCAATCCGCGACAAGCGAGGCCGGGTAATTGGTTTTGGTGGTCGCGTGCTGGGTGATGCCCTGCCGAAGTACCTCAACTCCCCGGAAACCGATATTTTCCATAAGGGCCGCCAGCTTTACGGCCTTTATGAGGCGCAGCAGGATAACGCGGAACCTCCGCGTCTTCTGGTCGTCGAAGGCTATATGGACGTCGTTGCGCTGGCGCAGTACGACATTAACTACGCGGTTGCGTCGTTAGGAACGTCCACGACGGCGGATCACATCCAGCTGCTGTTCCGCGTGACCAACAACGTGATTTGTTGTTACGACGGAGACCGCGCCGGACGCGATGCCGCCTGGCGCGCGCTGGAAACCGCGCTACCCTATATGACCGACGGGCGTCAGTTGCGCTTTATGTTCCTGCCCGACGGTGAAGACCCGGATACGCTGGTGCGTAAAGAGGGCAAAGCGGCGTTTGAAGCGCGGATGGAGCAGGCACAGCCGCTCTCCACGTTTTTGTTTAACAGCCTGATGCCGCAGGTCGATTTGAGTACTCCTGACGGGCGCGCGCAGCTCAGCACGCTGGCGCTGCCGTTAATCAGTCAGGTGCCCGGCGAAACGCTGCGCATCTACCTACGTCAGGAGTTAGGCAACAAGCTCGGCATTCTGGATGACAGCCAGCTTGAACGTTTAATGCCTAAACAGGCTGAAAACGGTGCGGTTCGCCCCGCGCCTCAGCTAAAACGCACAACCATGCGTATACTGATAGGGTTACTGGTACAAAACCCCGAGCTGGCGCCACAGGTGCCGTCGCTGGCGGGTTTGAACCACGAAAAATTGCCCGGGCTTGGCTTATTTTCAGAACTGGTCAACACCTGTTTGTCTCAGCCAGGTCTGACCACCGGACAACTTTTAGAGCATTATCGCGGCACAAAAGAGGCCGCTACCCTTGAAAAATTGTCGATGTGGGACGATATAGCAGATAAGGACATTGCAGAAAAAACGTTCACCGACTCACTCAACCATATGTTTGATTCGATGCTTGAGCTGCGCCAGGAAGAGTTGATAGCTCGCGAGCGCACACACGGTTTGAGCAGCGAAGAACGCCGGGAGCTCTGGATGATTAACCAGGAACTGGCGAAGAAATAAATAAATTTAACGGCTTAAGTGCCGAATATCGATCGGGAAGCCCCCGGCAGCCGCACTGAGAGGCAGCGGCAAAAATATAAGTACGCCCTCGCTTTAAAGGTTGGCAGCCCCATCGCCGACACCAATCAAACGAATTAAGTGTGGATACCGTCTTATGGAGCAAAACCCGCAGTCACAGCTGAAACTTCTTGTCCAACGTGGTAAGGAGCAAGGCTATCTGACCTATGCCGAGGTCAATGACCATCTGCCGGAAGATATCGTCGATTCAGATCAAATCGAAGACATCATCCAAATGATCAATGACATGGGCATTCAGGTGATGGAAGAAGCACCGGATGCCGATGATCTGTTGCTGGCTGAAACCTCCAACAACACTGACGAAGATGCGGAAGAAGCTGCTGCACAGGTACTGTCCAGCGTGGAATCTGAAATCGGGCGTACCACTGACCCGGTCCGCATGTACATGCGCGAAATGGGTACCGTTGAACTGTTGACCCGCGAAGGCGAAATTGACATCGCAAAACGCATCGAAGATGGGATCAACCAGGTTCAGTGCTCTGTTGCCGAGTACCCGGAAGCGATCACCTATCTGCTGGAGCAGTACGATCGCGTTGAAGCGGAAGAAGCGCGCCTGTCTGACCTGATCACCGGTTTTGTCGACCCGAACGCTGAAGAAGATATGGCACCTACCGCCACTCACGTCGGTTCTGAACTGTCTCAGGAAGAGATGGATGATGACGAAGACGAAGATGAGGAAGAGAGCGACGACGACAGCGCCGATGATGACAACAGCATCGACCCGGAACTGGCGCGCGAGAAGTTTGCCGAGCTGCGTACCCAGTACGAAGTGACGCGTGACACCATCAAAGCGAAAGGCCGCAGCCACGCAGCCGCTCAGGAAGAGATCCTGAAACTGTCTGAAGTGTTCAAACAGTTCCGCCTGGTGCCAAAACAGTTCGACTACCTGGTGAACAGCATGCGCGTGATGATGGATCGCGTACGTACCCAGGAACGCATCATCATGAAGCTGTGCGTTGAGCAGTGCAAAATGCCGAAGAAGAACTTCATCACCCTCTTCACCGGCAACGAAACCAGCGAAACCTGGTTCAACGCGGCTATCGCGATGAACAAGCCGTGGTCTGAAAAACTGCACGACGTGAAAGAAGACGTGTATCGCGGCCTGCAGAAGCTGCAGCAGATTGAAGAAGAGACCGGCCTGACCATCGAGCAGGTTAAAGATATCAACCGTCGCATGTCCATCGGTGAAGCGAAAGCCCGCCGTGCGAAGAAAGAGATGGTTGAAGCGAACCTGCGTCTGGTTATCTCTATCGCCAAGAAATACACCAACCGCGGTCTGCAGTTCCTGGATCTGATTCAGGAAGGCAACATCGGTCTGATGAAAGCGGTAGATAAGTTTGAATACCGTCGTGGTTACAAGTTCTCCACCTACGCAACCTGGTGGATCCGTCAGGCTATCACCCGCTCTATCGCGGATCAGGCGCGCACCATCCGTATTCCGGTGCATATGATTGAGACCATCAACAAGCTCAACCGTATTTCCCGCCAGATGCTGCAGGAGATGGGTCGCGAGCCGACGCCGGAAGAGCTGGCCGAGCGCATGCTGATGCCGGAAGACAAGATCCGTAAAGTGCTGAAGATCGCCAAAGAGCCAATCTCCATGGAAACACCAATTGGTGATGATGAAGATTCGCATCTGGGTGATTTCATCGAGGATACCACCCTCGAGCTGCCGCTTGACTCTGCCACCACCGAGAGCCTGCGTGCCGCAACGCACGATGTTCTGGCTGGCCTGACCGCCCGTGAAGCGAAAGTACTGCGTATGCGTTTCGGTATCGATATGAACACCGACCACACGCTGGAAGAAGTGGGTAAACAGTTCGACGTTACCCGCGAACGTATCCGTCAGATCGAAGCGAAGGCGCTGCGTAAGCTGCGTCACCCAAGCCGCTCTGAAGTGCTGCGTAGCTTCCTGGACGACTAATCTGTTCTGACAGTGAAAAAGCTCCCAATCGGGAGCTTTTTTTTGTTTATTCCCTCGACCTGTGGGTGAGGGCATCAGACCGCAAAGGAGCTAAAGCCCCCGCACCATCAGCGCCTCATCAAGTTCCCTGTAGGCCTCCACCAGCTTATCCAGCGTCGCCCTGTTGAGCCCGCTCGGGTTCGGCAACACCCACACCTGCGTAACGCCAATCATGATGCTCTGCTTACCCCACTTAGCCCCGCGCTGGCTGAATGCCTGCTCGTAGGCCTGCTTGCCGAGGATCGCCAGTGCGGCCGGCTGGTAGTCTTCAATCTTCTTCACCAGCTCCCGCCCGCCGCTGCGCAGCTCATGCAGGTTGACCTCGCTTGCCTGCACCGTCGGCCGCTCGACCAGCATGGTAATTCCGCAGCGCGTGTCCAGCAGATGCTGCTCCTCTTCGGGCTTGAGTAACCTGTCGGTAAACCCGGCCTGGTAGATCACCTTCCAGAAGCGATTGCCCGGATGGGCAAAGTGAAAACCGGTGTGCGCCGAGGACTTGCCCGGGTTGATTCCGCAGAACACCACCCGCAGGCCAGGGGCCAGAATATCGTTGATCATCTTTACTCCCGCTGATACATCGTTATGGAAGTATAAAGGATTGATAATGCGTTGTTTATAAAAACAGCAGGCAGGTGTGAATGGCTGGATTGCTGCGGGGAGTTACTTTATAATTCACCGCCACGGCCCCTTAGCTCAGTGGTTAGAGCAGGCGACTCATAATCGCTTGGTCGCTGGTTCAAGTCCAGCAGGGGCCACCAAATTTTAGCAGTACATACATATACTTAGGCCACTCACGCGAGTGGCCTTTTTGTTGGCAGATTTGCCAGTGTCCCCTTTTTGTTCCCTCAAGGATCAGGCAGTTTCAGACAGCATTCGGATTAGGGTCTGCTTGTGATGCATTGATAACGAATGAATCATGCCCCTCAGAGTCTGGTCGTTACCCATTTCCTCAATGTAATGTGAGAAAGTAACCTCAGATTTAAATTGCTGGTCTGGACAATCCGGTTGATCACACCGCGCAGTAATTTCTGTGCGATGCCGGGTAATGTATCTGCTGTCAATAATGGTTGCTGACCTTCCACAGCACGGAAAAATAGCAGTCAATTTTTCCGGTATAAGCAGTCTTCGCGGATGGCATTCACGATCAAGAATATCCAGCACCCAACGGCGGAACCCTTTCGCAACTAGCGTTCTGGCTAACATAGCCAGCAGATATGCGCCGTGCAAGGTAAATATTCGCGCCGTCTTCTGGTAATTTCCTGAGGCGGTCAATTTGACCGTCTGAGACATAACCGCTGAAAATTCGTCTATGTTCCTCCGGTAAATCCGACTCACCGAATCAGCGCTGCTGTATCCCAATGCTTTTGCTATATCAGAGGATGTAAACCAGAATTGACCGTTCCGATTAATAGCGGCAAGGGGGGTTCGTGGAAAGTCAGTTCCTTCTTTGATACATTGTGCATGTCTGAATTCCTTGCTGGGGATTTGGCAAAACCGAAGCCCTGACTGCTCGAACAGCCGGGGCTTCACCATTTATATTCATCGAATATTCATCGCTTTTTTAAGGTTCTTGATCGTCACCGTGTTAAGGGTGCCAAAGTAATCACTTTCAGCCTCATGCCACACCCAATCAATCAGATAGGCGTTTTCATCTCCAGTCACAGTCCTGCTTCTGCGAGTCAGCCCCGACCAAACACCTGTTAAGGAGTCAGCGCTAACCATTAAGGATACGGTGAGTGTGGACATCCAAAACCCTGATTCAACACCTTTAATTTCAAGTATCGCTTTCAAAACACTTCTGGATTTACCACTTAACCCTTTAACAAATTGGGTTGCCTGTAAAGAAGAAAGATCAGCAGCCAGACCGCTATAGTCAGGGGTTGGTTGTTGAGAGCTATCCTCGCCTGTTACTGCACTCAAAATTTCATCTTGGGTTCGTTCCGACATTTTTTGGAAGTCGGAGCGAGATATAAAGAAACCACTATTCATCTGATACCTCTCTATTATATTAACCTTACGCTTGCTCTTATACCCTATCAATCACCACAAGACAACAACGAATCTATAGAATCTTACTTAACGCCTATCTCTGTGTGTAGTTCATACTTTGCGAACTACACACAGAAACAAATTTCATTACCCGCCAGCCATTCGACAACTGCGGCTACTGCGGCTACTGCGGCTACTGCGGCTACTGCGGCTACTGCGGCTACTGCGGAAGCTGCATCAAAATGAGCATGTTTAGAAGTCTTATAATCAAACATTGTTAGCTCTCCCCTAATCCGCAGGAGGGATTACGCATTAAGCGAAATACTGCATTCGGTTAAGGCTTTTACGGTGAGAGCCGCCATGTTGATTTCAACACGACCCCGTGGCTTATCTCCTTTACCACGAATAGGAAGACGACCATCACGGATCATATCCCGTGCTATACTCGTGGCTGTTCCAGTTAGGCGGCAATACTCATCTAATGGCAGGTATGGTGTGGGGATGGTGATTGTAATGTTAGGACGCATAAGGCAAACTCCCGTTTTCGGTTGAATGCGGCAACATTCAACAACATTCGTTAAAAGCCACATTGAGATGAATGTCACCTCGCAAAAAAGAACTTCACAATACAAAAGTCGCAAAAAGCGAGAGACTAAATCATGTCAAAGTTTCCTTTTACACAATCCGGAAGCAGTGCTGAGGTACTGGATCTCATAATTGATGCTTACGGGTTCGGCTCCAAACTAGCGTTAGCAGACCATTTCAAAATGGCATCCAGCAGCCTTTCTGGAAGGTACCGCCGTGACAACTTCCCTGCGGATATGCTTGTCCAGTGCTGTGCTGAAACTGGCGTATCACTCGAATGGCTGGCCACTGGGCAGGATAAAAAGTTCGATGACGAGCAGTTAGACATCATGAAGTTTACAAAAAAGAAACTTGTAGATGGTCAGCTTTATAATTCCGGCTTTGTCATGTTTGACAAGGTTTTCTTTAAAGCTGGAAACCCACTCCCCTCAGACCCCATCTGTGTGCAGGATGAAAAGGCTCAATACATCCTCGATCAGAAATTCGCAGAAGTATTTGATGGCGAATGGTTGGTAAATGTCGAAGGAAAATCCAGCATAAGAACGCTGACACGCATCCCGGTAAAAAAGGTTCGAGTAAGCGGAGTAGGCATGGCATTTGATTGTGATCTAGAAGATATTAATGTATTAGGCCGTGTAGTTTTGATTATCTCGGAAGGAAATTGAAATGAGTGCCACAAAGCAAAACACCACTGAAGTAAACTCAGCAGCTAGTGAAGAAGAATCTATTAAAGAAAAAAAATGCTTTGCCATTATGCCTATCGCCGATCATCCAGATTATGATAATGGCCATTTTGGTCGGGTGTATGAGCATCTAATCAAACCCGCATGTGAAAGAGCGGGTTTTAAAGTGGTCAGGGCTGATGATGCCAAAGCATCACATATGATCATGTTTGACATTCTGAAAAACATCGTTGAATGCGACATGGCTATTTGTGACTTAAGTTCTAAGAATGCAAATGTCTTTTATGAATTAGGACTTCGACAGGCATTTAATAAGAAAACAATACTTATTACAGATGGCAAAACCAACACGCCATTCGATATAGCTGGTTTTAGATATGTAAAATATGATCATTCTTTACGTGTTGATAGTGTTAAGAGTGATATTGATGAAATTTCAGCCATGCTTGATGAAACAGATAAAGCCCCTGATGATGATGTCAATTCCATAGTTAAATTGCTAAAAATCCAGCCTGCTCAGATTGACAAAGTTCAGCTAAATCAACAGGATTCATTGATATTTAGCATGATAAAACAACTTGATGAAAAAATGTCAAGAATGGAGAGGATGCAAAAATCAAAAACAAGCTGGCGTTCTTTTTATAATTCCAATAATGAAAGTTTAAATGACGCCATTCTTGAAAATATCGCTGCGCGCGCATCCCTTAATGAATTAATTCGGGATGATGAAAACCAACGATTATTTGTCCACATGCCAAAAGTTACACTATCTAAGGAAGATGATGACAAAGAGTAGTAGTTGATATGTGTATTCGAAAACAAGTCAATGGGAAATGGTTGCTGGGCTTTTACCCGAAAGGAAAACCACGAGGTAAAGCCAGCAAACGCATCCGCAGGACATACTCCACTAAAGGTGAGACTCTTGCCTAGCAAAACCACATCATGGAAAACATCCACGTTAAACCCTGGCTGTACGGAAAAGAGGAACGTCGTAAATTGCGCGACCTTGTAAACCAGTGGTTTGATGAACACGGCGTTACGCTGGACGATGGCGAAAAGCGTAAATCAACAATGGAATTTGCCTGTGACAGCATGGGTGATCCACTCGCTCATGAATTCGACGCAACCATGTTTTCCCTGTATCGGAAAAAGCGCCTTTCTGGTGAAATATCCCGGACATCTCGCGTCAAACAAGTTTCCCCCAGAACGATGAATCTTGAGCTGGCCTACTTCCGCGCGGTGTTTAATGAGTTGAAGCGCCTGGGGCACTGGAAGCTTGATAATCCGCAAATAAATGTCCGTGCTTTCAAATCAGAGGAAGCCGAACTGGCTTACCTTGAAGATGAAGAAATTACGCGGCTGTTAGAAGAGTGCATGAAAAGCCGTAATGACAGCACATACTGGGTAGCCTGCCTTTGCCTGGTAACTGGCGCACGGTGGGATGAAGCTGAATCTGTAACAACGAAGCAAATAAAAAATCTGAAAGTCAGCTTTTTCAAAACGAAAGGGAACAGAAACAGGACTGTGCCTATCAGTCAGGAATTCTATGACGCACTACCAAAACCGGAAAAGCCAGGGCGTTACTTCAAATCGTGTTATTCGGCATTTCGCAAAGCAGTCGAACGAGCTGAACTTAACCTGCCTGACGGCCAGCTTTCGCATGTTTTACGCCATACTTTTGCCAGTCATTTTATGATGAACGGAGGAAACATTTTGGTTCTTAAAGAAATCTTAGGACATACAGATATTAAAATGACTATGCGCTATGCTCATTTCTCACCTAACCATCTTGAAGATGCAATAAGACTAAACCCATTAGAGGCAAAAAAATGAAAATAAAAACAGTCTTACTTGTTATTTTTTTTATAATATTAACAGTGATATCTCTATATCCAGCATACAAATTTTACATAACATTCCATGAGAATGGTTTTTCAAATAAGAATCAAGACTGGGCAAATGCAGGCTCATTTTTTGGCGGGATTTATAGCGCTATATTTTCCTTTGCAAGCGTAATAATCCTATCAATAACATTAACTCTAACAAAGAAATATAACAATCAACAACTTCAAATACTGCTCACTGCACAAAGGAGAGAAACTTTTTGCTCCCTATTTGATAAGCTAACACAAAAGATGAACGATATTAATTACTATGACATGGGGCTGCAAAATGAAGAGTCCTATTTTTACTACTGTGAGCGCCAATTATTCAACGATTTGGAAAGTATAAAGAAACATAAACAGGATGAATATGATGCAGGTGATGTTATTGATTTGAGCACCAATCTTGTACAAGATGAGTGGTTTATAACAAACAGGCCATATTATGATGTGGTTTTAATTACTGGAGAAATTCTGAGTATACTTGATCAGTCTCCTGAAGATGACAAGCGCTTCTTCCTTGCATATATGGAAGCGAATGCTTCAACACGTCGCCTCTACTGGTTATTTTGCTTTATGTATAGTTATGACAATAAATATTCTGACATTCTTATTCGCAACACAAGAACTCTTCGTATTCCAAAAGGATATGTTTGATGCCCCCTTTTTGTCCCCTTAAGACTCAAAGGCTCGGCAGCATCCAACAGCATTCGCGCGGTAACTTTCTGTTTTAACAGTAAGTTATTGTTTTTTAAGAGTGGTGCATCGTTCTCATAATCGCTTGGTCGCTGGTTCAAGTCCAGCAGGGGCCACCAAATTTTAGTAGTACATACATATACTTAGGCCACTCACGCGAGTGGCCTTTTTGTTTATTTAAATCCCGTTGGCAGCGAAATGGCAGCAGGAGTTCCATAAAAAAACCCGCCAGCAGCGGGCCAGTACGAAAGTTGTTGATGCAACCCCTTCGGATGCAGTGGTTATGATGCGCGGGGGCAACATCCTTGTACTCCAGCGCATTCCTGGACACACTGATATTAAGGTAACGATGCGCTACGCTTACTTTGCACCTGACCACCTGAACGAAGCGACATTGCCCAACCCACCAACAATTTTATAAACCATTGTTTTTAGAAGACAATATATGGAATGGGATACATTATTAGTATTGATCTGTGTACTTCTTTGCGGATTGTGGATGATTTTTCATTCAGCAAAAGCTCTTAGAAGTGGGGTCTTCGTCGGTTGGTATAAAGGCACATATGAAAACTATTATATCTACCGATCCGAAACACCTATCTACTTCTACTGGTATAACACTGTGTTTTCGCTGTTCGGCTCCTTTATGATTGGTTTAGCCCTTTACCTATTGAATGGCGATTATCATTTTTTATAGGCATCGTTGGCAGCAAAATGGCAGCAGACCTATTCACTATGCTTTCATATTTGACATTATTCGATGCAAAAACCCATAAAAAAACAAACTAACTTATTGTTTTATAAATCTTCAAAATGGAGCTCAGAATCGCCAGGTCGCGGGTTCTAGTCCAGCAGGGGACACCAAATTTAAGCTGTAGAATCATATGATTAAGCCACTCGATTGAATGGCTTTTTTGTTGGCTAAATAACGGGTGCCCCCTCGTTGTCCCCTGAGTTTTCCCCCAAGCATTCGCCAGGCTGTATCCCTCCTCTGATTTTTGCTGCACCCTATGCAAGCACATACGGAATCAATCACACATAGCCCGGCCTGCCGCTCACCCTCACAAACCCTAAAAACTAAAGAAATCCCCCATCGCGCCGATCATCATCCGTGTGTATTATTTCCTGTAGCTTTTACAACAACTAACCTTAACTCAAATACTTAAGCGCCAAAGCGAAAGGCATCATGAGCACACCGATCAAACGGCTAGAAATCATTAAAAATGCCATTGAACTGGAAGATGACGACATCATCCAGAGCCAGCTGACACGCCTGAAAAATGAAGCGTTTGACGATGATCTACAGGCAATCGTCGTGGCGCTTGAGGAGAAGAACTACACCGCGGCCATGGCGGCCATAACCGCCTGGCTGCAGGGCCAGCGCGCCGTGACGCCGTGGCGCGATCCGCAGGTGGCGGCCAGCAAGCTGGAGCTGAAGGCGCTGGAAGAGCGTCTGCGCGATCTGATTGACCGCCGCAACGCGCGGGTGCAGCAGCTTGATGAGTTCAACGATCTCTATTTCTCCCGCCTCGGGCCGCTGATGCAGCAGATCCTCGCCCTGCGTAAAACGCTGGCGGAGCTGAACCTGCGTCGTCAGCAGGCGGAAGCGCGTCGTCGCGAGGAAGATTACCGTCGCTGTCAGCACTATATGGCACAGGCGGTAGAGGTGCTGGCGACGCTCACCCAGCGCTGGCGCGATCTCCCGGCGGACTCCGTGCAGGCCGCCGAGGCGCGTAAGCATCTGGAGCAGCAAAGCAATCTGATTGCCAACCTGCTGGCCGAAGCGCTGGAGCTGGAGAGCGGCTTAACGCGCGAGGAGGAGCCTGCGCGTCAGGCTCGCGACGAGGCCAACGAAGAGTACGAGAAGTATCGCGAACAGCATCACGATGCCGAAGTGCGGCTGCGCAAAGGTAAACATCTTTCACAAGAGGACCAGAACGAACTCAAGCGTCTCTGGCGGCAGGCGAGCAAGCTCTGCCACCCGGATCTGGTGGCGGACGATCTGAAAGAAGAAGCCAACAACATGATGGTACAGCTTAACCAGGCGAAGCAGCGCGGCGATGTGAAAGCCATTCGTTCGCTGGTGGCCCGCCTGCAGCAGGGCTTCGAGCCATTGATGGCCAGCGACAGGCTGAACGATCTGGAACGTATCCGCAAAAAAATGGCGCAGGTTCGCGAGCAAATCGACATTTTAGTGAACGAGCTGGCGGAGCTGGAGAAAGAGGAGTCCTGGCTGCTGGTCTCGTCGTTGAGCAATATGGAAGCGTACTTTGCTCAGCAGGAGAAAGCGCTGCACGAGGTCCGCGCCTCGCTCGAACATCAGGTGAGCGAAGCGCAGCTGGATTCGGCAGCCTGATTATTTGGCGTGCCAGTATGCGCTGGCACGCACCAGCTGTGGGTCAATCGCGTCGGTTTCAAACTGACGGCTCAGGCGTTTCACCACCTTCCCTTCCCCGGTCAGCCAGATAAAGTAATCGTCCTCCGGAACAGTCAGCGCCGCCAGATGGTCAGCGACTGCCTGCTCGCTGTGGCCCACCACCCACGTGATATTGAACGCGCTCAGGTCCGCCAGATAGTCCTGGTACGATTCATCCCCAACCGTCACGACCGCGTGTATGTCCGGGCGAACCGGCAGTTGAGCAATGCTCTCTAAGCGTCGGCGCAGCGCGGGCATGCCGGATTCATCGCACACGTAAAGCTGCCAGGCGTAATCCTCCGGCACCACCAGCGAACCGCGCGGGCCGCCGATGATCAGCTTGTCTCCCGCTTTCGCCTCAACCGCCCAGCTGCTGGCAATGCCGCCGTCATGAATGAAGAAATCGAGCATCAGCTCATGACGGGCTTCATCGTAAAGCGGCGTATAGTCGCGCGCCTGCGGACGCACGCCGTCGCCCCAGTCGATGCCTTCATCGGTGACCACCGGCGGCGTAAACGTTGTCCCGGGTGCCGGGAAAAAGACTTTGGTATGGTCGTCGAAACCGCGGGAGCTAAAGCCCTCCAGCGCCTCGCCGCCTAGCACAATGCGCTGAAAACCCGCGCTGGCGCGCTCAACGCGGAGCACCGTCAGCTCGCGAAAACGCAGGTCATTACGAACACGCTGTGGATAACGAGTAGATGCCATTTTTAGACCCTTTTCTGGTGAATACGATATATCTAAATCAATTTTCAAATGATAATGATTACTAATAAGGAAAAATGCAAGATCTTTTAGATTGCATCTGAATATATCTTAGATATAGTTTAGATATATCAAAAAAAAGGGAATACTATGCGACACGAACACGAGGGCGGCGGACGTCGGCCGCGTTTTTTCGGCCACGGCGATTTGCGGCTGGTGATTCTGGATATCCTGACCCGCAACGCGAGCCACGGCTATGAGCTGATTAAAGAGATCGAGAACCTGACCCAGGGGAACTACACCCCGAGCCCGGGCGTCATCTATCCAACCCTGGATTATTTGCAGGATCAGGCGTTTATCACCATTACAGAAGAAGAGAACGGGCGTAAGCGCATTGCGATTACCGCTGAAGGACAACACTGGCTGGACGAAAATCGGGAACAGCTGGAACAGATCCAGGTGCGTATCAAAGCGCGCAGCGTCGGCTTTCAGCTGCGCAAAAACCCGCAGATGAAGCGGGCGCTGGATAACTTCAAGGCGGTATTAGACCTGAAGGTGAATCAGGGAGAGCTCAGCGACGCGCAGCTTAAGCAGATTATCGGCGTAATCGACCGCGCGGCGCTGGAGATCTCCCAGCTGGATTAAGCCGGTGCGTGCTCGCTCACGCGGAAGACGCGTACCAGCTCTTTCAGGTGCATCGCCTGTTCGTTAAGCGATGCCGCCGCCGCGACGGATTCCTCCACCAGCGCGGAGTTTTGCTGGGTAGTGGCATCAATCAGGCCAATCGCGCTGTTGATCTGCGAGATCCCCTCCGTCTGCTCATGGCTGGCCTGACGGATCTCGCGCAGGATCGCATCCATCTCCTCCACGTTGCCAACCATGCCGTTAATCAGCCCACTCGCTTTTTCGACCAGGTTCATCCCGTCCTGGGTCTGGCTGGTGGAGCTCTCAATCAGCTCGCGGATTTCGCTGGCAGACGACGCGCTCTTCTGGGCAAGCTGGCGCACCTCTCCGGCCACTACCGCAAAGCCGCGGCCGTGCTCACCGGCGCGCGCCGCTTCCACCGCCGCGTTCAGCGCCAGAATATTGGTCTGGAACGCAATAGCATCGATCAGGTCGATAATGTCGGACATCCGGTTGGAGGTCTCGTTAATCAGGCGCATTTTGCTGGTCACCTGCTTCATCATCTCACCGTTGTTTTTGACCACCGTGGCGGCATCGGCAGAAAGGTTGGTCGCTTCACCGGTATGCGAGGCGGTATTTTTCACCGTGGCGGTGATCTGCTCCATCGAGGCGGCAGTCTGTTCAACGGAGCTGGCCTGCTCTTCCGTGCGTGCGGCCAGATCCTGGTTCCCGGCGACAATCTGCGCGGCAGCGCTGGAGATATTCTCCGAGCCGGTCTGCACCTGCTGCACAATGTCCAGCAGTCGCGTCTTCATCTCCATCAGGGCATGCAGCAGCAGGCCCGTTTCGTCTTTGCCGTGTGGCGTAATGCTGCCCGTGAGATCGCCCTCTGAAATCGCTTTTGCAAAATTCACCGCCTCACCGAGCGGGCGGGTGATGGCGCGCACGATAAACCAGCCAATCAGGCTGCCTGCCCCAACGCTAAAGAGGGTGAGGAGGATCAGCAGCAGACGGTTAGACCTGAAATCTCCTTCCACCTGCGTGCCCGCACGCTGCATTTCGCTGTTCTGAATGGCGATCAGCTCCTTCACCTTCGCTTTGTAAGCCTGCTGCACGGCGAGGGTGGTGGTCATCATTTCCTGTATGGCGCCCGCACGGTTGTTGTTCTGCACCGCCTGCAGAATGCGGTAGCGTGAATCCAGGTACTGCTGGCGCACGCTGCGGATCTCCGCCAGCACCTGCTGAGACTGTTGATCCTGCAACGCGGTGTTCAGCTCGCCCAGGATCACCGTGATATGCTCGCTGATCTCTTTCAGGCGCTGCTGAGATTGCCCCGTGTAGGTACCCTGCTCGTCCAGCAGCATCAGCTGTTGAGTGCTAATAAATTCCTGGAAGTTATCAATTAACTGGTTCGCTTTTACCGTGGTCGGATAGTCATGGGTAACAATGGACTGCATCCCATTATTTGCCCGGTTCAGGCTCAGCAAAGACACACTTGCGCTGATCGCCATCAGGACAATAAAGAACCCAAACGCCAGAAATAATTTCGTGCCGATCTTTACGTCATGAAAGAACATATTTTCTCCATCGATGTGATTATTTCTCAGACGATCGCTGTTATCGGTAACGATTTCGCTAACTTTATGAGTTTGATCGTTTTTTTATTTCATAATCCTCACAATACATAGGTGCAGGCTATTAATATGGCCTCATCGATCGTTACCAGACCGCCAAACGGGGTATTTTCGAAATAGCATTCTGAAGAACTGACTTAGGCAGGAATAAATAACTGACGCACTTTCTTTAGTTATTTAATATTAAATTAACAACAAACCCCATTAATAGTCACAATCAGAAAAATAAAAAGCCGTTTATTCCCTACGGTATAAACGGCTTTTTTGGAACATGACTGACTCAATGGAGCACGGTCACCGCATCCTTAAGGCGTCCGGCGCGGTGCTTCACCATGGCAGAAATGTGCGCGCTCTCCTCGACCAGATCGGCGTTTTTCTGCGTGATGCTGTCGAGTTCAGCTACCGCGCGGGTTAGCTCTGATAAGCCGGTTGCCTGCTCGGAGGTCGCGTGGCTGATCTGGGCGATAAGCTGGGTCACGTTTTTCACCTGCACAACGATATCATCCATCGTACGGCCCGCGGCGTGAACCTGCTCAGAGCCGGACTGCACCTTGCTGGCGCTGGCATCAATGAGTTTACGAATATCGTTAGCGGCACTGGCGCTGCGGCTGGCGAGATGACGGACTTCGCCCGCGACCACGGCAAACCCTTTACCCTGCTCCCCTGCCCTTGCCGCTTCAACTGCCGCGTTCAGCGCCAGAATATTGGTCTGGAACGCGATATCGTTAATCAGGGAGGTGATCGAGCCAATGCGCTGCGTGCTGTCGGCAATGTCATCCATCGTTTTAACGACGGTTTGCATCGCGTTGCCCCCTTTCGTCGCCGCGCTGCTGGCGGCCACGGAGAGTTTGTCCACCTCGGCGGCGGTTTCGGAGTTACTCTGAACGGACGCGGCCATCTGATTCATTGTCGCGACGGTCTGCTGCACGTTCGCCACGGTCTGACGGGTCCGATCGTTCAGATCTTCATTTCCCTGCGCCAGCCTGTCGCTCCCGTCACGGACGCTCACCACCTGGCTCGACACGTCATTGATCAACCAGCGGCACATCAGGCCAAGTTGTCCTACCGCGCGCAGCGTCAGGCCCAGCTCATCGCTGCGGTTAAGATGCTGCACGCTGTTGCGCTCGCCGGTGGCGACCTTCAGCGCCTGTCGCGCCACATTCTCTATCGGGCGGACAATCTGTTGCTCAAAGAGCAGCGTTCCCATCAGCATCACCACCGCAGCGGCGGCAAGCGGTAACCAGCCTGCGGAGGTGGCGGCCAGCGTGGCGGCGAGTCCGGCAAAGAGCACCGCCATCACGCTGCGCACGCGCCAGCGCAGCGGCATGGCCGGGAGTTTACCCAGCCAGCCCTTTCCCACCACCAGCCCTTTGTGAATACGTTTTTTACAGCGCCCGTCGTTCAGCGCCCGGTAGAGCGGCTCCACGGCGGCGATCTCTTCCGCTGTGGCTCTGGTGCGAATCGACATATAGCCCGTCACCTGCCCGCGGCGCACCATCGGCACCGCGTTAGCACGCACCCAGTAGTGGTCACCGTTTTTGCGCCGGTTTTTGACAATCCCGCTCCACGGCTCGCCCTGCTGCAGCGTGTACCACATATCGGCAAACGCAGCTTTTGGCATATCGGGATGGCGCACCATATTGTGCGGCTGGCCCGTCAGCTCATCGAGCTGATAGCCGCTCACCTGCACAAAGGTGTCGTTGGCGTGGGTGATGTAACTGTGGACGTCTGTGGTAGACATTAAGGTGGTGTCATCGTCCAGAGGATATTCATTCTGGGTGACATAGGTTGGAGAGGACATCGTGAGCATCCCTTGCAGGTTATTTGAATGTTAATTTTGTGGGTCAATGTTTTTTCGGCGGTAAACAATTTATCTTTAGTTGTTAAACTTGATGAAGATCGCAGATTTGACTTAAACCATACTTTTTGTACGATATTTTAATTCATTGATTTCAAATACTTTCGCAAAGAAATTACCGACAAAGTATGACCTGTTAATGCCCGCTTAAGTTGCAGCGTATGCACCTCTTTAGTGCAGCGACGCTCTTCCCCCCTTTCTTTATACTTGCTGCCCCGTACCGCTAAATCCCGTTTGGCTTCTTTCGGCATGATTAAATATTGTGCAACATTATTTTAACCTGGCGTTTATCCCGATTTTCGTTAAGGCCTCTGAAGTGGCGTAATCCCTGCAATACTTAAACCAGTATCATGTGATACGCGATCCCCGGGAGCACATTTTGAACAGGTTACCTTCCAGCGCCTCGGCTCTTGCCTGTACCGCGCACGCACTGAATCTCATTGAGAAGCGAACGCTTGATCATGAGGAGATGAAACAACTTAACCGTGAGGTCATCGATTACTTTAAAGAGCACGTCAATCCAGGGTTTCTGGAGTATCGCAAATCTGTTACCGCCGGCGGGGATTACGGAGCCGTAGAGTGGCAAGCGGGAAGTCTCAACACGCTTGTCGACACCCAGGGACAGGAGTTTATCGATTGCCTGGGAGGTTTTGGAATTTTCAACGTGGGGCACCGTAATCCAGTTGTGGTTTCCGCCGTACAGAATCAACTTGCGAAACAACCTCTCCATAGCCAGGAACTGCTCGACCCGCTTCGCGCCATGCTCGCGAAAACGCTGGCGGCCTTAACGCCCGGCAAACTGAAATACAGCTTCTTCAGCAACAGCGGCACAGAATCGGTCGAAGCGGCGATTAAGCTCGCCAAAGCGTACCAGTCGCCGCGCGGGAAATTCACCTTTATCGCCACCAGCGGCGCGTTCCACGGTAAATCCCTCGGCGCACTGTCGGCGACCGCGAAATCCACTTTCCGTAAACCGTTTATGCCGCTGCTGCCGGGCTTCCGCCACGTGCCGTTCGGCGACATTAACGCCATGCGCACCGTGCTGAGCGAATGCCGTAAAACCGGCGATGACGTGGCGGCGGTGATCCTGGAGCCCATTCAGGGTGAAGGCGGCGTCATCCTCCCTCCGCAGGGCTATCTGCCTGCCGTGCGTCAGCTGTGCGACGAGTTTGGCGCGCTGCTGATCCTCGACGAAGTCCAGACCGGCATGGGGCGTACCGGCAAGATGTTCGCCTGCGAGCACGAAAACGTGCAGCCGGACATTCTGTGCCTGGCGAAAGCGCTCGGCGGCGGCGTGATGCCGATTGGCGCGACGGTCGCCACCGAAGAAGTTTTCTCGGTGCTGTTCGACAATCCGTTCCTGCATACCACCACCTTTGGCGGTAACCCGCTGGCCTGTGCGGCGGCGCTGGCGACCATCAACGTGCTGCTGGAGCAAAACCTGCCTGCGCAGGCGGAGCAAAAAGGCGACATGCTGCTGGACGGCTTCCGCCAGCTGGGCCGGGAATACCCTGACCTTGTGCAGGAGGCGCGCGGCAAAGGGATGCTGATGGCGATTGAGTTCGTTGATAACGAAATCGGCTACAGCTTCGCGAGCGAGATGTTCAGGCAGCGAGTGCTGGTGGCCGGAACGCTTAATAACGCAAAAACCATTCGTATTGAACCGCCGCTTACGCTGACCATTGAGCAGTGTGAGCAGGTGCTAAAAGCGGCACGTAAAGCGCTGGCAGCACTCAGAGTGCGCGTAGAAGAGATCTGATCAATCCCCCCTCTTAAACGAGGGGGATTTCATTTTTCTGGTATAAATATTACAAATTGAAATAATAGCATTATATTTCAGACATACATTTATACTTTTAAAATTATAAAGTTCCTTTTCTCTTACATGATTTTTTTTGCAACCAAACCGATATCCATACACCACCTTTATCTATTTGACCGCAAACAGGGCGCCCATTGTTAAAATCCGGTAAAAACACCACTGCTTACATCATTTAAAAATATTAATTAATTCTAATATTATACCTAAAAAAAACTAACGGCATATTATACCACCATACATTGAAATAATATTTCACGGCTCCTAGAATACCTGCCGCGGAACATCATAAACATGATGAAAAGAGCTTTTCAATAAGCCCGTCCATTATGCGAAATGCATATTCTAAATAACGGAACTTGTTAAACGTTATTCAAGTTCACGCTGTGAAAGCATATAGCTTTTACTCAATTTCAATTTGACAGAAAGATGTTTATTTAAAAGGATTTGTATGAAAAAGCACGTTTTAGCAATGGTCATTGCAACGGCAATGGTAAGTGGCGTAGCGATGAACGCACAGGCAGACACCGTCACGGTTTCTGGCGGTACGGTTAACTTCGTTGGCCAGGTTGTTAATGCTGCATGTTCGGTCGCAGCTGACTCCGTAGATCAGACTGTAACGCTGAGCCAGGTTCGTACTGTGAAATTGACGACAAAAGGAATGCAGGCGAACCAGAAAGAAGATTTCAAAATCGTTCTGGAAGATTGCGACACCACGGTAAGCCAGAACGCCGCTGTGATTTTCAACGGTCAGCAAGACGCAGCACTGGCAGGTTCACTGGCTAACACAGCGGGAGCTGGCTCAGCAACTAACGTCGCACTGCAACTGTTCGGACCGGATGGTAACGTACTCAATATCGGTGATACCTCCTCCAACGTGAAGCTGATCAATGGCGAGAACACCATCCCGCTGAGCGTTGACTACATCGCTACCGGTGCGGCCACGCCGGGTAACGTATCCTCGACTGCAACATTCCAGATGGTTTACTCCTGATTCGTTAGCTGCAGTAACACCCCCGGAATCTGATTCGGGGGTGTTTTGCCGATCCATCGAAACGGAGTCACTATGCGACAGGTCACCAGGCAATCAGTGCTGTTTTTCAGCGTATTGCTGTGCGTTGCACTGCCCGCCTCGGCAATTGACGACGGAAGCGTGCATTTTCAGGGGCAAGTCGTCAACACCGGCTGTTCCGTCAGTGCAGAAAGTCAGGACCAGATTGTGCGTATGGGCCAAATACGCAATAACGAATTTGCCGCAACGGGCGATTGGGCAGCACCGACAGCCTTTCAGATAACGCTAGAAGACTGCGATACCAGCGTCAGTCAACGTGCGGGCGTACTGTTCAGCGGCGAGTCCGATGCAAAAGACCCGCAAATTTTTCGCGCAGGTTATGGCGCAGGCGCAGCGCAGGGGATTGGTGTGGGAATATTTGACGCAACCGGCCATCTACTTATTCCGGATACAGCCCCGCCCTGGTACGCCCCCTTGCAGAACGGCGCCAATGTTCTGCGTTTTATGGCGAAATACCGCTCCACACAACCGCACGTTCAGGCTGGTACGGCCGACGCCCAGGTATGGTTTAACGTCGTCTACCAGTAAAACACTCAGAGGCCCGAGTGCCTCGTCATGAGAATTGAGGGAACAATGCAAATGAACACATCACCTACGTCTTTGTCTCGCCTGATGATGGCTGGTACGTTACTGCTGACAATGGGTCTGGCAACGAATGCCTCTGCAGGTGGAATTGCTTTAGGGGCTACCCGCGTCATTTATCCGCAGGGGGATAAACAGGTTTCATTACCGGTGATCAATTCGTCGGCAGACAATACGTTCTTAATACAATCATGGGTAGCCAACGTTGAGGGTATCAAGTCACCAGACTTTATCCTTACGCCACCGTTGTTTGTTATCCACCCTAAGAAAGAGAACACGCTGCGTATTATGTATATCGGCCCCGACCTTCCTGCCGATCGCGAAACTGTTTTCTATCTGAACAGCAAGGCTATTCCGTCTGTCGATAAAAATAAGCTTCAGGGCAATACGCTGCAAATAGCAACACAGAGTGTGATTAAGTTATTCATTCGCCCTAAGAAATTAACATCCCTTTCCGTGGATGCGCCCAAAACGCTGACGTGTCGGACAGAAAATGGAAAAGTCATCATAACGAATCCATCACCGTATTACGTATCGTTGGTGCAGTTCTTTGTTGGGGGAACCCGTCTTCCCAATTCAATGGTCGCACCTAAAAACACGTTGACGGTGGATATCCCCGGCGGCGGTTCCGGTAGTGTGAAATTCCAGACAGTGAATGATTTCGGCGCAAATACCCCTACGCAGATTTGTTCCCATTAACAACCTGAAATGAAATAGCAGACCTGCATTTTGTCTTCAAGGAAGGAAGTACTTAGCATTTACTGCAGGGAAAAGAGATGAAACGTAATACTTCACTGATTTTTAGCACATTTTCTTTAACATCCCTTACGCCAGTGGCGATGGCGATAGCAGGATTGCTATCGCCATCAGATGCAAGTGCAGAATATTTTTTCAACCCGGCATTTTTGTCTAGCGATCCCTCTGCCGTTGCTGACCTGTCGCGGTTTTCCACCAATGGCCAGGCACCAGGCGTTTATCGTGTCGATCTCTGGCTTAACGGGGCGTTTGTGGCGACTCGCGATATCACCTTTACGGCAAGAAATACGGCGTCGACGGCACAACCGCAGGCGGATGATACCGGTCTGACCGCCTGTTTATCAGCAAAAGCGCTGGAAAACCTGGGCGTTAACCTTCAGGCGTTTCCTGCGCTGACGGCGGAAAAAACGGACAGCTGTATTGATATTGCGTCAATCATTCCCGCCTCATCAACCACCTTTGATTTTGAGCATCAGCGGCTGGATATCAGTATCCCGCAAGCCGCCCTGAGGAATAGCGCACGCGGATATATTCCGCCTGAACAATGGGATGAAGGCATTAATGCCCTCCTGCTGAATTATAACTTCACCGGCTCTCGTAGCCGCGATCGGGGGGAGAGCAACTCAACCAGTAAAAGCTATTTCCTCGGGCTTAACAGCGGGTTGAACCTTGGCCCGTGGCGGTTAAGGGATTACTCAAGCTGGAATTATCACAACAGCGATGACTCACGCAGCGACAACTGGCAGCACATTAATACCTATGTTGAACGCGCGGTCATTCCGCTGAAAGGAAGACTGACGCTGGGTGACAGCTACACCCCATCAGACGTATTTGACAGCCTCCCTTTTCGCGGTGCGCAAATCGCCTCTGATGACAATATGCTGCCCGATAGCCTGAAGGGTTTCGCGCCCACGATCCGTGGTATCGCAAAAAGCAATGCTCAGGTAACCATTAAGCAAAATGGCTACACCATTTATCAAAGCTATGTTCCACCGGGTGCATTTGCGATTAGCGACCTGTTTCCCACGTCCTCAAGCGGTGACCTCAGTGTTGAGGTAAAAGAATCTGACGGTAGCATCAACAGCTATTCCGTGCCTTATTCCACCGTTCCCGTACTCCAGCGTGAAGGCCGCGTAAAGTACGCATTAACAGCGGCCGAATACCGCAGCAGCAGCGATCAACAGGACGAGGTTAATTTCGTTCAGGGGTCTCTAATCTGGGGGCTTTCGCATGGCTTCACGCTGTATAGCGGATCGCAGATAACCAACAATTACCACTCGCTGGCATTCGGCACCGGCCTGAATATGGGTGAACTGGGCGCTATCTCTGCGGATGTGACTCACGCGAAGAGCACGCTGGCGGATGACAGCACGCATTCAGGGCAATCGATCCGTTTTCTGTATGCAAAATCCCTTAACGGCCTCGGCACTAACTTTCAGCTGCTGGGCTACCGGTACTCGACCTCGGGATTCTATTCCCTGGATGAAACAGCCTATAAGCAAATGCGCGGCTACACAGGTGACCACGAGGACAACGATACCGAACAGCAAAATCCCTGGATGGATTATTACAATCTGTACTACACCAAGCGAGGAAAGGTTCAGTTCAACATCTCTCAGCAGCTTGGTCATGCAGGTTCGCTCTTTGTCACGGGCAGCCAACAGACCTACTGGCATACCGATGAAAAAAATACGCTACTCCAGGTAGGCTTTAGCGGAACCATTAAAGATGTGTCCTACAGCCTGTCCTACAACTACAACAAATCACCGGGCATGTCGAAAAGCGACGAGATTTACGCGCTGAATTTGTCGCTGCCATTGAGCCTGTGGCTGCGTCCACAAAACGATGTCAGCCAGAAGCATAACTATGCTTATGCCACCTACAACATCAGCACCGACAAAAAGGGTGAAACCTCGCAAAATGCCGGGATCAACGGCACATTGCTTGAGGATAACAACCTGAGCTACAGCGTTCAGGAAGGGTATTCAAGCCAGGGGACCAAATCACAAGGCTCCAGCAGCCTTGAATACGATAGCGCCTATGGCAATGCGAACGTGGGCTATAACTACAGCGGAAACGGCGACTACCAGCAGGTGAACTACGGTTTGAGCGGCGGCGTCATTGCTCACCGGAATGGCATCACCCTTAGCCAGCCGCTGGGTGATACCAACGTGCTGATTGCCGCTCCGGGCGCGAGTAACGTCAAGGTCGAGAACGAGCCAGGTATTCATACCGACTGGAGAGGCTATGCCGTGGTTCCCTACGCGTCCTCGTATCATCTCAACCGCATGGCACTGGACATCAACTCACTGGCTGACGATATGGATATCGATGATGCCGTAACCAATGTGGTCCCAACCCGTGGCGCGGTTGTGCGTGCAACCTTCAAAGCCCGGCCTGGTACGCGTGCGTTAATGACCTTAACCCATCGGGGCAAACCCGTTCCTTTCGGTGCCATGGTGTCACGTGATGACAATGGCAGCGATACGATTGTGGGTGAAGACGGAGAGGTCTATCTCTCTGGCCTGAGCCCGGCGGGAACGCTGAAAATTCAGTGGGGTGAAGGGTCAGACAAGCAATGTAGCGTGAAGTATCAATTACCTGAAAGTAAACAGCCGCTGCTGCGGTTGAAAACGGAGTGTATATAAATGAAATTATGGATGATTTTATTTTATGTGGTCGGGCTGGCATTCTCACCTTATGGAATAGCCGATATTTGTAAAAATGCTAACGGTGGCATCTCGATTGTTAACTATGATTTGACCACCACGCTGAACACCAATCAGAACATTAAAGGTGGCTCCACAGAGCTGGAAAAAAATCAGGATGTGCAGGTTAACGCCACCTGTCCACCGGGTGAGTGGGAAAAACGCACCTATCGCTCCTATTTGAGCCCTTTTCCGGTCGTCAAAACGGATGGTGAATGGAAATATCTCCAGCTTGACCCGGATTATATTATTGGCGCCATGAAAATAAATGACGCAACCATTGGTGAATTTTATCCCCCCATTGAGTACGTTCACATGGGCGGCCACGATGAAGTGGATACCGGCGGCGTTTTCCCGGTCAACGATAATGACCTGATCTTTAAATTACAAATTGTCAGGCCTTTTATCGGCACCGTGGTTATCCCGCCAAAATTGATGTTCAATGTGTACGTCACCACGACGAATAACGATCGCCTGACCAATATTGTCTACCAGATTACCTACAGTGGCGTCATTACCGTGCCGCAAAACTGCGTCATTAATGCCGGGCAAACCGTAACGGTGGATCTGGGTTCTCTTTATCACGGTGATTTTACGCGCGCCGGGCAGATGCCGGACAACGCTCAACCCAAAACCTTCAATGTGCCCATTGAATGTAATGCTGATGTGAACTCGCCGGCACAATTAACCTTGCGCGTTATGGGCACATCGGACCCTCGCTACCCGGAAGCGCTGGCATCGGATAATCCTGATGTTGCCGTCGTGGTTACCAGTGAGCAAGACAACATATTGAAACCGAATGTCTTTTCAAGTAGCGCACCTTTTACGACTGATGAGGCGGGCAAGGCCAACGTGACGCTGAAAGCATATCCTATCAGCACAACGGGCAATTCCCCGGAACTGGGCGTGTTCACCGCTCTGGCCTTGTTACGCGTTGATTTCGCATAAGGATTGGGTGATGAAAAAGCGCAATTTTCTCCTGTTTCTGCTGGCAAATCTGGCGTTGTCCTTACAGACCGCCAGAGCAGATAATGACAGTTTCAATGTTCAGTTTATCGGCACCATCGTGGGGGAGTCCTGCAACGTCGACACAGGCAGCGTTGAGCAGACGGTCGAACTCGGTGACTTTACCGCGGATGATTTCCCGTCGGTTGGCACCACAACGCCGGATACAAAGTTTGATATCACGTTGAAAGGTTGCACCCGCGCCATTACCGGCACCAAAGTTTGGTTTACCGGGAATGTGGATGCGAACAACCCGACATTGCTGGCACTTTCAGATAACGGAAAGGGAACGCCTGGCAGGATGGCAACGGGCCTCGGCGTTGAGCTACTGGATTCCAATCGCACCCCAATACCGATCAATAATACGGAGTCCTCGCTTTATCCGCTGCTGCCGGGGGATAACACGCTCACGTTTTATTTGCACTATAAATCCACGCTGCCCGTTGTGACGTCAGGAAATGCGACTGCCGTTATGTATTTTGACCTGCTTTATCAGTAAGGAATATGAATGAAACCGTTTCTCCGGTTATTTTTCTTCTGCATTATTCTGATGCACCTGGGCAGTGCGAGTACAATGGCGCACGACGGGACCGTTTATATTGTAGGCACCGTAAAAAGCAAAACCTGCATCATATCGCCTGATTCGGAAAATCTTATCGTTCGTATGAGCGACGTCGCCACAGGGCAATTTACGAACCAGAAAAATAATACGCCATGGGAACATTTTGCTATCAATCTTGAAAACTGCGGCGCAGGGTTGAATAACATCAGTACCCATTTTGAAGGCACGCCCAATCAGGGCAACGCAGATTTGCTTTCGCTGACAGGCGGTCCGGGTTATGCCAGCGGCGTGGCTATCGGTATTTATAATCCGGACAAAACGCTTATACCGCTGGGCGATGAAAGCCAGCTGTTTACGCTGTCAAATAACCAGCTTACTGCCACCCTTGATTTTTATGCCCGTTATCTTGCTGACGGAGGCGCTGTATCGCCCGGAACAGCCAATGCTGCAGCAACCTTTATTTTGACTTATGCCTGATAACACCGTGATGAAACTGCGCATCCTGATCCCTGTTTTAGCCTTCTTAACGTTCATCTCTTTTGCGCATGCAGGCGTCGTGATAGGGGGGACACGCTTCGTCTATCCTGAAAAACAGCACTCCATTACCGTTTCAGTGCGCAATAAATCCACGCTTCCCTGGCTGGTCAGCGCAAAAATTTATGCTGGCGGAAACTGGCCAGGGGCAACCTCTGCCCCCCAGGCGACCTCGGCGCTTGTTGCAACGCCCGCGCTTTTTGCACTACAGGGCGGACGCGAAAATAGCATCAGGATTTTTCGTGCCGATGAGGGGTTGCCTGCTGACCGTGAAACGCTTTTCACCCTCAGCATCTCAACCATTCCAGCCAGTAAGACCAGCAGCGACAACGTGCAAATGGCCGTACGTTCAAGCTTCAAAGTGTTCTATCGCCCTGAGGGATTAAACGGCAATCCAGAAAACGCGTATCGGGAAATCCTCTGGTCATATTCAGCAAACCAGCTCGTGGTGAAGAACCCGACCCCCTACTACGTGACGCTCTTCCAGACGCGTATTAACAACAAATCCATTGATAACGCGGGCATCATTGCCCCTTTTAGCCAGCGAACAATGGACGAGTGCCAGAAGGCGCCTCGCTGCGAAATACGCTGGCAAACCATAAACGACTATGGCCGGGTTATGCCGCCCGTGGTTAACATCCTTAATCTGAAATGAGTCCCCATCATGTTTTTCATAAAGCACCCCCTCCTCGTTCTGACCGTTTTCGTCACACTGACCGCACCGGCGCTGAGCCAGGCCGCTGAGTTTACCGCTGAGCAGAAGACGGAAATCGGCAAAATCGCCGAGGATTACTTTACCGCCCATCCGGAAAAAATGGGTGAAGCGATATCTATCTACCTGGCTAATCATCCTGAGTTTCTGGTTGCCGCGAGCGAAAACCTACGCCAAAGCCAGCAAGCGGCCGCGCAAAAAATGAAAGAGATGCAGGACGCAGCCAAAAAAGCGCAGTAAAGCAAAATCTAAAGCCGGGCGGACTACGCTCATCCGGCCTAGAAAACCATTCCACCTTTTCCCCAAAAGCCCGGTAAGCGCAGCGCCACCGGGCAAGACCATTACTCCGGCAATAACCCGACAAAGCTGCGTTTTTTGCGCGGCTCCGACATCAGCTCCTCCAGCTTATCCACGCACGCGAGATAGTGCGGGGTTTGCTTATGCGCCAGCACCGCCTCTTCGTCTTTATAGGCTTCGTAGATAAAGAACCGGGTTTTCACCCTCGGGTCCTGCAATACGTCAAAACGCAGGTTCCCCGGCTCCTGGATTGCGCCCTCGTGGTTGGCGCGAAACACCTCCAGAAACTCGTCCACCCGCTCGGGCTTAATGTTGATCTCTACCAGCGTCACGTTCATTGTGCTTCTCCCTGTTTCTCTTCCTGCCAGAATTGGAACGCATCACGGGCATTCCAGTTATCGTGCACCACTTTCTTCACCGCCTTCAGCATGGCGAGCGGCGCGCTGGACTGGAAGATGTTGCGCCCCATGTCCACGCCGGACGCGCCCTGGTCTATCGCGCGCCAGCACATCTCCAGCGCCTCGTGCTCCGGCAGCTTTTTGCCCCCCGCGATAACGATCGGCACCGGGCAGCTGGCGGTGACTTTTTCAAAACCCTCATCCACGTAGTAGGTTTTGACGAACTGCGCCCCCATTTCGGCGGCAATGCGGCTTGCCAGCGAGAAATACCGAGCGTCACGCGCCATCTCTTTCCCCACGCCCGTCACCGCCAGCGTCGGCATGCCGTAGCGCGCCCCTGCATCGACAAGCTTGATGATGTTGTTGATCGACTGATGCTCAAACTCGCTTCCGATGTACACCTGCGCCGCCACCGCGCAGACGTTCAGGCGCAGGGCGTCTTCCATCGCCACCGCCACGCACTCGTTGGAAAGTTCGCCCAGAATCGAGTTACCGCCGGAGGCGCGCAGCACCACCGGTTTGTTCGTCGCGGCGGGCACCTGGCTCCTGAGGATGCCGCGGGTACACATCAGCACGTCGGTTTCACCAAACAGCGGCGCGATAGAGAGGTCGATACGCTCAAGGCCGGTAGTCGGCCCCTGAAAGTAGCCGTGGTCAAAGGCCAGCATCACCGTGCGGTTGCTGTTTGGGTTGAAGATGCGCGCCAGCCGCGACTGCATGCCCCAGTCCAGCGAGCCGCAGCCCTTCAGGGTGAACGGCACATTTTGCTGCGGCGTGCCGATGCCAAAATCCTTGCCGTCTTTGATGTCGTCTAAATCAGCCATTTGCTCCCCCGTCAGAAATCGTATTTGCTGATGTTCTCTTTGGTGAACACCACGCGTTCCGGCAGCAGCACGATGCCGTTGCCCTTCGCCTCATACTGGTAGCCCTGCACGCTGTTCGGCTCGACCTTCAGCGTCCCGATATTTTTCACGTCCACGCTGTCGCCAACGTTAAGATCGCCTTTTTTCAGCAAACGATCGGCGACATTGACCGCAATTTTGCCCTGTTGCACCACGTCCCACAGGCCGAAGGCCTTCACCGTGCCGCGCTCAACGTACGGGCGCATCACGTTCGGCGTGCTGAACCCGACAATCGCCACCCCTTCCCGCTTCAGGTTTTCTGCCGCCTGCGCGGCAGCAGGAAGCGCGTTGGCGTCCGGGGCGATGACCGCATCCAGATCCGGATAGGCTTTTAAGATCCCTTCGGCGGTCTGCAACGATTTGGTGGCGTCGTTATAGCCAAACTGGGTGGTGACGATCTGCCACTGGGGATGGTCTTTCTCGATTTTGGCCTTCGCCTCTTTCACCCACTGGTTCTGATCGGTAACGGTCGGGCTGGAGTAGAAGAACGCCACTTTCGCGTTCGGTTTGGTGACCTGCTTGCCCGCCATCTCCACCAGCAGGCCGCCCAGCTGTTCCGGCGTGCCCTGGTTGATGTAGATGCTGCGGCACTCCGGTTTGGTGTCGGAATCCCAGGTCAGGACCTTGACGCCGCGCTGCATCGCGCGCTTCAGCGCCGGACACAACCCATCCGGCGACACGGCGGAGACGATAATGGCGTTATAGCCCTGGTTGACGAAGTTATTGATGAGCTGCACCTGGCCGGAGACGCTCGGCTCGGTTGGGCCGTCGTAGGTCACGTCCACGCCAAGATCTTTCCCCGCCTCTTTCGCACCGTTGCCGCCGCTGGTGAAGAAGCCGACGCCCACCAGCTTCGGGATAAAGGCAATGCGGTCCGCCGCCTGCGCCGAAGCGAAGCTGAGGGCCATTGCCAGGACGAGCAGTTTTGTTTTCATCTTACGCTCCGGATAGTTTTCTAAAGAGAGATCGCACCCATTCGCGGTGCAGACTCAGCGAACGCCCCATCACCACCACAACCAGCAGCGCCCCCGACAGCGCGCTCGACACCTGGTTGGGGATGCCGACCATCTGTAAACCCTGTTGCAGGTACCCCACCAGCAGCGCCGCCAGCGCCGTACCGACAACCGAACCTGACCCGCCGTAGATATTGGCTCCGCCGAGCACGGCGGCGGTGAGCGCAGGCATTAAAAGATCGCGCCCCAGATCCGAACGCGCGGAGCCGAAATAGGAGACCATCACCAGCGCGGCAATCGCCGAGGCCACGCCCACCAGGCCGTACAGCACGTAGGGCATGCCGTTCACCGGCAGCGCCGCATAGCGCGCCGCGCGCGGGTTCTGCCCAATAAGGAACAGATGACGGCCAAAGCGCCCGCGGTGGGTAATGAGCCAGAAGAAGACGGTGATTACCGCGAACAAGACCAATGGGATCGGCAGACCCAACACCGTGAGGTTAGCGAACGCCGTGAAGCTGTCCGGGAAGCCGCCGATGCCCTCGTAGCCCGTCGCGCCCGCTATGCCGGAGAGCAGCAGCGCGCCGCCGCCGTAGAGGTAGAGCGTGCCGAGGGTAATGACCAGCGGGCTGATGCCGGTGTAGTGGATCAGCGCCGCATTCACCAGCCCGCACAGCAGACCCAGCAGCAGTGTAAGCGGAACGGCGACCGCCATCGGCCACCCCGCCTGCATCATCACCCCCAGCGCAATGGCGCACAGGCCGATGGTCGAGCCGAGGGAGATGTCGATCCCGCCGCTGACGATCACCAGCGTCAGCGGCAGCGCCACAATACCGATGCAGATGAAGTCGCTGGTGCTGAACAGCAGCATGTTGATATCGAGCATCCGCGGGTTGATGGCCCCGAAAAGCAGGATCTCCAGCACCAGCAAAATGAGCAGCGCGCTTTCCCAGTTAAGCCTCATTTACGCCACCTCTTTTTTACGTTTGGGAAAGGGGGTGACGTGCTTTCCCCCTCTGTTGCCCGCCTGGAAACGACCGTACTTCAGCGCCCGCTGATGCCGCGCCAGCGCCTGACGCAGACGCCCGTCGAGCACCAGCACGCCCAGCAGCACCAGCCCGGCGATAAAGTCGTTCCACCAGGCCGGAAGCCTGAACAGCACCAGCACGGTGTCGATTTGGGTGAGGAAGAACGCACCGAGCAGCGCGCCGATCAGCGTGCCCGTGCCGCCCAGCAGTGAAATGCCCCCCAGTACGCAGGCGGCGATGGCCTTCATCTCCAGCCCGCTGCCGGTCTGGTTGGGCACGAAGCCAATCTGTGCGGCAAAGACAATCCCGGCGCAGGCCGCCAGCATGCCGTTGAGGGTAAAAGCGATCATGCGGGTGCGATTCACCGCCACGCCCAGCTGGCGCGCGGCGGCGAGGTTATCCCCCACCGCGTAGAAATCACGCCCGAACGCGGTGCGCGACAGCGTCCACGCGCCGGTGACCACGATAATCAACACCACCATGCCAAGGGGCGACACGCCGATGGCCGCAGGCTCAGAGAGGGATTTCAACCCCGGCGGCAGCCCTTCAATCCACTTTCCGCCCGTCCAGAGCAGCATCGCTCCACGGTACAGCCCCAGCGTGCCGAGGGTGGCGACAATCGCCGGGATGCGTAATCCCACCACCAGAAAACCGTTGAATGCCCCCGCCAGCGCGCCAACTGACAGCGCGAAGAGAATGGAAACGGGCAGGCTGTAGCCACTGTTCAGCGCCACGCCGACGGCGATGGCGGACAGCCCAACGGTCGACCCCACGGAGACGTCGATATTGCGGGTCAGCATCACCAGCGCCGCGCCGATCGCCAGCAGGATCAGGATCTGCGAGCTGGCGAAGATCATCCCCAGTGTCTGCAAGCTGAAGTAGGACGGGTTCAGCGCCACCAGCACGGCGAACAGCGCCAGAATGGCGAGAAACGCGCTCAGCTCGCGGTTTTTCAGTAAGATCTTCATGATTGCCCTCCAAACGCCAGCGCCATCATGCGATCGAGGCTGACGGCATGGCGCGGCAGTTCGCCGCTGAGTACGCCCTGATGCATCACCAGCACGCGATCGGCAAGGCCGGGAAACTCATCGAGATCGCTTGAGATCATCAGCACCGCCACGTTCTGCGCCGCCACGCTTTTGATAAGCTGGTAGATATCGGCGCGCGCCGAGACGTCCACGCCACGCGTCGGTTCATCGACGATCAGCAATAACGGGTTGGCCTCCAGACAGCGTGCCAGCAGCACCTTCTGCTGGTTGCCGCCGGAGAGCGTGCGCAGGGTTTGATCCGCATGGTTGAGCTTGATCCCCAGCGCCCGGTGATAGCGCTCCACCACCGCGGACTCTCTTTTCCGCTGCTGCCAGAGCGACGGCTCGTTCAGCGCCACGGTGTTCCAGCGGATCGGCGCGTCGAGGAACAGGCCCGACACCTGCCTGTCTTCCGGCAGGTAGACCAGGCCTTTGTCCAGACGTGAACTTACCGGTGCGGCGGTGATGTCCTGGTTCTCCAGCCAGACGCGCCCCCCGCGCACAGGCCGCAGGCCATAGAGCGTTTCGGCAAACTCGGTGCGCCCGGAGCCTACCAACCCGGCCAGGCCGACGATCTCCCCGGCGTAGATCTCAAGGCTCAGATCGATAAACCCTTCCCCGGTAAGATCCTCCACCCGGAGCACCGGAAAGTCCTGCGGCTGGGTGCGGCGGTTGCCCGGCAGCGCCAGCCACAGCTTTTGCGTATCGCTGAGGGATTTCTCGCGGCTTACCGGCGTCATGGCGGCGATCAGGGCGCTATCGTCGAACTGCGCGGTTTCACCGCTGAGCACCACCGCGCCGTCGCGCATCACCGAGACGTGGCTCGACAGCATGCGAATTTCCGGCAGCTTATGCGAGATAAACACGATCCCGACGCCGAGCGCCTGCAGGGCGCGGATCTGACGAAACAGCCGTTCGGTTTCGCCCGGCGTGAGGGAGGCCGTGGGCTCGTCGAGGATCAGGATCCTGGCGTTGCGCATTAATCCGCGCAGAATCTCCACCATCTGCTGATCCGCCACTTCCAGGGTGCTGGCGGCGGCGTCGAGGTTCAGCCGGCATTGCAGCTGCTCAAGTTTCTCCGCCAGCCGCTTTTCCAGACCGCGCTCGCGCGGCAGGCGGAACAGGATGTTTTCCCGCACCGTCAGGTTGGGGAACAGCAGCGGCTCCTGCGGCACGAGGTAAATGCCGAGCCCGTGCGCCTGCACGGGCGTCAGCCGCGCATATGACTGCCCCTCGACGGAAAGTTCACCCTCATCCGGCGTCTCGACTCCGGCGATGATCTTCATCAGCGTCGATTTTCCCGCGCCGTTCCCACCCATCAGCGCGTGCACCTGGCCCGCAAGCAGCGTGAAATCAATGCCTTTTAGAACCGGCACGCCTGAGAACTGCTTGCTGATACTTCGCGCGTCGAGAAGTGGGGTCATCATCGCTCCGCTATTGAACAAATGATTTTTAGATTTAATAATGTTCAAAAGCGTAGACGGTGAACTATATTTACAACCGTGCAGGGATCACAGTTTTATCGATTGAGATTCAGATAAACCAGAAACGATCGAAATGATCCGTTTTGTCGCGTGGCTCACACTTTCCCTCCGCGTCATCACGAACATATGATCTAAATTTTTATAAGAGTTCAACTATGAGCGATAAACGCACTGCGGAAGAAGGACGGTTTGCCGGGCTGGCGCTGGCGGAAGAGGAGCTGGTGGCGCGCGTGGCCTGGTGCTACTACCACGACGGGCTGACCCAGAACGATATCGGCGAACGCCTCGGGCTGCCGCGATTAAAAATCTCCCGCCTGCTGGAGAAAGGCCGCCAGTCCGGGGTGATCCGCGTGCAGATTAACTCCCGCTACGAGGGCTGCCTGTCGCTTGAAACCGAGCTACAGCAGCGCTTTGGCCTGAAGCTGGTGCGCGTGATGCCTGCCCTAAATACGCCGCCGATGAACGTGCGGTTAGGCATTGGCGCGGCGCAGTCGCTGATGGGCGTGCTGGAGCCCGGCCAGCTGCTGGCGGTGGGGTTCGGTGAAACCACCATGAGCAGCCTGCAGCACCTGAGCGGCTTTATCAGCTCGCAGCAGATCCGCCTCGTGACGCTCTCCGGCGGCGTCGGGCCGTACATGACTGGTATCGGCCAGCTGGATGCGGCCTGCAGCGTCAGCATGATCCCCGCCCCGCTTCGCGTGTCTTCCGCCGAAGTGGCCGGGATCTTAAAACGCGAGACCAGCGTGCGGGACGTGATCCTCGCCGCCACCGCAGCCGACGTGGCGGTAGTTGGTATTGGTTCAGTAAACCAGCGCCGTGACGCCACGATCCTGCGCTCCGGCTATATCAGCGAAGGCGAGCAGCTGATGTACGCCCGCAAAGGCGCGGTCGGCGACATTCTCGGCTATTTCCTCAATGCCGAAGGGGAGTGCGTTGAGGAGCTGGAGATCCACAAAGAATTACTCGGCGTCTCGCTTGATGAGCTGGCGCAGCTGCCCACCATCGTTGGCGTGGCCGGCGGGGAAGAGAAAGCCGATGCGATTTATGCCGCACTGAAGGGTCGCCGTATCAATGGCCTGGTGACGGAAGAGACGACAGCCCGCGCGGTGCTGGCTCTGGCCAAATAAGAGCCCGCCCTGCGCTAACAGCGAGGCAAGCTCATGAGTTACCTTTTAGCGTTAGATGCAGGGACCGGCAGCGTTCGCGCCGTGATTTTCGATTTGCAGGGCAACCAGATTGCCGTCGGCCAGGCCGAGTGGAAGCACCTGAGCGTGGAGAACGTGCCGGGGTCGATGGAGTTTGACCTCGAGACCAACTGGCAGCTGGCCTGCCGGTGCATTCATCAGGCGCTTGAGCGTGCGCGCCTGAGCGCGGCAGATATCCAGTCCGTCGCCTGCTGTTCGATGCGCGAAGGGATCGTGCTGTACGACCGTAACGGCGAGGCCATCTGGGCCTGCGCCAACGTCGACGCCCGCGCCAGCCGCGAGGTGGCCGAACTCAAAGAGATCCACGATGACCGTTTTGAATCCGAAGTGTATGAGGTCTCCGGCCAGACGCTGGCGCTGAGCGCCATGCCGCGCCTGCTGTGGCTGGCGCACCACCGTCCGGATATTTACCGCAGGGCCGCGACTATCACCATGATCAGCGACTGGCTGGCGGCGAAGCTCTCCGGCGAGCTGGCGGTCGACCCGTCGAACGCGGGCACCACCGGCATGCTGGATCTCTTCTCCCGCGACTGGCGTCCGGCGCTTCTCGACATGGCCGGGCTGCGCGCCGATATTCTCTCTCCGGTAAAAGAGACCGGCACCGTACTGGGTGCTATAACCCGGGAGGCCGCGCAGCAGAGCGGCCTGCGCGAAGGCACGCCGGTAGTGATGGGCGGCGGCGACGTGCAGCTGGGCTGTCTGGGGCTGGGCGTGGTTCGCGCCGGACAAACGGCGGTGCTGGGCGGCACCTTCTGGCAGCAGGTGGTCAATCTGCCGCAGGTACGCACCGACCCCGACATGAACATCCGCGTGAATCCGCACGTTATCCCCGGCATGGTGCAGGCGGAGTCGATCAGCTTCTTTACCGGGCTGACCATGCGCTGGTTCCGCGACGCCTTCTGCGCGGAGGAAAAGCTGATTGCCGAGCGGATGGGGATGGACACCTATTCCCTGCTGGAAGAGATGGCCAGCCGGGTGCCGGCGGGCTCCCACGGGGTAATGCCGATCTTCTCCGACGCGATGCATTTCAAGCAGTGGTACCACGCCGCGCCGTCGTTTATTAACCTCTCCATTGACCCGGAAAAATGCAATAAAGCGACGCTGTTCCGCGCCCTGGAAGAGAACGCGGCGATTGTTTCGGCCTGCAACCTGGCGCAGATTTCACGCTTTTCCGGCGTGACGTTTGAGAGCCTGGTGTTTGCGGGCGGCGGGTCAAAAGGTGCCCTGTGGAGCCAGATTTTAAGCGACGTCACGGGCCTGCCGGTGCGCGTGCCGGAAGTGAAAGAAGCCACGGCGCTGGGCTGCGCGATTGCCGCGGGTACGGGCGCGGGGCTGTTTGCGGATATGGCCTCGACGGGCGAGCGGCTGGTGAAATGGAGCCGCGAGTTCACGCCAAACCCGGCGCACCGCGAGCTGTACGACGGCATGATGCAGAAATGGCAGGCGGTATACGCGGACCAGCTCGGGCTGGTGGACAGCGGACTGACCACGTCGATGTGGCAGGCGCCGGGGCTGGTGCGGGCAGCGGCGCCGTAAATAACGCCGGATGGCGCTACGCTTATCTGTCCTGGGGATTTGTAGCCCCGGTAAGCGCAGCGCCACCGGGGAAGTTCTTTGAGATCTATCACAATCATTCGATCCCGCTTTTACCTTTCCGCTGCCGCTGGCTAAATTAGTAACTCATCCGACCACATAACAATAATTTTACACTGGAAGAGACTATGAGCCGCTACCCGTCGTTATTCGCCCCTCTCGATCTGGGGTTCACCACACTCAAAAACCGCGTGTTGATGGGCTCGATGCACACCGGGCTCGAGGAGCATCCGGACGGGGCCGAGCGTCTGGCGGCTTTCTATGCCGCGCGCGCGCGCCACGGGGTGGCGCTGATTGTCACCGGCGGCGTGGCCCCTTCCCCTTCCGGCGTCGGCATGGAGGGCGGTGCGGTGCTGAACGATGCAGCACAGCTCCCGCATCACCGCATTGTGACCGACGCGGTACACAACGAGGGCGGTAAAATCGCCCTGCAAATTCTGCACACCGGACGCTACAGCTATCAGCCGAATCTGGTTGCGCCATCGGCCATTCAGGCGCCGATTAACCGCTTCACTCCGCATGCTCTGAGCCACGACGAGATCCTGGCGCTGATTGACGACTTCGCCCGCTGCGCCGCGCTGGCGCGTGAAGCGGGCTATGACGGCGTTGAGGTGATGGGCTCCGAAGGCTACCTGATTAACGAGTTCCTCGCCGCCCGCACCAACCAGCGCGACGACGAATGGGGCGGCGACTATGCCCGCCGGATGCGCTTTGCTGTAGAAGTCGTGCGCGCCGTGCGCGAACGTGCGGGCGCGGACTTTATCATCATCTTCCGCCTGTCGATGCTCGATCTGGTGGAGGGCGGAGGCACGTTTGACGAAACCTTGCAGCTGGCGCAGGCGATTGAAGCCGCGGGGGCCACCATTATCAACACCGGCATCGGCTGGCACGAGGCGCGCATCCCGACCATCGCCACGCCGGTGCCGCGCGCGGCGTTCAGCTGGGTGACGCGCAGGCTGAAAGGCAAAGTGTCCGTTCCTCTGGTCACCACCAACCGCATTAACGATCCGCAGGTGGCGGACGATGTGATTTCACGCGGCGATGCCGACATGGTCTCGATGGCGCGCCCGTTCCTGGCCGATGCCGAGCTGCTGTCGAAAGCGCAAAGCGGACGCGCGGATGAGATCAACACTTGCATCGGCTGTAATCAGGCCTGTCTGGATCAGATCTTCGTCGGGAAGGTCACCTCCTGCCTGGTTAACCCACGCGCCTGCCATGAAACCAAAATGCCGATCGTTTCGGCGGTCAATAAAAAACGCCTGGCCGTCGTGGGTGCTGGCCCGGCAGGCCTGGCGTTTGCGGTCAATGCCGCCTCGCGCGGGCACGGCGTGACGCTGTTTGATGCGTTGGGAGAGATTGGCGGGCAGTTTAATATCGCCAAACAGATCCCCGGCAAAGAGGAGTTCTACGAAACGCTGCGCTACTACCGCCGGATGATCGAGCTGACGGGCGTCGAGCTGCGGCTTAACCAGTTTGTCCACGCGGCGGATCTGACTGATTTTGATGAGGTGATCCTGGCGAGCGGGATCGTACCGCGCACGCCTGCGATCGAGGGTATCGATCATCCAAAAGTGCTGAGCTATCTCGACGTGCTGCGTGACAAAGCGCCGGTTGGCGAGAAGGTGGCGATTATCGGCTGCGGCGGGATCGGTTTTGACACCGCGATGTATTTAAGCCAGCCGGGCGAAGCCACCAGCCAGAACATTGCCGAATTCTGCGTGGAATGGGGTATCGACACCAGCCTCAGCCAGTCCGGCGGCCTGCGACCCGAAGGGCCACAACTGCCGAAAAGCCCGCGCCAGATCGTGATGCTGCAGCGTAAAGCCAGCAAACCGGGCGAAGGGCTGGGGAAAACCACCGGCTGGATCCACCGCGCCACCCTGCTCTCGCGCGGGGTGAAGATGATCCCGGCGGTGAGCTACCAGAAGATCGACGACGACGGGCTGCACGTCACGATCGGCGGCGAGCCGCAGCTGCTGCGCGTGGATCATGTGATTTTGTGTGCCGGGCAGGAGCCGAAGCGGGATCTGGCGGATCCGCTGCGCGAGGCCGGTAAAACGGTGCATCTGATCGGCGGGTGCGACGTGGCGATGGAGCTGGATGCGCGGCGGGCAATTGCGCAGGGGACGAAGTTAGCTCTGGCGATCTAGGGCATAGCCGGGCGGCGCTTCGCTTGCCCGGCCTACGGGTTCGAGGCCATTGTAGGCCCGGTAAGCGCAGCGCCACCGGGCAAAACAATCTTACCGACGACGTCCCAGCTTCACCGACTTCAGCACCACAAACTTATTGTTCGTCGCAATGGTGACGCAGTTACCGAAAATCTTCTTCAGCTTGTGGAAGTAGTCCAGGTGGCGGTTCGCCACGATGTACAGCTCGCCGTTAATCTTCAGGCAGCGGCGCGCGTGGTGGAACATCTCCCAGGCGACGTTATCCGTCAGGGCGTGCTTCTGGTGGAACGGCGGGTTACAGAACACGGCGTTGAAGCGGAACGGCTCTACGCCCGACAGCGCGTTGTTGATCATAAACTCGCAGCGGTCCAGCGCGTCCGGCATATTGGTTTCCACGTTCAGACGGCTGGAGGCCACCGCCATCGGCGATTCGTCGCTGAACACCACGCTGGCCTCCGGGTTCTTCGCCAGCAGCGTCAGGCCAATCACGCCGTTGCCGCAGCCCAGATCGACAATTTCCCCTTCCAGATTTTCCGGCAGGTGTTCCATAAAGAAGCGCGCGCCGATATCCAGACCGGTGCGGGAGAAGACGTTCGCGTGGTTATGGATGGTCCAGTCTGTCCCTTCCAGCTTCCAGCTCAGCGTGTCCGGCGCGTCGGCCAGCTCGGGTGCGGCGAACGTACAGTTGATCAGGCGCGCTTTTTTCCAGGCCAGCGTGGTGGTGGTCGGGCCAAGGACTTTCTCGAACAGCTCCAGCGTCGAAGTATGAATATCGCGCGCTTTGGCACCCGCGATGATGCGGGTTTCTGGCGTGACGACCTTACGCAGCGCGCGCAGCTGCTGCTCCAGCAGCGCCATGGTTTTTGGCACTTTGATGAGCACCACGCCCGGCGCCTGCGGGTAGTCCGCGGTGCTGTCGAGGAATTTCACGCTGGATTCGTCGATGTCGTTATGGCGCAGGTTTTCACGCGTCGCCAGCTCGCTTAAGTAGGAATCGCCGATGCTGTACGGCGTGTGCTCCGCCAGGGCGCAGCCCAGCGCGCCGAAGGCGTCATTCAGGATCAAAACCGGGCCGCGGATTTCAGTCTCATCCAACTGCTGCAGCAGATATTCATCCGCCGCTTCCCACGCCTGAAGCGGGTTAACGTCGTCCGTTTCCGGGAAACGTTTAAGGTTGAGTGAACGGAAACCGTTGTCTAAGTGGCTCATCGGCCCTCCTGAATGGTAAAATTTGGCGTATCCCTGAAAAGGGTGCGTGAGTATACCCGTTTTATTGTCGATTTGGGGCGTTGATGAACCAACTTACTTATCTCCAGGGCTACCCGGAGCATTTACTTTCTCAGGTTCGCAGCCTGATTGCCGAGCAGAAGCTCGGCGCGGTGCTGGAAAAACGCTACCCCGGCACCCACGATTTCGCGACCGATAAAGCCCTCTGGCAGTATACGCAGGATCTGAAAAACCGGTATCTGAAGAGCGCGCCGCCGATCAACAAGGTGATGTACGACAACAAGATCCACGTGCTGAAAAACGCGCTCGGCCTGCACACCGCCGTCTCCCGCGTGCAGGGCGGCAAGCTGAAGGCCAAGGCGGAGATCCGCGTCGCGACGGTTTTTCGCAACGCGCCGGAAGCCTTTCTGCGGATGATTGTGGTGCACGAGCTCGCACACCTGAAAGAGAAAGAGCACGACAAAGCGTTCTATTCTCTGTGCTGCCATATGGAGCCGCAGTACCACCAGCTGGAGTTTGATACCCGGCTGTGGCTTACGCATTTATCGTTAAAAGGTAATGCGGAATAGCGCACGCGAATTGTCATGATGACGTGCTACAGTGGCTAAAAGTTCCCCGCTACGGAGTACGTAAACGTTTATGATACGTTTCGCAGTCATTGGAACGAACTGGATCACGCGCCAGTTCGTCGACGCCGCCCACGAAACCGGCAAACTGAAACTTACCGCAGTCTATTCCCGCAGCCTTGAGCAGGCGCAGAGTTTTGCCAACGATTACCTGGTCGAGCATCTCTTCACCTCGCTTGATGACATGGCGCAAAGCGACGCCATTGACGCGGTCTATATCGCCAGCCCGAACGCCCTGCACTTCCCGCAAACGAAGCTGTTCCTCAGCCATAAAAAGCATGTGATTTGCGAGAAGCCGCTGGCGTCGAACATCGAAGAAGTGGAAGCCGCCATCGCGCTTGCCCGCGAAAACCAGGTGGTGCTGTTCGAAGCGTTCAAAACCGCCAGCCTGCCGAACTTCCTGCTGCTGCAGCAGTCCCTGCCGAAGGTGGGCAAAGTGCGCAAAGCGTTTATCAACTACTGCCAGTACTCGTCGCGCTACCAGCGCTATCTCGATGGCGAGAACCCGAACACCTTTAACCCGGCCTTCTCGAACGGCTCGATTATGGATATCGGTTTCTACTGCCTGGCCTCTGCCGTGGCCCTGTGGGGCGAGCCGCACGGCGTCACGGCCACCGCCAGCCTGCTGGAGAGCGGCGTGGATGCGCACGGTGTCGCGGTGCTGGATTACGGTGATTTCAGCGTGACGCTGCAGCACTCCAAGGTGAGCGATTCTGTCCTGCCGAGCGAAATTCAGGGCGAAGCGGGCTCGCTGGTTATCGAGAAGATCTCCGAGTGCCAGAAGGTGAGCTTTGTCCCGCGCGGCGGCAAAGCGCAGGAGCTGACGCAGCCTCAGCATATTAACACTATGCTCTATGAGGCAGAGGTCTTCGCCCTTCTGGTGGAAGACAACGAAGTGAATCACCCAGGCCTTGCGGTGAGCCGCACCACGGCGAAGCTGCAAACGGAGATCCGCCGTCAGACCGGCGTGGTATTCCCGGCAGACGGCGTGAGCGCGGAAGTTATCGCGTAAAGCTGTGTAATGAAACGGCGCAGACCATTGACGAAACCGATGGTCTGACATATTTTGTTACCTGCAAAGGGGAGTAACTTCTTCGCCGGTGGATCGTCATTACGATGCGTGCAATACCGCATCCGGTCGCCGGGCAACCCTCGTGGTTGTAAGTGAGACCTTGCCGGAAGGCGAGGTCTATGCATAAAAAGCTAACGGCTATCGTCTTCTGACCATGGCCGTTTTTGTTTTTTATGTGTAAGGAAAATAGTATGCATTCTGTCGGCACTCCAATGTTGTGGGGCGGATTCGCGGTTGTCGTGCTCATCATGCTGGCGATCGACCTCTTTTTGCAGGGCCGTCGCGGCGCGCACGGCATGACCATGAAACAGGCCGCCGCCTGGTCGCTGGTCTGGGTTACTCTCTCCCTGCTCTTCTGCGCCGCCTTCTGGTGGTATCTGGCCTCGACCGAAGGCCGCGCGGTGGCCGATCCTCAGGCGCTCGCCTTCCTCACCGGATATCTGATTGAAAAAGCCCTGGCGGTTGATAACGTCTTCGTCTGGCTGATGCTGTTCAGCTACTTCGCCGTGCCTGCGGCTCTGCAGCGTCGCGTGCTGGTGTACGGCGTGCTGGGCGCAATTATCCTGCGTACCATCATGATCTTCGCTGGCAGCTGGCTGATTACCCAGTTCGAGTGGCTGCTGTACGTCTTCGGCGCGTTCCTGCTGTTCACCGGGGTCAAAATGGCGCTGGCAAAAGAGGACGGCTCCGCGATTGGCGATCGTCCGCTGGTGAAGTGGATCCGCGGCCATCTGCGCATGACCGACAAGATCGAGAGCGAGCACTTCTTCGTGCGCAAGAACGGCCTGCTGTTTGCCACCCCGCTGCTGCTGGTGCTGATTCTGGTTGAGCTGAGCGACGTGATTTTCGCCGTGGACAGCATTCCGGCCATTTTCGCGGTGACCACCGACCCGTTCATCGTGCTGACCTCTAACCTGTTCGCCATCCTCGGCCTGCGCGCGATGTACTTCCTGCTGGCGGGCGCGGCGGAGCGCTTCTCCATGCTGAAGTACGGCCTGTCGGTGATCCTGGTGTTTATCGGTATCAAGATGCTGATCGTCGATTTCTACCATATCCCGATCGCCATTTCGCTCGGCGTGGTGTTTGGCATTCTGATCGTGACGCTGATTATCAATACCTGGGTTAACCGCCAGCACGATAAGAAGCAGCAGGCTTAATGCGTTTTGCCCGGTGGCGCTGCGCTTACCGGGCCTACAACGTCACCCCGTAGGCCGGGTAAGCGCAGCGCCACCCGGCACTTTCGTTAATCAATAGTTAAAAAACATGACGCAACACGTAAAATCCAGCATTTTACGCTTCCCTCCTTTCGCGCATTCCCTATACTCGACCAGGCAAACATTTACTTACATCCGGACATAAATGTGACTAAGAGCACATTCGGAATGGAACGCAATTTCACTCAGGAATAATGTATGAGCACACAATCGACGGGTCTTTTTGCGCGCCTGGCGCAGGGAAGTCTGGTTAAACAAATTCTGGTAGGACTGGTGCTGGGTATTCTGCTGGCCATGGTGTCAAAACCTGCTGCGGAGGCCACGGGGCTGCTCGGGACGCTGTTTGTGGGCGCCCTGAAAGCCGTCGCGCCGGTACTGGTTCTGATGCTGGTCATGGCATCGATTGCCAACCACCAGCACGGACAAAAAACCAACATTCGCCCTATTCTGTTCCTGTATCTTCTGGGAACCTTCTCTGCAGCCTTAACGGCCGTGGTGTTTAGCTTCCTGTTCCCGTCCACGCTGCACCTGACCAGCGCGGCCGGTGATATCACGCCGCCGTCCGGGATTGTGGAAGTCCTTCGCGGTCTGCTGATGAGCATGGTCTCTAACCCCATCACCGCGCTGATGAGCGGAAACTACATTGGCATCCTGGTCTGGGCGATTGGTCTGGGCTTCGCGCTGCGTCACGGCAACGAGACCACGAAAAACCTGGTCAACGATTTGTCCAACGCTGTCACCTTTATGGTGAAGCTGGTGATTCGCTTTGCGCCAATCGGTATTTTCGGCCTGGTCTCCTCCACGCTGGCAACCACCGGTTTTGACGCGCTGTGGGGCTACGCGCAACTGCTGGTTGTGCTGGTCGGCTGTATGCTGCTGGTGGCGCTGGTGATCAACCCGCTGCTGGTGTTCTGGCAGATCCGCCGCAACCCGTATCCGCTGGTGCTGACCTGCCTGCGCGAGAGCGGCGTGTATGCCTTCTTCACCCGCAGCTCTGCGGCGAACATACCGGTGAACATGGCGCTGGCGGAGAAGCTGAACCTGGATCGCGATACCTATTCCGTGTCGATCCCACTGGGTGCGACCGTGAACATGGCGGGCGCGGCGATTACGATCACTGTACTGACCCTGGCGGCGGTGCATACGCTGGGTATTCCGGTGGATCTGCCAACCGCGCTGCTGCTGAGCGTGGTGGCATCGCTGTGCGCCTGCGGCGCATCCGGCGTGGCGGGCGGTTCGCTGCTGCTGATCCCGCTGGCGTGTAATATGTTCGGTATCCCGAACGAAATCGCCATGCAGGTGGTTGCCGTCGGCTTTATCATCGGCGTGCTGCAGGACTCCTGCGAAACCGCGCTGAACTCCTCTACCGACGTGCTGTTTACCGCGGCGGCCTGTCAGGCGGAAGACGCGCGTTTAGCGAAGAACGCCCTCCGCAGTTAAAAAGAAAAGCCCGGTGGCGGCTACGCCTTACCGGGCCTACAGGGTTTAGTAAGTCGGGTAAGCGCTAGCGCCACCCGACAAAGTACTTACAGCGTCACACCGCTCTTAAAGATTGCCAGCTCGCGGAAATCGTTCTTCTCGTTGCAGGTCTGCTTGCCGCTGGCAATTTCCACAATCGCGTCCACGAATTCCGTCAGCAGCTGCGGCATCGCCTTGCCGTGGATAAGCTGCCCGGCATCAAAGTCAATCCAGTGTTTTTTCTTCGCCGCCAGCTCGCTGTTGGTGGCGATTTTCACCGTCGGCACAAAACCGCCGTACGGCGTGCCGCGACCGGTGCTGAACAGCACCATATGGCAGCCGGCTCCCGCCAGCGCGCTGGTGGCGACCGCATCGTTACCGGGCGCGCTCAGCAGGTTCAGACCGTGCATTTTCAGGCGCTCGCCGTAGCGCAGAACGTCAACCACCTGGCTCGCGCCTGCTTTCTGGGTGCAGCCGAGGGATTTCTCTTCCAGCGTGGTGATCCCCCCCGCTTTGTTACCCGGCGACGGGTTCTCGTAAATGGGCTGATTGTGGGCAATGAAGTACTGCTTGAAGTCGTTCACCATGGTGACGGTCTTCTCAAACGTCTCTTCGTCGCGGCAGTGGCTCATCAGAATACGTTCCGCACCGAACATCTCCGGCACCTCGGTCAATACCGTCGTGCCGCCGTTGGCGATCACATAGTCCGAGAAGCGGCCCAGCATCGGGTTGGCGGTGATACCGGACAGGCCATCAGACCCGCCGCACTCCAGACCAAACTTCAGCTCGCTCAGCTTGCCCGGCTCGCGCCTGTCGTGGCGCATCACCTCATACAGCTGATGAAGCTGTTCGACGCCCGCTTCCACTTCGTCGTCCTGATGCTGGCACACCATAAAGTGCACGCGCTCAGGGTCAAACTCACCGAGCGTCTCGCGGAAGGCGTCCACCTGATTGTTCTCGCAGCCCAGGCCAATCACCAGCACCGCGCCCGCGTTCGGGTGGCGCACCATGTTTTGCAGCATGGTTCGGGTGTTGATGTGGTCGTCACCCAGCTGGGAGCAGCCGTAGGTGTGGCTGAACAGATGCACGCCGTCAGTGCCTTCGGCATCGTTGGTCTCTTTCAGGAAGCGCGTCTGGATCTGACGCGCAATCCCGTTCACGCAGCCGACGGTCGGGAGGATCCACAGCTCGTTGCGGATCCCCACGTCGCCGTTTGCGCGGCGGTAGATCTGCACCTCACGATCCGCCGCCTGCTCTTGTGCCGCAGGTAAATCAGGTTGATAGCTGTACTCGTCCAGATCGCTCAGATTTGTGCGGGCGTTGTGGGAATGGATGTATTCACCCGGCGCGATATCCGCCAGCGCATGACCGATGGGCAGACCGTACTTCACCACGTTTTCCCCTTTGGCAATGGGGAGCAGGGCAAACTTATGTCCACGTCCAACGGACTGGCGTAACGTCACCGACTGGTTGTCGAAGGTGACTTCCGTCCCTTCGGTTAAATCTGCCAGCGCGACGGCCACGTTATCCAGCGAATGGATTTTGATGTATTGCATATCAACCTCAAACGGCCCTAGTTCAGTTCAATGGCGAAGTAGTCACGCGCATTGTTAAAGCAGATGTTTTTCACCATGTCGCCCAGCAGCTGGATATCCGCCGGCGCTTCGCCTGCGTGCACCCAGCGGCCAATCATCTGGCACAGAATGCGGCGGAAGTATTCATGACGGGTATAGGACAGGAAGCTGCGGCTGTCGGTCAGCATGCCGACAAAGCGGCTCAGCAGGCCAAGCTGCGCCAGCTGCGTCATCTGACGCTCCATGCCGTCTTTCTGATCGTTGAACCACCAGCCGGAGCCGAACTGCATCTTGCCCGGCATCCCTTCGCCCTGGAAGTTGCCGATCATCGTGCCCAGCACTTCGTTATCGCGCGGGTTCAGGCAGTAGAGAATGGTTTTCGGCAGCAGGTTTTGTTCGTTCTGTTTGCTCAGCAGTTTTGACAGCTCTTCCGCCAGCGGACGGTCGTTGATGGAGTCAAAGCCCACGTCCGCACCCAGCAGTTTAAACTGGCGCTGGTTGTTATTGCGCAGCGCACCGATGTGGTACTGCTGTACCCAGCCGCGACGCGCGTATTCGGCACCGAGGAACACCAGTACCGCCGTTTTGAACTGCGCCACTTCGTGCTCGCTAAGCGATTCACCGGAGAGGCGACGCGCCAGAATACCGTCCAGCTCGGCCTCGTTTGATTCCGCAAACAGCACCACGTCCAGCGCGTGGTCAGAGACTTTACAGCCGTGCGCCGCGAAGTGATCCAGACGTTTGGTCAGCGCGGTTTGCAGATCGGCGAAACGACGGATGTCGGTATCGGACACTTCCGCCAGCTTCGCCATGTAGTCGTTGAACGTGGCCTGCTCAATGTTGAAGGCTTTGTCCGGGCGCCAGCTTGGCAGCACTTTGATATCAAAAGAGGTGTCTTTGGCGACAACGGCATGATGCTCCAGGGAGTCAATCGGATCGTCGGTGGTGCCGACCATCTTCACGTTCATCTGCTTCATGATGCCGCGCGCGGAGAAGTTCTCCTGCGCCAGGAGCGCATTGCACTGGTCCCAGATTTCATCGGCGGTCGTTGGAGAGAGCAGTTTGCCGGTGATGCCAAACGGGCGACGCAGCTCAAGGTGCGTCCAGTGATAGAGCGGGTTACCGATGGTGTGCGGGACGGTCGCCGCCCAAGCGTCAAACTTCTCGCGATCGGTCGCATCGCCGGTGCAAAGGCGCTCAGCCACGCCGTTGGTGCGCATCGCACGCCATTTGTAATGGTCACCCTTCAGCCAGATGTCATACAGGTTTTTGAAACGGTAATTTTCGGCAACCTGCTGCGGCGGCAAATGGCAGTGGTAGTCGAAAATCGGCTGATCTTTTGCATAGTCGTGGTACAGGCGGCGAGCAAATTCGGTATCTAACAGAAAATCGTCGGTCATAAACGGCGTCATTATCGTCTTCCTCATTACGGGAGCGTCAGAAAGCGTATGTTCATATGCTGCAAAGTTATCACACCAATTTCCACCATCCGACGTTTTTTTCGTGAGTGAGATCAATAAACGCAGACAAATACATTACCCAAATTGGGGTAAATCCTTCTACAAGCCGCGCCAGTACTGGCTTGAAGCGACACGAATAATGTCCCCACAAAGAATCATACATTTGTGATGTCACTCACCTTTTAAAGCTGTATGACAAGTTATCTTTTCGCCGTCGCAAACTATAAGCCGACGGAATGCATTCCTGGTGTCAGTTACACCAGATTTAACGGTACGGAAACCGACTTATGCAGATGACTTTTGGCAAGGTTCGGGCCGTTCCGGGACATTTCCCGGTTACGCCCCTCCCGTTACTGAACGGCTCCCGGCAACGGTCGAGCGGTTACCGTGTCCCGGCACGGCAATACTATAACGATGAGGTTTTACATGCGTAAAATTAAAGGGTTACGTTGGTACATGATCGCACTGGTGACGTTAGGCACCGTGCTGGGCTACCTGACGCGTAACACCGTCGCAGCCGCAGCGCCGACGTTAATGGAAGAGCTGCATATCTCCACGCAGCAATACTCCTACATCATTGCTGCCTATTCCGCGGCGTACACCATCATGCAGCCTGTTGCAGGCTACGTGCTGGATATCCTCGGTACCAAAATCGGCTATGCCTTCTTCGCCATCGCCTGGGCGGTGTTCTGCGGAGCCACCGCGCTGGCGGGCAGCTGGGGCGGCCTGGCGCTGGCGCGCGGTGCGGTCGGTGCGGCAGAAGCCGCGATGATCCCGGCGGGACTGAAGGCCAGTTCCGAGTGGTTCCCGGCAAAAGAGCGCTCTATTGCTGTCGGCTACTTCAACGTGGGTTCGTCCATCGGGGCGATGATTGCGCCGCCGCTGGTGGTGTGGGCTATCGTGATGCACAGCTGGCAGATGGCTTTCATCATTTCCGGCGTGCTGAGCTTCGCCTGGGCAATCGCGTGGCTGGTTTTCTATAAGCACCCGCGCGATCAGAAAAAACTCTCCGAAGAAGAACGCGAGTACATCATTGGTGGTCAGGAAGCGCAGCATCAGACCAATAACGGCAAAAAAATGACCGTCTGGCAGATCCTGGGCACCCGTCAGTTCTGGGGTATCGCCCTGCCGCGTTTCCTGGCGGAACCGGCCTGGGGGACCTTCAACGCGTGGATCCCACTGTTCATGTTTAAAGTCTACGGCTTTAACCTGAAAGAGATCGCGATGTTCGCCTGGATGCCGATGCTGTTCGCTGACCTGGGCTGTATCGTGGGCGGCTACCTGCCACCGCTGTTCCAGCGCTGGTTTGGCGTGAACCTGATCGTTTCCCGTAAGATGGTGGTCACCATGGGCGCACTGCTGATGATTGGCCCGGGCATGATCGGCCTGTTCACCAGCCCGTACGTGGCCATCGCCCTGCTGTGCATCGGTGGTTTTGCGCACCAGTCCCTGTCCGGCGCGCTGATTACGCTCTCGTCTGACGTCTTCGGTCGCAACGAAGTGGCCACCGCCAACGGCCTGACCGGGATGGCCGCCTGGACCGCGAGTACGATGTTCGCGCTGGTCGTCGGCGCGCTGGCGGATACCATCGGCTTCAGCCCGCTGTTTGCGGTACTGGCGGTCTTCGACCTGCTGGGCGCGGTGGTGATCTGGACGGTGCTGAAAAGCAAATCGGCAGAGGAGCTGGCAAAAGAGTCACTCGGGAAACCGGCCACGCAGAGTTAGCATTGCTGTGCCGGGTGGCGCTACGCTTACCCGGCCTACAAAACCCGTAGGCCCGTGCAAGCGAAGCGCCGCCGGGCATTTAAAGGCCACTCAGTAGTGGCTTTTTTAATGGCAAAATCTGGAGAGTGGCACGTAAAAGTGGTATAACAAATCATCTGCCGTACCCTGTCTGGAGCGCATATGGAAATCACCGAACCACGTCGTTTATATCAACAACTTGCTGCGGAGCTGAAAGATCGCATCGAGCAAGGTGTCTATCTTGTCGGTGATAAACTGCCCGCCGAGCGCTTTATCGCGGATGAAAAAAGCGTCAGCCGCACCGTGGTGCGTGAAGCGATCATCATGCTGGAAGTCGAAGGCTACGTTGAGGTACGCAAAGGCTCCGGCATTCACGTCATTTCCAATCTGCCGAAACACTCTCCCGTCGCGGACGAAAGTCTGGAATTCGCCAGCTACGGTCCGTTTGAGCTGCTCCAGGCTCGCCAGCTGATTGAAAGCAACATTGCCGAATTTGCGGCGACGCAGGTGACCAAGCAGGACATCATGAAGCTGATGGAAATCCAGGAGAATGCCCGCAAGGAAAAATGTTTCCGCGATTCTGAGTGGGATCTGCAGTTCCACGTCCAGGTCGCCCTGGCAACCCAGAATACGGCGCTGGCGGCAATCGTTGAGAAAATGTGGACTCAGCGCGTTCACAACCCGTACTGGAAAAAACTGCACGACCATATCGATTCCCGTACCGTCGACAACTGGTGTGACGATCACGATCAAATCCTTAAAGCGCTGATTCGTAAAGATCCGCACGCCGCTAAGCTGGCGATGTGGCAGCACCTGGAAAACACTAAGCAGATGCTGTTCAATGAAACCAGCGACGACTTCGAATTTAACGCTGACCGCTATCTTTTCGCCGATAATCCCGTTGTTCATCTCGATACGGTCCCCAGTGCCGCAAAATAGATGACCTTCCCGCTGGCAGGCGCTTCGCTGCGCCTTCCGGCGAACGTGGGTAAGCAAAACATATATAGTGTCAGCCTTTGTAAATCCCCTCGCTCACTTTCTGGGCTTACGCCAAAATCAACTCACGCCTGCAAATTCTGTGACGCAGAACGTTGGGCTTTGTTACAATTGGATTCACTTCGTTATTTTGTAAGTTAGTGCTTGCTAACCAGCCAATTAACAGGGAACAGTGTTGGCCACACCGCAATGTGTCCGCGAGCGACCATAATGAAATCACAACCATGTCGCCGTGCTGTTTGTCCCGGATAACAGGCATGACGTTAACCGATTTCCAGGAACACTGAATGGAACTTTTGACCCAACTACTGCATGCCCTCTGGGCGCAGGATTTTGAAACGCTGGCCAACCCTTCCATGATTGGCATGCTCTATTTCGTCTTGTTTATGATCCTGTTCCTTGAGAACGGCTTGCTGCCTGCTGCTTTCCTGCCCGGTGACAGTTTACTGGTGCTTGTCGGCGTGCTGTGCGCCAAAGGGGCGATGGCATTCCCGCAAACTATTTTGTTACTGACCGTCGCCGCGAGTCTCGGCTGCTGGGTCAGCTACATCCAGGGAAGATGGCTGGGCAATACCCGGATCGTCCAGAACTGGCTCTCGCACCTGCCTGCACATTATCACCAGCGGGCGCACCATCTTTTCCATAAGCACGGGCTTTCTGCGCTGCTGATTGGCCGCTTTATCGCCTTTGTACGCACCCTGTTGCCGACCATTGCCGGTCTGTCGGGGCTGAGCAGCGCGCGCTTCCAGTTCTTTAACTGGATGAGCGGCCTGCTGTGGGTACTGATTCTGACGACGCTCGGCTATGCGTTGGGGAAAACGCCAGTCTTTATGAAATATGAAGACCAGCTGATGTCCTGCCTGATGCTGCTGCCTGTGGTGCTGCTGGTCTTCGGTCTGATCGGCTCGCTGGTCGTCCTGTGGAAAAAGAAATATGGAGCCAGAGGCTAACGATGGCTATCTCACCGCTCGCCCTGCGCCGTTTTGCCTGCGCCGTGATGACACTGGTGGTGCTCAGCGCCATGCTGCTGGCATGGAGCGCGCTTTCGCACCAGGAATCCACGCTGGCCATTCGCCCGGTGAACCAGGGTGCCAGCGTGCCTGACGGTTTTTCTGTCTGGCACCATCTGGACGCGAACGGGATCCGCTTTAAAAGCATCACCCCGCAGGACGATGTTTTACTGATCAAGTTTGATTCCCGAGCGCAAAGTGCCGCCGCAAAAGTGGTTCTCGACCGTACGCTGCCGCACGGGTATATCATCGCTCAGCAGGAAGATGACAGCCAGCCTGCTGCCTGGCTGTCGCTGATTCGCGATACGTCGCATCGGTTTGGATAATTACCAGGATTCCGAATCTTTTCACTCACTTTGGTGAATCCCCCGTTTACTTACTATGCTTAAGTACGCGGAGCACCCCTCGAATGTACTCCGCATAACTTTGGATAGCGGCTTACGCCGCAACACAATGGAAGGTTTCGATAATGAAATTCCGCATGACTCTGGCTCTGGCCCTTTTTTCTTTAAGCACAGCATCCTTCGCAAATTCTCTCTGTCAGGAGAAAGAACAGGATATTCAGCGTGAGATCGGTTATGCCGAAAAGCATAACAATCAGCACCGTGTTGATGGTCTTAAAAAAGCGCTGAGCGAAGTGAAAGCGAACTGTTCAGACAGCAAGCTGCGTGCCGACCACCAGAAGAAAATCGCTGAACAGAAGGACGAGATAGCCGAGCGCCGTCGCGACCTGCAGGAAGCGAAAGAGAAAGGGGATGCGGAAAAAATTGCTAAGCGCGAGAAGAAGTTGAAAGAAGCGCAGGACGACCTGAAAGCGCTGGAAGCTCGCGATTATTGAGTTAACGGAAATCTCAACAGGAGAGAATCATGTCAAAAGATACGACGTCTGAACATCTGCGCGCTGAACTGAAATCCCTGGCCGATACCCTGGAAGAGGTGCTGAACTCCTCTGCTGACAAGTCAAAAGAAGAGGTCAGCAAGCTGCGCAGCAAGGCGGAGCAGGCGCTGAAAGAGAGCCGCTATCGCCTGGGTGAAACCGGCGATGCGCTGGCAAAACAGACCCGCGAAGCAGCCGCGCGTGCGGACGAATATGTGCGTGATAATCCATGGACGGGTGTCGGGATTGGTGCCGCAGTCGGTGTGGTACTGGGTGTCCTGCTGACGCGTCGTTGATATGGAAGATCCTCGTCACGCACAAGGGCCTGCTAACAACGTCCTCGGCATCGGCCAGCGTATTTTGACGACGCTGGTCGGGATTGCCGAAACGCGCGTCCGGCTGGCAGTGGTCGAACTGGAGGAGGAGAAAGCGAACCTCTTCCAGATGCTGCTGATGCTTGGACTGACCATGCTCTTCGCCGCGTTTGGTCTGATGAGCCTGATGGTGTTAATCATCTGGGCCATTGACCCGCAGTATCGTCTTAACGCGATGATTGCCACGACCGTCGTTCTGCTGGTCGCGGCGCTGATTGGCGGCATATGGACGCTGCGTAAAGCGCGTAAGTCCACGTTCCTGCGCCATACGCGTCAGGAGCTGGCTAACGATCGCGCCCTGCTGGAGGATGACAAGCCGTGAGCGGTAAAGCCGAACGTCAAAAGCGAAAAGCGTACCTGCTAAGCCAGATCCAGCAGCAACGGCTGGATCTGTCGGCCAGCCGTCGCGACTGGATTGACGCGACGCGACGGTTTGACCGGGGCTGGAACACCTTCCTGAGCCTGCGTTCATGGGCGCTGGTCGGCAGCAGCGTGATGGCTATCTGGACGGTTCGTCACCCAAATATGCTCATCCGCTGGGCGCGCCGTGGTTTTGGTGCCTGGAGCGCCTGGCGTCTGGTGAAAGCCACGATCCGTCAGCAGCAATTACGCTAGCCTTCTCGCCGGGTGGCGGCTACGCCTTACCCGGCCTACTTACACTCGTAGGCCGGGTAAGCGCAGCGCCACCCGACAACCCCCCCTCCCTTACTCAATATCTTTGAAGAAGATTGACAGTTTTCCTTGCTAACAATCGCCCACCGTCACGTTTATGATGCTCTCCATCGACAGCAACGACGCGGTATCTACCCGGAATTGCAGACAAATAACGTTCAGCCGCTGATGTGGTTTCCTGGAGAGTAAAATGAAAAAATTAGAAGATGTTGGTGTACTGGTCGCGCGTATTCTGATGCCAATTCTGTTCATCGTGGCAGGTTGGGGCAAAATCACCGGTTATGCGGGTACCCAGCAGTATATGGAAGCCATGGGCGTTCCGGGGTTCCTGTTGCCACTGACCATTCTCCTTGAGTTCGGCGGCGGCCTGGCAGTGCTGTTCGGCTTCCTGACCCGTACCACCGCGCTGTTTACCGCAGGCTTCACCCTGCTGACCGCGTTCATCTTCCACAGCAACTTTGCGGAAGGCGTGAACTCACTGATGTTCATGAAAAACCTGACCATCGCGGGTGGCTTCCTGCTGCTGGCCGTCACTGGCCCGGGCGCATACAGCATCGACCGCGTTCTGAATAAGAAATGGTAAGCACGCTATACTGAATAAACACAAAGCGAGGAGACATCTCCTCGCTTTTGCTATCTGACGGAGGAGAAAAAATGGGACAACTCGTAGACGGCGTCTGGCAGGATGTCTGGTATGACACCAAATCCACCGGAGGTCGCTTTAAGCGCTCTGTTTCGGCCTTCCGTAACTGGCTGACCGCCGACGGCGCACCAGGCCCGAGCGGCGAAGGCGGCTTCGCGGCTGAGAAAGATCGTTATCATCTTTATGTTTCCCTCGCCTGCCCGTGGGCCCACCGCACGCTGATCGTGCGCAAGCTTAAAGGTCTCGAATCCTTCATTCCGGTTTCCGTGGTCAACCCGCTGATGCTGGAAAATGGCTGGACGTTTGACAGTGATTTCCCTGCGGCAACCGGCGACGATCTTTATCACCACGATTTCCTGTACCAGCTCTATCTGCGCGCCGATCCGCACTACACCGGGCGCGTGACCGTGCCGGTGCTGTGGGACAAGAAAAACCAGACGATTGTCAGCAATGAGTCTGCGGAAATCATCCGCATGTTCAATACCGCGTTTGACGCGCACGGCGCCCGTGCCGGAGATTACTATCCGGTTGAACTGCGCGAGAAAATTGATGAGCTGAACGGCTGGATTTACGACAACGTCAATAACGGTGTCTATAAGGCCGGTTTCGCCACCAGCCAGGAAGCGTATGACGAAGCGGTCGGAAAGGTGTTTGAATCGCTGGAACGCCTGGAACAGATCCTGGGCCAGCATCGCTACCTGACGGGCGATCGCCTGACGGAAGCGGACATTCGCCTGTGGACCACGCTGGTTCGCTTTGATCCGGTCTATGTCACCCACTTTAAGTGCGACAAGCACCGCATCAGCGACTACCTGAACCTGCATGGTTTCCTGCGCGACATCTACCAGATGCCGGGCATCGCGGAGACGGTCGACTTCGACCATATTCGCACCCACTATTTCCGCAGCCACAAGACCATCAACCCGACGGGTATTATCTCCATTGGGCCGTGGCAGGATCTGGATGAACCGCACGGGCGCGACGTCCGTTTTGGATAAATATTAAGGGCATCACCAGATGCCCTTTTTTAATTCACAATCTCCATCTATTCTTACCTCGATCGCTTAGAAAACAAGTGATTGACTGACTAATGAGGCAAGGAAAATGGACTGGTATTTAAAAGTACTGCGCAACTACATTGGATTTGGTGGCCGCGCCCGCCGCAAAGAGTACTGGATGTTCGTTCTGGTGAACTTCATCCTCATCATGGTGCTGGGTATTGTGGATAAAATTCTTGGCTGGGAGCGGGCTGGCGGTGAAGGCGTGCTGACCACCATTTATGGCCTGTTAGTCCTGCTGCCATCGTGGGCGGTATTGTTCCGTCGGCTGCACGATACCGATCGTTCGGCGTGGTGGCTATTGCTGCTGTTGATCCCGATCGTGGGCTGGATCGTGATTCTTATCTTCAACTGCCAGAGCGGGACGCCGGGCGAAAACCGCTTTGGTCCGGATCCTAAGATCGTCGCGTAAATTACTGCCCGGTGGCGCTTACGCTTACCGGGCCTACTCGTTTATTTATTGTGGTGGGCGAAGAGTTTGGGTATTTCGCGCAGGCACCATGATTTGGCTTCGCCCATGCTGTCGCGACGCCACGCCATAATGATATCCACTTCGCTGGTGTACTCCGGACTCACGACCCGCAGCCGCCCTTCCGCAATATCTTTCTCCACAAACGGGTACGGCATCGTCGCCACGCCCAGACCGGCCAGCAGCGCCTGCCGTTTGTCTTCCAGTGAGGTCACCGTCAGACGTGGCTGCTTATCCAGCAGCTGCACCGTCAGCACCGGACGCTCGCGCGCGGTATCCGCGACCGCCACGCCGCGATATTTCACGCGCGTCACTTCAGAGAGCGGCTCCGGCTCCTGGTGAATCGGATGGTTGGGGGCGGCAACGTAGACGTTCATGACGCTGTAGAGCTTGCGCGAGTTGATTTCCGATGAGGAACGGAAGTGCATGTCCGGCGCAATAACGATATCCGCCCTGCCCGTCTCCAGACGTTCCCACGCCCCTGCCAGCACCTCGGTGATGATCGACAGCTGCGTATTGGCCTTCGCCGCCAGGCGGTCCACCAGCGGGAACAGCGCTTCGGTTGGCACCAGCGCTTCGGTAACTAACGTCAGATGGGTTTCCCAACCGCGCGCCAGCGCTTCGGCGTCAGTCGTCAGCTTATCCGCCGCTTCCAGCAGCACGCGGCCGCGCTCCAGCAGCATTCGGCCGACATTGGTGAATTTTGTTCGATGACCGGAGCGGTCAAACAGCACCACGTCCAGCTCTTCCTCCAGCTTCTGCATGGTGTAGCTCAGCGCAGACGGAACGCGCCCCAGTTCATCGGCCGCCGCCGCAAAACTGCCGCGGCGGTCAATCGCGTCCATGACGCGAAGCGCCTCAAGCGTCAATGCTCTCTCTTTAGCCATCTCGTTCTCATTCAGGAAATTTGAACATACCAGGCAGAATATCTGGCTAACAATGAAGCGTCCATACCTTTACCATTGTTTTAGTGTAAAGAGAGGTCAAGTTTATGATTACGACAAGAACAGCTAAACAGTGCGGACAAGCCGATTTCGGTTGGCTGCAGGCCCGCTACACCTTTTCCTTTGGACACTACTTTGACCCTAAACTCCTCGGTTACGCTTCACTGCGCGTGTTGAACCAGGAAGTGCTCGCCCCGGGCGCCTCCTTCCAGCCGCGTACGTACCCGAAAGTCGATATCCTGAACCTGATCCTGGAAGGCGAGGCAGAATACCGCGATAGCGAGGGCAATCATGTCCAGGCAAAGGCTGGCGAAGCGCTGTTAATTTCCACGCAGCCGGGCATCAGCTACAGCGAGCATAACCTCAGCAAAGACAAAACGCTGACCCGCATGCAGCTGTGGCTCGACGCCTGCCCTGAGCGGGAAAATCCGCTGGTACAGAAGTTAGATTTAACGGGCGATAAGCAACAGCTGATTGCATCCCCTGATGGCAGTAAAGAGAGCCTGCAGCTGCGTCAGCAGGTGTGGCTGCACCATATCGAGCTGAAGAAAGGTGAGCAGGCAAGCTTCCAGCTTCACGGCCCGCGAGCCTATCTGCAGTCGATTCACGGTACGGTGCATGCGGTGACGCACGCGGAAGAGAAAGAAGCGCTCACCTGCGGCGACGGCGCGTTTATTCGTGATGAAGCGAATATTACCCTGGTGGCGGATACGCCGCTGCGCGCGCTGCTGATTGATTTGCCGGTTTAAAGAACGCCCTCACCCTAACCCTCTCCCACAGGGAGAGGGAACCGATAGAGCTCTGAACTCGCTACACCTTACTCGCCATGATCTCAATAATCTGCCGGTCCGTGGCCTGCATCGAGCGGCACGCCAGGGCGCACAGGTTCGCGATCGACTGCTCCACATCGTGCGCGACAATCCCCTCGTTGCCCGTCACGCCCGACTCATCCAGCGCCATCATCACCGCTTTCCAGGCGCTACTGACGCTGGTGGAGACCTTCATGGCGCAGCTGTTTGACGCCCCGTCGCAGATCATCCCGCTGACGTCACCGATCATACTGCCGATCGCCATTGCGATGGTCTGGTAACGGCCACCCATCAGCCACGCCATGCCCGCCGCAGCGCCCATCGCCGCCGTTGTCGCCGCACACAGTGCGGACAGGCGTGGAAGCTGATAATGGATATAGATCGCCGACAAATGCGACAGCATCAGCGCCCGCGCCAGCCGTTCGTCACCGGCCTGAAGGTGCTCAGCCACAACAACGACGGGCATGGTGGCGGTGATCCCCTGGTTACCGGAGCCCGAATTGCTCATCGCCGGCAGCGTTGCGCCCCCCATCCGGGCATCCGAGGCGGCGCTGGTGCGAATAACAATGTCTGAACCCAGATCCTGCGCCAGCCATCCGCGCGAGCGCTGCTTCTCAAGCGTTGCGCCAATATGCAGCCCCCACTTCCCGCTGAGCCCTTCGCGGGAGAGCGCATCGTTCAGTTGCCCTGCTTCCAGGATGAAGCGAATGGCCTCAAACGGCACCTGCTCGACAAATTCCAGGATCTGCGACAGCGTAGCGTGCGACAGTACCGCCAGCGGGTTGTCATCCACCTCGGTCACGGGCTTATCCAGCGTAAAGCGCGTTTCCCCCTGGCAAACCACTTCCACCACCCGGGTATGCCCGCCCGCGATGGTCACCATTGCCGAGAGATCCCCGGCATAAACGCAGGCACGGGAATAGAGGATCTCATCGCAGGCCTCCTGCAGTTTTACCTGCACTTGCCCTGCCTCAAGCAGGGCTTTGGCGCGGACCAGTGCATCGGCTGTGGCATCTTTCAACACCTCCAGTCCGGCGTGCGCGTTACCGCCAATTGCGCCCAGCGCCGCAGCAATGGGCAACCCGACCATGCCGGTACCCGGCACCGTTACGCCCAGCCCGTTTTTCATCAGGTTCGGCGAGACCCACGCCTCAATCCGTGTGACCTCCCCCGGCAGGAGGTCTGCGGCAATCGCACAGGCCAGTGCCAGAGAGACGGGCTCGGTGCACCCAAGGGCAGGCTTCACTTCTTCCTGCACCGCGCGAATAAATTGATTCCATAAAGGATGAGTTTGCTCAGACATCGTTACGACCTTAATTACCCTCAGGAGAATGCGAGGAAAGGAGAAACACAAAGCAGCAGTCCGGTGATGATGATTATCACCAGCGATACGCCTTTATATTTATGCAGCGCCGGTACCTTGTAGACCAGCCATGCCGGGATCAGACAGCCCACCATGCCGAAGATGGGGCTACAGATGGAGGTGAAGCTCAACACCGGCGCGTTCAGGACTATCGCGCTCCAGGCCAGCAGAATGGCGAACAGCATAATCCCGCGCTGGACGGCGTTTTCATTGATTCTTTCTGCCGGCATTTTGCGGCGCAGGATGTTCATGACGATACCCTGCGTGGCCTCGCGGAAGCCGAGGTAGACGCCGAAGAACGCGGTCATCACGGCGAAGATATTGAGGATCACGCTGACGATTTTGACCCAGCCCGCGCCGTCGCCGCTGATAAACTGCGCCGCAATCGCCAGGGCAGAGATATTCTGCTCGTAGGCTTTGACCGCCTCATCGTGCCCCATCGCCAGGGTGAAAGAGACGGCATAGAAGAAGACCGTCACAAACAGGACGCCAAAAGCAATGTTCATCGCCCGCAGCGCCTTATGACGCGCCACCTCCACCGATTTTTCACGCGAGCGGTAAGAGATCACCATCGGGCTGAGGGTCTGAATAAAGAGAATGGAGGTTAAGGTAAAGGGCAGCGTAATGATGGCGTTTTTAATCAGCAGCCCCAGCGGCGGCAGCATGCCCACGTTGGCTAAATGCCAGAGGCCGATCATCGACAGGCCCAGCGCGGCAACTACGAATAATTTGGTCAGCACCATCAGGCTGGACACTTTAAACAGCAGCTTTTCACCGCGTGAAGAAATCGCGACCAGAATGCAAATCAGGAATAAACCGTAGAACGGATTTTCCGAGAGCAAACCGTCGGTCACGCCGAAGGTGTGCAAATACGAGGCGCTGTCGTTGGTAATGGCCGTGGAATAGACAAACATCCAGATCACCAGCATCACGAAATAGAGCGCACCTAATAAAATTCCCCAGTTCTTACCCAAATACCCGCTAATTACGCTCGGGTAGTCTTTGCATTCCGGGGATTCTGCCAGCGTGTTAATAAACAACCGTTGGAATAAATACATGGCGGGATAACCAATAATGGACGAGAGCAAAAAGACCCACAGCCCCATTAATCCGACTTGTACCGGGAGAAAAACAATCCCCGCGCCAATAGCCATTCCGATACTCATGATGACCCAACCCGTGTCGGTGCTGTCGAATTTGATCGCCTCTCGCCACTCGCTTTCACTCATTCCCTCCCGCCTTGCCGCGGGGGAATCATTCACAATGACACTGCTGTTTGTTGCCGTATCCATGGGGCACTCGCTTATTTTGTAGGGTAAACAGTTGTTTTTATAAGGTTCCGATCGCCAGCGATGGCGATTCAGATGGCAGCAGGTGCTTGTTATTGATGTGAGAAAATATTAACCGGAGCGAGGGAGAAAAAAGTCACAACTTTTATGAGGATTTTCGAATGATAGAGGAAAATTTGCTTTGTTAATGGGTTGATAGACGGTATTTTTCTAAAAGTGACGCCGATCAAGAAATAAAAACCCGCGCGGTGCGCGGGCAGGAAATCAGTTAGCCAGCGCGTTAGCCATATCCGTTCTAATCTGTTTGCGCTGTTCCGGCGTCAATACCTGACTGACGTCGAAGTAATATTTCACGCGGTAATAGCGGGTCTGCTCTTCAATTTTGCTGAATGCACTAAGCTGGCTTTTCACCGTGCTTTCGTCCCATTTGCCCGCCTGGAACATGTCGATCAGCGCACCGTCCTTCACGCCCGTCATCGGGATCTTGCTGACATTTTGTTCCAGCTGCTTATGCAGATCTTCAATCTTTTTCACCTGCTCATTGCTGAGCTTCAGGTGCTGTACCAGAGGATCCTGGGACGGTGACGGGGCAGCCTCAACGTTCGCGGCCTGCGCCGTAAAACTGCACACCACCAGTGAAGCAGCAGCCAACGCAATGCGGGTCATTTTCATCATCTTACAGTCCTTACATGCTGTTATAGGAAAAAGCAGGAGCATTGTTTTTCAAGAGCGGATGAATATGTGTGAGTAATTATATAAACAATTTTGTATGTTAAGCGGATCGATTTATTTATCTCCTCCATTAAACCCTATGACTCTATTTCTCTTTATAAGATCAGTTATTTACAATAAATTTGAGTTATGTAACCATCCCACCTTATCCCTTCATTTAGTCAGGTTTTTGTTATGGATAACTGGCTGGCGCTTTTTGACGGACAGACCCGTTACTTTCTGGATATCAATGACAGTCCAGTGAAGCCGGATGTTTTGCGCTTTCGCGGCAGGGAAGCCCTGAGCGAGCCCTTCCGGTGGGATATTGAGTTCACCTGGCGCAGCGTTTTTCCGGCGTGATGGTGGACTCCATTGGAACGCTTGAAGGGGGCGCAGCCGTCATTGGCCTGAAAGGTGCCTGCTGGTACACCATTCTGGGCAATCCGTGGCTGGAAAAGCTCGTCGGAGAAAATGACGTCGCACGACGTCTGGCGAATACACCGGAAATCAGCCTGCTCTCTTATAACAATGGTGTAATTCTGAAAGCCGGTGAGCTTCCTCCGGGCCTGGGAGAGATGAAAAAAGAAGGCCTTCCTCCGTTACTTGTGAAGATTAATCAAATCATCAGGCCGGTTCGCTATGATGAACCCCGCTCGCTACATTTTTACTCGTCCTATGAGAACCACCAGTTTAATAAAGAATCGACCATGAAGTGGTACCGGCGCTTCGATGAGGCCAGCGCCCTGCTGGACAGCGAGGAGCCTGAAACCTCATCTGAACCGGTACGCATTACCCGCTGGACCGATGAAAACGCCCCGCACGCCGGGCAGTGGGCCGCCATCGTTAACGGCACAACGGAGTATATTCAGACCCGGGAAGGGCAGAAGATGCCCGCCTTTGAGGATAAACACGGCAAAAAACACCGCGCCCGCTGGTCACTGCTTAAGCGTGACGACCAGGGCAGCGTATTTGTTATTCCGGAATAAGAGAAACAAGAGATGGAACTCAGTTATATCGAAAAATGGCTGCCGGAAGCATCGGTTAAATACAAGGACGGCAGCCCGGCGGTCAACCTCGGGCTGATTATCACCGTGTTCTTTAAAAACGGCCATACGCCGGAGGTTCGCCGAAAAATGGTGGAGTGTGTGGATCGTTATTACGGTGAATTTAAGCCGTTTCTCAGGAAAACGCTGCCGGTAAAGAAATGGACCAGAATCACCGAAAACAATTATGCCAGACAGCGGCAGGCAATCCTTGACTCAACGCCTGAAGAAATTATTGACTGGGTACTGAGTTCCGCTCAGGAGTCCTATCTTGCGCCGGGTTACAGCATCTTAATTATGGGAACTCGCATTTTTCATAATGATACGGACCGTTCAGTTATTAAACTTGTCTTTCCTCTTTCCCTGCTGAAAGAGCCGGACGGTAAGGAACGGTATGAAAACTGGCTGCTGTGGCTGTGCAATACCTTCGAAGTGGAAAGCGGCTATGCCGGGCTGTCGTTCGTTCTGCCCTACGCGCGTGAACGCATGTTCCCGTATGAATATGCCCTGGCGCAGCGTTTTTCCGGCGTGATGGTGGACTCTCTGGGTACCCTGGAAGGCGGGGAAGCGGTCGAAGGCCTCAAAGGTGCCTGCTGGTACACCATCCTGGCTACGCCCTGGCTGGAAAGGCTCGGCGGAGAAGATGCCGTCTCTCGGCGTCTTGCGAAAACACCGGAAATCAGCCTGCTCTCCTATAACAACGGGGTGATTATGAAAGCCGGTGAGCTACCTCCACCACTTGGCGAAAAGCAAACGGAAGGTCTTCCTCAATTACTGGTAAAAATAAACCAGATTATTCTCCCTGTTCGTTATGACGGCCATAAAGGACTTCATTTCTATTCCGAATACGAAAACCACCAGTTTGATGAAGAATCCTCCATGAAGTGGTTTGCCCGCTTCGATGAGGCCAGCGCCCTGCTGGAATGAAAAGCCCCCTTTTCAATAAGGGGGCTGAATGACATATCTTAAATCGCCTGCGTAAACGTCCTCGAAATCACGTCCTGCTGCTGCTCGCGTGTCAGCGCATTAAACCGCACCGCATAGCCCGAAACGCGGATCGTCAGGTTCGGGTAATTCTCCGGATGCGCAATGGCATCGAGGAGCATCTCCCGGTTCATCACGTTAACGTTCAGGTGCTGCCCACCCTCAATAGACGCTTCGTGATGGAAGTACCCGTCCAGCAGCCCTACCAGGTTGGTTTTGCGCACCAGCTCGTCTTTGCCCAGCGCCTGCGGCACGATGGAGAAGGTGTAAGAGATCCCGTCTTTGGCATAGGTGAACGGCAGCTTGGCGACCGACGTTAACGAGGCCACCGCCCCTTTTCTGTCACGGCCGTGCATGGGGTTCGCGCCTGGGGCAAACGGCGTGCCGCCGCGTCGTCCGTCCGGCGTGTTCCCGGTCTTCTGCCCGTAAACCACGTTGGAGGTAATGGTCAGGATCGACTGGGTCGGTACCGCGTTGCGGTAGGTTGGCAGCGCCTGAATTTTCTTCATAAAGCGTTCCACCAGGTCGCAGGCGATGCTGTCCACGCGGTCATCGTTGTTGCCGTACTGCGGGTAATCCCCTTCTATCACGAAATCGACCGCCAGACCGGTATGATCGCGCACCGGCTTCACCGTGGCGTATTTAATGGCGGACAGGGAATCTGCCGCTACCGACAACCCGGCAATGCCGCAGGCCATAGTGCGGTAAACGTCCCGGTCGTGAAGCGCCATCAGCGAGGCTTCGTAGCTGTACTTATCATGCATGTAGTGAATGAGATTCAGCGCGCTGATGTACTGCACCGCCAGCCAGTCCATGAAGTGATCGAGGCTCGCCATTACGGTGTCGTAATCCAGTACCTCATCCAGCAGCGGATCGGTTTTCGGGCCGACCTGAATCTTCAGCTTCTCGTCCACCCCGCCGTTGATCGCGTACAGCAGCGTTTTGGCGAGGTTGGCGCGCGCGCCAAAGAACTGCATCTGCTTGCCGATCACCATCGGGCTGACGCAGCAGGCAATGGCGTAGTCGTCGCTGTTGAAGTCGGCGCGCATCAGATCGTCGTTCTCGTATTGCAGCGAGGAGGTAACGATCGACACCTGCGCGGCGTATTTCTTGAACGCGATCGGCAGCTGTTCAGACCAGAGGATCGTCAGGTTCGGCTCCGGCGCGGGCCCCATGGTGTGCAGGGTGTGCAGATAGCGGAAGCTGTTTTTGGTCACCAGCGTGCGGCCGTCCAGCCCCATGCCGCCGATCACTTCCGTGGCCCAGATCGGATCGCCGGAGAAGAGCGTGTCGAATTCCGGCGTGCGCAGGAAGCGCACCATGCGGATCTTCATGATGAAGTGGTCGATCAGCTCCTGCGCCTGCACCTCGTTCAGCCGCCCCGCCTGCATGTCGCGTTCGATGTAGATATCGAGGAACGAGGCCGTGCGCCCCAGCGACATCGCTCCGCCGTTCTGGGATTTTACCGCTGCCAGGTAGGCGAAATAGAGCCACTGCACCGCTTCCTGGGCATTCATCGCCGGGCGTGAGATATCAAAGCCATAGTTGGCCGCCATCTGCTGGATCTGCAGCAGCGCGCGCTTGTGTTCCGCCAGCTCTTCGCGCAGGCGGATCGTCGCCTCCAGATCTTCGCCACGTTCCAGCCTGCCCTGCAGATCGGCGAACTGAAGCTCACGCTCGCGCACCAGATAGCGGATACCGTAGAGCGCCACGCGGCGGTAATCGCCGATGATGCGCCCGCGCCCGTAGCCGTCCGGCAAACCGGTCAGCACGCCGGATTTGCGGCAGCGCATCATCTCTGGCGAATAGACGTCAAACACGCCCTGGTTGTGGGTTTTGCGCAGGTCGGTAAACAGGTATTCAAACTGCGGATCCATCTCCCGGCCATAGGCTTCGAACGAGCTGCGGATCATGTTGATCCCGCCGTACGGATGCAGGGCGCGCTTGAGCGGCTTGTCGGTTTGCAGGCCGACGATCGTCTCCAGATCCTGGTCGATGTAGCCCGGCCCGTGGGCCGTAATGGTGGTGGCAATGTTGGTGTCAAAATCCACCGGGGCGTGGGTGGCATTCTCCTGACGAATGCCGACCATCACCTTCTGCCACAGCGCCGTCGTTGCTGGCGTCGCCTGCGCGAGGAAAGCTTCATCGCCTTCATAAGGGGTGTAGTTATGCTGAATAAAATCGCGGACGTTGACGGCGTTTTTCCATTCTTCACCGCGAAACCCGGCCCATGCGTCGCTGTAGGGCGCGACGCCCGTATCGATTGTTACTTTCATCAGATTCTCGCTTTATCAGGCGTAAGCCGCAGCCGGGGTAACCTTCCCAAGACGGAGGGCGTCCAGCGCGATCATTTTTTCTTCGTTGGTAGGGATCACCGCGCAGATCACTCGGGAGGTATCAGTGGAGATGACGCGCTCACCCGCGCTGCCCGGCAGGGCATTTTTGGCGTCGTCGAGGCGGATGCCGAACACGTTCAGATGTTCCGCCACCAGCGCGCGGACAAGCGTTGAGTTTTCGCCGATGCCGCCGGTAAAGACCACTGCATCCAGGCGGTGCAGCGACGCCGCGTGCCCGGCGATATGTCGCGCTATACGGTGAACGAAGGTCTGGATAGCCAGCTGCGCCCGCTCATTGCCGGCGTGCCAGGCTTTCTCCAGCGCCCGTAAATCGGAGGAGATGCCGGAGATCCCCAGCAACCCGGACTCTTTGTTGACCACGCGCTCCAGATCCTCAAACGACTGGCCGGTCTGCTGGGCAATCCACGCCATCGCGCCAAAATCCACGTCGCCGCAGCGCGTACCCATCATCAGTCCTTCCAGCGGCGTCATGCCCATGGACGTATCCACGCTCTCGCCGTTACGCACCGCGCAAATGGACGCCCCGTTGCCGAGGTGGGCAACCACCAGACCGCTGTCATCGGGGGACAGCCCGAGGAGCGCGTGCGCCTGCCCGGACACGTAGCGGTGAGAGGTGCCGTGGAAGCCGTAGCGGCGCACGCCCAGCGCTTCAAAATAGCGGTACGGCAAACCGTACAGGTACGCCTGCGGCGGCAGCGTCTGGTGGAAGCTGGTATCAAATACCGCGACCTGCTGCACGCCCGGAAACAGGCGCTCTGCGGCTTCCACGCCGCTCAGGTTGGCGTAGTTATGCAGCGGCGCCAGCGGGGAGACCAGGCGGATCTGCTCAATCACCTCTTCCGTAATCAGGGTCGACTCGCTGAAGAGGTCACCACCGTGCGCAATGCGGTGGCCAATTAAGGCCACGCTGCTCATCAGGTCACGCTTCTCCAGCTCCAGGGCGATGGCAGCCAGCGCCCCTTCGTAGTCCTGGTGAGCCAGTCTGGCTGGCTCACCCCCGTTCACGGAAATAAAGGTTTTATCCGTGTTGATGCCGTCTGCAATGCCCGTCACCAGGGCGTCGCAGCTGCTGGCATCGAGCACCGAAAACTTAACAGAGGACGAACCGCAGTTAATTACCAGTACAACCGGAAACTCAATCATCATGTGACTCCGCTCTTCCTGAGCAATGGGTTAGAACAGTTTGTAAACGATATTCAGAATGGTCAGCAGGCCCACAACCGTGACGAAGATGTTCTCGGGTTTGCCCTTGTATTTCGCCATGGCCGGTGCTTTGCGGATGGCGTACATCGGCAGCAGGCACAGCAGAGAGGCGATGATTGGCGCGCCCATGGCTTCGATAAGGTCGAGAATGTTCGGGTTGGCGTACGCGACAACCCAGGTGGAGCCCATGATGAACACCATGCTGATGGTGTTCAGTTTGCCGACAGAGACCTTCTTCTTATCGCCTTTGTAGCCGAACTTGAGGATCAGGCCATTCAGCCCTTCCAGCGTGCCCAGGTAATGACCGAAGAAAGATTTGAAGATAGCGACCAGGGCAATAATGGAAGCGCCATATTCCAGTACCGTCGCGAACGTCGATTTAGTGCCGGACATGGAGGCAAAGTGGTTCGCCAGGTAAGAGAGCACCGGAATGTTCTGCGCTTTGGCGTCCGCCATGTTCTGCGGAGAGAGCGTAAACAGGCAGCTAAAGGCGAAGAACATCACCACGGCGACCATCAGCATGCTGGCGCGACCGATGATTTTGGAACATTTCTGCTCGGTGAATTCTTTACCGAACTCCGGCTCGTACTCTTCGCGCTTGGAGACCACAAACGAGGAGACGATAGGCGAGAAGTTGAAGGAGAAGACCATGATGGAGATCCCCAGCCACACCGTGACCAGAATGCCGTCATGGCCGGTGAAGGCGATATCGCTCAGGTTGACCTGGTCGATCACCGCGGAGTTCCAGTAAGGGATCAGCGACAGGGAAATCAGCACCAGACTGGCAATAAACGGGAACACCAGGAAGCTCATCACCTTCACCATCAGGTCTTTACCAAACCAGATAACAAAAGCCATCAGCAGCAGCAGGAACAGCGCCACCACGCCGCGGTTTAGCGCAGGCAGCTGGAGCTGGTTTTCCCAGAAGGTCATGAAGGTGTTAGTAATAGTGACGCCATAAATCCACAGCAGCGGGCAAATGGCAAAGAAGTAGAGGAACGTGATCACCACCCCACCGGTTTTACCGAAATGCTCTTCCACCGTTTCGGTGATGTTGCCGGAGACGTTGCTGCCGGACAGGCAGAGGCGCGCCAGCGCGCGGTGGCAGTAAAACGCAATCGGGAACGCGAGAACCAGCATCAGCAGGATAGGGATTAAGCCCCCAAAGCCTGCGCGAATGGGGAAGAACAGCACGCCTGCGCCAATGGCGGTACCAAACAGGCCAAGCGTCCAGGTGGTATCAGACTTACGCCAGGAGGACGTTTTTGTCTGGCCAACGATAATGCTTTCTGTGTTGCTCATAGGTCACCTTTATGCGTCAACGAAGCCGGTAATTTGGGAAACACGGGAGAGATCGATATTGCCGCCGGAAATAATGCAGACGGTTTTGCGGCCCTGAATATAGTGGTCAAGCTTGCCGCTTAATAACGCGGCACAGGCCAGCGCGCCGGCGCCTTCCGTCACCACTTTATTTCGCTGAATAAGGGCAATCATGCTGTTGCGAATATCGTCTTCGCTCACCAGCACAATATCATCGACCAGTTCACGAACGATTTCGAAGGTTAATTTACCCGGACGAGAGACGTCGCAGCCGTCGGCTAACGTGCCGGTAACGCGATGGTTGGTTATTTCTCCTGCCTGCCAGGAAGCTGCCATTCCGTGTACGTTTTCAGACTGTACGCCGATAATATTAATGGTCGGGTTGATGGATTTAATCGCCGTTGCAATCCCGGCAATTAATCCGCCGCCGCCGATAGGGACAATGACATTATCCACGTCGTATAAATCTTCGAGAATTTCCAGACCGATGGTGCCCTGCCCGGCGATCACTTTGGCGTCATCGTAAGGCGGAATAAAAATGCGCCCTTCCATCTCGACGATTTCGCTCACTTTAGCGATGGTGTCGTTGAAGTTCTCACCGTGGAGCACCACTTCCGCCGAGTAGTCGCGGGTTGCGGCCACTTTAGATTTTGGTGCGCCCATCGGCATCACCACTTTACCGTCGATGCCGAGCATGGCGCAGGAGAGCGACACTCCCTGCGCGTGGTTTCCCGCAGAGCAGGCGACCACGCCTTTGCGCTTTTCAGCATCGGTCAGCGAGCTTAATTTATTAAACGCGCCGCGAATTTTGAACGAACCGGTACGCTGCATGTTCTCAAACTTAAGGAATATTTCGCCCTTACACCGTTCGCTGAGATAATTCGAGCGCGGCATACCGGTTTTATATATCTTGCCTGCCAGTCGTTTTCTGGCGTCCTGAATATCTTCAATGGTTACCGGGAGATCGTAGGTAATATGCATAATATCCTCGTTATAATAATTCATTCTTTTCAGGCAAAGTCAGGGTATCAGAGCGTTAATACGTTAAGCTCTGGGTATTTTTAAAATTAAAACTTATTATTCATCGTCGTCTTTCGATATTCATCGACGAATATTGTTTAGCCAGCTCAACTAATACTGACGCCGATTTTTTAATCCTGTAATTTTTAGACCACACGGCAGCATAACGCGCCACGGGTAATTCGTCTTCCACGGGCAGCACAATAAATTGATCCGAACCGAATGGGGCAATCATGTCGCGGGGAATCACCGTCAGATAATCGGCATTCAGGACAAGGTTATAAATGGTGACGACGGAATCGGTCTGGACGATGTTTTCGATGCTGATGTGGTTGTCTTGCAGAGTGGTCAGAAGTTCTTTGTAGTAGCCCATATCGGTTTGCGGCATCACCCACTGCTCGTGCGTAAGCGATGCCAGTGTCGTCGGGCCGGTGCACGTTCGCGTTTTGCTGGCGACCAGCACAAACTCAGACTCAAACAGCGGTTCGACGTGCAGATCCTGCAGCAGCATTTCATCGCTCAGCGTGCCGATAGCGAAATCCAGACGACCATCGCGAATGGCCGGGAGGAAAGAGGAGAGCTGAGCTTCATACATTGAGACGCGCGCTTTCGGGAACACTTCCTTGAATTTTTTGATCATCTCAGACAGGAAGGTAAAACCAATCAGCGACGGATAGCCAAAGGAGACATCCATAACGGTGCTAAAACTGAGACTGTTGATTTCGCTCACCATGTTTTTCATTTCACGGGTGATCGACTCGGAGTACGAGAGCAGAACCTGGCCTGCAGCCGTCAGTTTTACGCCCGTATTTTTACGTACCATCACTTCCACACCGAAGTAAGATTCGATATCGCTGATGATTTTGCTGACGGCGGGTTGCGTCAGGCCCAGTTGTCTTGCAGCAGAACCTATGGAGCCACTTTTAATGACTTCCTGAAATACCACGAGGTGCTGTGTTTTCGGTAGAATAATAGTGTTCATAATATTCTGCGCTTATTTCCCTATGACGGGGTGAATTCTACTCAATAATGTTTCAGGGGGTATGTGCTGTTACTCACAATTTGCTTTGAGCAACCCTTAACTCACGTTTTAAAAACCCATTAAAAACCTTATAAATCAATGCATTGAAGGTAATTAAATACGCTACAACGCTGATATTGATCAACAAAAATAGCGCTAATAAATTTATTTTATGGCAATAACCCGGATTTATTTCACCGTTCTTAAAAAATCAATAAAGACGATATTTCAGGCAATTAAAGGCTAATAAATAACCGTCATTTGTTTGAAACATACTTTCATTTAAGCCATTTTTTACGACATAAATTTTCAAATTTCAGGAAAAGAGTGGAATACGTCACATATTCACGGAGGAAATGTATTTGATTTCAATAAGCGCACATCAAACGAGAAAAGATTTACGAACATTAAGCTAACAATCATAACAAATTATCAATACTACAGATCGCCGGTTTTTTAGATTTAAATTTTGTGATGGTGATCTTCTGCAGATGCCGAGGCGGAACCGTCGAGTGAAAAACAGTGAAATGTGCTTAATGTCGCAAATATGAGAATTGATGTCGTTTGTGTGGTGCCGGATAGCGCTGCGCTTACCCGTTCGTCGTGGTTGTCCGCCGGGGTAATTCCCGGCGACTTATCCAGCCCCTCGTCACAATGATTGCCGTATTCAACTACTATTTCCAGACACCACAACGACTCTTGTCGTTTGTACACATCAGAACTTTTTGTTCCGGAAGCGGGTATACATCATCAGATAGCGTTTCAGATTGCGTAGCGTCATCAGTTTCATCAGGGTTTGCGGGCGCATCTTTTTGTTGCGAATGTAGTATAGAGTGAAGAGCTGATATTTTTTACTCGATACGTCTAATTTGGCTTTGTGTTTCCGGTAAAAACGTAGATAACCTGAAAACTTTCGTCCTGAGCAGGTAATGCGGGCTTCGCCGTGATTGACATAAAGCACCTGTGTGATGTCATCCAGTTTGAAAGGTTCACCGAAGGTTTCTGCAAGCCGATAAAAAGCATCATAATCCTGAGCGGCAGGCAAGGCGTCGTCGAACAGGATCTGCTGCATTCTACTGGTTAAGGTCAGCATTTGGTTGCCTATAATATTCCGTTTATCAAACAGGCTTTTTTTATAAGCCGGTTTCGGATACACCTGTAATTCATCAGGATGATGATATCCGGTACCGTCACAGAGATAATCATTTGCGTACAAAAAACTGTGCAACTGAAGTTTATGTTGCCAGGTAAGAAAAGAGGACAGGCGTGTCGGCAGCCATTCATCATCATCATCCAGACCCGTAATAAGGTCACCACGGGCCATTCTTATAGCCTGATTTCGGACTGCACAAGCGCCAGAGTTAAATTCATTGCGGATATAGGTAATGCGTGGGTCATTCAGTTCGGAGATATACGTCAAGAGTTGGTCAAATGAGGATGAGAAATCGTCAATGATAATGAGTTCCCAGTTCACATAGTCTTGATTCAGTACCGATTGTATGGCTCTGATCGTCAATGCCTGGCGGTTCCAGGTTGGCATGTAGATGGAGATGAGTGGTCGGGATAGTGGCGTATCACTTTCATTTTGTTCATGTTCCGTCAATAACCTGACATCATGGATATCACTTCCAGTAAAATCCACGCAAGTACAATTAGCGTGACTAAAAATTGTACCTTCCGTTTTACAGTAGCTAAGATTAGCGCCTGCAAGGTTGGCACAGGAGAAATCGGCTCCTCGAAGATCACAAAACGAAATATCGCATCCCGATAAATTAATATTGCGTAAATAGAGCCCCCTGAGATCCATAAATCGCAGGTCTGCACCTGCCAAATCAGGCTGATATCGGTGATTTTTAAGTATATTTTTATGATATTGGATTAGTTTTTTTAGTTTGTTTTTTCTGTCCATGCTCAAACGAATGCCGATGAAAAAATTAGGCATTGAGTTAAGCGCTCTTAACATTCTATAGCAATAGTCCCCCTTCATTTTCAGAAATTAATTAGGGACAAACTGTATTCATTAACGTTTTATTTATTTTTCTCATACATTGTAGTGAGCCAGGGTGGTCTGTAGAGCCAATATTGTCAGTAAATAAATATGAATCGCAATCCAGAGGCATACATATAAACTGAAGGCAGACGGAAATGAAGGCTGTCGCGGTTGCAAGGTTTCAGGATAGTCGGGATGGAACAGCCGTTGGTGTGCCTCGTTTGTATCATAAACTGTGTCACATTTTCACCTGGGAAAGCCTGAGACACACCAACGTATTGTTTTAGAAGAAGTTGAAGCTGACCGATAAGCCGGGTTCTGTCGTGGACAGTCATTCATCTAGGCCAGCAATCGCTCACTGGCTCAAGCAGCCTACCCGGGTTCAGTACGGGCCGTACCATGTGAACCCCTATTTGGCCTTGCTCCGGGTGGAGTTTACCGTGCCACGGACTGTTACCAGCCGCGCGGTGCGCTCTTACCGCACCCTTTCACCCTTACCTGATCCCGCTTGCGCGGGCCATCGGCGGTTTGCTCTCTGTTGCACTGGTCGTGGGTTTCCCCCCCAGGCGTTACCTGGCACCCTGCCCTATGGAGCCCGGACTTTCCTCCCCTCCGCCCGTCTCCCCCGAAAGGGACGACGACGAAGCGGCGACTGTCTGGTCAGCTTCGGCGCGCAGTATAGAGGGTTTGCGCGCCGCTGTCACCCTCGGCTGTGGGTAAGCCGTGATTAACGCGCCACTTCCACCTTCGCCAATTTTTCGTAGTAGCATGCAATTGCGCTGTGATCGGCCGTGCCCAGGCCATCGGCACGCAATGCCTGCATCATCTCCATGACCGCTGCGGTCAGCGGCAGCTGTGCGCCCACGCCGTGGGAAGTGTCCAGCGCGTTCGCCAGATCTTTGATATGCAGGTCGATGCGGAAACCGGGTTTGAAATTGCGATCCATGACCATGGGCGCTTTGGCGTCCAGCACCGTACTGCCTGCCAGACCACCGCGAATAGCCTGGTAGACCAGGTCCGGATTGACGCCCGCTTTGGTTGCCAGCGTCAGCGCTTCAGACATGGCGGCAATGTTGAGTGCCACGATCACCTGGTTTGCCAGCTTGGTCACGTTACCCGCCCCAATCTCCCCGGTGTGTACCACGGAGCCCGCCATGGCTTTCATCAGGTCGTAAAATTTATCGAAAATAGCTTTATCGCCGCCGACCATGACCGACAGCGTGCCGTCGATGGCTTTCGGCTCGCCGCCGCTGACCGGTGCATCCAGCATATCGACGCCCTTCGCTTTCAACGCCTCGCTGATTTCACGGCTCGCGAGCGGTGCGATAGAGCTCATATCGATCAGCACCAGGCCCGGTTTCGCGCCGTCGATAATGCCGTTTTCACCCAGCGCGACTTCTTTGACGTGCGGGGAGTTTGGCAGCATGGTGATGATGACATCGCACTGCTCGGCAATGGCTTTCGCGGTGGTGGCTGCTTCTGCGCCAGCCGCTATCACCTCAGCCACGGCCTGTGGATTATGATCGGAGACCACCAGCGAGTAACCTGCTTTGATGAGGTTCTTACTCATTGGTTTACCCATGATCCCCAGGCCAATAAAACCCACTTTCAGCGTCATAATCTGTTTCCTCAATGATGGTTATTTTTTAAAAGCGTCCGCTAATTTCTGCGTAGCCGAGCGGAAAACGCCGAGGTCGCTGCCGACAGCAACAAACGTGGCACCCCACTCCAGGTAGCGGCGGGCATCAGCCTCAACCGGCGCCAGAATGCCACACGGCTTGCCGTGTGCTTTGGCGCGGGCAAAGATGTGCTGGATCGCGCGCTGCACGTCAGGGTGGCTGGCGTTACCCAGATGGCCTAAGGCGGCAGCCAGATCGCTTGGACCGACGAAGATCCCGTCCACGCCGGTTGTGGCGGCAATCGCGTCGACGTTATCGACGCCCTGCTGGCTCTCGATCTGAACCAGAATGGTGATGTTGCTGTTGGACTGCGCGAAATAGTCAGGGACGGTGCCAAACATATTGGCGCGGTGCGAAACGGAAACGCCGCGGATCCCTTTGGGAGGATAGCGCGTTGACGCCACGGCCAGCGCCGCTTGCTCTTCCGTCTCCACAAACGGGATCAGGAAGTTGTAGAAGCCGATATCCAGCAGACGCTTAATAATCACCGGTTCGTTGGTGGGGACACGCACCACCGGGGCACTGTTGCTGCCTTTCAGCGCCATCAGCTGCGGAATAAACGTGCTGATATCGTTTGGTGCATGTTCGCCGTCCAGCACCAGCCACTCGAAACCGGCCAGGCCCAGCACTTCGGTGCTGATAGGGTTTGCCAGCGCGGACCAGCAGCCAATCTGAATCTGGTGCGCTGCGAGAGCCGCTTTAAATTTATTCGGGAAGATAGCGTTATTCATTGTATTTACCTTTTTAATTCCGTAGCCTTTTTCAGCATCATTTTATTTATTCAGACACCGCGCCATCATGATATTTATTATTCGGACATATTCTGGCGTAATAAAATCGTCATTCAGTATAAGATGCAATCCACGACCGCACATTGTTTTAATGCTCAGGTATTACGCTATTTTTTGATAAAAATTTTTGCATATGCACAAAGCACTGGGCGCTAATGCACAGAATCAAGGATTACGGGCTCGCGAGCGATCGGGATCACATTTTGATATTGAATCTGCTGACATGCTTTATTTCTGAAAGCCGCGTATTTATTTCTACCATCAGAAAAATGGCTGAACCTATTATCAGAATTTTGCTGGAGAATACTGACCAATGGCCGACATTGAAATTCGACAGGCACCGCCGACGGCGTTTTATATAAAAGTGCACGACGCCGATAACGTGGCGATTATCGTCAACGACAATGGCTTAAAAGCAGGAACCCGCTTCCCGGACGGGCTGGAACTGACTGAGCATGTTCCGCAGGGACATAAAGTCGCCCTGGTGGATATCCCTGCTGAAAGCGAAATTGTGCGTTACGGTGAAGTCATCGGCTATGCCGTTCGTTCGATACCGCAGGGAAGCTGGGTGGAGGAGTCGCTGGTGGCGCTGCCAGAAGCGCCGCCGCTGAACACGCTGCCGCTGGCAACCCGCGTGCCGGAACCGCTTCCCCCGCTGGAAGGCTATACCTTTGAAGGGTATCGCAATGCGGACGGCAGCGTCGGCACTAAAAATCTGCTCGGCATTACCACCAGCGTGCACTGCGTGGCGGGCGTCGTGGATTACGTGGTGAAAATCATCGAACGCGATCTGCTGCCAAAATACCCGAACGTCGACGGCGTGGTGGGACTGAACCACCTCTACGGCTGCGGCGTGGCGATTAACGCGCCCGCTGCGGTGGTGCCTATCCGCACCATCCACAATATCGCCCTGAACCCCAACTTTGGCGGCGAGGTGATGGTCATTGGCCTCGGCTGTGAAAAATTGCAGCCAGAACGCCTGCTGCAAGGTACCGAGGATGTCAAAGCCATCCCGGCAGACGAGGCCAGCATCGTGCGCCTGCAGGACGAACGCCACGTCGGTTTCCGGTCAATGGTCGACGATATTTTGCAGGTAGCAGAACGCCATCTGGACAAGCTCAACCGCCGCCAGCGCGAAACGTGCCCGGCGTCGGAGCTGGTGGTCGGAACCCAGTGCGGCGGCAGCGATGCCTTCTCCGGCGTGACGGCCAACCCGGCGGTGGGCTATGCGTCCGATCTGCTTGTTCGCTGCGGCGCCACGGTGATGTTCTCCGAGGTGACTGAAGTGCGTGACGCCATCCATCTGCTGACGCCGCGCGCCGTTAATAAAGAGGTCGGCAGGCGACTGCTTGAGGAGATGGCCTGGTACGATAACTATCTCGATATGGGCAAAACCGACCGCAGCGCCAACCCGTCTCCGGGCAACAAGAAAGGCGGCCTGGCAAACGTGGTGGAAAAAGCCCTCGGCTCTATTGCCAAATCCGGGCAGAGCGCCATTGCAGAAGTGCTCTCTCCGGGCCAGCGCCCGACGAAACGCGGCCTGATCTACGCGGCAACGCCGGCCAGCGATTTTGTGTGCGGCACGCAGCAGGTCGCATCCGGCATTACGGTGCAGGTCTTTACCACCGGGCGCGGCACGCCGTACGGCCTGATGGCGGTGCCGGTGATCAAGATGGCGACTCGCACCGAGCTGGCAAACCGCTGGTATGACTTAATGGATATTAACGCGGGCACCATCGCCACCGGAGAAGAGAGCATTGAGGACGTGGGCTGGAAGCTGTTCCACTTCATTCTGGATGTCGCCAGCGGGCGAAAGAAAACCTTCTCGGACCAATGGGGATTGCATAATCAGCTGGCGGTGTTTAACCCGGCACCGGTGACGTGAGTTTGCTGTAAACCTCGCTTGGCATGGCTTCGGCCATGCTTTTTTTTGCTTTCATTTCTTTCGCATCCTTACCTTTCATTTCGATTCTTTCATTTTTAAGATATCAATCACAAAATAACATTCCGAAACCCTATATTGTCTTTCGCATAAACAAAACGAAAGGTTTCGGAGGAAAGATGTTCATCATCTCGTCGAAAGCGATGCTGCTAAAAGCACAGCGCGAAGGTTACGCCGTACCGGCATTCAATATTCATAATCTCGAAACGCTGCAGGTGGTCGTTGAAACGGCCTCTGAGATGCGATCTCCGCTGATCGTGGCGGGTACGCCCGGCACATTCAGCTATGCAGGAACCGGTAACGTGGTCGCCATCGCCAGCGATCTGGCCAAAACGTACAACCAACCGCTGGCGATCCACCTCGATCATCACGAAGATTTCGACGATATCGCGCAGAAAGTCCAGAGCGGGATCCGCTCGGCGATGATCGACGGATCGCATCATCCATTCGCTGAAAATGTCGCGCTGGTGAAGAAAGTGACAGACTACTGCCACCGTTACGATGTGAGCGTGGAGGCTGAACTTGGCCGTCTTGGCGGGCAGGAAGATGACCTGGTGGTCGATAGCAAAGATGCGCTTTACACCAACCCGCAACAGGCACGCGAGTTTGTTGAATTAACGGGTATCGACTCATTGGCCGTCGCCATCGGTACCGCGCACGGCCTCTACACTGCCACGCCGAAACTTGATTTTGAACGTCTGGCAGAGATCCGCAATCAGGTCGATATCCCGCTGGTGCTGCACGGCGCTTCCGGTTTATCTACGGCCGATATCCTTCAGGCCATTAGCCTCGGTATCTGCAAGGTCAACGTTGCCACAGAACTCAAAATCGCCTTCTCGAATGCCCTGAAAACCTATCTCGCTTCACATCCCGAAACCAGTGACCCGCGTCATTACATGGTGCCCGCCAAACGCGCCATGAAAGAGGTGGTGCGTAAAGTTATCAACGATTGTGGTTGTGAAGGAAAGCTCTAAATACGAAAGCCTGAAGTCCTGACCAGGAGGAAACGTGAAAGATATTATTACCCGCCATAAAGCGGGAGAAGCTCTCGGTATTTGCTCTGTTTGCTCAGCGCACCCGCTGGTTATCGAAGCCGCATTGCGGTTCGATTTGCATACCGACAACAAGGTACTGATTGAAGCTACCTCAAATCAGGTGAACCAGTTCGGCGGTTACACCGGTATGAAACCCGCTGATTTCCGTGATTTTGTTCTGAAGATCGCTAAAGAAGTGGGCTTTCCGCATGAACGTTTGATCCTGGGTGGCGATCATCTGGGGCCAAACTGCTGGCAAAATGAACCGGCTGACGCGGCGATGGAGAAATCCATCGCATTGATCAAAGCCTATATCGCGGCGGGTTTTAGCAAGATCCACCTGGACGCCTCAATGTCCTGTGCAGACGATCCTGTCCCACTCCCGCCAGGGGTGGTGGCACAACGTGCTGCCCGACTGTGCAAAGCGGCAGAAGAGACGGCCACTGAAGAACAAAAAGCGGCGCTAACCTATGTGATTGGTACTGAGGTTCCCGTTCCCGGCGGTGAAGCCAGCAGTATTAACAGCGTTCATGTTACCCGCGTGGAAGATGCCGCGCAGACGCTGGAAACGCATCGTGAGGCCTTTGCCGCGCTCGGTTTGGACGAGGCGATGACGCGCGTGATTGCGATAGTCGTACAACCCGGCGTGGAGTTCGACCATACGCAAATTATTCACTACCAACCGCACGCGGCAGAGGCGCTTTCCGGCTGGATCCGCCAGACCCCCATGGTCTATGAGGCGCACTCCACCGACTACCAGACACGTCAGGCCTATCGTGCTTTGGTTCGCGATCACTTCGCGATCCTGAAAGTCGGCCCGGCGCTTACCTTTGCCCTGCGAGAAGCCATTTTTGCCCTTGCACAAATGGAGAAGGCCCTCATCGCCCCTGAGCAACGCAGCCATGCGCTTGACGTGATCGACGAAGTCATGCTGAACGAGCCGGATTACTGGAAGAAGTACTACCGCCCCACCTGGAGCCAGGCAATGGTGGATATTCACTTTAGCCTGTCCGATCGCATTCGCTACTACTGGCCGCACCCGCGCATTCGCCAGAGCGTTGAGAAGTTGATCGCTAATCTGAGCGCAACCTCCTTGCCTCTGGGGCTGATTAGCCAGTTTATGCCCGTCCAGTTCGAACGATTGTCGATGAATGAGATCGCCGCAACACCGCAAAATCTCATCATCGACAAAATACAGGATGTATTACGCGCCTATCGATTTGGCTGCACCCCTGAACCCCTCTAATGCCGGAGAGTGTATGAGTCACGTTTTTGTCCGTACCGGAATTGAGTTTGAAACCTGCCAGCAGGCGCTGGCGCATATTGGCGAGGAGATGCTGGCTAACGGTGTTGTACACGCCACCTACCCTGCCGCCCTTCTGGAAAGGGAGATGAACTACCCCACCGGCATTGCCTTTGAACGCCATGCGGTCGCTATTCCGCACTGCGAAGCCGTACATGCGAAACGCCCCGCGATTTACCTGATTCGTCCGGACAAACCGGTGCATTTTCAGCAGGCCGATGATGATGGCGAGGTCGCCGTCTCACTCATCATCGCGTTAATCGTTGAAAACCCTGCGGCGCAAATGAAATTGCTGCGCCGCCTTTTCAGTGAGCTACAAAACCCGGACGTGCTGGACATGCTGCTGGCTGCGCCCGCAGAGCACCTGGCCGATCGTTTACGGGAGACGATCCTTGAGCCTGTCGCCTGTGCCCGGGCTTCATAACATACTGATAATAAGAAAGGAGTACCCTATGAAACGCAAAATTATTGTTGCCTGTGGCGGTGCTGTCGCCACCTCAACCATGGCAGCAGAAGAGATCAAAGAACTGTGTGAAGCCCACCACATTGAGCTGGATCTGGTCCAGTGCAGGGTGACTGAAATCGAAACCTATATGGACGGTGCAGACCTGATTTGTACCACGGCGAAAGTTGACAGAGCCTTTGGCGATATCCCGGTGGTGCATGGCATGCCGTTTGTATCCGGCGTCGGCATCGAAGCCCTGCAGCAAAAAATTCTGACCATCCTCGAGGGGTAAGATCATGTTTACCGAAATCATGCGGTACATCCTCGATCTGGGGCCAACCGTAATGCTGCCAATCGTCATCATCATCTTCTCTAAGCTGTTGGGGATGAAGCTGGGCGATTGCTTTAAATCCGGCCTACATATCGGCATTGGCTTCGTCGGGATCGGTCTGGTTATTGGCCTGATGCTTGACTCCATCGGCCCGGCGGCCAAAGCGATGGCTGAGCAGTTCCAGATTAACCTGCACGTGGTGGATGTCGGCTGGCCTGGTTCATCCCCAATGACCTGGGCATCACAGATTGCACTTATCGCTATCCCTGTTGCCATTGGCGTCAACGTTGTCATGCTAGTGACGCGGATGACGCGGGTAGTGAACGTCGATATCTGGAACATCTGGCACATGACCTTCACCGGTGCGATGCTGCACCTGGCAACCGGCTCTTACTGGCTGGGGATCCTGGGCGTTGTGGTGCACGCCGCGTTTGTTTACAAGCTGGGGGACTGGTTTGCCAAAGACACGCGGGACTTCTTCGGTCTGGAAGGGATCGCCATCCCTCACGGCTCGTCAGCTTACCTCGGCCCAATCGCCGTTCTGGTCGATACGATTATCGATAAAATCCCAGGCCTGAAGCGTATTCATTTTAGCGCTGACGACGTGCAAAAACGCTTTGGCCCGTTTGGCGAACCGGTCACGGTTGGGTTTGTGATGGGACTGGCCATTGGCATGCTGGCAGGCTACGACACCAAATCCGTTCTCCAGCTGGCCGTGAAAACCGCCGCCGTGATGCTGCTGATGCCGCGCGTTATCAAACCGATCATGGACGGCCTGACGCCGATTGCTAAACATGCCCGTAAACGTCTGCAGGCAAAGTTTGGTGGGCAGGAGTTCTTAATCGGTCTCGATCCGGCGCTGCTGCTGGGCCATACGTCCGTCGTCTCCGCCAGCCTGATTTTCATACCGCTCACTATCCTGATTGCTGTTCTGGTGCCGGGAAACCAGGTGTTGCCGTTCGGTGACCTTGCCACTATCGGCTTTTTTGTGGCGATGGCGGTCGCGGTGCATCAGGGCAACCTGTTCCGCACGCTTATCTCTGGCGTCATCATCATGGGCATTACGCTGTGGATTGCGACCCAGACCATCGGCCTGCACACCCAGCTTGCGCAAAATGCTGGCGCGTTGAAAGCGGGCGGGCTGGTGGCCTCCATGGATCAGGGCGGTTCACCCGTCACCTGGCTGCTCATCCAGTTGTTCACCTGGCAAAACGTGGGGGGGTTCATCGTGATTGGTGCCATTTACGTCACCGGCATCCTGCTTACCTGGCGACGTGCCCGCGTGTTTAACGCGGCAGAAAAGAACGCCGCTACCCCGCAAAGCCAGACGGTGTCTTGATATCCGGGGAGCCATGCTCCCCTCTTTTTCTGGAGTGAATATGAAATCAGTGGTAATTCACGCTGAGGGCAACGTGCGCGTTGAAGAACGTCCAATCCCTCACATTCAGGCTGCGGATGATGTGCAGGTGCGTATTGCCTGCTCAGGATTATGTGGCTCCGATATTCCGCGAATTTTTGCCGGAGGGGCACATTATTATCCCATCACCCTCGGACATGAATTTAGCGGTCATGTCGAAGCCTGTGGTACCGAAGTGCACGATCTCAAGGCAGGCGATCCGGTTGCCTGCGTGCCATTACTGCCCTGCTTTTCCTGTCCGGCGTGTGAAAAAGGCTACTTCTCGCTCTGCAAGCAGTATCAGTTTGTCGGATCTCGCAGCGAAGGCGGCAACGCGGAATATATCGTGGTGAAGCGAGCAAACCTGTTCCGCCTTCCTGCAGAGATGGCAATTGAAGATGGTGCATTTATTGAGCCCATAACCGTAGGGCTACACGCGTTTCATCTTGCTTCCGGCTGCGAGGGTAAGAACGTCATCATTGTCGGCGCAGGCACTATCGGCCTGCTGGCGATGCAGTGTGCACTGGCATTGGGCGCCAACAGCGTTATCGCGATCGATATCAACGACGATAAGCTCGCGCTGGCAACAACGCTGGGGGCAACTCAGGTGTTTAATAGCCGCGCTCTGGCCGCAGACGACATCCTTAACGCCTTGAGCGACAACCCGTTTGATCAGTTGGTTCTTGAGACTGCTGGCACACCGCAAACCGTTACGCTCGCCATTGATATCGCCGGGCCGCGGGCCCAGGTCGCGCTGGTGGGTACGCTGCATCATGACCTGAACTTACCTGCGGCGACATTTGGCAAGATACTGCGTAAGGAGTTGACGCTTCTGGGAAGCTGGATGAATTATTCGGCCCCGTGGCCGGGTGAAGAATGGAAAACCGCAGCCCGTCTGCTCACAGAGAAAAAACTGCAGCTAAAGCCCCTTATTGCTCATATCGGCGATAGCGACAGCTTTGCTCAGGCCGTGCAAGGACTAAACGGTGCGCCTATGCAGGGCAAAATTATGCTGCGCTTTGCGTAGTGCTTCGAGCCAGCAACCTGAGCTGGCTCACATTTACTTTCGAATATTACCGTACACCTTTCGCATACCTTCGATTAGAATAGAGGCAGTTAATTATCAGGCAATTCAATATGAACTCATTTGAGCGACGCAATAAAATCGTTGACCTCGTCAACGCTCAGGGCAGTGTCATGGTGCTGGATCTGTCGAATATGTTTGGCATTTCAGAAGTGACGATTCGAACAGATCTGCGTCTGCTGGAAGAAAAGGGATTGGTCACGCGTTTTCACGGTGGCGCCGCAAGGCCCGGCAGCAACCTGGCAGAAAGCGAAAATCAGGAAGTTGTGCTGGAAGACCGTTATCAACTTGCGAGCGACCCGAAGAAGCGCATCGCACAGGCTGCCGCGGCCATGATTGAAGAGGGAATGACGATCATTCTGGACAGCGGAAGCACCACCATGCTCATCGCCGAAGCGCTGACCAAACGAGCCAATATCACCGTCATCACCAACAGCCTGCCTGCCGCGTTTGCCCTCTCGGAAAATAAAGACATTACGCTCGTGGTTTGTGGCGGTACCGTGCGCCATAAAACCCACTCTATGCATGGCACCATCGCTGAGCGCTCTCTGACCGGGATAAGCGCAGATCTGATGTTTGTCGGCGCGGACGGTATTGATGCCACCAACGGCATTACGACGTTCAATGAAGGCTACTCGATCAGCAGCGTGATGGCAGCTGCCGCGCATAAGGTGATTGCAGTGCTGGACGCCAGTAAATTTAATCGCCGCGGGTTCAACCAGGTGCTGCCGATGGAAAAAATAGACTGTGTGATTACGGATGATGGAATCGGAAAGCACGAAAAAGAACTGTTGGGTAAAACGGGCACCGAGATCATCACAGTGTAGTTTGCAGGCCGGGTGAGGCGCACAGCCGCCCCCCCGGCAAAACAGCAGGAATTACTCCCCCTGCTGCTCCAGCGCATACTTATACAACGCATTTTTCTTCACGCCGTGAATTTCTGCCGCCAGCGCAGCGGCTTTCTTCAGCGGCAGTTCCGCCTGCAGCAACGCCAGCGTGCGCAGCGCGTCGGCAGGAAGGGCGTCTTCTTCCGCCTTGTGCCCTTCGACGATCAGCACCATTTCACCCTTGCGGCGGTTTTCGTCTTCCTTCACCCACGCCAGCAGCTCGCTCACCGGCGCGCCGTGGATGGTTTCCCAGGTTTTGGTCAGCTCGCGCGCCAGCACCACGTAGCGGCCTTCCCCCCAGACGGTCACCATATCTTCCAGGCTCTCCAGCAGGCGGTGCGTGGATTCGTAGAAAATCAGGGTGCGCGGTTCCGCTTCCAGCTCTTTTAAGACGTCGCGGCGGCCTTTGGATTTAGCAGGCAGAAAGCCTTCATAGCAGAAACGGTCAGACGGCAGACCTGCGGCGCTTAACGCAGCAATCGCGGCGCACGGTCCCGGCAGGGGCACAACGCGAATACCGGCTTCGCGACAGGTACGCACCAGGTGATAGCCCGGATCGTTGATCAGCGGCGTACCGGCATCGGAGACCAGGGCAATGTTCTGCCCCTCTTTCAGCTTCGCCACCAGCGTTTCGGCTTTTTGTTGCTCATTGTGATCGTGCAGCGCAAACAAACGGGCATTAATCGCGAAATGTTGCAGCAGCAGGCCGGTATGGCGGGTATCTTCAGCAGCAATTAAATCAACAGCTTGCAGTACGGTGAGCGCACGTTGGGTAATATCAGACAAATTCCCGATAGGAGTAGGTACAATATAAAGCTGGCCTTGAGAATTATCTGCCGTTTCGTGTTGTTTCATTGTTTCGTCCGTATTGCCGATTTAATATTGAGCATTGCGTAAAAAAATCACTGGATACAGTATGGTACCGTTAACGTTTCTTCGAAAAAAAGCCACGCGCAGCGTGCCGCTTCTGCTGGCAGCCCTGATCTTTGCAGGCTGTGGCACCCAGGCACCTGACCAGAGCACCGCCCATCTCCAGGGTTCTGCTCAGGCTGATTCTGGCTTTTATCTGCAACAAATGTCGCAGAGTTCAAATGATACCAAGACCAACTGGCAATTACTCGCCATTCGTGCACTGCTGAAAGAGGGTAAAACCCAGCGGGCAGCCGAACTGTTTAACCAGTTGCCAAAAGATCTTAACGACGCACAGCGTCGCGAGCAGAGCCTGCTCTCTGCCGAGCTGAAAGTCGCGCTGAAAGATTATGCCGCCGCGAAGAAGATCCTCGGTGATATCGACGTAAGCGCGCTGGATAAAAACCAGCAGGCGCGCTTCTGGCAGGCGGGTATTACCGCTGAGCAGGGACGCCCTTCGCTGACCTTGCTCCGCGCGCTCGTCGCGCAAGAGCCGCTGCTTGGCGGTGCTGATAAGCAGAAAAATATTGATGCCACCTGGCAAGCGCTGGCGTCGATGACGCAGGAACAGGCGCAGGCGCTGGTCATCAACGCCGATGAAAACGTCCTGCAGGGCTGGCTGGATCTGCAGCAGATGTGGTTTAACAACCGCAGCGATCCAAAAATGTTGAAAGCCGGCATTACGGACTGGCAGACGCGCTACCCGCAAAACCCGGGCGCGAAAATGCTGCCAACCCAGCTGGTGAACGTGCAGAACTTTAAGCCCGCTTCCACCAGCAAAATCGCCCTCCTTCTGCCGCTCAACGGCCAGGCGGCGGTGTTTGGACGTACCATTCAGCAGGGTTTTGAAGCGGCGAAAAACGGCACGACGTCGGTAGCCGGCAGCGCCGTTCCCGCACAGGCAGCCCAGGCGGCTAATGTGAATAATGATGTTGTCAGCCCATCCGCCGCAGAGACCAGCGACCTGACCACGGCGCAAACGCCAGCGCAGGGCACGATGCAAAACCCTGTGACGGCCCCGACGACGCCTCCAGCTGAAGCTGCACCGGCTACAGCAGCACCTGCGGCCCAGGCTCCGGCCGAGACGCAAACGGCGCCAGCTCCTGCCACAACAGCAGAACAGCCTCAACAGCAGCCTGCACAACCCGCGGCTCAACCTGCCGCGCAGCCGCAGGCCGTGGCAACCACCAGCGCCAACCCGGGCGCTGAATTGAAAATCTACGACACCAGCTCGCAGCCGCTTGACCAGGTGCTGGCGCAGGTACAGCAGGACGGGGCGAGCATCGTTGTCGGTCCGCTGCTGAAGAACAACGTGGAAGAGCTGATGAAGAGCAATACCACGCTGAACGTGCTGGCGCTCAACCAGCCAGAGCAGGTTCAGAACCGGGCGAATATCTGCTACTTCGCGCTCTCTCCAGAAGATGAAGCCCGCGATGCGGCGCGTCATATTCATGAGCAGGGTAAGCAGGCTCCGCTGCTGCTCATCCCACGCAGCACGCTGGGCGATCGCGTGGCCAATGCCTTTGCCGATGAGTGGCAGAAGCTGGGCGGCGGCGTGGTGCTGCAGCAGAAATTCGGTTCCGTCTCTGAACTGCGCGCAGGCGTAAACGGCGGGGCGGGTATCGCACTTAACGGTAGCCCGGTCACCGCGAGCCTGCCACAGCAGCAGGGCGTGACGATTGGCGGCCTGACGATCCCTGCGCCGCCAACCGACGCGCAGATTAGCGGTGGCGGTAAAGTGGATGCGGCCTATATCGTTGCCACGCCGCAGGAGATCGCCTTTATCAAACCGATGATTGCGATGCGTAACGGCAGCCAGAGCGGCGCAACGCTCTACGCCAGCTCCCGCAGCGCACAGGGCACCGCAGGCCCGGATTTCCGTCTGGAAATGGACGGTCTGCAGTACAGCGAAATCCCGATGCTGGCCGGCAGCAATCCATCCCTGATGCAGCAGGCGCTGAGCGCGGTGCGTAACGATTACTCTCTGGCGCGTCTGTATGCGATGGGGGTTGATGCGTGGGCGCTGGCGAACCACTTTACCCAGATGCGTCAGGTGCCGGGCTTCGAGCTTAACGGCAACACCGGCGATCTGACCGCGACCCAGGATTGTGTGATTAACAGGAAGTTATCATGGCTCAAATACCAGCAGGGGCAGATCGTCCCGGCCAGTTAAGCCGCAAACAAACCGGCGATGCGTGGGAGTTAAAGGCGCGTCGCTGGCTTGAAGGCAAAGGACTGCGTTTTATCGTCGCCAACGTCCGTGGACGTGGCGGCGAAATCGACCTGATCATGAAAGACGGTCAGGTCATTGTGTTTGTAGAAGTGCGCTTTCGACAGTCCTCCCGTTTTGGCGGTGCTGCCGCCAGCGTGACGCTCGCCAAACAACATAAATTATTACAGACTGCCCACTTGTGGCTTGCCCGCCATAATGGGAGTTTTGATACTGTGGATTGCCGGTTCGATGTGATAGCCTTCACCGGAAATGAGATCGAATGGCTTAAAAACGCTTTTGGCGAAGACGCATAATTAAGATTTAAAAGGGATAACGTGCTCGAAAGAATTAAAGTGTGCTTCACAGAAAGCATCCAGACTCAGATTGCCGCGGCGGAAGCCCTTCCGGATGCTATCTCGCGTGCCGCAATGACGCTGGTGCAATCCCTGCTAAACGGCAACAAAATCCTCTGTTGTGGCAACGGCACGTCAGCCGCCAACGCACAGCATTTTGCTGCCAGCATGATCAATCGTTTTGAAACAGAACGCCCCAGTTTACCTGCCATTGCACTTAATACCGATAATGTGGTCTTAACGGCGATTGCTAACGATCGTCTGCATGACGAAATTTACGCAAAGCAGGTGCGAGCCCTGGGTCATGCCGGAGATGTGCTGCTGGCTATCTCCACGCGCGGCAATAGCCGGGATATAGTCAAAGCTGTTGAAGCCGCCGTCACCCGCGACATGACCATCGTGGCCTTAACCGGCTATGACGGGGGGGAGCTGGCGGGTCTGCTTGGGCCGCAGGATGTGGAAATCCGCATTCCGTCTCACCGGAGCGCGCGTATTCAGGAAATGCATATGCTCACGGTGAACTGCTTATGTGACTTGATCGATAACACGCTTTTCCCTCACCAGGATGATTAAGGAGTTCTTATGAAGGCTTTATCGACCCTCGCAGTCCTTATGTCTGCATTACTGCTTCAGGGATGTATCGCTGCGGCCGTTGTGGGTACTGCCGCAGTAGGCACCAAAGCGGCAACCGATCCGCGCACTGTGGGAACACAGGTGGATGACGGTACGCTGGAGCTGCGCGTCAACAGTGCGCTGTCGAAAGACGAACAGATCAAGAAAGAGGCGCGTATCAACGTGACGGCTTATCAGGGCAAAGTGCTGCTGGCAGGCCAGGCGCCGAACATGGAGCTCGCCTCGCGTGCGAAACAGATTGCGATGGGCGTTGAAGGGACCACAGAGGTGTTTAACGAAGTGCGTCAGGGCAAGCCAATTGGCCTGGGTGATGCCTCTTCCGATACCTGGATCACCACCAAAGTACGTTCCCAGCTGCTGGGCTCGGACCAGGTGAAATCTTCCAACGTGAAGGTGACAACGGAAAACGGTGAAGTGTTCCTGCTGGGTCTGGTGACCGAACGTGAAGGGAAAGCGGCGGCCGATATCGCCAGCCGGGTGAGCGGCGTGAAGCACGTCACCACCGCGTTTACTTACATTAAATAAAAAAATCCCCTCAAGTGAGGGGATTTTTTTGTAGGCCCGGTAAGCGTAGCGCCACCGGGCGTTTTTCACAGAAGCGCAATACTTCCCACCATCACCCCGCTCAACGCCACCAGCCCCGCGGTGAGCCACAGCGCTTTCGCCGGGAATGACTTACGCAGCATAATCAGCGACGGCAGGCTGATGGCCGGTAACGTGATGAGCAATGCCAGTGCCGGTGCGGTGCCCATGCCGGCCAGCATCATGGTCTGAACAATAGGAATTTCTGCGGCGGTAGGGATCACAAACAGGCAGCCTGCAACGGCCATCGCAATGACCCACAACAGCGTGTTGTCGATAGCGCCATCCGCATGCGGGAAGAGCCAGACGCGCGCCGCCCCGAGAACCAGCACCGCCAGGATATAGACCGGGATGGTGCTCCAGAAAAGCTGCCATAGCGCCCTGCCCCAGCGCGCAAAGAACCCGCCCTGCGGCTCGCTGACGTCCAGCTCAACAGACGCGGACTCTGGCGTCTTATCCTTCACCAGATTTTGCACCAGCGTCGCCACCACCAGCACGGTCAGCAGTCCGGCCACCAGACGAATGAACGCGAAATGCCAGCCCAGGACAAAGCCCATAAAAACCAGCGTCGCCGGATTGAGCAGCGGGTTGCCCATCCAGAACGCCAGCGCGCCGCCCATCGACACGCGCTGGCGGCGCATCCCTGCCGCCACGGGCGCAGCGCAGCAGGAGCACATCATGCCCGGCAGGGAGAAGATCGTTCCCAGCAGCGTACCCTGAAAGCGCGGCTGTCCGAGGGTTTTCACCAGCCAGTTGCGCGGGATCAGTACCTGAATCAGTGAGCCCAGGATCACGCCCAGGACGGCAGCCTTCCAGACGGCAAGGAAGTAGACCATGGCATAGTCCCACGCCGCCTGAAGCGGGCTGGCATCCGCCTGAGCGAGAATAGATTTACCGATGCTGTGCGTTTCGGCGGCGGTGAAGGCTTTGCCGTAGTACGGTTGCCATTTCACGTACCAAAGGCCAACAATGACCACGAGAAAGAAGAGTGCGGGCTTCCACCATTGAACAGGTGTTGCCGCCTGAGATGAAGACTGACCAGTCATAGCATTCCCCGGAGAGTATGAGTAATTAGCCGGGGGAGTTTACGCCTCGCCCTGCGCGATTTCACGCAGTTTTGCCGAAGGGATAATGTTTACGCCCGCTTTCGACGGAGCCAGTCCCTCTTTTAACAGCGCACGCGCGACGTCCCGCGCCTCGATAGATTTCCAGTTGCCGGGCAGGATCCGAAACAGCGGGGCAAATATCGACTCGTTAAAGCGGCGCTCGTCCCGGTGGCCGATCAGCATTGAGGGGCGCACAATCGTCAGCTGCTCCCATTTCTGCGCAATCAGCGCATCCTCCATCTTGCCCTTCACCTTGTTGTAGAAGAAAGGCGATCCGGCACTGGCGCCCAGCGCGCTGACCACCAGAAAATGTCTGGCTCCCAGCTTTTTCGCCGTAAGCGCGGTGTCCACCACCAGCGTATAGTCGGCGTGGATAAATGCCTCTTTGCTCCCCGCCTCCCGCCGCGTGGTGCCCAGACAGCAAAAGGCGATATCAATCGGGTCCTGGACCTGCGCCAGCGCATCCGTCAGTTGGGGATCGTGCGGATTAAAGACCCCGGAGATGTCCACCAGCGGTCGACGCGTCGGGGCGGCGATGTAGTTCACGCGGCGATCCTGAATCAGCAGCCGCAGCAGATGATCGCCCACTAATCCGGTAGCACCGGTAATCAATACCTGACTCATCGTATCCCCTTTACAGAATTGTCCGTTTGCGAACTCGGCGTCGTCGACCACACTTAGAAGTCTGTTACAGGTAAGTATTTACCACAAGCGGAGAAAAATCAGTCTGAAGCCAAAACAACGGAGGAAACATGGGCAAGAAAATCGCAGTCTTGATTACCGACGAGTTTGAAGATTCAGAATTCACCTCTCCTGCAGAGGCGTTCCGCAAGGCGGGACATGAGGTCATCACCATCGAGAAAGAGGCGGGCAAAACGGTGAAAGGCCATAAGGGCGAGGCCAGCGTGACCATCGACGAGACTATCGATAACGTGAGCCCCTCAGATTTTGACGCCCTGCTTTTACCCGGCGGCCATTCACCGGATTCCCTGCGCGGAGACGAGCGCTTCGTGACCTTCACACGGGACTTTGTCTCTACCGGCAAACCGGTCTTTGCCATCTGTCACGGGCCGCAGCTGCTCATCAGCGCGGAGGTTGTACGCGGGCGTAAGCTCACGGCGGTGAAACCGATCGTTATCGATCTGAAAAATGCGGGCGCCGAGTTTTACGATCAGGAGGTGGTCAACGACAAAGACCAGCTGATCACCAGCCGGACACCGGACGATCTCCCGGCGTTTAACCGCGAAGCGCTACGCCTGCTCGGCGCGTAACCAGTGCAGCTTCTTGCCAAAGCCCAGGGTGTTGTCGGTAAATTTCAGCTCATCGAGGCGGATTTCCCACACCGGGGCTTTTAGCGCAGCGGCGACCGGAAAGCGGCGCGTGTAGTGCTTGCGACGCGCGTCGCTCTCTTCTCCGTCCAGGCGACGGATTTCCCCTTTAAACTGTACCCCACGGATCAGCGCGACTGTTTTCGGCTGGCCATTTACCGTGCCCGCGACTTTTGCCTGCTGGCCGGTCATCTGCGCATGACGCGTTTTGTCTTCGCTCATGACGTAAAATGCGACGCGCTCCGGATCGTAGTAGTAAAACGCGTTTGCGCACCACATCTCACCCTCGCTGTAGACGCACCAGGTGACGACGTGCTGCTTCGCCAGCCAGCGGTTAATGGCGGCCAGTGTTTCCATTTTCGTTCTCTCTCATGCTATGGTGCGTTCACCTTAACATACTGAATCTGTTTACCGTGTGCTGGTTTCTCTATCTTGTCCGAACCGCTGATAACGCACTCTACACCGGGATCACCACCGATGTGGCGCGGCGTTTTTTACAACATCAAACGGGGAAAGGGGCAAAAGCGCTGCGGGGGAAAGGAGAATTACAGCTCGCCTTTTCGGCGCCCGTCGGTGACCGATCGTTGGCGCTCAGGCTGGAATACCGCATCAAACAGCTGACGAAGCGCCAGAAAGAGCGCCTCGTGACCGGAGACGGCTCCTTTGAGGCGCTACGCGAGAGCCTGATTAAAAGCGATTGAAATGGTCGTGGTATTCAACCAGACCATTGACGCCGTTGAGCGCGTCGTCCGCCAGACGGTGCACCTGGAAAGCGGATTCCGTACCCGGCCAGCGGCAGCGCAGATCGTAATGCGCGGCCTGCTCGAAGCCCAAACGGCCATAGAATGCCGGATCGCCCAGCGTTACAACGGCCGCATAACCGAACTCATTGAGCGAATCCAGCCCTTCATAGACCAGCTGGCGCGCCAACCCCTGCCCGCGATAGTTTTCATCCACCGCCAGCGGTGCCATACCGACCCACTGCAGCTCTTCGCCCTGAACGATGACCGGACTGAAGGCAACATAGCCTACCACCTGACCTTCATCATCGGTGGCAACCAGCCCCAGCGTGATCAGGCCGTCTTCACGGAGATCGTGGACCAGTTGGGCTTCCGCATCGCTCTCAAAAGCGCGGCGTAATAACGCATCGATACCCGGTGCATCAATCCCAATTTCGACTCGAATCAGCATGGCTCACCTACTGAAGTGTGTTTACTGTCCGGCGGGGTTTTCAGCCCGGCCTCAACGAAATCTGCCATTTGCATTAACATCACGCGCAGCGCTTTCGGCATCTGCTCCAGCTCAATGGCATCCATTAAATTCTTAACGTACAGGCCCAGCTCCGTGTCGCCTTCAATCACCAGACGGCGCTGGAAGAAGAGCGTATCCGGATCCTGCTTGCGCGCGGCGATCATCAGCAGATCGCTGGCGTTGGCGCTAAAGCTCACGTCCGCCTCGGCGGTTTCGCGGACGATCAGCTGGTCATTCTCAACGGAGGTAAACCAGCGCAGCCCGATGTCACGTACCTCAATGCTCAACCAGCGGCCTTCCAGGAATTCCAGCTCGCCATCCTGCAGCGCCTGGCGGAACTGCCAGCTCAGGACCTGCTCCAGCACCTGACGTTTAAGCGCGAACGGCGCCAGCTTTACCGGCACGCTCAGCATTGATGGGCCAAATTGTACGAGACGTGAACGCAGTTTATCCAGCACGAGCTTTACTCCCTGATATCTATAGTCCTGCTATTTTGCCATATCCGACGCATAACATAGCGGCGTAAATCAACAAACCGTCGTCCGGACAACCTCATTATTGGTGCCATCAATACGCCATTAGCTGCCTTAAATCAAAAATTGTCGCGTATGGGTTAATTAAAATCCCAGCTCGTTAACATTTTTGCGATCGACAACATCAGGATAAATTATGGAGCTGCTCTGCCCTGCCGGAAACCTTCCGGCGCTTAAGGCGGCCATCGAAAATGGGGCCGATGCGGTCTATATCGGGCTGAAAGATGACACCAATGCCCGCCATTTTGCTGGCCTCAACTTTACGGAGAAAAAGCTTCAGGAAGCCGTTAACTTCGTTCATCAGCACCGCCGCAAGCTGCATATCGCCATCAATACCTTTGCTCATCCTGACGGCTACGCCCGCTGGCAGCGCGCGGTGGATATGGCGGCACAGCTGGGTGCCGATGCGCTGATTCTGGCCGACCTCGCCATGCTTGAGTATGCGGCAGAACGCTATCCCCATATTGAGCGCCACGTCTCTGTTCAGGCATCTGCCACCAACGAAGAGGCCGTACGTTTTTATCACCGAAACTTTGACGTGGCCCGCGTGGTGCTGCCGCGCGTACTCTCTATTCATCAGGTTAAGCAACTCGCACGCGTCACGCCAGTGCCGCTGGAAGTTTTTGCCTTTGGTAGCCTGTGCATTATGGCCGAAGGCCGTTGCTATCTTTCCTCGTATTTAACCGGCGAGTCGCCAAATACCGTCGGGGCCTGTTCCCCTGCCCGCTTTGTCCGCTGGCAGCAAACGCCGCAGGGGCTGGAATCACGCCTGAACGAAGTGCTGATTGACCGCTATCAGGACGGTGAAAACGCCGGTTATCCCACCCTGTGTAAAGGCCGCTATCTGGTGGACGGCGAGCGTTACCACGCGCTGGAAGAGCCCACCAGCCTTAACACGCTGGAGCTGCTGCCGGAACTGCTGGCGGCCAATATCGCCTCGGTGAAAATTGAAGGTCGCCAGCGCAGCCCGGCATACGTGAGCCAGGTGGCGAAAGTGTGGCGTCAGGCTATCGACCGCTGCATGGCGGACCCGCAGAACTACGCGCCGCAGCTGGCCTGGATGGAGACGCTCGGATCGATGTCCGAAGGCACGCAAACCACGCTGGGCGCGTATCACCGTAAATGGCAGTGAGAAAATCATGAAATATTCATTAGGGCCGGTGCTTTACTACTGGCCAAAAGAGACGCTGGAAGATTTTTACCAACAGGCCGCCACCAGCAGCGCCGATGTGATTTACCTCGGCGAAGCGGTGTGCAGCAAACGCAGGGCGACGAAAGTGGGCGACTGGCTGGAGATGGCGAAAAGCCTGGCGGGAAGCGGCAAACAGGTGGTGCTTTCCACGCTCGCGCTGGTGCAGGCCTCTTCTGAACTGGGCGAGTTGAAACGCTACGTTGAGAACGGCGAGTTCCTGCTGGAAGCGAGCGATCTCGGCGTGGTGAACATGTGTGCCGAGCGCAAGCTGCCGTTTGTCGCGGGTCATGCCCTGAACTGCTACAACGCGGTGACCCTGCGCCTGCTGCTCAAACAGGGGATGACGCGCTGGTGCATGCCGGTGGAACTCTCCCGCGACTGGCTGGCAAACCTGCTCACGCAGTGTCAAGAGCTGGGCATTCGCAACAAGTTTGAAGTGGAAGTGCTGAGCTACGGGCATCTGCCGCTGGCCTATTCCGCCCGCTGCTTTACCGCACGCTCGGAAGATCGTCCGAAAGACGAGTGCGAAACCTGCTGCATTAAGTATCCGAACGGGCGCAGCATGCTGTCGCAGGAGAATCAGCAGGTGTTTGTTCTCAACGGTATTCAGACCATGAGCGGCTATGTCTATAACCTGGGCAACGAGCTGGCGTCGATGGACGGGCTGGTCGATATGGTGCGCCTGTCACCGCTGGATACCGGCGTGTTCGCGATGCTGGACGCCTTCCGCGCTAACGAAAACGGCGCTGCTCCGCTGCCGCTGACGGCAAACAGCGACTGTAACGGCTACTGGAAGCGTCTGGCCGGGCTGGAACTTCAGGCCTAAAAAAGGCTCACTTTGTTAACAACGGTTATCATTTTTTAATGCAGTATTAAAGATTCACCGTCGACAAAGTGAGCTGTTATGACTGACAAAACCCTTCCGTTTTCGGTGCTGGATCTGGCGCCGATCCCACAAGGCGCCTCGGCAAGAGAAGCCTTTTCGCACTCTCTGGATCTGGCTCAGCTGGCCGAAAAGCGTGGCTATCACCGCTACTGGCTGGCCGAACATCACAACATGGTGGGCATTGCCAGTGCCGCTACCTCGGTACTGATTGGTTATCTGGCGGCAAATACCACCACGCTGCACCTGGGCTCCGGCGGCGTGATGCTGCCGAACCACGCCCCGCTGGTGATCGCCGAGCAGTTCGGCACGCTGAATACCCTCTATCCGGGCCGTATTGATTTAGGGCTTGGCCGTGCGCCGGGCAGCGATCAGCCGACCATGCGCGCCCTGCGCCGCCATATGAGCGGCGATATCGACAACTTCCCGCGCGACGTGGCCGAACTGGTGGACTGGTTCGACGCGCGTGACCCGAACCCGCACGTGCGCCCGGTACCGGGTTACGGCGAGAAGATCCCGGTCTGGCTGCTGGGCTCAAGCCTCTACAGCGCGCAGCTCGCAGCCCAGCTGGGGCTGCCGTTTGCGTTTGCCTCGCATTTCGCGCCGGATATGCTGCATCAGGCACTGCATCTCTACCGCACGCACTTCAAACCGTCCGAGCGTCTGGAGAAACCGTACGCGATGGTCTGTATCAACATTATTGCCGCCGACAGCAATCGCGACGCGGAATTCCTGTTCACCTCCATGCAGCAGGCGTTTGTGAAGCTGCGTCGCGGTGAGACGGGCCAGCTTCCGCCGCCGGTGGAGAATATGCATCAGCTGTGGTCAGCTTCAGAGCAGTATGGCGTACAGCAAGCGCTGAGCATGTCGCTGGTGGGTGATAAAGCGAAAGTGCGTCACGGGCTGGAGGCGGTGCTGCGCGAAACGCAGGCGGATGAAATTATGGTTAACGGCCAGATTTTCGATCACCAGGCACGTTTGCATTCGTTTGATTTGGCCATGCAGGTGAAAGAGGAGTTGGTGGGGTAGCCTTTTTGCCAGGTGGCGCTTCGCTTACCTGGCCTACGGGGACGCGTAGGCCGGATAAGGCGTAGCCGCCATCCGGCACAAAATGTTTACTGGTACACCGGCAACAGATTAAAACTCGACAGCACATGTACCAGGGCATTGCCCGCGCCAAACACCAGGATCAGCGCAATCATCGGCTTGCCGCCCCAGACGCGGAATTTCGGGCTGCCGAAGCGTTTACGTGATTTGCGGGCCAACAGCGCCGGCACAATTGCCGCCCAGATGGTCGCCGCCAGACCGGCATAGCCGATGGCGTACAGGAAACCGTTCGGCCACAGAAGGCCGCCCACAATCGGTGGCAGGAAGGTCAGCAGCGCGGTTTTGAAGCGGCCCATCGCAGAATCATCAAAGCCAAACAGATCCGCCAGGTAGTCAAACAGGCCCAGCGTCACGCCGAGGAATGAACTCGCCACCGCGAAGTTAGAGAAGATCACCAGCAGCAGATCCAGGCTGCGGCTGTTCAGCACGCCGCTCAGGGCCTGCACCAGCACATCAATGTTACCGCCCTTCTGCGCAATACCGATAAACTCCGGGCGCGGGATATTGCCCATCGTCCCGAGCAGCCAGATGACGTACAGCGCCAGCGCCAGCAGCGTGCCGTAGACCAGACACTTCACAATCGTGCGCGGATCTTTGCCGTAGTACTTCATCAGGCTCGGCACGTTACCGTGGTAGCCAAACGACGCCAGGCAGAACGGCAGGGTCATCAGCAGGTACGGCGTATAGGAGGTATTCACTTCGGCAACGTTAAACAGCGTGGCAGGCGTCACGTGCCCCAGCAGGCTGCCGAAGGTCAGGAAGAAGGTGATGACCTTCGCGCCCAGCACGATCGCCGTCATCCGGCTCACCGCTTTGGTACTCATCCAGACGATAAACGCCACGCCCAGGGCAAAGCACAGCCCGGCCAGACGCGCCGGTACGTTCAGCGACATCTCCGAGAAGGTGTGATGCAGAATCGAACCGCTTGCCGAGATATACGCGTAGGTCAGGATATAGAGCACAAACGCGATGGACAGCCCGTTCACCAGGTTCCAGCCTTTGCCCAGCAGGTCTTTGGTGATGGTGTCGAAGCTCGCGCCAATGCGGTAGTTCAGGTTGGCTTCGAGGATCATTAGCCCGGAATGGAGCATACAGAACCAGGTAAAGACCAGCGCGGCCAGCGACCAGAAGAACCACGCACCGGACATGACCACGGGCAGGGAGAACATCCCGGCACCTATAATGGTTCCGCCGATGATCACCACGCCGCCAAGCAGCGAAGGTGACGTTTGGGTGGTGGTTAGTGTCGCCATACAGCCTTTTCTCCAGTCAATCATGCGGTTCTGCATTTTAATGTGACGCACTGTACCAGTACAAGAGTACAAAGGGAATAAAAAAAGCCCCGATAGCATGTATCGGGGCTGTATATTTTACTTTACGTCAGAAGCGTAAGGCTTACGCGTCACCGAAACGACGACGGCTGGTGCCTTCTTCACGACGCGGGCCACGGCTTTCACGGCGCTCGCCGGAGAAACGACGACCTTCACCACCGCGACCTTCGCTGCGACCGCCTTCACGACGCTCGCCGCCGAAACCGCGACCACCGCCACGACGTTCGCCGCCACGGTCAGGGCGTGGCTGTGCATCGCCCAGCAGCTGCATGTTCATCGGCTTGTTCAGGATGCGGGTACGCGTAAAGTGCTGCAGTACTTCACCCGGCATGCCTTTCGGCAGCTCGATGGTAGAGTGGGATGCGAACAGCTTGATGTTACCAATGTAACGGCTGCTGATGTCGCCTTCGTTAGCGATAGCGCCAACGATGTGACGAACTTCAACACCATCATCACGGCCCACTTCAATGCGGTACAGTTCCATATCGCCTGCGTCGCGACGTTCACGACGAGGACGGTCTTCACCACCACGCTCTGGACGGTCACCACGTGGGCCACGATCGTTACGGTCGCCACGACGTTCGAAGCGGTCGTCACGGTCACGGAATTCACGCTTAGGACGCATCGGTGCATCTGGTGGCACGATCAGGCTACGTTCGCCCTGAGCCATTTTCAGCAGTGCTGCAGCCAGGGTTTCCATGTCCAGCTCTTCGCCTTCAGCAACAGGCTGAATCTGCGACAGCAGCGCACGGTACTGATCCAGATCGCTGCTTTCCAGCTGCTGCTGTACTTTGGCGGCGAATTTTTCCAGACGGCGTTTGCCCAGCAGCTCTGCGTTTGGCAGGTCCGCTTCTGGAATGGTCAGCTTCATGGTGCGTTCGATGTTACGCAGCAGACGACGCTCGCGGTTCTCAACGAACAGCAGCGCACGGCCTGCACGACCCGCACGACCGGTACGGCCGATACGGTGAACGTAAGACTCGGAATCCATCGGGATGTCGTAGTTAACAACCAGGCTGATACGCTCAACGTCCAGACCACGTGCTGCCACGTCGGTTGCAATCAGGATATCCAGACGACCGTCTTTCAGACGCTCCAGAGTCTGCTCACGCAGGGCCTGGTTCATGTCGCCGTTCAGCGCTGCGCTGTTGTAGCCGCTACGCTCCAGGGCTTCAGCCACTTCCAGGGTCGCATTTTTGGTACGAACGAAGATAATCGCCGCATCAAAATCTTCCGCTTCCAGGAAACGTACCAGCGCTTCATTTTTACGCATGCCGTATACAGACCAGTAGCTCTGGCTGATGTCCGGGCGAGTGGTTACGCTGGACTGAATACGCACTTCCTGAGGTTCTTTCATGAAGCGTTTGGTGATACGACGAATCGCTTCCGGCATGGTGGCAGAGAACAGCGCGGTCTGATGACCGTCCGGGATCTGCGCCATGATGGTTTCAACGTCTTCGATGAAGCCCATACGCAGCATTTCATCTGCTTCATCCAGTACCAGACCGCTCAGTTTAGAGAGATCCAGGGTACCGCGCTTCAGGTGATCCAGCAGACGGCCCGGCGTACCGACAACAATCTGTGGGCCCTGGCGCAGGGCGCGTAACTGCACGTCATAACGCTGGCCGCCGTACAGGGCAACCACGTTTACGCCGCGCATATGTTTAGAGAATTCCGTCATGGCTTCTGCAACCTGAACAGCCAGTTCACGGGTTGGAGCCAGAACGAGGATCTGCGGTGCACGCAGGTCCGGATTAATGTTGTTCAGCAGCGGCAGCGAGAACGCTGCAGTTTTACCGCTACCAGTCTGGGCCATGCCCAGCACGTCACGACCAGAAAGCAGGTGTGGGATACACTCAGCCTGGATCGGAGATGGTTTTTCGTAACCCAGATCGTTAAGGGCTTCAAGGATAGGAGCCTTCAGGCCCAGATCTGCAAAAGTGGTTTCGAATTCAGCCATGTAGTACGAGTGCCTCAATGTCAATGGCGGCCAGTCTACTTAGCTCATCGTGAAAATGATTAGCAATTTTCATTGAAAAGTGTGAACCGGCTCAAAGTAGGTGTATTGACGAACAACAACGCCCTCACCAGTTAAGGTGATGGCAATCAAAAGATTACGGGCTGATGTTTATGTCGTCAGCTATTGCTGGTCCGATTCTGCCAGGTCGTCTTGCTCCTGGCCCAAGAGCGATAATTCCAACAATGCATAACGGTGCTCAACGAAGTTGTGTACGTTGTTAGCGACCGCTAATTTGAACAGTGCCGTAGCGCTGTCCTTATCCCCCAGACTTAGGTAGTACTTACCTAAATAGAAGTTGGTTTCACTGAGATGCTCAGCGAGCGAGGTGTTATCCGTTGCGTCCGCCTTGAGGCGTTCCATCAGCGTTGCTTCGCTAATGTTGCCCAGGTAGAACTCGACAATGTTCCATCCCCATTGTTCCTTGTCCGATTTATCGAAGCGCTGTTTCAGTGCCTCTTTTGCCTGCTTCTCATCGAGCTTCCGCTCAACGATGTAAAGCCACAGGCTACGGAAAGGATCATTAGGATCGTCTTGATAAAACGCCAGCAGATCATCTTGCGCTAACTTGTCACGACCGCCGTAATACAATGCGATACCGCGATTCAAGTGCGCGTAGTTGTAAGTTGGATCAAGCTCAAGTACAGAATCAAACGCTTCATAGGCAGCATCAAAATTGCCTGCCTGCGTTAAATAAATGCCTAAGTAATTGAATACTTCAGGCATATCAGGTCGGATAGCCAGCGCTTGTGAAAAATCATTTCGCGCCAATGCCCTCAGACCGAGACTATCATACAACACTCCGCGCTCATATAAAAGCTGTGCGCGTTCGTCATCGGTTAAAGCCCGACTGGCAAGTATTTGTTCCATGCGTGCCAGGATCACTTCCTGCTGCAAAGTCGGTTGCAATGGCACTGCGAGGACTTCGCTCTTACGCCAGGCAGAGTTGCTGCATCCTGCCAGCGTTAAAGCTGTCGCAACGAAACACCAGCGCAAAAAAGGCTTCATTTCCCACTCCCGAAGACAACTATTGGATGAACGTCCTGTCCCCCGGCGGCTTAACAAGGCGTCCTGCCTGATAATAGGCCCTCCGCAGAGCGGAGGGCAAATGGCAACTTACTCGCCTTGCTGTTCTGCTGCCTGTGCTTCTGGCGCAGCAGCTGGCTGAGACTGCTCGGTCGCTTCTTTAATGCTCAGACGGATACGGCCCTGGCGATCGACTTCCAGAACTTTAACCGGCACTTCCTGACCCATCTGCAGGTAGTCGGTCACTTTCTCAACGCGCTTGTCAGCGATCTGAGAGATGTGAACCAGACCTTCTTTACCGCCGCCGATGGCAACGAACGCACCAAAGTCAACGATACGGGTCACTTTACCTGCATAGACGCGGCCCACTTCGATTTCTGCAGTGATTTCTTCGATGCGACGGATCGCGAATTTCGCTTTCTCGCCGTCGGTAGCTGCGATCTTCACGGTACCGTCATCTTCGATTTCGATGGTGGTGCCGGTCTCTTCGGTCAGCGCACGGATTACGGAACCGCCCTTACCGATAACATCTTTGATCTTGTCTGGATTGATCTTGATGGTGTGAATACGCGGTGCGAATTCAGAGATATCACCGCGTGGCGCGTTGATAGCCTGTTCCATCACGCCCAGGATGTGCAGACGTGCACCCTTAGCCTGGTTCAGCGCAACCTGCATGATCTCTTTGGTGATACCTTCAATTTTGATATCCATCTGCAGCGCAGAGATACCGTCGCGGGAACCCGCTACTTTGAAGTCCATATCGCCCAGGTGGTCTTCGTCACCCAGAATGTCAGACAGAACAACATAGTTGTCGCCTTCTTTCACCAGGCCCATTGCGATACCCGCAACGGCGGCTTTGATTGGCACGCCTGCATCCATCAGCGCCAGAGAGGCACCACACACGGAAGCCATGGAAGAAGAACCGTTAGATTCGGTGATTTCAGACACCACACGTACGGTGTACGGGAATTTGTCTGCTTCTGGCATCACTGCCAGCACGCCGCGCTTCGCCAGACGACCGTGACCAATTTCACGACGCTTCGGCGAGCCAACCATGCCGGTTTCACCTACGGAGTACGGAGGGAAGTTGTAGTGGAACAGGAAGCTGTCTGTGCGCTCGCCCATCAGTTCGTCGATGATCTGCGCGTCACGGGCTGTACCCAGGGTCGCGGTAACCAGCGCCTGCGTTTCACCACGGGTGAACAGCGCAGAACCGTGAGTACGTGGCAGCACGCCAGTACGCACGTCCAGACCACGGATCATGTCTTTTTCACGGCCATCGATACGCGGCTCGCCAGCCAGAACGCGGCTACGAACAACGTTTTTCTCGATAGCGTGCAGGATTTCGCCAATTTCGTTAGCGTCCAGCGTTTCGTCTTCGGCAACCAGGGTCGCGGTTACTTCAGATTTGATCACATCAACCTGAGCGTAACGCTCCTGTTTGTCGGTGATGCGGTATGCATCGCTCAGACGAGATTCTGCCAGTGCAGCAACGCGTGCGTTCAGCGCGTCGTTGGCCGCTTCTGGCTGCCAGTCCCAACGTGGTTTACCGGCTTCTTTCACCAGGTCGTTGATGTTCTGGATAACAACCTGCTGCTGGTCATGGCCGAAGACCACAGCGCCCAGCATCTGGTCTTCGCTCAGCAGTTCAGCTTCGGATTCAACCATCAGCACAGCGGCTTCGGTACCCGCAACCACCAGGTCCAGCTTACTTTCTTTCAGCTCTTCCTGAGTTGGGTTCAGCACGTACTGGTCGTTGATGTAACCGACGCGCGCGGCACCGATTGGGCCATTGAATGGAATACCAGACAGTGACAGGGCAGCGGACGCACCGATCATCGCCACGATGTCCGGGTTAACCTGTGGGTTAACGGAAACAACGGTCGCGATAACCTGCACTTCGTTGACGAAGCCTTCCGGGAACAGCGGGCGAACCGGGCGGTCAATCAGACGCGCGATCAGGGTTTCGCCTTCGCTTGGACGGCCTTCACGACGGAAGAAACCACCCGGGATTTTACCGGCAGCGTAGGTACGCTCCTGGTAGTTAACGGTCAGCGGGAAGAAGTCCTGACCTGGTTTAGCTTTTTTCTGGCCCACAACGGTAACGAATACCGCGGTGTCATCCATGCTTACCATAACGGCAGCAGTCGCCTGACGTGCCATCATGCCGGTTTCCAGCGTGACGGTATGTTGACCATACTGGAATTTACGAACGATCGGATTCAGCAAAGTTCTGTCCTTTCTTAAATGTTTGACAGCACACCACCGGTGTGCTGTCGATTTGACCCGACCTTCTTCGCATCCTCGCGACTAATGACAACCAACACCCCCCTGGGTGAAGCCTCTCATTAGCCGCGCGAACCTCTGCAATGAAGATCATTTATAGCAACAATACAATAGTTTCCAGTGAATTGCTGCCGTCTGCTTGAAAAAAGGGGCCATCAGGCCCCCTTTTCTGAAACTCGCAAGACTTAGCGACGCAGACCCAGACGCTCGATCAGCGCGGTGTAGCGTGCAACATCTTTACGTTTCAGGTAGTCGAGCAGTTTACGACGCTGAGAAACCATACGCAGCAGACCACGACGGCTGTGGTGATCTTTTTTGTGCTCTGCAAAGTGACCCTGCAGGTGGTTAATCTGTGCAGTCAGCAGTGCAACCTGAACTTCGGTAGAACCGCTGTCGTTAGTACCACGACCAAACTCAGAAACGATTTTAGCTTTAGCTTCAACGCTTAGAGACATTTTCAAACTCCAAAGTATAAAGAATGTAAGGATGCCGATCTCTAATTCAGCAATCCCATGTACGCCCCGCAGATTGTTAAACAATTTACCAGGCGTTAAGCGGCGATATTCTACTCGTCTCCCCTGCTTATCGCAAGGTGAGCCGTTATTACCGTCACGCGTCGACCGGATATTCGACGACCAGACGACGCGGCGCAACGCGCCCTTCGCCATCCATTTCGCCCATGCCGATGAATTTCCCTTCGTCACCTTCAGTCACGCGTACCAGGCCTTCCAGCGGCGCATCTGACGTACGAACCGGGTTGCCGTTCTTAAAGTAAACGGACGATGTTAAAGGAAGATTAACAACCGGGAAGTCCGCAGCCGGACTGTCCATCGGCATCAGCAGTGGGTCGAGCAGCTCTGCCGGCGCGATCCCCTGAGATTCCGCCTGTTCAACCAGCTCGCGCAGATGTTCCAGGGTCACCATTCGCTCCACCGGGTACTTGCTCACCGCAAGGCGACGCAGGTAAATCACATGTGCGCCGCAGCCCAGCTTTTCACCGAGGTCATCAATGATGGTGCGAATATAGGTCCCTTTCGAACAGTGCACTTCCAGCTCCAGCTCATCACCTTCGTGGCGAATAAAGAGCAGCTCATACACGGTAATCGGACGGGCTTCACGCGGGACGTCAATACCCTGGCGCGCGTATTCGTAGAGTTTTTTGCCCTGATACTTCAGCGCCGAATACATCGACGGCACCTGCATCGTCTCCCCACGGAAGCTCTCCAGCGCCGCATCAAGCTGCTCCGCACTAAAGGTCACCGGACGCTCTTCCACGACCTGGCCATCCGCGTCGGAGGTATCCGTGCGCTGGCCCAGCTTAGCGATAACGCGGTAACGCTTATCGGAGTCGAGCAGGTACTGGGAAAATTTTGTCGCCTCTCCCAGACAGACCGGCAGCATGCCGGTTGCCAGCGGATCGAGCGCGCCGGTGTGGCCCGCTCGGTTGGCGTTAAAAATACGCTTCACTTTTTGCAGCACGTCGTTGCTGGAAGCGCCCTGGGGTTTATCCAGCAGCAGCACACCATGCACGTCGCGACCACGACGACGAGGACGACTCATCAGTCCTCCTTGCTGTCGTCCGCCGGGTTAACACGACGCTCATCGTCATGTTTCACCACGCTGGTCACCAGGTTGGACATACGCATACCTTCGACCAGCGAGTTGTCGTAGAAGAAGGTCAGTTCAGGCACGATACGCAGGCGCATCGCTTTGCCGAGCAGAGAGCGGATGAAACCAGAGGCTTCCTGCAGCGCTTTAATGCCGTTTTTCACTGCGGCTTCGTCCTGATCGTTCAGGAAGGTGACGAACACTTTTGCATAGGCCAGGTCGCGGGACATTTCCACACCGGAAACGGTGGTCATCATGCCGACGCGCGGGTCTTTGATTTCACGTTGCAGAATGAGTGCGATCTCTTTCTGCATTTCCTGCGCTACGCGCTGAGGGCGACCAAATTCTTTCGCCATAATAAATTCTCCAGACAAAAAAGGGGCTAAAGCCCCTTTTTGAAATTATTGCCGGGTGGCGCGAGGCGATCCCGGCTTACAATCGGAAATTAAGCGATGGTACGCTGAATTTCGATGATCTCGAACACTTCGATCATATCGCCAACGCGAACGTCGTTGTAGTTCTTCACGCCGATACCACATTCCATGCCGTTACGGACTTCGTTAACGTCATCTTTGAAGCGGCGCAGGGATTCCAGCTCGCCTTCATAGATAACCACGTTGTCACGCAGTACGCGGATTGGGTTGTGACGCTTGATGTTACCTTCGGTAACCATACAGCCCGCGATCGCACCGAATTTCGGTGATTTGAACACGTCACGTACTTCAGCCAGACCGATGATCTGCTGTTTCAGCTCAGGAGACAGCATACCGCTCATCGCTGCTTTCACTTCGTCGATCAGGTTATAGATGACGGAGTAGTAACGCAGATCCAGGCTTTCGGATTCAATGACTTTACGCGCAGAGGCATCCGCACGAACGTTGAAGCCAACCAGGATAGCGTTGGAGGCAGCAGCCAGGGTCGCGTCGGTTTCGGTGATACCACCTACGCCAGAACCGATGATCTTCACTTTCACTTCGTCGGTAGACAGTTTCAGCAAGGAGTCGGAGATCGCTTCCACAGAACCCTGAACGTCGGCTTTCAGAACGATGTTCACTTCGTGAACTTCGCCATCGGTCATGTTGGCAAACATGTTCTCGAGTTTAGATTTCTGCTGACGAGCCAGTTTAACTTCACGGAATTTGCCCTGACGATACAGTGCCACTTCACGCGCTTTCTTCTCGTCACGCACAACGGTCACTTCGTCACCAGCAGCCGGAACACCGGACAGACCCAGGATTTCCACTGGAATGGACGGACCTGCTTCCAGCACTTCCTGACCCAGTTCGTTACGCATCGCACGAACGCGACCGTATTCGAAACCGCACAGAACAATATCGCCTTTATGCAGCGTACCTTCACGAACCAGAACGGTAGCAACAGGGCCACGTCCTTTATCCAGGAAGGATTCGATAACCGCACCGCTCGCCATACCGTTACGGATAGCTTTCAGCTCCAGAACTTCGGCCTGCAGCAGGATCGCGTCCAGCAGTTCGTCGATACCGGTACCCGCTTTCGCAGACACGTGTACGAACTGGCTTTCGCCGCCCCACTCTTCCGGCAGGATACCGTACTGGGAAAGTTCGTTTTTAACACGATCGGGATCCGCTTCTGGCTTATCGATCTTGTTCACTGCAACCACAACCGGCACACCCGCTGCTTTCGCGTGCTGGATAGCTTCGATGGTCTGCGGCATGACGCCGTCGTCTGCAGCAACAACCAGAACAACGATATCCGTCGCCTGAGCACCACGAGCACGCATGGAGGTAAACGCGGCGTGGCCTGGGGTATCCAGGAAGGTGATCATACCGTTGTCAGTTTCTACGTGGTATGCACCGATGTGCTGAGTAATACCACCCGCTTCGCCAGAGGCAACCTTGGTAGAGCGAATGTAGTCAAGCAGAGAGGTTTTACCGTGGTCAACGTGACCCATGATGGTCACTACCGGTGCGCGCGGTTCTGCCGCAGCACCTGTGTCACGGTCGCTCATTACTGCTTCTTCCAGCTCGTTTTCACGACGCAGGATAACTTTGTGGCCCATCTCTTCCGCAACCAGCTGTGCGGTTTCCTGATCGATCACCTGGTTGATGGTTGCCATCGCGCCCAGCTTCATCATTGCTTTGATGACCTGAGAGCCTTTAACCGCCATCTTGTTCGCCAGTTCGCCAACGGTAATGGTTTCGCCGATCACAACGTCACGGTTAACGGCCTGAGCCGGCTTCTGGAAGCCCTGCTGCAGAGCGGAACCTTTACGCTTACCGCCTTTACCACCGCGAACAGCCGCACGTGCTTCTTCACGGTCAGCTTTGGATTCCGCGTGCTTGTTACCTTTTTTCGCCGGACGCGCTGCTTTTGCATTACGACCACGGCCACGGCCGCCTTCTACTTCACGGTCGTTATCATCTTCAGCCTGACGTGCGTGCTGAGAAGTGGTCACGTGATAGTCGCTGGTGTCTTCAGACTGCTCAGCGGTATCAACACCGTTCTTCTCATTTTCTTCTGCCATGCGACGCGCTTCTTCGGCGACGCGGCGAGCTTCTTCTTCCAGCTTACGGCGGGCTTCTTCTTCCGCTTTACGCTTCAGCTCGGCAGCTTCATTTTCACGGCGGGCTTTTTCAGCCTGGGCGGTTTTGGTCATTTCGTCTGTCTGTTGATTGCTCACTTTGTCTTTTTCCGCAGCGTCACGCTTCACTTTATCACTTGCGTCGCGTTTCGCTTTTTCTGCGGCCTCACGTTCAGCTTTTAATTCTGCTTCACGTTTAGCGGCTGCTTCCGCCTCACGCTGAGCTTGTTCTTCCGCTTCACGCTGTGCCTGCTCTTCCGCGGCAAGGCGTTCTGCCTCTTGCGGATCACGTTTTACAAAGGTGCGCGTCTTGCGGACTTCAATTTGTACCGATTTGCTTTTGCCACCGGTACCAGGGATGTTTAACGTGCTACGCGTTTTGCGCTGCAGCGTTAACTTGTCAGGCGTAGAGCCGTGTTCACGGTTCAGGTGCGTTAACAAGGTTTGTTTTTCTTGCGCGGTCACCGAGTCATCAGCGGACTTCGGGATCCCTGCATCAGCAAATTGCTGTACCAGGCGGTCCACGGAGGTCTGAATCTCAGCAGCCAGCGATTTTACAGTTACATCAGTCATGCTGTTCCTTCCTGCTACAGTTTATTACGCTTCGTCGCCGAACCAGCAAATATTACGTGCGGCCATGATGAGCTCGCCGGCTTTCTCGTCGGTTAAACCTTCGATATCAGCCAGGTCATCAACGCCTTGTTCAGCGAGACCTTCCAGCGTACAAACACCACGGGCAGCCAGCTTGAACGCAATCGCACGATCAAGACCTTCCAGATTCAGCAGGTCATCAGCCGGCTTCTTATCGCCAAGGCTTTCTTCCTGAGCCAGTGCCAGGGTGGTCAGTGCGTTTTTAGCGCGTTCACGCAGGGCTTCAACGGTTGGTTCATCCAGACCGTCAATTTCCAGCAGCTCTTTCATTGGCACATAGGCCAGTTCTTCCAGCGTAGAGAAACCTTCTTCAACCAGAACAGTGGCGAAATCTTCGTCAATATCCAGGTATTTGGTGAAGGTATCGATCGCCGCATGGGCTTCAGCCTGATGCTTAGCCTGCAGGTCATCAACGGTCATGACGTTGAGTTCCCAGCCGCTCAGCTGTGACGCCAGGCGTACGTTCTGACCGTTACGGCCGATTGCCTGCGCCAGGTTGCCCGCTTCAACAGCGATATCCATGGTGTGTTTGTCTTCGTCAACAACGATAGACGCCACATCAGCCGGAGCCATTGCGTTGATCACGAACTGCGCCGGGTTGTCATCCCACAGAACGATATCAATACGTTCGCCGCCCAGCTCAGTAGAAACTGCCTGGACACGCGCACCGCGCATACCGACGCAAGCACCGACCGGGTCGATACGCTTGTCGTTGGTTTTCACCGCAATTTTCGCACGGGAGCCCGGATCGCGAGCCGCCGCTTTAATTTCGATAACTTCTTCACCGATTTCCGGTACTTCGATACGGAACAGTTCTACCAGCATTTCTGGTTTAGAACGGGTCACGAACAGCTGCGCACCGCGAGCTTCTGGACGCACAGCGTACAGAACACCACGAATACGGTCGCCCGGACGGAAGTTTTCACGCGGCAGCATATCTTCACGCAGGATCACGGCTTCAGCGTTACCCGGCAACCCTTCGGATTTGATCTCCAGAGAGATGTTGTCGCGGTTCACTTTCTTCACCACGCCAGTGATGATTTCGCCTTCCTGATCGCGGAACTGATCGACAACCAGCGCGCGCTCGGCTTCGCGCACTTTCTGCACGATAACCTGTTTAGCGGTCTGGGTAGTGATACGGTCGAAGGTCACAGATTCAATCTGATCTTCAACGTAGTCACCCACGTTCAGACTTTCGTCTTCAAAACGGGCGGCTTCCAGCGTGATCTCTTTAGTCGGCTGGGTCACTTCTTCAACGATTACCCAACGACGGAATGTATCGAAGTCACCGCTTTTACGATCGATTTCTACGCGAACATCGATCTCTTGTTCGTATTTTTTCTTGGTTGCTGTAGCCAGTGCACTTTCCAGCGCTTCAAAAATCTTCTCACGCGGCAGTGATTTCTCGTTGGAGACGGCTTCAACAACAGCCAAAATTTCTTTGTTCATCGCGGGCTTTTCACCTCAATCCAGACTGTTAAAAGTGGGGAACCAGGTTCGCCTTCTGGATATTACTCAGCGCGAACACTTCATCTTTGCCTTCGACTGTCACCGTGATCATTTCACCATCAACGGCTTTGATAATTCCCTGCCATTTACGGCGGTTCTGTACGGCCATACGCAGAACGAGAGCCACTTCTTCACCGGTAAAGCGCACATAGTGCTCGGCCGTGAACATCGGGCGATCGAGGCCAGGTGAGGAAACTTCCAGGTTGTACGCAACGGTAATTGGGTCTTCAACATCAAGAACCGCACTCACCTGGTGGCTGACATCAGCACAATCATCAACATTGATGCCATCTTCACTATCAATATAGATGCGCAGCGTCGATGTACGGCCGCGAACGAATTCGATGCCGACCAGTTCGTAGCCCAGTGCTTCGACCGGTGCAGTAATCATCTCTGTTAATTTTTGCTCTAATGTGGACAAGCCCACCCCCAAGACATAAAAAAAGGGCGTAAAGCCCAGTTATTCTGTAGTCAGATAACAAAAAACCCCGATAAATCGGGGCTTTAGATAACTGAACCCTATAGCCACAACTGTGGCCTGGAGCACTCTCCGAAAGAATTTTTTCAAATCCAGCTACGAAGGCTCTAAGTCTTCACAGTATATTTGAAAAAGAACTTTATGGGAAAGTGGTTGCGGGGGCCGGATTTGAACCGACGACCTTCGGGTTATGAGCCCGACGAGCTACCAGGCTGCTCCACCCCGCGCCTGAAACGTGGCAAATTCTACGCGTTTTGGACAGAATTTGCAAATAATGCTGGGATTTGGTACCGAAGACGGGACGTAAAATCGGCGTTTAGTATATTGATAGTTGACCCCACCTGTCAAGGCGACTTCCGCCAGATCGATCAGACCAAAATTTTTACAAAAAACGCACGAGTCTCTTCCGGTCTTCGCCAAAAGATGATTAAATGAATACTCACTTATTTTGCATAAAAATGCACAAGAGAGCGAAAGCGGTCTCTAATCAGTCAATCAAGCAGGGTTTTATTCTATGACGACGATTCTCAAGCATCTTCCGGTAGGACAACGTATTGGCATCGCTTTCTCAGGTGGCCTGGATACCAGCGCTGCACTGCTGTGGATGCGCCAGAAGGGAGGGGTTCCGTATGCTTATACTGCGAACCTGGGTCAGCCGGATGAGGACGACTATGATGCCATTCCTCGTCGCGCGAAAGAGTATGGTGCAGAGAACGCGCGCCTGATTGACTGCCGTAAGCAACTGGTCGCGGAAGGTATCGCGGCTATTCAGTGTGGTGCATTCCATAACACTACCGGCGGCCTGACCTATTTCAACACCACTCCGCTGGGCCGTGCGGTCACCGGTACCATGCTGGTTGCCGCCATGAAAGAAGACGGCGTCAACATCTGGGGTGACGGCAGCACCTATAAAGGAAACGATATTGAACGTTTCTATCGTTATGGCCTGCTGACCAACGCCGAATTGCAGATCTACAAACCGTGGCTGGATACCGACTTCATTGACGAGCTGGGTGGTCGTCATGAGATGTCCGAGTTTATGATCGCCTGCGGCTTTGACTATAAGATGTCCGTCGAGAAAGCCTACTCCACCGACTCCAACATGCTGGGTGCGACGCACGAAGCAAAAGACCTAGAATTCCTGAACTCCAGCGTGAAGATCGTTAACCCAATCATGGGCGTGAAGTTCTGGGATGAGAACGTGAAGATCCCGGCAGAAGAAGTGACCGTGCGTTTCGAACGTGGTCATCCGGTTGCGCTGAACGGCAAAACCTTCTCTGATGACGTTGAGCTGATGCTGGAAGCTAACCGTATTGGTGGTCGTCACGGCCTGGGCATGAGCGATCAGATTGAAAACCGTATCATCGAAGCGAAAAGCCGTGGCATCTATGAAGCTCCGGGAATGGCGCTGCTGCATATTGCTTACGAGCGTCTGCTGACTGGTATTCACAACGAAGACACCATTGAGCAGTATCACTCTCATGGCCGTCAGCTGGGCAAACTGCTGTATCAGGGCCGCTGGTTCGATCCGCAGGCGCTGATGCTGCGTGATGCGCTTCAGCGTTGGGTGGCGAGTGCAATTACCGGTGAAGTGACCCTGGAACTGCGTCGCGGTAACGACTACTCCATCCTGAACACCGTGTCTGATAACCTGACCTATAAAGCAGAGCGTCTGACCATGGAGAAAGGTGAGTCAGTGTTTTCACCGGACGATCGTATTGGCCAGCTGACCATGCGTAACCTGGACATCACCGATACCCGTGAGAAGCTGTTCAACTATGTTGAGAATGGCCTGCTCTCTGCGAATTCAGGTAACGGCCTGCCGCAGGTTGAAAACCTGGAACACAGCGATAAGAAATAATCGATAATGAAACATGCAAAAGGCGCCCAATGGGCGCCTTTTTGTTCGGCTTTTGTAGGGCGGGTAAGCGCAGCGCCACCCGCCATTTTGCCCGGTGGCGCTGCGCTTACCGGGCCTACGAACGGCAAAAGCTACAGACGAAAAAAAAGACGTCTTTCGACGTCTTTCTTCTGGAATATTGGTACCGAGGATGGGACTCGAACCCACAAGCCCGTTAGGGCACTACCACCTCAAGGTAGCGTGTCTACCAATTCCACCACCTCGGTACGGAATACTTACTGCGGGATATCGCTGGTTGGCTTAGCCGGTGCAGCTGGCTGAGTCTGCTCAGTTTTTGCTGGCGCGCTCAGGTTTTCCCACTCGCTTCCTTTGCTGGTCTTGTTGCTGTTGATATTGCCAAGCACCAGACTGATGATGAAGAACAGCGTCGCCAGAATCGCCGTCGTGCGGGTCATGAAGTTCGCAGAACCACTTGAACCGAACAGCGTACCGGAAGCGCCTGCTCCGAAGGAGGCTCCCATATCAGCGCCTTTACCTTGCTGCAGCATAATCAGCGCTACGAGAGCGATGGCTACAATAAGGAAAACAACTAAAAGAGCTTCGTACATAATCAACCTGTTCCTTGCGGATTTGCCGCATACCAATGCTTCGACCAATTAGCAGGATTTCTGTTTCCCACTGAAGCGGGTGTGAATACTAACCAAAGCGAATCACCTTCGCAAGGGCATTTTCGACGCATTGTATCAACTGCGGAAAAAAACAGCAAAAAGCCATTAATTGCTTAAAACAAAGGCGGCAAACGCCGCCTTTTTAAACATTTAGCGTGCAAGATTATGCAGCTTTAACAGCATCCGCAATACGGTGCGCAAATTCGGTTACCTGCGCTTCGTCTTCGCCTTCCACCATCACGCGGATCAGCGGTTCAGTACCAGACTTACGCAGCAGCACGCGACCACGGCTGCCTAGGGCAGCTTCAACGTCAGCCATCACCGCTTTCACGTTCTCATTTTCCAGCGGATCGCCTTTGCCGGCAGTGAAACGTACGTTTACGAGGATCTGTGGGAACATTTTCATGCCGCTGCACAGATCGTGCAGGCTCATATGGTTGCGCGCCATGGCGGCAACCACCTGCAACGCGGCCACAATACCGTCACCGGTGGTGGTTTTGTCGAGCAGGATCACGTGACCTGAATTTTCAGCGCCGATACGCCAGCCCTTCTCCTGCAATTTTTCCAACACATAGCGGTCACCCACTTTCGCGCGAACGAACGGAATACCGAGCTGTTTCAGCGCCAGTTCCAGGCCCATGTTACTCATTAGCGTCCCAACCGCACCGCCGCGCAGCTGACCCTGACGCAGACCTTCACGCGCTATAATGTAGAGGATCTGGTCGCCGTCGACCTTGTTACCTTCGTGATCAACCATGATCACGCGGTCACCATCGCCGTCCAGCGCAATACCCAGATCGGCTTTTTCTGCCAGCACGCGCGCCTGCAGGGCACGAACGTCCGTCGCACCGACCTGCTCGTTGATGTTCAGACCATCCGGCTCACAGCCGATGGCGATCACTTTCGCACCCAGTTCGCGGAAGACATTCGGGGCGATGTGATAGGTCGCGCCATTTGCACAGTCCACCACAATTTTGAGGTGGGCCAGGCTCAGCTCATTCGGGAAGGTGCCTTTACAGAATTCGATATAGCGACCCGCCGCATCAACGATACGGTTCGCTTTACCCAGCTCGGCGGAATCAACACAGGTGATCTCTTTTTCCATTTCAGCTTCAATGGCTTCTTCCACCTCATCCGGCAGCTTGGTGCCATCAATAGAGAAGAACTTAATGCCGTTGTCGTAGAACGGGTTGTGAGAGGCCGAGATAACAATCCCCGCTTCCGCACGGAAGGTGCGCGTCAGGTACGCGACCGCAGGCGTTGGCATTGGGCCTGTAAAAGAGGCGGACAGTCCAGCCGCCGCAAGCCCCGCTTCCAGCGCGGATTCCAGCATATAGCCGGAAATACGGGTGTCTTTACCGATGATAATTTTACGTGAGCCATGACGCGCCAGAACCTTGCCGGCAGCCCAGCCGAGCTTCAGGACAAAATCAGGGGTGATGGGAGCATCGCCTACGCGCCCGCGGATACCGTCGGTACCAAAATATTTACGATTACTCATAGCGTTTGTTTTCCTTCGCTGCCAGTGTGGCTTCCACCACACGCATGGCTTCTACTGTTTCTTTGACGTCATGGACACGAATGATGTGCGCCCCCTGCATCGCCGCAATCACCGCGCAGGCCAGGCTGCCGCTCAGGCGTTCGCTCGGGCCTACATTCAGCAACTGGCCAATCATCGATTTCCTCGACATCCCCACCAGCAGCGGCAGGCCAAAGTGATGAAATTCCGATAAGCGCGCAAGCAGCGCATAGTTGTGTGAGAGATTTTTACCGAAACCGAACCCCGGGTCGAGCAGCAATTTCTCTTTTGGGATACCGGCACGTTCACAACGTTCGATATGCTCAATAAAGAAGCGATTTACGTCGGCAAAGACATCGTCATACTTCGGCGCGTCCTGCATGGTTTTCGGTTGCCCCTGCATATGCATCAGGCAAACCGGCAGCCCGGTTTCCGCAGCCGCCTCAATCGCTCCCGGCTCGGTAAGTGAACGAATATCATTGATAATGTGAGCGCCCACTTTCGCCACTTCTCGGATGACTTCCGGTTTGGAGGTATCTACTGAGATCCACACTTCAAACCGCTGCGCGATTGCTTCAACGACCGGCACCACGCGCGCCAGCTCTTCTTCCACAGACACGTCCGCCGCACCGGGGCGCGTCGATTCGCCGCCAACATCAATGATGGTGGCACCTGCATTAATCATTAAATTCGCATGCTTAACCGCCTCGATAAGCGTGTTATGCGTGCCGCCGTCAGAGAAGGAGTCAGGGGTAACATTCAGGATCCCCATCACATGGGGATGTGAAAGATCGAGATGCGAGTCCTGAGCGAATAATTTCATGGCGAAATCCCTGATATGTAAATGGTTAAACAGAAATGAAAAACCCCGGAGCAAGCTCCAGGGTTTGAGGTACAAACAAACGCTTCAACAGCAGTGACTTACTTATCGCCCAACTGTTCTGACATGGTGTTGCCCGGGTTTGGCGTACGCGGTTCATCAACCGGACGCGGCGCACGCGGGGTGCCATTGTTGTCAGAGTTATTGGAAGCGCCTGGGTCTTCCCAGCCTGCTGGCGGACGCACTTCGCGGCGCGCCATCAGGTCGTCAATCTGCGGTGCATCGATGGTCTCATATTTCATGAGCGCATCTTTCATGGAATGCAGAATGTCCATGTTGTCATTCAGGATCTGACGCGCGCGACCGTAGTTACGTTCAATCAGCGCTTTCACTTCCTGGTCGATGATACGAGCCGTTTCATCGGACATATGTTTCGCTTTCGCGACGGAGCGGCCCAGGAACACCTCACCCTCTTCCTCTGCATACAGCAGCGGACCGAGTTTGTCGGAGAAGCCCCACTGAGTCACCATGTTACGTGCCAGGTTTGTCGCCACTTTAATGTCGTTCGACGCACCGGTAGAAACATGTTCCGGACCGTAAATAATCTCTTCCGCCAGACGACCGCCGTACAGGGTTGAGATCTGGCTTTCCAGCTTCTGACGGCTGGCGCTGATCGCGTCGCCTTCAGGCAGGAAGAAGGTCACACCCAGCGCACGACCGCGCGGAATAATCGTCACTTTATGCACCGGATCGTGTTCCGGCACCAGGCGACCAATAATCGCGTGACCCGCTTCGTGGTAAGCCGTGGACTCTTTCTGCGCTTCCGTCATCACCATGGAGCGACGTTCCGCACCCATCATGATCTTATCTTTCGCTTTCTCGAACTCCACCATCGATACGACGCGCTTGTTACCGCGAGCGGCAAACAGTGCAGCTTCGTTGACCAGGTTAGCGAGATCCGCACCGGAGAAGCCCGGAGTACCGCGCGCAATGATTGCCGCGTCGATATCTGGCGCCAGCGGTACGCGACGCATGTGGACTTTCAGAATCTGTTCACGACCGCGAACATCCGGCAGACCGACAACAACCTGACGGTCGAAACGGCCTGGACGCAGCAGCGCCGGGTCAAGTACGTCCGGACGGTTAGTTGCCGCGATAACGATGATACCTTCGTTACCTTCGAAGCCGTCCATCTCAACCAGCATCTGGTTCAGCGTCTGTTCACGTTCATCGTGACCACCGCCCAGACCTGCGCCACGCTGGCGGCCTACGGCGTCGATTTCATCGATGAAGATAATGCACGGTGCTGCCTTCTTGGCCTGCTCGAACATGTCACGCACACGAGATGCACCAACACCCACGAACATTTCAACGAAGTCAGAACCAGAAATAGTAAAGAACGGCACCTTCGCTTCACCCGCGATGGCTTTCGCCAGCAGGGTTTTACCGGTACCCGGAGGGCCGACCATCAGGACGCCTTTCGGGATCTTACCGCCCAGCTTCTGGAAACGGCTCGGCTCGCGCAGGTATTCAACCAGTTCACCCACCTCTTCTTTTGCTTCGTCACACCCGGCGACGTCTGCAAACGTGGTTTTGATCTGATCTTCCGTCAACATACGCGCCTTACTCTTACCGAACGACATGGCACCTTTGCCACCGCCGCCCTGCATCTGGCGCATAAAGAAGATCCAGACGCCGATAAGAAGCAGCATCGGGAACCAGGAAATGAAGATAGAAGCCAACAGGCTTGGTTCTTCTGGCGGCTCGCCTACCACTTTGACGTTTTTGGTCAGAAGGTTATCAAGCAGCTTAGGATCGTTCACCGGGATGTAAGTCGTGTAACGGTTACTATCTTTCTTGGTAACGTTGATCTCACGTCCGTTGATACGCGCTTCGCGAACCTGGTCCTGATTGACCTCCTGCAGGAAGGTAGAATAATCCACCTTGCGGCCATTCGACTCGCTGGGCCCAAAGCTCTGGAATACTGACATCAGCACAACGGCAATGACCAGCCAGAGTATTAGGTTTTTCGCCATGTCACTCAAGGGATTAACCTCATATTACAACTGTGTTAAAAACAGCGTCAGGATACTCTATATCCAGTTTCATTCAAACTTTCGTCTGAAATCTCCCGGTTATCATTTTCGCCCGGTCGCTACAATATACACTTCACGGGAACGGGCCCGGGAAGAGTCCGGCTTACGAACTTTGACCTTCGCAAACAGGGAGCGAATTTCCTTAAGATACTCCTCGAAACCTTCGCCCTGAAACACCTTCACAACAAAACTACCACCAGGCGCTAGTACATCACGACACATTTCTAACGCTAGCTCCACCAGATACATGGCGCGGGGGATATCCACCGCCGGTGTTCCGCACATATTTGGTGCCATATCTGACATGACAACCTGGACCTTACTGTCACCTACACGATCAAGTAACGCTTTCAGCACTAATTCATCACGAAAGTCGCCCTGAAGGAAGTCGACACCAACGATGGGATCCATTGGTAAAAGATCGCACGCGATGATTCGGCCCGTTCCGCCGATCTGCGTTACCGCATACTGGGACCATCCGCCAGGTGCCGCACCGAGGTCAACAACCGTCATCCCCGGCTTAAAAAGTTTGTCACTTTGCTGTATTTCATCAAGTTTAAACCAGGCACGGGAACGCAACCCCTTTTTCTGTGCCTGTTGAACATATTTATCGCTAAAGTGTTCCTGAAGCCAGCGGCTGGAGCTGGCAGAACGCTTTTTACCTGTCATTTAACATTTCCGTCCTGGTTCATCGTTACTTGCCTGTGACGTAAATTTCTACGCAGCTATTTGGCGATATTAGGGAGATGGCGGTAGAATGAACCGTTTTCAATCCCAACGTAAGCAAAAATATACGATGAATCTGAGTACTAAACAAAAACAGCACCTTAAAGGTCTGGCACATCCGCTCAAGCCTGTAGTGATGCTTGGCAACAATGGTTTGACCGAAGGGGTGCTTGCCGAGATTGAACAAGCGCTGGAACACCACGAGCTGATCAAGGTGAAAATCGCCTCTGAAGACAGAGACACTAAAAACCTGATCGTGGAAGCCATCGTGCGCGAAACCGGCGCCTGTAATGTACAGGTCATCGGTAAAACGCTGGTGCTCTACCGCCCATCTAAAGAGCGTAAAATCTCGCTGCCACGTTAAGGATATCCTGAATTAAACACATTTTCTGTGTGAAACGAGGGATTTCTGTCAGCAGGCGAGCAAAATGCCATGCTCCTTGAGTTGATAAAAGGCCGCTACGCGGCCTTTTTCTTTTCTTTACAATGTATCAACATCTTAGTAGAGAAGCGAATTACAGGTATTCAACCTTAATAATTTCGTATTCCACTTCACCACCAGGGGTGCGGATGGTGACAACATCGTCCTGCTCTTTGCCAATCAGGCCGCGAGCAATCGGTGAGTTCACCGAAATCAGGTTCTGTTTGAAGTCAGCTTCATCATCACCCACGATGCGATAGGTCTGCTCTTCGTCGTTGTCCAGGTTCAGCACGGTAACGGTTGAACCAAAAATCACACGGCCATTATTCGGCATTTTGGTGATATCGATAACCTGTGCATTGGACAGTTTTGCTTCGATATCTTTAATACGCCCTTCACAGAAGCCCTGCTGCTCACGCGCGGCGTGGTATTCAGCGTTCTCTTTCAGGTCGCCATGCTCACGCGCTTCCGCGATAGCGGCGATGATTTCAGGGCGACGTACGGATTTCAGAAAATCCAGCTCTTCGCGCAGTTTTTCGGCACCACGTAAGGTCATCGGAATAGCTTGCATTTGTTATACCTCTTAAACATTCCTGTTGGGAGCAGTGTTCCCTGCTCCAGCCCACCTGAACAGGCCAGAAGCAAAAAGAAAACCGACCCGGGAGCAACGCCCCAGGTCAGCAGCAATTTTTCAATTTGATACGCATTTTACCGCGAAGTTCACTATGGGTCATCGTTTACTTTGCAGTGCCATGCACCGTAGTATGACGGTTTGTTTTCGGGTTGTTAGCGCGAGATTATGCGATTTTCCAGTTTTATCATCGGATTGACTACCAGTATAACGTTCACCGCCCAGGCCGCGAATGTTGATGAGTACATTAATCAGCTTCCCGCAGGCGCGAACCTCGCCCTGATGGTGCAGAAGGTTGGCGCACAGGCTCCCGAGATTGACTATCACAGTCAACAGATGGCGCTGCCTGCCAGTACCCAAAAGGTGATCACCGCCCTCGCCGCTCTGCTCCAGCTCGGGCCTGACTTCCGTTTTACGACCACCCTTGAAACCAAAGGTAACGTCGAGGGTGGCGAACTGAAAGGCGATCTTATCGCCCGTTTTGGCGGCGATCCTACCTTTAAACGCCAGGATATCCGCAATATGGTTGCGGTGCTAAAAAAAACCGGCGTGCAGAAAATTGATGGCAATGTGCTGATCGACACGTCCATCTTTGCCAGCCACGACAAAGCCCCGGGCTGGCCGTGGAACGACATGACGCAGTGCTTTAGCGCCCCGCCCGCCGCCGCGATTGTTGACCGCAACTGCTTCTCGGTTTCGCTTTACAGTGCGCCAAAGCCGGATGATTTAGCGTTTATCCGTATCGCGTCCTACTACCCGGTCACCATGTTTAGCCAGGTTCGCACGCTGGCCAAGGGTTCCCCCGATGCCCAGTATTGCGAACTGGATGTGGTGCCAGGCGACCTTAACCGCTTCACGCTCACCGGCTGCCTGACGCAGCGCGCCGATCCGCTGCCGCTGGCCTTTGCGATACAGGATGGCGCAAGCTATGCAGGCGCCATTCTGAAAGATGAGCTGAAACAAGCGGGAATAACCTATTCCGGCACCCTGCTTCGTCAGACGCAGGTCAACCAGCCCGGCACGGTCATCGCGAGCAAACAGTCTGCGCCGCTGCACGATTTACTGCGAATTATGCTGAAAAAGTCGGACAATATGATTGCCGATACGGTGTTCCGCATGATTGGCCACGCCCGTTTCGGCGTGCCGGGAACCTGGCGCGCGGGCTCAGACGCGGTACGTCAGATTCTGCGCCAGCAGGCGGGGATCGATCTGGGTAATACCATCGCCGTCGATGGCTCCGGCCTGTCGCGCCATAATTTGATCTCTCCGGCCACGATGTTGCAGGTGCTTCAGTACATTGCACAGCATGACACTGAGCTAAACTTTATTTCAATGCTGCCGCTGGCCGGACATGACGGTTCACTGCAGTACCGCGCAGGGCTTCACGCTGCCGGCGTGGATGGCAAAGTCTCCGCGAAAACAGGCTCACTGCAGGGGGTTTACAACCTTGCAGGCTTCATCACTACCGCCAGCGGACAGCGCATGGCATTCGTGCAGTATCTTTCCGGCTATGCCGTCGAACCGACCGATCAGCGCAATCGTCGTATTCCGCTGGTTCGCTTCGAAAGCAGGCTTTATAAGGACATCTACCAGAATAACTAGCGATGAAACTACTTATAGTTGAAGACGATCTGTTATTGCAGGAAGGGCTGGCGCTGGGGCTGGCCAATGAAGGGTATGCTCTCGACTGTGCAGGCACCGCAGCAGAGGCGGATGCCCTGATCCAGAGCGGCGAATACAGCCTGGTGATCCTCGATTTGGGCTTGCCCGATAAAGACGGCGCCACGCTGCTCAGCCAGTGGCGACGTCGCGGCATCAACAATCCCGTCCTGATCCTGACGGCACGTGATGCCATTGAAGATCGTATCACCGGCCTCGATGCAGGCGCAGATGATTATCTGGTGAAGCCTTTCGCGCTCGCGGAGCTGCAGGCACGGGTGCGAGCGTTGATTCGCCGTTATCAGGGCCATAGTGATAACTTACTGACCGACGGCGACATTACGCTGAATTTGCAAACCCAGCAGGTGCTGCAACAGGATCAGGCCGTAGAGGTCACGCCAAAAGAGTTCGCCTTGCTTACGCGTCTGATCATGCGCAGCGGGCAAACGGTACACAGAGAAACGCTCCAGCAGGATATCTACTCCTGGCAGGACGATCCCGGGTCAAATACCCTTGAGGTCCACATCCATAATCTGCGGCGTAAGCTCGGTAAAGACAGGATCAAAACCGTTCGCGGCGTCGGCTATCGTCTGGAGAGCCAGAAATGAACAGCATGCGTCGGCGTCTGATGGTACTGCTGGCGGTCATTCTCCTGTTTTTTCAGCTGATAAGCGTCATCTGGCTATGGCATGAAAGCCGTGAACAGATTGGTTTTCTGGTCAACGAAACGCTGTCAGCGAAAGCGCGCAATAATCACGTTGAGAAAGAGATACGCGAAGCGATTGCCTCGCTGCTGGTCCCTTCCCTGGTGATGGTTGGCTTTACCCTGCTCTTCTCTTTCTGGGCGGTCACCTGGATAACCCGGCCGCTGAATAAACTCCGCGCCAGCCTCGCTAACCGTTCAGCCGATAACTTAACACCGCTTCCCATGTTTTCCGACATGGAAGAAATTGGCGCGGTGACGACCTCTCTGAACCAGCTGCTGGCCCGGCTGGATAGCACCATTAAGCAGGAACGTCTCTTCACTGCAGACGCTGCTCACGAGCTGAGAACGCCTCTTGCTGGCATCCGGCTCCATCTGGAGCTGATGTCGCAGTCAGGTGCGCCACAGGCCGCCACGCTGATTAGCCGTATCGATCAGCTCATGCATACCGTCGAACAGCTGCTGATGCTGGCCCGGGCCGGACAGGCCATGGCGAGCGGACACTACGAAACCGTGAACTGGACGGAAAATATCATTGAACCTCTCGGCCTGGGGCATGAAGCCAAAGAGCATACGGTGATTTGGCCCGCTAAAAGCGCGCTCACGGTTCAGGGAGACGCCGTTCTCCTGCGCCTCATGCTGCGCAACCTGCTGGAGAATGCCGGGCGCTACAGCCCGTCAGGGACAACGATTACAGTGACATTAACCGAGGTCGACGGCGGGACGCAGATTAGCGTTATCGATCAGGGTCCTGGAATTGATGAAGCGCACCGACAGTCAATTACCGAGCCATTCCGCCGTCTTGACCAGCGCTACGGAGGCAGTGGGCTGGGCCTGAGCATCGTGCAGCGCATCCTCCAGCTCCACCACGGCAGGCTAACGCTTGAGAATGGCGCTGAAGGTGGCTTAATCGCCAGCTGCTGGCTGCCCGCAACGCTGGAATAAAAAAAGCCCCCATAACGGGGGCTTTGAACAGCAATTAGTGCTTGTAGATGAACTCGACGCCTTCTTCGTCGTCTTCATCCCAGTCATCATCCCAGTCTTCATCGTCTTCTTCCGCTTCCAGCTCTTCGAGCTGCTGGCGGTGGTAGTCATCCCACATGAATTCGACTTTTTCAGGCTGTTTGACTTCTTCCGCCTGAACAATTGGGTTCTCAATGATGAAGGTCATCACATCCCAGCACAGATCTTTCACGCCAACCTGGCTTGCCGCAGAGATCAGGTAGTATTTATCTTCCCAACCCATCGCTTCAGCAATGGCTTTCGCTTTTGCTTCCGCTTCGGCTTTGTCCATCAGGTCGATCTTGTTGAAGACCAGCCAGCGTGGTTTGTTCGCCAGTTTCTCGCTGTATTTCTCCAGTTCGCCAACGATGATGCGGGCGTTTTCAACCGGATCGGAACCGTCGATAGGATCGATATCAATGAGGTGCAGCAGCACGCGGCAGCGCTCAAGGTGTTTCAAGAAGCGAATACCCAGACCCGCCCCTTCCGCGGCGCCTTCAATCAGGCCCGGAATATCGGCGACCACGAAGCTCTTCTCGTTATCCATACGGACAACGCCCAGGCTTGGTACCAGCGTGGTAAACGGATAGTCAGCCACTTTTGGCTTCGCCGCAGAAACCGCGCGAATAAACGTCGATTTACCTGCGTTTGGCATACCCAGCATGCCCACGTCAGCCAGAAGCATCAGTTCCAGCTGCAGGTCGCGCTTATCGCCCGGCGTACCCATCGTTTTCTGACGCGGCGTACGGTTAACGGACGATTTGAAACGGCTGTTACCCAGACCGTGCCAGCCGCCTTTCGCCACCATCAGGCGCTGACCGTGTTTGGTCATGTCGCCCATGGTTTCACCCGTCCCCTGGTCAATCACACGCGTACCGACCGGAACTTTAATGGTGACGTCTTTACCGCGTTTCCCGGTACAGTCACGGCTCTGGCCGTTCTGGCCACGTTCGGCGCGGAAGGATTTTTCGAAACGGTAGTCGATCAGCGTGTTGAGGTTCTCATCCGCCTCCAGCCACACGTCACCACCATCCCCACCGTCGCCGCCATCAGGACCGCCACGAGGGATATACTTTTCACGACGGAAGCTCACGCAACCGTTGCCGCCATCACCAGCCACGACCAGGATCGTCGCTTCATCAACAAACTTCATTTTACTCTCCGTAACTCATTCGCCTGAGCGGGGGACTACTACAACCGCTTCATTTTTGCGCCAACGTCCCCAAAGACGATGACCAATGGCGGAATACATCGCGCCCGCAACCACGACAAACGCACCGAGATAACCCAACAGGTTGAGCATCGGTCTGACGAAGACATCGGGCCAGGCCATTGATAACAAATCTGAAAATAACAGCGTAAACAGCGGGGTAAGCGTGATCAACGCGCTCACCTGTGCTGCCTGCCAGCGCGCCATCGCTTCGGCCAGCGCGCCATAACCGACCAGCGTGTTCAGCCCACAAAAAATGAGGCACGCCAGTTGCCAGTCGCTAAGCTGGGTAATCACGCCCGGCTTCGCTAATGGCAGCAATGCTATTGTACACAAAGCGTACAGCAAAAAGAGGATCTGCTGTGAGGCAAGCCGACGCAATAACACCTTTTGCGCGACGCCATAGCTCACCCAGACCGTTGCTGCCCCCACACCGAAAATGACACCCCAGGTGTAATCCGTCAGGCGGGTAAAAATCTCGATCAGACTGGTGTTGAAGAACATCACCAGACCGCACAACAGCATGCTCGCCCCGATAATCTGCGTACCGCGCATCTTCTCCTTGAGGATAAAGACGCTGGCGACCATCATGCCCACCGGCGAAAGCTGACCAATCACCTGCGACGCCGTGGGGCTGAGATATTGCAGGGAAGAGCTGAACAGGATGAAGTTACCGAACAGACCGCCCGTCGCGATAGCCAGCAATACCAGCCAGCGCGGTTTACGGAAGAGCCGCAAGGGTGGAAGCTTACCTTTGATGGCCAGAATCGCCCCGAGGCCGATGCTTGCCATCAGAAAGCGATAAAAGACCACCGTAGGCGGCTCCATCACTTCCAGTACCTGCTTCATTGCAATTGGCAGCGCACCCCAGCACATTGCGGTTGTGAGCGCCAAAAGAATTCCTATGCCGGCCTGCTGCTTCATGCCCGTTTTCCCTACAGAAAAAATTACCGGGTTTCCAATGTAAAAAGCCCCGCAACAGGTTGCGGGGCTTTAATCCGTTACCGGACCGAGAAAACCTTACTCAGCAACGATGCTGATGTATTTACGGTTGTTCGGGCCTTTAACTTCAAATTTCACTTTACCGTCTGCTTTAGCAAACAGAGTGTGGTCACGACCGCAACCTACGTTGTTGCCAGCGTGGAATTTGGTACCACGTTGACGAACGATGATGCTACCCGCCAGAACGGATTCGCCACCGAAACGCTTAACGCCCAGGCGTTTAGCTTCTGAATCGCGACCGTTACGTGTGGAGCCGCCAGCCTTTTTATGTGCCATTTAAATCTCTCCTCAGGTCTTAGGCGCTGATGCCAGTAATTTTCACATCAGTGAACCACTGACGGTGGCCCTGCTGCTTACGGTAGTGCTTACGACGACGAAACTTAACGATTTTAACTTTCTCGCCACGACCGTGTGCAACAACTTCAGCTTTGATAACGCCGCCATCAACGAAAGGAACGCCGATTTTGACTTCTTCACCGTTTGCGATCATCAGAACTTCTGCGAACTCAACAGATTCGCCAGTTGCGATGTCCAGCTTTTCCAGGCGAACGGTCTGACCTTCGCTTACTCGGTGTTGTTTACCACCACTTTGGAAAACCGCGTACATATAAACTCCGCTTCCGCGCACGTCCTCGTATGAATCAGAGTGCGCTATAAATATTCACAATAGGGCGCGAATATTACGCAAAACGCGAGCCTTTGACAAGTGCTACCGTCAATACATGAAGAAAAAAAACACAACACGTACGGTAACGTTTATCTGAGCCGTTTTTTCAGTACAATCAGCACTACTATTGATAAACCGAAACCCTTCGTTACCCCATTGAAGATGGGATCAACAGGATAAAAAGCCCGGCTTTTGCGATGAATTTAGAAAAAATCAACGAGTTAACCGCGCAAGATATGGCGGGTGTGAATGCAGCAATCCTGGAGCAACTCAACTCTGACGTTCAGCTGATCAATCAGTTGGGCTATTACATTGTCAGCGGCGGCGGTAAACGCATTCGTCCGATGATTGCTATTCTGGCTGCCAGAGCCGTTGGCTATCAGGGAAATGCCCACATCACTATCGCCGCGCTCATCGAATTTATCCACACGGCGACGCTTCTGCACGACGATGTGGTGGATGAATCGGATATGCGTCGTGGCAAAGCCACGGCTAACGCCGCGTTCGGGAACGCAGCCAGCGTCCTTGTGGGAGATTTTATCTATACCCGCGCCTTCCAGATGATGACCAGCCTGGGTTCCCTGAAAGTGCTGGAAGTGATGTCCGAAGCCGTTAACGTCATCGCTGAAGGCGAAGTGCTCCAGCTGATGAACGTCAACGACCCGGACATCACTGAAGAAAACTACATGCGCGTCATCTACAGCAAAACCGCGCGCCTGTTTGAAGCGGCGGCCCAGTGTTCCGGCATTTTGGCGGGCTGTACCGAAGCGCAGGAAAAAGGCCTGCAGGACTATGGCCGCTATCTGGGCACAGCCTTCCAGCTGATTGACGATCTGCTGGATTACAGTGCGGACGGCGAGACGCTCGGCAAAAACGTTGGCGATGACCTGAACGAAGGCAAACCGACCCTGCCGCTGCTCCACGCCATGCGTAACGGAACGGCCGACCAGGCGAAGATGATCCGTGAAGCGATTGAGCAGGGAAATGGCCGCCATCTTCTGGAACCTGTACTGGAAACCATGGCAATCTGCGGATCGCTGGAATGGACGCGTCAGCGTGCAGAAGAAGAAGCCGACAAGGCCATCGAGGCCCTTCAGGTCATTCCAGACAGCCCATGGCGCGAGGCACTGATTGGCCTTGCCCACATCGCCGTTCAGCGCGACCGTTAATCTCCCTTTTTCTCCCCGCGATCCTGGCGGGGAGATTCCTGTACACACCAGTAAATTCCGCGTTCATGTAAATTCATCGGTTTAGAGACCGCATGAATAAAGCCATGTCTTATTCTGAATATTCCTTCAAGTAACGCGAACTTTTTAGAACAAGAGTTCGAAATGGGTATAGTAAACCCGTCGTTTCAGAAGAAACGGCGTAGGTGAATCCGAACTTAAGGACGGCGTTATGGATACGAAATTTATCGACTGGCACACGGCTGATATTATTGCCGCACTGCGCAAAAAAGGCACTTCACTGGCAGCAGAGTCCCGCCGCCATGGACTGAGTTCTTCAACTCTGGCAAACGCTCTCACCCGCCCCTGGCCAAAAGGAGAATTAATTATCGCAACGGCGCTGGACACGCATCCGTGGGTGATTTGGCCTTCGCGCTACCACGATCCTGTCACCCATGAATTTATCGACAGATCGCGCATGATTCGCCTGAGAAAAGTAAAAAAAGAATCGCAGGAATAAGGTTTTTTTGACAGGAACAGCAACCCCCCGGTCATTTCTGGCAGGGGGCTGCCGGAACGATTACTCGCCCTTCACACGCTCGATATTGGCACCCAGCGCGCGCAGTTTATCTTCGATACGCTCATAGCCACGATCGATGTGATAAATACGATCCACGATCGTTGTGCCTTCCGCGATACAACCCGCCAACACCAGGCTGGCAGACGCACGCAGATCGGTTGCCATCACCTGAGCACCGGACAGTTTCTCAACGCCGTGGCAAATCACGGTATTACTTTCGATCTCGGCACGTGCCCCCATACGGATCAGTTCCGGTACGTGCATAAAGCGGTTCTCGAAAATGGTTTCCGTGATAAAGCCGGTCCCTTCGGCGACCAGGTTCAACAAGGTGAACTGTGCCTGCATGTCAGTTGGGAAGGCCGGATGCGGTGCCGTACGCACATTGACCGCTTTTGGACGCTGTCCATGCATATCAAGGCTGATCCAGTCTTCACCGATTTCGATATCCGCGCCCGCATCGCGCAGTTTCGCCAGCACCGCATCCAGGGTATCTGGCTGCGCGTTGCGACAAACAATTTTCCCGCCAGAGATCGCAGCAGCGATCAGGAAGGTACCGGTTTCGATACGGTCCGGCAGTACGCGATAGACACCCCCGCCCAGACGCTCAACGCCTTCGATGGTGATGCGGTCGGTACCCTGACCGGAGATCTTCGCACCCAGCGCCACGAGGAAGTTGGCAGTATCCACAATCTCCGGTTCACGCGCGGCGTTTTCGATGACCGTGGTCCCTTCTGCCAGCGTTGCCGCAGACATAATGGTCACCGTTGCGCCCACGCTCACTTTGTCCATAACAATGTGCGCGCCTTTCAGACGACCATTGACGGACGCTTTAACGTAGCCTTCTTCCAGCTTGATCTCTGCGCCCAGTTTTTCCAGGCCAAAGATGTGCAGGTCAACCGGACGCGCACCGATAGCGCAACCGCCCGGCAGCGAAACCTGACCCTGACCGAAACGCGCCACCAGCGGGCCAAGCGCCCAGATGGAAGCACGCATGGTTTTCACCAGATCGTAAGGGGCAGAGAAGTTATTCACCTTGCTGGCGTCGATCCAGACGGAACCGTTACGCTCGACTTTCGTGCCCAACTGGGTGAGCAGCTTCATGGTGGTGTCGATATCTTTCAGCTTCGGTACGTTCTGAATCTCTACCGGCTCTTCCGCGAGCAGTGCAGCAAAGAGGATGGGCAGCGCGGCGTTTTTCGCGCCAGAAATTGTGACTTCGCCCTGGAGACGCGTTGGCCCCTGTACACGAAATTTATCCATGGTGTGCTCTCTTATAAATTCAACCGTGCTGCGGGCCTGTCGCCCTCAGCTCAAAAACCGTTTAGTTTGCGATCGCGTGCCCACTCTTGCGGGGTGAACGCTTTAATCGACAGGGCGTGGATGCGGTTATCCGCAATATATTCCATCAGCGGCGCGTACACAGCCTGCTGTTTCTTCACACGGCTCATACCGTCGAACATCTCACCCACAGCAATAACCTGGAAGTGACTGCCATCGCCTGTGACGTGGGCTTCCTGAAGGGAGAGTGCATTCATCAGCACTGTCTGGATTTCATGATTTTCCATGGGCTCTTAATCATCTGATAGTGAAAACAAGCCCAACATCTTAGAGCAAAGTGGCGTCGTCTTAAACAAGCAAAAAGCCCCGACGATGAAACTGTCAGGGCTTTCGGAAGTAACGCACTGAAAATATTAACGAGGCAGTACGTCCTGAGGGAGATTGTAGAGCTGCGCCAGAGTCACGACATTCTCGCTCGCGCCGCGAAGCGTGACGCTCGCCCCCTGCTTTTTCCCTACCGCAACCAGATGGGCAAGCAGTGCAACGCCTGCCGTATCTACCCGCGTGACGTCGGTTAAGTCAATAACCGTCACGCCCTGCATGGCCTCATGGCGTTTATCCCATAAGGGGTTCAGCAGATCCTGATCCAGCTCACCGGACAGCTTTAATGTCTCGCCTTCACGCGACCAGCTGAGTTGCTGTGACATTACTTCTTCTCGTCCAGACTAATTTTCTGACGAGCGATGGACTGCAGCTGCGCGGTCAGGCCATCAATCCCCTTGGTGCGCAGCAGGTCGCTCCACTCGTTCTGTTTGGTGGTGATCATGCTTACGCCTTCAGCGATCATGTCATACGCCTGCCAGTGGCCGGTCTGGCTGTTTTTACGCCACTGGAAATCCAGACGCACCGGCGGACGGCCGTTAGGATCGTTGATCGTTACGCGAATAGGGACGATGGTCGCATCACCCAGCGGCTGCTCCGGGGCGATCTGATAGGTCTGACCGTGGTACATCGCCAGCGCCTGACCATACGCCTGCTTCAGGTATTCACGGAAAGCGGCAAAATAGGCATCACGCTGAGCCGGGGTTGCGTCTTTGTAATAGCGGCCCAGCACCAGGGCTCCCGCATATTTGATCTGCACGTACGGCAGCAGCTCCTGGTCAACCACGTCACGCAGGTAATCAGGATTAGCACGAATCTTAGGCTGCTCGTTTTTAAGACGATCGAAGGTTTTCTTCGCGGCTTCGTCCATCAGTTTGTACGGGTTACTCTGATCCGCCGCGTGCACCGCGGTGAGAGGGGCAATAACCAGCATGGCAAACATTAACAGTCGTTTAAACATGAATGACTTCTCCTGATATTAATTCGCAGCACCTGGGGTCGGCGCAGCATTGGTATGGTCTTCACTCTGCGCAGGGGCATTGTCAGACTTTTTATCATCCCCTTTACTGTTGTAAAGGAACTGACCAATCATATCTTCCAGCACCATGGCGGACTTGGTGTCCTGGATCACGCTCCCGTCCTTAAGGATAGTCGTTCCCAGCTCGGGGTCTTCAAAACCGACGTTAAGCGCCAGATATTGTTCGCCCAGCAGACCGGAAGTCCGGATAGAAAGGGAGCTGGTGTCCGGAATGTGGTTGTAACGCTCTTCGATATCCATCGCGACGCGTGGCAGATAGGTCTTCTCATCCAGCGTAATGTCAGATACGCGTCCGATCACCACGCCGCCAATACGGACCGGTGAACGCGCCTTCAGCCCGCCGATGTTATCGAAGGTGGCATAGATGCGATACGTCGGCTCGGTGCGCACAGACGTGATATCCGCCGCTCTCAGGCAGATAAACAGCGCGGCCAGCAGCGCCAGCAGCAGGAATACACCGACCCAAATTTCATTTTTTCTCGTTTGCATGAACTCAATTCCCAAACATCAGTGCGGTGAGCACAAAATCCAGACCCAGTACGGCCAGCGACGAATGAACGACTGTACGTGTAGTTGCGCGGCTAATGCCCGCCGACGTCGGGATGGCATCGTAACCATTGAACAATGCAATCCAGGTGACCGTAATGGCAAATACCACGCTCTTAATCAGGCAGTTAATCAGATCCATTCGCAGATCAATGGCGTCCTGCATGGCAGACCAGAAGAAACCGGCATCAATGCCTTTCCAGTGCACGCCAACCAGCGAACCGCCCCAGATCCCAACGGCGACAAACAGAATCGTCAGCAGCGGTAAAGAGATGACCCCGGCCCAGAAACGCGGCGAGATCACGCGACGCAGCGGATCGACCGCCATCATTTCCATGCTGGAGAGCTGCTCGGTCGCGCGCATCAGGCCAATTTCAGCCGTTAAGGCCGACCCCGCGCGCCCGGCGAAAAGCAGCGCCGCCACAACGGGCCCCAGTTCACGCAGCAGCGAGAGCGCCACCAGCATCCCGAGGCTGGTTTCCGCACTGTAGGTTGTCAGCACCAGGTAGCCCTGCAGACCCAGCACCATACCGATAAACAGACCGGAGACAATGATGATGAGCATCGACAGCACGCCGACGTTATAAAGCTGACGCACCAATAGCGGCGCGTGCTTACGGAATTCCGGCTTGCCGACCAGCGCGTTGAATAACATCAATCCGGCACGCCCGAACGTCCTGATGGTTTTTATGCCACGGTGTCCGAGAGCGGCCAACGCATTTAACAGCATGAGTGGCTTAACTCCCTATTCCCAGTAAATCGTCACGATAGTCGCCCGCCGGGTAGCGGAACGGCACAGGGCCATCGGCAATACCGTCAAGGAACTGCCGCACGCGCGGATCGCAATTTTCCTGCAGCGCCTGGGCGCTACCGTGTGCGACGATCTTTTTGTCCGCTACGATGTAGGCGTAATCGGCAATGCTCAACACTTCAGGTACATCGTGAGACACCACAATGCAGGTGACGCCAAGCGCGCTGTTCAGCTCAGAGATGAGCTTCACCAGCACGCCCATCGTGATGGGATCCTGCCCGACAAACGGTTCGTCGAACATAATTAAATCAGGTTCTAATGCGATGGCTCGCGCCAGCGCGGCACGACGCGCCATCCCGCCAGACAGCTCCGAAGGCATCAGCTTCGCGGCGCCCCGCAGCCCGACGGCTTCTAGCTTCATCATCACCGTGCTTTTCAGCAGCGCAGGCGGCAGGCTGGTATGCTCGCGCAGCGGATAGGCAACGTTATCAAAGACGTTCATGTCGGTGAACAAAGCCCCCGACTGAAAGAGCATGCTCATGCGTTTGCGAACAGTATACAGGCGCGAGCGCGACATCTCCGGGATGTTTTCGCCATCAAAGAGGATTTCACCGCTATCCGGTGGGATCTGCCCACCGATAAGGCGGAGCAGGGTCGTTTTACCGATCCCGGACGGCCCCATGATGGCAGTAATTTTGCCACGCGGCACGGTCAACGAAATATCATCAAATATCAATCTGTTGGCGCGAGAAAAACTCACACCGCGGACATCGACTAAATTCGCCATGGTTTGGCTCATTTATGGTTCCTTTCTTATCCTGCTCACGTTAAGGCATGTAGCCTGAATCAGCCCTAAACTCCGCATTTTTACAGAATAATAACCGTAGAGGTTAGCGAAAGCTGGCATTTGTTTTACTTTTCCGGCGCATAAAGTCAAAATTAGGAATTCGTTACGCCTCAGACTGTATGCAGTCCAGCCATTCCCGAGCAATGGACCGACGAGTATACCTGAAGAAAGGACTTTTGATGCTTTTAGCAACAGCACTGTTAATAATTGGTTTACTGTTGGTGGTCTACAGTGCTGACCGTTTAGTGTTTGCTGCATCTATCCTGTGTCGCCTGAGTGGCGTACCGCCTGTTGTCATCGGGATGACCGTGGTCAGCGTAGGAACGTCGCTTCCTGAAATCATCGTCTCTGTCTCCGCCTCGCTGCATGGTCAGGTAGACCTGGCAGTCGGCACCGCCATTGGCTCTAACATCGTCAATATTTTATTGATTTTAGGCTTGGCCGCGCTGCTCCATCCTTTTCGCGTGCATTCTGATGTTCTGCGCCGTGAATTGCCGCTAATGTTACTCGTAAGCCTGCTGGCAGGGTGCGTATTTTACGATGGCGTACTGAGCTACAGCGACGGCATTTTCCTGCTGGCGCTGGCCGTTATTTGGCTGCTGTATAGTGTTAAGATCGCCCGTCTGGCTGAAAAGCAGGGTCAGGATAGCCTCACGCGCGAGCAGGTCGCCGAGCTTCCGCGAGAAGGCACGCTGCCTGTTGCCCTGCTCTGGCTGGGCGTCGCACTGATCATCATGCCGATGGCAACGCGCATGGTCGTGGATAACGCGACGGTGCTGGCGAACTATTTTGCCATCAGCGAGCTGACTATAGGCCTGACGGTGATTGCCATCGGCACCAGCCTGCCGGAGCTGGCCACCGCCATTGCGGGGGCACGTAAAGGTGAGGATGACATTGCCATTGGTAATATCATCGGTTCTAACATTTTTAATATCGCTATTGTGATGGGCCTGCCGGCCCTGATTTCGCCAGGGCCCTTTAATCCTCTGGCGTTCTCACGTGATTACGGCGTGATGTTGCTGGTCAGCGTAATTTTTGCCCTGCTCTGCTGGCGGCGGCAACGACAGATCGGCAAAGGCGCAGGCGCGCTGCTGACGGGTGGATTTATCGTATGGATGGCGATGCTGTACTGGCTCTCGCCTCTTCTCTCTGGGTAAACGGAAACGCATTATGTCGCAAATAGAATTGCAGCCGGGTTTTGACTTTCAGAAAGCAGGCAAAGACGTTCTGGAGATTGAACGTGAAGGTCTGGCGCAGTTAGATCAGTACATTAATCAGGATTTTAGTCTGGCATGTGAGAAGATATTCTACTGCGCCGGCAAAGTCGTGGTGATGGGGATGGGCAAATCCGGCCACATTGGACGCAAAATGGCGGCAACCTTTGCCAGTACCGGCACCTCTTCCTTCTTTGTCCACCCGGGGGAAGCCGCGCACGGGGACCTGGGTATGGTCACGCCGCAGGATATCGTCATCGCGCTCTCCAACTCCGGTGAGTCCAATGAAATCCTGGCGCTCATCCCGGTTCTGAAGCGACTGCAGGTGCCGCTGATTTGCATGACCAGCCGTCCGGAAAGCAGCATGGCGCGTGCAGCCGATATTCACCTGTGCGTGAAGGTTCCCAAGGAGGCCTGTCCGCTCGGTCTGGCGCCGACCTCCAGCACCACCGCTGCACTGGTCATGGGCGATGCGCTTGCCGTGGCGCTGCTTGAAGCCCGTGGCTTTACGCCGGAAGATTTCGCGCTTTCCCACCCGGGCGGCGCGCTGGGGCGCAAGCTCCTGCTGCGGGTAAACGATATTATGCACACCGGGGATGAGATCCCTCACGTCAGTAAAGAAGCCTCCCTGCGTGATGCTCTGCTGGAAATCACCCGTAAGAATCTGGGGATGACGGTCGTGTGCGACGATCTGATGAAAATTCAGGGGATCTTCACCGATGGCGACCTGCGTCGCGTGTTCGATATGGGTGTCGATGTCCGCACGCTCGGCATTGCCGACGTGATGACGCCGGGCGGTATCCGCGTGCGTCCGGGTACGCTGGCCGTGGATGTGCTGAACCTGATGCAGTCCCGCCATATCACCTCCGTTATGGTTGCCGATGGCGACCAGTTGCTGGGTGTGGTACATATGCATGATCTGCTGCGCGCAGGCGTAGTGTAATGAAGGATAAGACAATGAGTAATGCGGGTGCATCCCTTGCAACCTGTTATGGTCCGGTCAGTACGCAGATGATGGCAAAGGCGGAAAACATTCGTCTGCTCATCCTCGATGTGGATGGGGTTCTCTCCGACGGCCTGATTTACATGGGCAATAATGGTGAAGAGCTGAAGGCGTTTAACGTTCGCGACGGCTACGGTATCCGCTGTGCGCTCACCTCGGGGATTGAGGTGGCGATCATCACCGGACGAAACGCTAAACTGGTAGAAGACCGCTGTGAAACTTTAGGTATTACCCATCTGTATCAGGGTCAATCCGATAAGATGGCGGCGTTCAATGATTTACTGGGTAAACTGGCTATCGCACCGGAAAACGTGGCCTACGTCGGGGACGACCTGATTGACTGGCCGGTGATGGCTGAAGTTGGGCTGAGCATCGCCGTTGCCGATGCGCATCCGCTGCTGATCCCGCGCGCCGACTACGTTACCCACATCAACGGTGGCCGCGGCGCTGTCCGTGAAGTCTGCGATCTGCTTCTGCTGGCGCAGGGCAAGCTTGATGAGGCCAAAGGGCAATCGATATGAGTAAAACCAGACGTTGGATTATCATTTTGCTTTCGCTTGTCGCACTGGTATTGATTGGCGTGAACCTTGCCGATCGCGACGATACGCAAACGGAAGTGATCAACAATACCGATCCAACCTATAAAAGCGATCACAGCGACACCGTGGTCTATAGCCCGGAAGGCGCGCTGAACTATCGCCTGATTGCCCAGCATGTTGAATATTTTTCCGATGATGGCGTTTCATGGTTTACCCAACCTGTGATGACCACATTTGATAAAAACAAAGTGCCGACGTGGTCAATTAAGTCAGATCGGGCCAAACTGACAAATGACCGTATGCTTTATCTGTATGGCCACGTTGAAGTCAACGCCCTGACCGCTGACTCGCAACTGCGAAAAATTACGACGGATAATGCCCAGATCAACCTGGTAACCCAGGACGTGACGTCGCAGGATCTGGTCACACTGTATGGCACAACATTTAATTCCAGCGGTTTAAGAATGCGCGGGAACTTACGCAGCAAGAACGCCGAGCTGATTGAAAAGGTTAGAACCTCCTATGAAATTCAAAACAAACAAACTCAGCCTTAAAGTAATTATCGCCAGCGCGATGCTGGCGGCCAGTCTCCCCGCGCTTGCTGTAACGGGCGATACCGACCAGCCGATCCATATTGAGTCCGACACCCAGTCTCTCGATATGCAGGGTAACGTCGTCACCTTCACGGGTAACGTCGTCATGACCCAGGGCACCATCAAAATCAACGCCGACAAAGTGGTCGTAACCCGTCCGGGTGGCGAGCAGGGCAAAGAGATTATCGATGGCTATGGTAATCCGGCGACCTTCTACCAGATGCAGGACAACGGCAAGCCGGTGAAAGGCCGCGCTACGCACATGCACTATGAGCTGGCGAAGGATCTGGTCATCCTGACCGGGAATGCGTATCTGGAACAGCTGGACAGCAACATTACCGGCGACCAGATTACCTATCTGGTTAAAGAGCAAAAAATGCAGGCCTCCAGCGAGAAAGGCAAACGCGTGACCACCGTACTGGTTCCGTCGCAGCTGCAGGACAAAGGCAAGGGCCAGGCCCCGGCACAGAAGAAGAGTAACTAATTCGTTATGGCAACATTAACTGCAAAAAACCTCGCGAAGGCCTATAAGGGCCGCCGTGTCGTAGAAGATGTCAGTCTGACCGTCAACTCCGGCGAAATCGTGGGGCTGCTTGGCCCGAACGGTGCGGGTAAAACGACAACCTTCTACATGGTGGTGGGTATTGTGCCGCGCGATGCCGGCAACATTATCATTGACGATGAAGACATCAGCCTTCTGCCGCTGCACGCGCGCGCGCGTCGCGGGATCGGCTATCTGCCGCAGGAAGCCTCCATTTTCCGTCGTCTCAGCGTTTACGACAACCTGATGGCGGTCCTGCAAATTCGTAACGACCTGACCAACGAACAGCGTCAGGATCGTGCCAACGAGCTGATGGAAGAGTTCCACATTGAGCATTTGCGCGACAGCCTCGGTCAGGCACTCTCCGGGGGCGAACGCCGTCGCGTTGAGATTGCGCGTGCGCTGGCCGCAAACCCGAAATTTATCCTTCTGGATGAACCGTTTGCGGGCGTTGATCCCATCTCCGTTATCGACATTAAACGTATCATTGAGCACCTGCGCGACAGCGGGCTTGGCGTACTGATCACCGACCACAACGTGCGTGAAACGCTGGCCGTATGTGAACGCGCCTATATTGTCAGCCAGGGCAATCTGATCGCCCACGGTACGCCGCAGCAGATCCTCGAAGACGATCATGTTAAGCGCGTCTATCTTGGGGAAGACTTCAGACTCTGATAGGGTAGAGGTAACGTAACGCCGAACCGGAGAAAAATGCTCTGAACATGAAGCAAGGTTTGCAATTAAGGCTCAGCCAACAACTGGCGATGACGCCGCAGCTACAGCAGGCAATTCGCCTGTTGCAACTGTCCACGTTAGAACTTCAGCAGGAGCTCCAGCAGGCGCTGGACAGTAACCCCCTGCTGGAACAAACCGATCTTCATGACGAGGTAGATACCCAGCAATCGCAGGATACTGAAGCGCTCGATACCGCGGATGCACTCGAACAAAAAGAGATGCCCGACGAGCTTCCGCTTGATGCCAGCTGGGATGAAATCTACACCGCCGGAACCCCTTCCGGTACGCGTGCGGACTACCAGGACGATGAGCTACCGGTCTATCAGGGCGAAACCACCCAGTCGCTGCAGGATTACCTGATGTGGCAGGTGGAACTCACCCCCTTCTCCGATACCGACCGCGCGATTGCCACGTCAATTGTCGATGCCGTTGACGACACCGGCTATTTGACCGTCACCCTCGACGATATACTGGAAAGCATGGGCGACGACGAGATTGAGCTTGAGGAAGTCGAAGCCGTTCTGAAGCGCATCCAGCGTTTCGATCCGGTAGGCGTGGCTGCAAAAGATCTGCGCGACTGTCTGCTGATCCAGCTTTCTCAGTTCAGCAAAGAAACGCCATGGCTCGAGGAGGCGCGGGCGATCATCAGCGATCATCTGGATCTGCTGGCGAACCACGATTTCCGCACCCTGATGCGCGTCACGCGCCTGAAGGAAGAGGTGCTGAAAGAAGCGGTGAATCTGATCCAGTCGCTCGATCCGCGCCCCGGTCAGTCGATCCAGACCAGCGAGCCCGAGTACGTGATCCCGGACGTGCTGGTCAGAAAACACAACGGCCGCTGGGTCGTTGAACTGAATTCAGACAGCATCCCTCGCCTGCAAATCAACCAGCAGTATGCCTCCATGTGCACCAGCGTGCGTAACGACGCCGACAACCAATATATTCGTAGCAATTTGCAGGAAGCGCGATGGCTGATCAAAAGTCTGGAGAGCCGAAATGATACGCTGCTACGCGTCAGCCGCTGTATTGTCGAACAGCAGCAGGCGTTCTTTGAGCAGGGTGAAGAGTATATGAAACCGATGGTGCTGGCGGATATCGCTCAGGCCGTCGAGATGCATGAATCAACCATTTCCCGTGTCACCACGCAGAAGTATCTGCACAGTCCACGCGGTATTTTTGAGCTTAAGTATTTCTTCTCCAGCCATGTGAATACCGAGGGCGGCGGCGAAGCGTCGTCAACGGCCATTCGTGCTCTGGTGAAGAAGTTGATCGCCGCGGAGAATCCCGCGAAGCCACTAAGCGACAGTAAGTTAACCACCATGCTGTCCGATCAGGGTATTATGGTGGCACGTCGTACTGTTGCGAAGTATCGAGAGTCTTTATCCATTCCGCCGTCCAACCAGCGTAAACAGCTGGTCTGACACAACCGATAAGGAAGACACTATGCAGCTCAACATCACTGGACAAAACGTCGAAATTACTGAGGCTTTACGCGACTTTGTGAACGCGAAGTTTGCAAAACTCGAGCAGTATTTCGAAAGGATCAATCAGGTCTACATTGTGTTGAAAGTGGAGAAAGTGACTCATATCTCGGATGCCACCCTGCATGTTAACGGGGGGGAACTGCATGCCAGTGCGGAAGGGCAAGACATGTACGCTGCTATCGACGGCTTGATTGATAAGCTTGCGCGACAGCTCAATAAACATAAAGATAAACTGAAACAACACTAATTGTCCGGGCAGTTAACGGGTGCAGGATGGCCTGTTGTGAAACACAACAGGCCATTTGTACAGTTAGCGCTTAGGTGAAATTATGATGAACAACGATTCCGCTCTTCAACTGAGCAATGTCCTTAACCAGGAATGTACCCGCAGTGCGGTTCACTGCCAGAGCAAAAAACGTGCGCTGGAAATCATCAGTGAACTGGCCGCAAAACAGCTGGGCCTGCCGCCGCAGGTGGTGTTCGAAGCGATTCTGACCCGCGAAAAGATGGGCAGTACCGGTATCGGCAACGGCATCGCAATCCCGCACGGCAAGCTGGAAGAGGATACCCTGCGTGCCGTCGGTGTGTTTGTGCAGCTTGAAACACCGATCGCCTTTGATGCCATTGATAACCAGCCCGTCGATCTCCTCTTCGCGCTGCTGGTGCCTGCTGACCAGACGAAAACCCATCTGCATACGCTGTCGCTGGTCGCCAAACGTCTGGCTGATAAAACCATTTGCCGTCGACTGCGCTCGGCTCAAAGTGATGAAGAGCTTTATCAAATTATCACCGAAGCAGAAGGCAATCAGGATGATGCATAACCAGGAGATGGCCTTCACATCTGTTGTCCTGAGGAGAAACGGAACATGGTGCTGATGATTGTCAGCGGTCGTTCAGGGTCGGGGAAATCCGTTGCTCTGCGCGCGCTGGAAGACATGGGTTTTTACTGCGTCGATAACCTTCCGGTCGTGTTGCTGCCCGACCTGGCCCGTACGCTTGCGGAGAGACAGACCTCGGCCGCCGTCAGTATCGACGTTCGTAACATGCCGGAATCGCCAGAGATCTTCGAACAGGCAATGAGTAACCTGCCTGACACGTTCTCGCCTCAGCTGCTTTTCCTCGATGCAGACCGTAATACCCTGATTCGCCGCTACAGCGACACCCGTCGTTTGCACCCGCTTTCCAGTAAGAACCTCTCCCTGGAGAGCGCAATCGATGAAGAGAGCGATCTGCTGGAGCCGCTGCGTTCTCGCGCCGACCTGATTGTCGACACCTCTGAGATGTCCGTTCACGAGCTGGCGGAAATGCTGCGTACCCGGTTGTTGGGTAAACGCGAGCGCGAACTGACGATGGTGTTCGAATCCTTTGGCTTCAAGCACGGTATCCCGATTGATGCGGATTATGTTTTCGACGTGCGCTTCCTGCCGAACCCGCACTGGGATCCGAAACTGCGTCCCATGACCGGTCTGGATAAACCCGTTGCGGCCTTCCTCGACAGGCACACAGAAGTTCACAATTTTATCTACCAGACGCGAAGCTACCTTGAGCTATGGTTACCTATGCTGGAGACAAACAATCGTAGCTATCTGACGGTAGCGATTGGCTGTACCGGCGGTAAACATCGTTCGGTCTACATCGCCGAACAGCTGGCCGACTACTTCCGCTCACGCGGAAAGAACGTTCAGTCCCGTCATCGCACGCTGGAAAAACGTAAAACATGACCGTAAAACAGACCGTTGAGATCACCAATAAGCTGGGCATGCATGCGCGCCCGGCGATGAAGCTGTTTGAGCTGATGCAGGGTTTCGATGCAGAAGTTCTGCTGCGGAATGACGAAGGTACCGAAGCGGAGGCGAACAGCGTCATTGCGCTGCTGATGCTGGATTCCGCCAAAGGGCGTCAGATTGAAGTCGAAGCCACCGGCCCCCAGGAAGAGGAAGCGCTGGCGGCGGTGATTGCGCTGTTTAACGCAGGGTTCGACGAAGATTAAGGTCTCTGCCCTTCAGGCGGGTGGCGCTGCGCTTACCCGCCCTACATAAGTTTGTTGCTCTCCATAAACCCTTCTCCTCCCAACTGACGCATCTGGCGCATAATCCACGCCTGACGGCTTCGCACGTACCCTGAGGGGGCACTGGCTTTAAAACGGATGGGATTAGGCAGAACAGCCGCGAGCAGCGCCGCCTCAGACATGCTCAGCTTGCTGGCGGGTTTATTAAAATAGCGTTGTGATGCAGCTTCGACACCAAATACCCCGTCGCCAAACTCGGCAACGTTGAGATACACGGTCAGAATGCGCTTTTTGCTCCAGACCGTTTCCATGCCCAGGGTGAGCCCCGCTTCCAGCCCCTTTCGCACCCAGCTGCGGCCGTCCCACAGAAACAGATTTTTGGCCGTCTGCTGCGACAACGTTGACGCGCCGCGCACGCGGTTTTCATGGCGTTCGTTATGGGCCAGCGCCTTCTCAATGGCCGCAACGTCGAACCCCCAGTGCTCCGGGAATTTCTGATCCTCCGCTGCGATGACCGCCAGCCCCATAAACGGAGAGATCTCGTCCATGCTTACCCAGTCAGAATGGGCAACATAGCCGAAATCGCCGCTGAGCCACGCGCCGAGCTGACGCTCAACCATCACGGCAGAGAACGGGACCGGCATAATGCTGAACACGGCCAGCCCGCCTCCCCAGAACACCGCCATGACGAGAACAATGCGTAGAAGAAGGCGTTTCACCCATGCGCCTGCGGAAAACGGACGCCTCATTCCGTCAGCACCAGCACGCGGGCGACCAGTTTTTCAATGCCCACGGCGGCTTCCGCGATATTCTTCGCCAGCATATACGCAGGCGTGGTGACAATCTTGTTATCTTCATCAACCACAATGTCATCCACCGGGCACGGAACGTGTTCGCCCCCCATTTCCTCGACGATCTCTGCGGTATCAATATCCGTCCCGATAGTCAGGCGCAGCGGGAAATCAAAAATTTTAGGCAACATCGCCGGTGCGATACAGATAAAGCCCAGCGGTTTCCCTGCCGCATGCATGGCCTGCGACAGCGCTTTGAGATGAGGATCGATCTGACACTCCGCGCCCTGCGCGGCAAAGGTACTGAGATTTTTGGCTGCGCCAAACCCACCCGGCACAATGAGCGCATCAAGCTCTGCAGGGTCTGCCTGAATAAGAGGATGGATGTCACCTCGCGCAATGCGCGCGGCTTCAATCAGCACGTTACGGGTTTCCGCCATTGGCTCACCGGTCAGATGGTTAATCACATCCGCCTGATTTTTGTCTGGCGCAAAACAAATCACCTCGGCTCCCTGCTTAGCCAGGGCCAGCAGCGTGATGACGGCTTCATGTATCTCAGAGCCATCGTAAACACCGCATCCGCTTAGCACGACACCAATCTTTTTCATCATGACAATCCTTTTCTGCAACTTGCTGAAGCACATTAATAATTTTGATTAAAACGCTATGCTTCACACATTTCACTGATTCATGTAACAAACCATTTAAGATTTGCTATCTTATCTGCGTGCGGCCTAAATTTTTCAGGCAGCGCCCTTTCAAAAATAACGTTTAAAAACAGGCGCAGCCACGATTTCCCTGGTGTTGGCGCAGTATTCGCGCACCCCGGTTAATCCGGGGTCATTTTTTTCTGGCGTCAACCCAGGCTTTTAGCACCGCCACATCGTTTTGCCATTCCTGTTTCATCTCTTCAACCCAATCACCCACGTTATCTTCCCATGCAGGTAAATCAGGCGACTGAATCTGTTGCCCCAGCTGCTGCAGATGGCGTAAGCCAACCGAGCCGGCGGCACCTTTGATTTTATGTCCTTCTTCCACGATCCCCTTCTGGTCACGGGCCGTCAGGTTGGATTCCAGCACGCTCAGATAGCCCGGCATCATTTTTTCGAACACCGCCAGACCGTCGGTAATCAGTTTCGGCCCCACCAGATCGATGTACTGCTCCAGCATCGCGGTATCGAGTATCGTTTGGGCTTTTGCGCTATCAACAGACGTCATGGTGCTCTCCTCTTCATCATGGGTATCCCAGAACTTTTTGATCATAGCGGTCAGAGCAGGCACCGCCAGCGGCTTGCTGAGAACATCGTCCATACCGGCATCGAGATACTCTTTTTTATCTTTCAGCACGTTCGCCGTCAGGGCAACCAGCGGCGGCAGTTCGTCGGCCGCGTACTGACGCGTCAACTCGCGCGAGATATCCAGCCCGGTCATATCCGGTAATTGAATATCCAGCAGAACGAGATCGTATTCGCCTGGTTTAAACATCTCCAGCGCGTCTTTGCCGGTCATCGCGACATCCACGCTGTTGCCCAGTTTTTCCAGTACAGAGCGCGCCACAATTACGTTCAGCTCAATATCTTCCACCAGCAGGACGTGCAGGGCAGGCAGCGGCATATCGTCATTTTCAAAGGTATCCTCTACCTCTTCCGCCACCGCAGGGGCATGGACCGTCAGCGTGAAGGTTGACCCTTTGCCCGGCTGGCTGGCAACGGTGATATCGCCGCCCATACTCTTCGCCAGACGTTTAGACACCGCCAGGCCAATGCCCGTACCGGTGGCCGGTTTCCCACCGTTGCTGTCTTTCACCTGATAGTACATGGCGAAGATTTTGTCCTGCTCCTCCAGCGGAATACCCATCCCGGAGTCTTCCACCTCGAAGTGCAGCATGTCACCTTCGTCATAGCGGATACGCACCGCCACCTTTCCTTTCTGGGTAAATTTCACCGCGTTGCTGATCAGGTTCCACAGGATCTGGCGCAGTCGCGTGCCGTCCGTCACCACTTTATGCGGCAGCGGCAGGGTTGGCTCCATGACAAAGCTCAATCCCTTCTGCTGCGCCTGCAGGCCAGACAGGTTTTCCAGATCGGCAAGGAAGCTGGTGAAATCCACAGGCTGGTTATCAAGCTGAACTTTACGGCGCTCCATCTTATCCATATCAATAATATCGTTGAAGATATTACCCAGCGTGACCGCTGAAACATGGATAGTCTTGAGGTATTTTTCCTGCTCTGCGGTCAGGTCGGTATCCAGCAGAATACGGCTCAACCCGACGATGCCGTTAAGCGGCGTACGCAGCTCGTGGCTGATGGTGGAGATAAAGGTGGTCTTGTCGCGGCTGGCGCGCTCCAGGGCATCCTGATAGCGCTTACGCTCGGTAATATCGCGGCCAAAGCCCATCAGGCCGTGGCGTTTCCCCACGCGGTCATAGTAGGGTACCTTACGGATCTCAAAGCAGGCTTTGCGCCCGTCCGGGTAATCCAGCCACTGTTCATAGGTCAGCGAGACGTTATGACGGAAGACTTTTTCGTCGGTCTCCATGACCTTGGCCGCCGCCTCTTCAGAGTAAACGTCCTGCGGCTTCAGGTGAATCAGCTGCTTCTCGCTTTTTCCGGTAAGCAACTCCATCGCCCGGTTACAGCCGGAAAATTCTTTATCTTCATTACGGTAGAACACCAGATCCGGCGACGCATCCAGGAACGACCGCAGGAAAGAAGATTGCTGCTCAAGCTGGATCTGCGTGACCTCGCGCTCTTTCATTTCGATTTTCAGCTGCTCCAGGGTGGCCTGACGCTCGGCCTCCGCTTTCTCACGATCTGAAATCTCCTGATTCAGCTGCGCAATGTTGTCTTTGAGCTGGACGTTGAGCTTCAGGTCACGCTCGCGCATCTCTTCCAGCTTATCCACCAGCTTAGACAAACGCTGACGGGACTCTTCCAGCTGTTCAACCACCACGGAAAGGAAATAGACCGCCCAGGGAGTAATAAGCAAGCCAAAGAAGATGGAGCGGATGACGTCGATACTCTCGACCTGACCATGCAGAACCATGGTAACCGCCATTTGCACGACAATGGCCAGAACGACCAGCGCCAGCGCAAGCAGCATGGAAAAACGCACCAGCCCAAGCTTCATCATCAGGTCGACGTAATACTGGGCAAGCATTCGAATTTGCTTCATAGAGGATCCCTTCACGACGTTATCGCTCAATAATACTCAAATTCGCGGCGGGACGTTGAAGGTTGTGAGAAAAAGTGCGGGGTGAAACAGGAGATTAGCCTCGCTCCCGGGTAACCGGAAGCGAGGAGAGGTCAATCAGGAGCGTTTCAATAGCAGCCAGAGACTGATCAGGAGGAAGCTGGCGCTTGGCAGCAGCGCACCGATAATCGGCGGAATGCCATAAACCAGCGTCAGCGGACCGAAGATCTGATCGAGCACGTAGAACACAAAGCCGAAGCTGATGCCGGTCACGACGCGGACCCCCATCGGCACGCTGCGCAACGGGCCGAAGATAAACGACAGCGCCATCAGCATCATTACCGCCACGGACATCGGCTGGAAGATTTTGCTCCACATGTTGAGCTGATAGCGTCCCGCATCCTGTCCGCTCGACTTCAGGTATTTCACATAGTTGTGTAAACCACTGATGGAGAGCGCGTCAGGATCCAGCGCCACGACGCCGAGCTTATCGGGCGTCAGGTTGGTTTTCCACGTACCGGTTACCGTCTGAGAACCCGTAATCTGTTTCGGATCGGTCAGGTCAGATTCATCAACCTGGGACAACCGCCACTGCTTATGTTCGGCGTCAAACTTCGCCGAAGAGGCGTGGCGAACGGACTGCAGACGGCGCTGGTCATCGAAAGCGTAGATGCTCACTCCGCCCAGTTCATCATTCCCCTTCACCCGTTCGATGTAGACGAAGTTTTTACCGTCTTTCGCCCATAAACCTTGCTGAGTCGAGAGCAGTGAGCCGCCGTACATCGCCTGAGCACGATAGTTACGCGCCATCTGTTCGCCCTGCGGCGCGACCCACTCGCCAATCGCCATGGTCAACAGCACCAGGGGGATGGCGGTTTTCATTACCGACAGCGCGACCTGCATACGGGTAAAACCCGAAGCCTGCATAACGACCAGCTCACTGCGCTGCGCCAGCATCCCCAGCCCCAGCAGCGCCCCCAGCAGGGCCGCCATCGGGAAGAAGATCTGCACATCTTTCGGCACGCTGAGCAGGGTATACATCCCCGCGCCCAGCGCGTCATAGCTCCCCTGCCCGGCTTTTTTCAGCTGATCGACAAATTTGATAATGCCGGAGAGGGACACCAGCATGAACAACGTCATCATGATGGTGGTAAAAATGGTTTTACCGATATAGCGATCAAGAACGCCAAACGCCTGCATTAGATGGCTCCTTTACGCGAGAATCGGGCACGTATGCGGCGCACAGGCACCGTATCCCACAGGTTTAACCCCAGCGCCAGTAAGATGTACAGGCTGTTAACGAACCATGTCCAGACCATTGGGTCCAGCTTACCCTTCGCGCCGTTGGAACGAATCGAGGTTTGCAGCAGGAAATAGATCAGGTAAAGCAGCATCGCTGGTAGCATAGAGAGCACGCGTCCCTGACGCGGGTTCACCACGCTCAGCGGAACGACAATCAGCGCCATCATGAACACGGTGAAGACAAGCGTAATACGCCAGTGGAACTCAGCACGCGCTCGGTTGGTATCGGTATTCCAGAGGGTACGCATGTCCATTTGCTCGGTATCCGTTGGATCGAGCGCCACGGTCTGATGGCCGATAATGGCCTGATAGTTCTGGAAATCCGTAATGCGGAAGTCACGCAGCATCGCGGTGCCTTCGAAACGGGTGCCTTTGTTCAGCGTCACGACCTGAGAACCATCTTTGCGCTGAGCAAGCTGACCGGAGTCGGCAACCACCACAGAAGGACGCGCGTTACCTTTAGGACGCAGCTGCGCCAGGAAAACATCGTTGAATTTGCTGCCGTCAACGCTCTCAATAAACAGCACGGAGTTCCCGTCGGTTGCCTGCTGGAACTGCCCCTGGGCTAACGCCGCCATGCCGGGGTTGGCTTTCGCTTCGGCCAGCACTTCGTCCTGATGGCGAGAAGACAGAGGACCCGCCCACATCACATTCACCGCCGCAACGATCCCCGTGAACAGCGCCAGTATCATGGCGGCTTTGACCAGCACCGCTTTGCTCAGGCCACAGGCATGCATCACCGTGATTTCACTCTCGGTGTAGAGTTTCCCAAGCGTCATGAGCAGGCCAAGGAAAAGACTTAGCGGCAGGATAAGCTGCGCCATTTCCGGGATCCCTAAACCAAGCAGGGAAAGCACCAGATTTGTTGGAATTTCGCCGTCAACGGCCGCACCGAGGATCTTAACCAGCTTCTGACAGAAAAAAATCAGCAGCAGGATGAAGAGGATCGCCAGTTGGCTTTTGAGCGTCTCCCGCACCAGATATCTTATGATTATCACTTTAAATACGCCCGTAAAAACCCGTCTCTTTGCTGGAAAATCGCTTGTTTCATGGCTTAAACGTCATTTATTCTCTTGAGTCGTCGAAATCATCGCTAAGATTAAAACATCCGGCGGATTCACGCTTCAGGACTTTTTCTGACGTGTCGAAACCGTAGTAACGTAAGATTAACACGAAGTCACCACAACAGCGGACATGAGTTACGAAAGGTTTCAATTCTATCCGTAGCCGCCGCCGTTGTCTTTAAGATTCAGGAGCGTAGTGCATGGAGTTCAGTGTAAAAAGCGGTAGCCCGGAGAAACAGCGGAGTGCCTGCATCGTTGTGGGCGTCTTTGAACCACGCCGACTCTCCCCGATCGCCGAACAACTCGATAAAATCAGTGACGGCTATATTAGCGCCCTGCTGCGCCGTGGCGAACTGGAAGGCAAACCTGGGCAGACGCTGTTACTGCACCATGTTCCGAACGTACTGTCAGAGCGCATTCTGCTGATTGGCTGCGGCAAAGAACGCGAGCTGGATGAACGTCAGTACAAGCAGGTGATTCAGAAAACCATCAATACGCTGAATGATACCGGTTCAATGGAAGCGGTATGCTTCCTGACCGAGCTGCACGTTAAAGGGCGTAACACCTACTGGAAAGTGCGTCAGGCAGTCGAAACGGCAAAAGAGAGCCTGTACAGCTTCGATCAGCTGAAGACCAATAAAAGCGAGCCGCGTCGTCCGCTGCGTAAAATGGTCTTTAACGTGCCAACCCGTCGCGAGCTGACCAGCGGCGAGCGCGCCATTCAGCACGGTCTGGCCATTGCCGCCGGTATTAAAGCGGCAAAAGATCTCGGCAACATGCCGCCGAACATCTGTAACGCCGCTTACCTCGCCTCTCAGGCGCGCCAGCTGGCAGACGCCTACAGCAAAAACGTGATTACCCGCGTCATCGGCGAACAGCAGATGAAAGAGCTGGGAATGCACTCTTACCTGGCGGTGGGTAACGGCTCGCAGAACGAATCCCTGATGTCGGTTATCGAGTACAAGGGCAACCCGGCCGAAGACGCGCGCCCTGTCGTGCTGGTCGGTAAAGGCCTGACCTTCGATTCCGGCGGTATCTCCATCAAGCCTGCCGAAGGCATGGACGAGATGAAATACGACATGTGCGGCGCGGCGGCGGTTTACGGCGTGATGCGCATGGTCGCGGAACTCCAGCTGCCGATCAACGTGATCGGGGTCCTGGCGGGCTGCGAAAACATGCCCGGCGGTCGCGCGTATCGCCCGGGTGACGTCCTGACCACCATGTCTGGCCAGACGGTAGAAGTGCTGAACACCGACGCTGAAGGCCGTCTGGTACTCTGTGACGTGTTGACCTACGTTGAGCGCTTCGAGCCAGAAGCGGTCATTGACGTCGCCACCCTGACCGGTGCCTGCGTGATTGCCCTTGGCCACCACATTACCGGCCTGATGTCTAACCATAATCCGCTGGCGCACGAGCTGATTAGCGCCTCGGAGCAGGCCGGTGACCGCGCATGGCGTCTGCCGCTGGGTGACGAATATCAGGAGCAGCTGGAGTCTAACTTCGCGGATATGGCGAACATCGGCGGACGTCCTGGCGGGGCGATCACCGCGGGCTGCTTCCTGGCGCGCTTCACCCGCAAGTACAACTGGGCGCACCTGGATATCGCGGGTACCGCATGGCGCTCCGGTAAGGCCAAAGGCGCAACCGGTCGTCCGGTAGCGCTGCTGTCGCAGTTCCTGCTCAACCGTGCGGGTTTTAACGGCGACGAATGATATAAAATGCCGGGTGGCGGCTTCGCCTTACCCGGCCTACACGCCACTCAACCGTAGGCCGGGTAAGCGAAGCGCCACCCGGCTTTGCATTTAAATCCACGACAAGAAGCCCCATATATGAAGAATGCAACGTTCTACCTTCTGGACAACGACACCCATCAGGATGGACTCAGCGCCGTCGAACAACTGGTGTGTGAAATTGCCGCAGAACGTTGGCGCGCAGGCAAACGCGTGTTGATAGCCTGTGAAGATGAGCAGCAGGCGATTCGTCTCGATGAAGCGCTGTGGGCCCGCCCGCCGGAGAGCTTTGTTCCGCATAACCTGTCAGGCGAAGGGCCACGCGGCGGGGCGCCGGTGGAAATTGCCTGGCCGCAAAAGCGCAACAGCAGCGCGCGCGACATTCTGATTAGCCTTCGGATAGATTTTGCAGATTTTGCCACCGCTTTCACAGAAGTGGTAGACTTTGTCCCTTACGAAGAATCCTTGAAACAACTGGCGCGCGAACGCTATAAAGCGTACCGCCTGGCTGGTTTTAACCTGAATACGGCAACCTGGAAATAATGGAAAAGACATATAACCCACGCGATATCGAACAGCCGCTTTACGAGCACTGGGAACAGCAGGGCTATTTCAAGCCTAACGGCGACGAAAGCAAAGAGTCCTTCTGCATCATGATCCCGCCGCCGAACGTCACCGGCAGTTTGCATATGGGTCATGCTTTCCAGCAGACCATCATGGACACCATGATCCGCTACCAGCGCATGCAGGGCAAAAACACCCTGTGGCAGGCGGGGACTGACCACGCGGGTATCGCGACCCAGATGGTGGTTGAGCGTAAAATTGCCGCTGAAGAAGGGAAAACCCGCCACGACTACGGTCGCGACGCGTTCATCGACAAAATCTGGCAGTGGAAAGCGGAATCTGGCGGCACCATTACCCGTCAGATGCGCCGTCTCGGCAACTCCGTGGACTGGGAGCGCGAGCGCTTCACCATGGATGAAGGCCTTTCCAACGCCGTGAAAGAAGTCTTCGTCCGCCTGTACAAAGAAGACCTGATTTACCGCGGCAAGCGCCTGGTTAACTGGGATCCAAAACTGCGCACCGCGATTTCCGATCTGGAAGTGGAAAACCGCGAGTCCAAGGGCTCCATGTGGCACATCCGCTATCCGCTGGCCGACGGCGCAAAAACCGCTGACGGTAAAGATTACCTGGTGGTCGCGACCACCCGTCCGGAAACCCTGCTGGGCGATACCGGCGTGGCCGTTAACCCGGAAGATCCGCGTTATAAAGATCTGATTGGCAAATTCGTGGTGCTGCCGCTGGTAAACCGCCGTATTCCGATTGTGGGCGACGAACACGCCGACATGGAAAAAGGCACCGGCTGCGTGAAAATCACCCCGGCGCACGACTTCAACGACTATGAAGTGGGTCGTCGTCACGCCCTGCCGATGATCAACATTCTGACCTTCGACGGCGATATCCGCGAAAGCGCAGAAGTGTACGACACCAAAGGCAACGAATCCGACGTTTATTCCAGCGACATCCCGGCCGAGTTCCAGAAGCTGGAACGCTTTGCCGCGCGTAAAGCGATTGTGGCTGCCGTTGACGCACTGGGCCTGCTGGAAGAGATCAAGCCTCACGACCTGACCGTGCCATACGGCGACCGTGGCGGCGTGGTTATCGAGCCAATGCTGACCGACCAGTGGTACGTGCGTGCCGACGTGCTGGCGAAACCGGCTGTGGAAGCGGTTGAAAACGGCAGCATTCAGTTCGTGCCGAAGCAGTACGAAAACATGTACTTCTCCTGGATGCGCGATATTCAGGACTGGTGTATCTCCCGTCAGCTGTGGTGGGGTCACCGTATCCCGGCATGGTACGACAACGAAGGCAACGTGTACGTTGGCCGCAGCGAAGATGAAGTGCGCCAGGAAAACAACCTGAGCGCTGACGTTGCCCTGCGTCAGGACGAAGACGTGCTGGATACCTGGTTCTCCTCCGCGCTGTGGACCTTCTCCACCCTCGGCTGGCCAGAAAACACCGACGCGCTGCGTCAGTTCCACCCAACCAGCGTGATGGTGTCCGGCTTCGACATTATCTTCTTCTGGATTGCCCGCATGATCATGATGACCATGCACTTCATCAAAGACGAAGACGGCAAGCCGCAGGTTCCGTTCCATACCGTCTACATGACCGGTCTGATCCGCGACGACGAAGGCCAGAAGATGTCCAAATCCAAGGGTAACGTCATTGACCCGCTGGATATGGTTGACGGTATTTCTCTGGAAGAGCTGCTGGAAAAACGCACCGGCAACATGATGCAGCCTCAGCTGGCGGAGAAAATCCGCAAGCGCACCGAGAAACAGTTCCCGAACGGGATTGAGGCTCACGGTACCGACGCCCTGCGCTTCACCCTGGCAGCGCTGGCCTCGACCGGCCGTGACATCAACTGGGACATGAAGCGTCTGGAAGGTTACCGTAACTTCTGTAACAAGCTGTGGAACGCCAGCCGCTTTGTGCTGATGAACACCGAAGATCAGGATTGCGGCTTCAACGGCGGCGAGATGACCCTCTCCCTGGCCGACCGCTGGATCCTGGCGGAATTCAACCAGACCGTGAAAGCGTTCCGCGACGCGCTGGACAGCTACCGCTTCGATATCGCGGCGGGCATTCTGTATGAATTCACCTGGAACCAGTTCTGTGACTGGTATCTGGAGCTGGCGAAGCCGGTCATGAACGGCGGCACTGAGGCGGAACTGCGCGGCACGCGCAACACGCTGATTACCGTTCTGGAAGGCCTGCTGCGCCTGGCGCATCCGGTTATTCCATTCATCACCGAGACCATCTGGCAGCGCGTGAAGGTGATTGCAGGCATCAACGCCGACACCATCATGCTGCAGCCGTTCCCGGCGTTCGATGCGGCTAAGGTTGATGAAGCGGCGTCTGCGGATACCGAGTGGCTGAAGCAGGCGATCGTGGCGGTACGTAACATTCGTGCTGAAATGAACATCGCGCCGGGCAAACCGCTGGAGCTGCTGCTGCGCGGCTGTAGCGAAGCGGCCGTTCGTCGCGTCACCGAGAACAACACCTTCCTGAAAACCATGGCGCGTCTGGAAAGCATCACCGTGCTGCCTGCTGATGACAAAGGTCCGGTTTCCGTGACCAAAATCATCGACGGCGCCGAGCTGCTGATCCCGATGGCGGGTCTGATCGACAAAGACGCTGAGCTGGCTCGTCTGGCGAAAGAAGTGGCGAAAGTCGACGTGGAAATTGGCAAAATCGAAAGCAAGCTGGCGAACGAAGGCTTTGTTGCCCGCGCGCCGGAAGCGGTCATCGCGAAAGAGCGTGAGCGTCTGGTTGCCTTCGCCGATGCGAAGACCAAGCTGATTGAGCAGCAGGCGGTTATCGCTGCCCTGTAATGCTTTTACCCCTTACGCTTCAGGGCGTAAGGGGTAACCTTCCTGAAAACTCCTCGCTTGCACTCCCCTTTCTGCGGTGCTATTAACAGCAGTTATGTGTCAATTTTTGTAATGAGTAATGCTATGAGCGTGATTACCCCCGTCGCGACGACGATGCGCCGGATCGCTGAGCAGGATAACCCGGCTATCGCCGCCGTTATTCGCACCGTTTCTGCCGAATATGGACTGACGGCTGACAAGGGCTACACGGTTGCCGACCCGAATCTGGACGCGCTTTTCCAGCTCTACAGCCAGCCTGGTCATGCCTACTGGGTCATCGAGCAGAACGGTCAGGTCGTGGGCGGCGGCGGCGTGGCGCCCCTCAGCTGCAGCGAGCCGGATATCTGCGAACTGCAGAAAATGTATTTCCTGCCAACGGCACGCGGACAAGGACTGGCAAAAAAGCTGGCGCTGATGGCGCTGGACCACGCGCGCAAGCAGGGTTTTACCCGCTGCTACCTTGAAACGACCGCCTTCCTCAAAGAGGCCATCGGCCTGTATGAACATCTGGGCTTTGAGCATATCGATGCGCCGCTGGGCTGTACCGGCCACGTTGATTGCGAAGTCAGAATGCTGAAAAGTCTGTAACTTTCGTTCCTGCCCTCTTCTGTTAAGCGGCTGTAAACTGAATGCTCTACACTCTCAGTTCACACCACAACGGGGGAAACACGATGTCGAAGATAAAAAGCTACGCCGCACCGCAGGCGGGTGCAGAACTTGAGCTGTACGAGTACGATGCGGGCGAACTAAAAGCAGAAGACGTCGAAGTACAGGTTGATTACTGCGGGATCTGCCACTCGGATCTCTCGATGATCGACAACGAATGGGGCTTCTCCAGCTATCCGCTGGTTGCCGGGCACGAAGTTATTGGCCGCGTCGTGGCGCTCGGTAGCGCCGCGCAGGACAAAGGGCTCAAAGTGGGCCAGCGCGTGGGCATTGGCTGGACGGCACGCAGTTGCGGTCACTGCGATGCCTGTATCAGCGGCAATCAAATCAACTGCCTCGAAGGCGCCGTTCCCACCATTCTCAACAAAGGTGGTTTTGCCGATAAACTGCGCGCCGACTGGCAATGGGTCATCCCGCTGCCGGACAGCATTGATATCGAATCCGCCGGTCCGCTGCTGTGTGGCGGCATCACCGTCTTCAAGCCGCTGCTGATGCACCATATCACCGCCACCAGCCGCGTCGGCGTCATCGGTATCGGCGGACTGGGGCATATTGCCATTAAGCTGCTGCACGCGATGGGCTGTGAAGTCACGGCGTTCAGCTCGAACCCGGCGAAAGAGAAAGAAGTGCTGGCGATGGGGGCGGATAAAGTGGTGAACAGCCGCGATCCGGACGCGCTGAACGCGCTGGCGGGCCAGTTTGACCTGATCATCAACACCGTGAACGTCGATCTCGACTGGCAGCCGTACTTTGAAGCGCTGGCCTACGGCGGTAACTTCCACACCGTGGGTGCGGTAATGAAGCCGCTGCCGGTTCCGGCGTTTACCCTGATCGGCGGGGATCGCAGCATCTCCGGTTCTGCAACCGGTACGCCGTACGAGCTGCGCAAACTGATGAAATTCGCCGGACGCACCAAAGTGGCGCCGACCACCGAACTGTATCCGATGTCAAAAATCAACGAAGCGATCCAGCACGTGCGCGACGGCAAAGCCCGCTACCGCGTGGTGCTGAAAGCAGATTTCTGATGTGAGTTTGCCGGGTGGCGGCTTCGCCTTACCCGGCCTACTTTCACTGCTGCGCCAATACGTTAAATACTTCCGCTACCGCGACCGCTCCCGGATCCATCACCCCATCCAGGTTCTCTTTATTGACATACGACGAGCGTCCCGCGCCGGCTTTCGCCATTTTCGACGTTGCTTCTGCGCCCTGCTGCGCGGCCTGCGCTGCCGCCTGAATATTGCCTTTCTGTAACGCCTCCAGCGCCGGTTGCAGCGCATCGATCAGCGTGCGATCGCCGAGATCCGCCCCGCCGTACTGCTTCATCTGCGCCAGCCCGCTCAGCAACGCTTCCGGTAGCGACTGGCCATCGTGAAGCTTTTGCCCGGCCGCGGTAAAGAAGATCGACATTAATACACCGCTCGATCCGCCCATCACCGTGGCCAGCCGCTCGCCAACCAGCAGCAGCAGCTTAGACACATCGTTAAGCGGGAGCGCGTTCTCCTCCAGGCGCTGCGCAATATCCCGCGCCCCTTGCGCAAAGGTAGAGCCGGTATCGCCATCCCCCACTTTAGCATCCAGCGCGTTCAGGCGGTTTTCGAGCTGGAGCAGCGTTGTCGACACGGAGGAGACAAACGCACGCACCTGTGGATTGTCAGACGGAGTGTGCTCCACACGGTCATGAATGGCGCTATGCGCCACGGTGCGCAGTGGCGCAAATGCGACGGGCTTCTGCCAGCCCAGCGTCTCGACGTCGGCGTGAATCGCCTTTTCAAAGAAATCGTTGAGCTTCAGCAGCGTCAGAGAAAAGCCTTTCATATCCAGCGCGCTGACCAGTGGCGCAGGGCCAATCAGGTACGCGATATTCTCTTTCAGCGCCGAGTGCGCCAGCTCTTTGGTCAGCAGCGCCATCTCCAGCGCCGATACGCCGCCAAGATTGTTAATCAGCACCGCAAAACGCCCCTCCCCCGCCTGCGCGCGTAACGGCGTCACCAGGGTGTCGATAACGGCTTTGCTGTTTTGCGTATCCACCACGGAAGCCCCGGGCTCGCCGTGAATGCCCAGGCCCAGCTCGACATGGCCTTGCTTAATGCGCCCCTCTTCATCGTCGCTGCCCGGCAGGTTGCACGTTTGCATCGCTACGCCCAGGCTCCAGAGGTTATCGCAGGCCTGTTGCGCAATATCCCGCACCTCGCTCAGCGATTTCCCCTGTTCCGCCGCATAGCCCGCAATCTTGTGCACCAGTGCCGTGCCGGCAATACCGCGCGGCTGCTTGTTATCCGGCAGCGCGATATCGTCCGCCACAATCACCATCTCCACCTTCAGGCCGAAGCGTTTGGCCTTTTCAGCGGCCAGGCCGAAGTTCAGGCGGTCGCCGGTGTAGTTTTTGACGATCAGCAGACAGCCGCGATCGCCCGTGACCGCGACGATGGCATTCAGTACCGCATCCACGCTCGGCGAGGCAAACAGATCGCCGCACACTGCCGCCGTCAGCATCCCTTTGCCAACAAACCCGGCGTGTGCGGGTTCATGGCCTGAGCCGCCGCCGGAAATTACCGCCACGCGGCTTTTATCCCAGTCGCCGCGCGCGACGATCCGGATGGCCGGATCGATATCAAGCTTGACGAGATTGGCATGTGGCGCAGAAAGCAGTATGCCTTCAATGGCATCGTTGACCAGCTGTTTGCGATCGTTAAAGAAGAATCTGGACATAGTTTCCCACTATTTTGTGAACCGTATGCAAAAGCATAGTCCGCGCTGGATAATGCGCCGCAAAGTCAGCAATTTACTCAGCCGTTTTACCGTCAGGTTGCTTATACTCCACCCAGGACTACGAGAGGAAGCGCATCATGAGTACACCATTGTTAATTGCCCGGACGCTGGAAAAAGAGCTCTATTTACTGCCCGCGATGGCGAACCGCCACGGTCTGATCACCGGCGCGACCGGGACGGGGAAAACCGTCACCCTGCAAAAGCTGGCGGAGTCGCTTTCAGAGATTGGCGTACCGGTCTTTATGGCTGACGTAAAAGGCGATTTAACCGGTGTGGCTCAGGAAGGGACCGCCTCTGAAAAACTGCTCGAACGGTTGAAGAATATCGGCATCACGGACTGGACGCCGCACGGTAACCCGGTGGTGGTATGGGACATCTTCGGTGAAAAAGGCCACCCGGTGCGCGCCACCGTCTCCGATCTCGGTCCCTTGCTGCTGGCCCGTTTGCTTAACCTCAACGACGTGCAGTCCGGCGTATTGAATATCATCTTCCGTATTGCCGATGACCAGGGGTTGCTGCTGCTTGATTTCAAAGATCTGCGCGCCATTACGCAGTACATCGGCGATAACGCCAAATCCTTCCAGAACCAGTACGGCAACATCAGCAGCGCCTCGGTGGGCGCAATTCAGCGTGGCCTACTGACGCTGGAGCAACAGGGTGCCGAGCACTTCTTCGGCGAGCCAATGCTGGATATCAAAGACTGGATGCGCACCGACAGCAGCGGAAAAGGGATTATTAACATCCTGAGCTCCGAAAAGCTCTACCAGATGCCGAAACTCTACGCCGCCAGCCTGCTGTGGATGCTCTCTGAACTTTACGAACAGCTGCCAGAGGCGGGCGACCTTGAGAAGCCGAAGCTGGTGTTCTTCTTTGATGAAGCGCACCTGCTGTTTAACGATGCACCGCAGGTGCTGCTGGACAAGATCGAGCAGGTTATCCGCCTGATCCGCTCCAAAGGCGTCGGCGTCTGGTTTGTCTCGCAAAACCCGTCGGATATCCCCGATAACGTGCTGGGACAACTCGGTAACCGCGTACAGCACGCCCTGCGCGCCTTCACGCCGAAAGATCAAAAAGCGGTAAAAGCCGCTGCGCAAACCATGCGCGCCAATCCGGCCTTTGATACCGAAGCCGCCATTCAGGCGCTGGGCACCGGTGAAGCGCTGATCTCGTTCCTCGATGCGAAGGGTAGCCCGTCCGTAGTGGAACGCGCCATGGTCATTGCACCTTGCTCGCGCATGGGGCCGGTGACCGACGATGAGCGCAACGGCCTGATTAACCACTCTCCGGTTTACGGGAAATATGAAGACGAGGTGGATCGCGAGTCCGCGTTCGAGATGCTGCAAAAAGGAGTCCAGGCGACAACGGAATCGCAGGATGCGCCTGCCGCTAAAGGGCAGTCTGTCGCCGTGGATGACGGCATTCTTGGCGGACTCAAAGACATCCTGTTCGGCAGCACCGGGCCGCGCGGCGGCAAACGCGACGGCGTAGTGCAGACGATGGCGAAAAGCGCCGCGCGACAGGTCACCAATCAGATCGTGCGCGGCATGCTGGGGAGTTTGTTAGGCGGCCGTCGCCGGTAGACGCGGAACCCACGGGCGGCCCAGCGCCGAACCCTGTACGCCGTTCTCCTGCAGGTAGCGGTCAATTTCCACCATCCCCGTCCAGCGGTTCTCACACCACAGCGGTGCCAGAAGCGTTGGACGGCGGGCGCTGGCCGAGATGCGGTGGTAGACAATCTCCGCTGGCGTGTGGCGAATAATCTCCCCCGCCGTCACCGTATAGTCCTCAAGCTCGATACCGCTTAACCGCCCGGCCTCCCAGGCTTTCGCCATAATGCTGCCCTTCACGATATGCAGCGGATGAAGCTTGATGCCGTCCACGCCGGTTTCAACGACTTTTTCCAGGGTTTCAAGGCCATGCTGTTGACCTTCACCGGGCAGACCGACAATCAGATGTGAACAGACCTTCAGCCCGCGCTCGCGTGCCAGCCGCGTGGTGCGCTGGTAGCAGGCGAAATCATGGCCACGGTTGATACGGTGCAGCGTTTTATCATGTGCCGTTTGCAAGCCCAGCTCCAGCCAGATCTCGTAGCCTTGTTCTTTGTACTCGCTGAGCAGGTCCAGCACCGCGTCCGGTACGCAGTCCGGGCGGGTTCCCACGCACAGCCCAACGATACTGGCCTGGCTGACGGCCTGCTGATACATCGATCGCAATACCTGCACCTCCGCCCACGTGCTGGTGTAAGCCTGAAAATAGGCCAGATACTGCTTCGCACGGTTCACCAGGCTGGCCTGGTGGGCAAGCTGCTCAGCGATAGAATGGTGCTGCTGCGCCTCATCGGCAAACGACGCGACGTTACAGAAGGTGCAGCCTCCGCGCCCGATGGTGCCGTCGCGATTCGGGCAGCTAAACCCGCCGTGCAGCGTCAGCTTATGAACCTTTTGCCCGTAGCGCTGCAAAAGATCCCCACCAAACATATTGACTAATTTCTGTAACTGCATAATCTGATAGACCGTCCCGGAGAAAGGGGACAAGCCTGCCATTTTTAGCCTCTGTCGGCGATGACCTGGATCAATCGCCCTGGACGGCCTTTATCTATATGAATAAATACTCAGGATTACTGCAATTTCATTCACGCCGCATGTGATTACTTTTCCTTATGTTCTGATTGTTTTTTTCATTTATAGCGCCATCACTGAAAAACAGTGTGTTTATGCGGGTTTGCGTCCAATGCCAGATTATTGTTCTGCTATAAAACCGCTATTCAGCACGCTACATGGATAATACCGCTTTCATATAGTGAGTCAGATCACACTCCGCTGTGCTCTTTCAGGGCATTCATTCAATGCAAAATTAGTTAAATAACATTAAAATACAAACAGATAAACTCTCTTTAGCACATTTTTGTATAAATAAGATTGCCATTTGACCTGTGTACCAATTCCCGATAAGTTGGAAATCCGCTGGAAGCTTTCTGGATGAGCGGCCTGCTCATCATATTTATGCAGTAATTGAGATTCCCTCTGAAGCAAGTCCTCAAACTTGTTTACCTGCGCGAAAGGATGAAAAAGAGGGCGAATGCGAGGTCCGCGTATGAAACGCAAACCCCGTCGCCATGCTCTTTCTGTGCCTGTGCGCCACGGTAAAGTTCAGTGGGAAGCCCGACGAGCCTGGGGAGGTTCACTGATATGTTGTACGATAAATCCCTTGAGAAGGATAACTGTGGTTTCGGCCTGATCGCCCACATAGAAGGCGAACCTAGCCACAAGGTGGTGCGTACCGCTATTCACGCACTGGCCCGTATGCAGCACCGTGGCGCCATTCTTGCCGATGGTAAAACTGGCGACGGTTGCGGCCTGCTGCTGCAAAAACCGGATCGTTTCTTCCGCATCGTGGCGGAAGAGCGCGGCTGGCGTTTAGCCAAAAACTACGCTGTCGGCATGCTGTTCCTGAACCAGGATCCTGAAAAAGCTGCCGCCTCACGCCGCATCGTTGAAGAAGAACTTCAGCGTGAAACCCTGTCGATTGTCGGCTGGCGCGATGTGCCAACCAACGAAGGGGTGCTCGGTGAAATCGCCCTCTCCTCGCTGCCTCGTATTGAACAGATTTTCGTCAACGCGCCTGCGGGCTGGCGTCCGCGTGATATGGAACGCCGTCTGTTTATCGCCCGCCGCCGCATTGAAAAACGTCTCCAGGACGATAAAGAGTTCTACGTCTGTAGCCTCTCTAACCTGGTGAACATCTATAAAGGTCTGTGTATGCCGGCTGACCTGCCGCGCTTCTACCTGGACCTGGCGGACCTGCGTCTGGAATCGGCCATTTGCCTGTTCCACCAGCGCTTCTCCACCAACACCGTTCCACGCTGGCCGCTGGCTCAGCCGTTCCGCTACCTGGCACACAACGGTGAGATCAACACTATTACCGGTAACCGCCAGTGGGCCCGCGCCCGTACCTACAAGTTCCAGACGCCATTGATCCCTGACCTGCATGATGCCGCGCCGTTCGTGAACGAAACCGGCTCGGACTCCAGCTCGATGGATAACATGCTGGAACTGCTGCTGGCGGGCGGGATGGATATCGTGCGCGCCATGCGTCTGCTCGTGCCGCCGGCCTGGCAGAACAACCCGGATATGGACCCTGAGCTTCGCGCGTTCTTCGACTTTAACTCCATGCACATGGAGCCGTGGGACGGCCCGGCGGGCATCGTCATGTCCGACGGTCGTTTCGCTGCCTGTAACCTGGACCGTAACGGCCTGCGTCCGGCGCGCTACGTCATCACCAAAGATAAGCTCATCACCTGCGCCTCTGAAGTCGGCATCTGGGATTACCAGCCTGACGAAGTGGTCGAGAAAGGCCGCGTCGGTCCGGGCGAGCTGATGGTGATCGACACCCGCAGTGGACGCATCCTGCACTCCGCCGAAACCGATAACGATCTGAAGAGCCGCCATCCGTACAAAGAGTGGATGGAGAAAAACGTGCGTCGTCTGGTGCCGTTTGAAGATCTGTCGGATGAAGAAGTGGGCAGCCGCGAGCTGGACGATGACACCCTCGCCAGCTACCAGAAGCAGTTTAACTACAGCGCGGAAGAGCTGGACTCCGTCATCCGCGTGCTCGGTGAGAACGGCCAGGAAGCGGTCGGCTCGATGGGTGACGATACCCCGTTTGCCGTGCTCTCCAGCCAGCCGCGCATCATTTACGACTACTTCCGCCAGCAGTTTGCGCAGGTCACCAACCCGCCAATCGATCCGCTGCGTGAAGCCCACGTGATGTCGCTGGCCACCAGCATCGGTCGCGAGATGAACGTCTTCTGCGAGGCCGAAGGCCAGGCGCACCGTCTGACCTTTAAATCGCCGATCCTGCTGTACTCCGATTTCAAACAGCTTACCACCATGAAAGAGGAGCACTATCGCGCCGACACGCTCGATATTACCTTCGACGTGAACGACGCGAGCCTCGAAGAGACGGTGAATGCGCTGTGCGACAAAGCCGAACAGATGGTGCGTAACGGTACCGTGCTGCTGGTATTGTCCGACCGCAACATCGCGAAAAACCGTCTGCCGGTGCCTGCACCAATGGCGGTGGGCGCTATCCAGACGCGTCTGGTGGATAAGAGCCTGCGCTGCGACGCCAACATCATTGTTGAAACCGCCAGCGCGCGCGACCCGCACCACTTTGCCGTGCTGTTAGGCTTTGGCGCGACGGCGATCTATCCGTACCTGGCCTATGAAACGCTGGCCCGTCTGGTGGATACCCGCGCGATCGACAAAGATTACCGCGCGGTGATGCTGAACTACCGTAACGGCATCAACAAAGGTCTGTACAAGATCATGTCCAAAATGGGCATCTCGACCATTGCCTCCTACCGCTGCTCGAAGCTGTTTGAAGCGGTCGGCCTGCATGATGAGGTCGCCAACCTTTGCTTCCAGGGCGTGGTCAGCCGCATCGGCGGCGCCGGTTTTGCTGACTTCCAGCAGGATCTGGTGAACCTGTCCAAGCGCGCCTGGCTGGCACGTAAGCCGCTGGATCAGGGCGGTCTGCTGAAATACGTTCACGGCGGCGAGTATCATGCCTACAACCCTGACGTGGTGCGCACGCTGCAGCAGGCGGTTCAGAGCGGCGAATACCGTGATTATCAGCAGTACGCTGAGCTGGTGAACAACCGTCCGGCGGCGACGCTGCGCGACCTCATTGCCCTGAATCCGGGTGATGAAGCGGTCAGCATTGACGAAGTCGAACCGGCATCCGAACTGTTCAAACGCTTCGATACCGCGGCGATGTCCATCGGCGCGCTGAGCCCGGAAGCCCACGAGGCGCTGGCGGAAGCCATGAACAGCATCGGTGGCAACTCTAACTCCGGCGAAGGCGGTGAAGATCCTGCCCGTTACGGCACCAACAAAGTGTCCCGTATCAAGCAGGTGGCATCCGGCCGCTTTGGCGTGACGCCAGCGTACCTGGTCAACGCCGACGTGATTCAGATTAAAGTCGCTCAGGGTGCGAAACCGGGCGAAGGCGGTCAGCTGCCGGGTGATAAAGTTACCCCGTACATCGCCAAACTGCGCTACTCGGTACCGGGCGTGACGCTGATCTCCCCGCCGCCGCACCACGATATCTACTCTATCGAGGATCTGGCGCAGCTGATTTTCGACCTGAAGCAGGTCAACCCGAAAGCGATGATCTCCGTGAAGCTGGTTTCCGAACCGGGCGTCGGCACCATTGCCACCGGCGTGGCGAAGGCCTATGCGGACCTTATCACCATCGCCGGTTATGACGGTGGTACCGGCGCAAGCCCGCTCTCCTCCGTGAAATATGCGGGCTGCCCGTGGGAACTTGGCCTGGTGGAAACCCAGCAGGCGCTGGTGGCTAACGGTCTGCGTCACAAGATCCGTCTGCAGGTGGACGGTGGCCTGAAAACCGGCCTCGACATCATCAAGGCGGCGATTCTGGGTGCGGAAAGCTTTGGCTTCGGTACCGGCCCAATGGTTGCGCTCGGCTGTAAATACCTGCGTATTTGCCACCTGAACAACTGCGCAACCGGCGTTGCAACCCAGGACGAGAAGCTGCGTAAGAACCACTACCACGGCCTGCCGTTCAAAGTGACCAACTACTTTGAGTTCATCGCCCGTGAAACCCGCGAGCTGATGGCGCAGCTGGGCGTGAAGCGTCTGGTGGACCTGATTGGCCGTACCGACCTGCTGAAAGAGCTGGAAGGCTTCACCGCCAAGCAGCAGAAGCTGGAGCTGTCTAAGCTGCTGGAAACCGCGCAGCCGCATCCTGGCAAAGCGGTCTACTGCACCGAGAACAACCCGCCGTTCGACAACGGCGTGCTGAACGCGCAGCTGCTGCAGCAGGCGAAACCGTATGTGGACGACAAGCAGAGCAAAACGTTCTGGTTTGATATCCGCAACACCGACCGTTCCGTGGGTGCCTCCCTCTCCGGCTACATCGCGCAGACGCACGGTGACCAGGGGCTGGCAGCCGATCCGATTACCGCGCACTTCAGCGGTACTGCGGGTCAGAGCTTCGGCGTGTGGAACGCAGGCGGCGTTGAGCTGTACCTGACCGGCGATGCCAACGACTACGTCGGCAAAGGCATGGCGGGCGGTCTTCTGGCGGTACGTCCTCCGGTCGGCTCAGCCTTCCGCAGCCATGAAGCCAGCATTATCGGTAACACCTGCCTGTACGGCGCAACCGGCGGTCGTCTTTTTGCCGCGGGCCGTGCGGGCGAGCGTTTTGCGGTGCGTAACTCCGGTGCTATCACCGTGGTGGAAGGCATTGGCGATAACGGTTGTGAATACATGACGGGCGGGATTGTTTGCGTTCTGGGTAAAACCGGCGTGAACTTCGGCGCAGGCATGACGGGCGGTTTTGCCTACGTCCTGGATGAAGACGGTGAGTTCCGTAAACGCGTGAACCCTGAACTGGTAGAAGTGCTGGACGTTGACACGCTGGCCATTCACGAAGAACACCTGCGCGGTTTGATTACCGAACACGTGCAGCATACCGGTTCTTCGCGCGGCGAAGAGATCCTGGCGAACTGGCCGGCGTTCTCTGCGAAATTCGCGCTGGTTAAGCCGAAGTCCAGCGATGTTAAAGCCCTGTTGGGTCACCGTAGTCGTAGCGCAGCAGAGCTGCGCGTGCAGGCGCAGTAAGGAATTCAGATGAGCCAGAACGTATACCAGTTTATCGACCTGCAGCGTGTTGATCCGCCAAAGAAACCGCTGAAGATCCGCAAAATTGAATTTGTTGAAATCTACGAGCCGTTTTCAGAAGGCCAGGCCAAAGCACAGGCAGACCGCTGCCTGTCCTGCGGTAACCCTTACTGCGAATGGAAATGTCCGGTACACAACTACATCCCTAACTGGCTGAAGCTGGCCAACGAAGGACGTATTTTTGAAGCCGCCGAGCTGTCTCACCAGACCAACACCCTGCCGGAAGTGTGCGGCCGAGTGTGCCCTCAGGATCGTCTGTGCGAAGGTTCCTGTACGCTGAACGACGAGTTTGGCGCGGTGACCATCGGCAACATCGAGCGCTATATCAACGATAAAGCGTTTGAGATGGGCTGGCGTCCGGATATGACCGGCGTGAAGCAAACCAACAAGCGCGTGGCGATCATCGGCGCGGGCCCGGCGGGCCTGGCCTGTGCGGACGTGCTGACCCGCAACGGCGTGAAGGCGGTGGTCTTTGACCGCCATCCGGAGATTGGTGGCCTGCTGACCTTTGGTATCCCGGCCTTTAAGCTGGAGAAAGAGGTCATGACCCGTCGCCGTGAAATCTTCACCGGCATGGGCATTGAGTTCAAACTGAACACAGAAGTGGGCCGCGACGTACAGCTCGACGATCTGCTGAAGGATTACGACGCCGTGTTCCTGGGCGTGGGTACTTATCAGTCCATGCGCGGTGGTCTGGAAAACGAAGACGCGCCGGGCGTTTATGACGCGCTGCCGTTCCTGATTGCCAACACCAAGCAGATTATGGGTTATGGTGAAACCGCCGATGAGCCGTTCGTCAGCATGGAAGGCAAACGCGTGGTGGTGCTGGGCGGCGGTGATACCGCGATGGACTGCGTGCGTACCTCCATTCGTCAGAATGCGGCGCACGTGATCTGCGCCTACCGTCGTGACGAAGAGAACATGCCGGGCTCTAAGCGCGAAGTGAAAAACGCGCGTGAAGAGGGCGTAGAATTCCAGTTCAACATCCAGCCTCTGGGTATTGAAGTGAATGCCAACGGTAAAGTGAGCGGCGTGAAGATGGCGCGCACTGAGATGGGCGCTCCGGATGCGAAAGGCCGTCGTCGCGCGGAAATCGTGGCAGGCTCCGAGCACGTGATCCCCGCTGACGCCGTGGTGATGGCGTTCGGTTTCCGCCCTCACAGCATGGAATGGCTGGCGAAGCACAGCGTTGAGCTGGACTCGCAGGGCCGTATTATTGCGCCAGAAGGCAGCGATAATGCCTTCCAGACCAGCAACCCGAAAATCTTCGCCGGTGGCGATATCGTTCGCGGTTCCGACCTGGTGGTGACGGCGATTGCCGAAGGGCGCAAAGCGGCTGACGGGATACTGAACTACCTGGAAGTGTAAAAAAAAAGGGAATAAACCTTCCGGTTTATTCCCTTTGTTACCTACAGTGTAATCAAAAAAATTTCAGATATTTCAGCATGAAGGTTGCCAGCCTATCAATGCTTGAGTCAGCTGCAAGAAAAAAACAGGCATTTCATTGGCGATAGAAATAATGAAGAGCTATTTTTTACTCACCGAAATGCTACCTCGTCAGCAGAGTCCAGGTTAAGTCACTTTCCAGTACGGTTTGATCGGTGATGCGGCTAAACGCATTGTCATCCAGCACAGGTGATAGCGTGACCCGGAAATTCATCTGCTGGCCTGAAGGCACCTGATTATTATCAACCGCAATAACCGCTTCATTATTACGCACATAAAACGGCGAAGGCGTGCCGCTTTGCGGAGTAAAACCGAGCTGATCGACCGTTTTGCCGACGGTGTAATTTTTACCGTCGATGGTCATATCATCGATTTTAACCGCCATCCCGCCAGACTGGCCGAATGTGAAGCGCCCTTTATCGCCTGCCGTCCCCTGTAACAACACCGCCATTTGCTGCGGCTGCGGGCAGTAAACATTAACGTTGAGGGTACGGTCCGCCATTTTGTGCCAGTTCTGCTGGGTTTTATCGATATTATCTCGACGCATTTCATGGTAATCCACCACCGGCTGCGAAAGCGATATTTGGCAATCTTCCGCATTTGCAGTCGCCACGAAGAAAAGTATCCCCAGCGCTGTTAATCCTACTGTTTGTTGATAATTCATCGGCATACTCCGTTTACTTCTTCATAGAAGGCGTCTTCATTGCGTTTCTCAGGAAGAGCGAAATCGAGTTTGCACAAACGATTGTTGTTGGCGTCCATGGCGTACAGCGCCGGTAACTGATCCGCATCGTTGATAAAGACATGACCATCATCAACGACCGTCACAATGTAGTTGTCCTTCTCATCCACGATTGCCAGCCCTTTTCTCAGCGGCTGACCATCGGTTTGCTTCATACGCAGCATCACACGTCGGCTGTTCAGCACCTTGAAATCAAGCTCGCTGACTGAAGCGTGACCTGCGGCGATATATCGGGTGCCGTTTGCCAGCGTCATATTCTGCGGCAGCTTGTTGGCATCCACTTCTATACGCGAATTGCGCCACTCGTTTAGCGAAGGTACAACCGCCTGTCCCCAGGCATCGGTCCAGACCGTACCCTGTGGCGTAGCGATTTCTACCCCGCTTTTCTTCTCGCTCAGTCTGGCAATCGCAAAGGTATCGCGAATCGCATACGGCGAGAACGTCACGCCATTTTTGTGCATAGCGATGCCGCCCGCCAGGGTGGCGTTATAGTTACGCTGGTGATCACCATTGCTGCCACCACCCACGCTCAGCTGGGTGTAATGCAGGTTGGTGTTAAGGTTACCGTTGAAGCTATTATCGCTGGACGACTGGTCACGATCGGCGGCGATATAGTAGTGTGTGTTTTCGCCCAGCGAACCGCTGTTGGCCACACCGTAAGTGGTATTGTCGCCCTGCTTGCGCATGTAAGTGCTGACAGACTGCCCCGGACTCAGCGGAATGCTGACGTTGATGTACAGCATTTCATCATCCTGGTCGTCATCGACGTTGCCCACAGCGCTTTGCCAGTTGGCGGTAACGCTGGCATATTTAAATGTCTTACCCCACGACAGAAGCAGATAGCGGGAATCCTCAGAGTTCCCGCTGCTCTGGTTATAGTTGAAGCCTGCTGAGAAAACGCCTGCCAGACCGGATGAGAAACGTATGCTGCCGGAGTAGGCGTTATCGTACCCCTGATAGTCATCGTCCATCGCTTCTGCCATCTCACGGTAGCCGCCGCTGTAGTGCGTCGCGCTGGTGGAAAGCGATACATGGGAGGAAAGCGTAAGATCGCTTCCTAGCTCGGTTTTAAGTCCACTGTTGCTGTCACCAAACGACTCTTTGCTTGCCGCAACCGTCGTGGAAACAGACCAAAGATCGCTGATAAGAAAATCGGTACGACCGCCAGCTGCCTGGTAATCTTGAGCGGCAGTACCGGAGGCCAGAAGGTTCATCCACGGGAAAATGCGCCAGCCGTCGGAAACGTTCATCACCAGCGGATCGCTGTAGTCGCTATCGATACTGCGCACCTGACCGGCAGACACGGTAAGCCCCTGCGGGCGAGAAAGATTTCGCTGCTTCACAGCGGCAGCAGGAACAATAAAGTGATTCGTGGAGCCGTCCGACTCTACGACGGAAACGTCTAAATCGACGTTGTTACGCGCAACCGGCACGTCATCCAGCGTAAATGGTCCCGCGGGCACGAGCGTACTGAAGATCAGCTGATTGTTCTGGCGAATCTCCACGCGAGCCTGGGAGGAACGGGCAATGCCTGACACGCTGACGCCGCTGCCGTCTTTTGTCAGCCCGCTAGTCGGCAAAAGCTGGATACCGGTAATGGGTATGCCGCTCAGCACATTAGACATGGCATTAATTTCACCGACCTGCATGGTTAACTTCTGCGGGACAAAAACATGCTCTGCATAGGTGTAAATGCTGTCAGCATTTTTCTTGCCATTGTCATCCGTCAGGATGTAATTACTGCGAAGCGACCAGTCAAATGCGTTAAAACCCGCTTCCAGATTGGCCTGCGAATAGCGGGTTTTGTCGCTACCGCCATATTCGTTACGGGTGCTGAAAAGCGAATAGTTGAGCATCCCGGCGGCACCGCCGTGCTGGAAGTTTCGGATATCCGACGACAGGCTGTTTACCGCTTCAGGCGGCAGATACAACTCAACGGCTTCCTGGTTTGGCAACGCGTTGATTACCGCTTTCGGGTAGTCGTCGCGGATGTTGTGGCACGCCTCGCCTGCCTTCAGGGGGACTGGCATGAGGCCTGCGAAATCAAGCAGATCGTTATCAAAACACAGCACGCCGTCCTTATTGAAACGGACGGCGGCCATTCCGCGATCTTCACCATTCACTTTAACGTTCACGGAATGGGTTCCGGGCAGAAAACGCGGTGCTTCAGCGAAATAATGGTTCAAGTCGCTCGATAACCCCAGCGTTTTCATTACCCCCGTATCAAACGTCACTTCCCTTGCGAGTACGGAGGCGGAGTCAAACATCATCAGAGGCAAGGTGCCGCAGAGAACTGCGCGGACACAAAGTGCAATACGGCTTTTTTTATTCACCGTTTGATCCCTATATTATTTATTTAATTCTGAGGTAAAACTCGGCACTTCAATGCCATAACGGCTGGCCGGGAAAAATTTAACGTGGCTGTCACCGCTGCTCGTTTTGTTCAACGCAGCCGTCATCGTCTCACCTGGCAGAAGGTAAGTTTTGGAAAGCGTGGCGTTTGCGCCTGAAGGTTGTAATACGACTTTTTGTGCCAGACGAACAACGTACTTACTTGGGTTGGTTACTTTTACAGAAGATCCGGCCGTAGACCATTTGAGGTATTTCCACGCATCCGTCACGACCCCCAGCGTAGCCGGGCGTATTAGCACTGGAATATCCTGGCGAATATTAATGCCAATTTTAATTTTTTTATCGTCATTTTTTGGTGGAATACCGTCAAATGTGACGCGTTTTAAATGCTCAACATCCAGCGGCTGCTTGCTTTGCAAAATAAAACGAAGCTGCTGCGTTTGGCCCGGCTCAAGGCGAACCACAGGCTGCGTGACGATCAACTTAAGCCCCTGGTCGTCCGGCAGGTCTACAACGTTCGTATATAATAAGGATGGGTGTGAATCCGTATTTTTTACGTTAATGGTACCGCTGTGTGTGGCTTCATCAATAATTAGCAGGCTGGTTTCTGGCACCATACCTTCTGCATGCACCGCAAAATTGGCGGAAAATAAAGCGACAGTAAAAAGTGTTTTAAATATATTCGACCTTATGCATTGCATAATATTATCTCCTTGATAGCCCAACGGAACATTCCATGTTTATCGTGCTGTTAAAAAGAGAGTAAATGCAGAACATTCACTCTCTGGATTATTTTAAAATTACTTTTACTCAATAAAGTCTTACAGATAACGCAGGCTGATGGTCAACTGACCGTCAAGCTGAGTATCGTCCGTAATCGCCAGAGTTGTGGTGTCCTGAAGAGCCAGTGAAGTTGCCAGCGGGAAGGTCGCGGTCTGGAAGGCCAGCGGATCCAGAGAACCTGCAGACGCAACGGTGAAGTCACGAATATGGCTGCCCTGAGAAGAACCGTTGGTGGATTTGGTCCAGGTACCCGTCGCGTTCTGCTGATAGATTGGATCTACCGCAGCACCATCAGCCGTTACGCTGTCTACTTTAACTAGCAGAGCGTAAGAGCCAATGTTAACGCCACCCGCGGTTTTGCCCACACCGTAAGTTTGGCTAGCGCCTTTAATAATACCACCACCAAACATACCGTTTTCTACGGTCAGACCCGCGTTAGTATCAGCGCGATCGTCAACCATATTCCAGGACACTTTTGTTGCTGCGGTGCAGTTAATGGTCAGATCGATATTCTTCTGTCCCAACTGGTTGACAGCAGAAGCGTTCAGACTGCCCAAATTAATTGTACCGTAGTCAACAGTACCGCCGTTGCTTAATACTGGCGTACATGCTGCATTCGTCAGCGTACCTTTAACCTTCAGTACAGCTGAAGGGTCTGCAGCAAATGCTGAAGTCACACACAGAGAAAGCGCAGTAGCGAGTAAAACTTTTTTCACTTGTTAATCCTTAACATATGAGTAATTGCAATATTTAACCCAGTAATGATAAATACCTTTACCAGTTACTGATTGTCGTCATGCTTGTCAGCATGTGCACATAGTATTGTTTTTATAAATACATGCAATTTAGCAAAATTAACTATTCTATTAAGGATAACCACAAAATGATTTTTTCCTTATTTTATTAAGAAATTACCCAATCAAAAAAGAGATCAACATCAAAAAAATAATATTACTCAGAATTCCTCTTTACTTTTCTCATCGTTTTGATATTAGTTCACACCTCATTTATTCATGGGGTTTATAAATCTATTTAATTATTAATCAAGCAATGAAGAAACAAGAGATATAAACAATGCTTATTTAAAAATATTACAACGGTAGATTGATACAGAAATAAAAAAAGCCAGTGATATCACTGGCTTTTTACAAACGGCGCAAGCGGATTTATTTCACAACGCGTAGCGCTGGGCGACCACCGCGCGGAGGCGGATCGTCATCAGGGTCATTGTCATCTTGATGATCGGGTTTGTCGCCATCGATAATTGACATCACCGTGTCGCTTTCACGCTCATCAGATGCGTTGTCATCATTCAGGCTGGCAACGTCTTCATCATATGCCGCTTCCGGCTCGAACATGGTACCCGCACCGTTTTCACGCGCGTAGATAGCCAGCACAGCAGCCAGCGGTACGGAAACCTGGCGCGGTACGCCGCCGAAACGCGCGTTGAAGCGCACTTCATCGTTTGCCAGCTCCAGGTTACCCACCGCGCGCGGGGCGATGTTCAGTACAATCTGTCCGTCACGTGCGTATTCCATTGGAACCAGCACGCCCGGCAACGTCACATCCACAACCAAGTGCGGCGTGAGCTGGTTATCCAGCAGCCATTCATAGAAGGCGCGCAGCAGATACGGACGGCGTGGGGTAAGTTGTGACATTTCCACAGTCATTAGCCTCGGCCGAGACGCATTTCACGTTCCGGTTCAGTTAAAGATGCCAGGAAAGAGTCGCGCTCAAAGACGCGAGTCATGTAGCCCTTCAGCTCTTTCGCGCCAGGACCGCTGAACTCTACGCCCAGGATTGGCAGACGCCACAGCAGCGGTGCCAGGTAGCAATCCACCAGGCTGAATTCATCGCTCAGGAAGAACGGTTTCTGACCAAACACCGGGGCGATTGCCAGCAGCTCTTCACGCAGTTGCTTACGCGCAGCGTCAGCTTCGGCAGCGGATCCGCTGGTAATCACGTTCATCAGCGAATACCAGTCTTTTTCGATACGCTGCATGTACAGGCGGCTTTCACCACGCGCAACAGGGTAAACAGGCATCAGCGGCGGATGCGGGAAACGCTCATCCAGGTATTCCATAATGATACGGGATTCCCACAGGGTCAGCTCGCGATCCACCAGCGTCGGTACGCTTTGGCTCGGGTTGAGATCGATCAGATCCTGAGGCGGGTTATCCTTTTCCACATGCTCGATCTCAAAACTGACACCCTTCTCGGCCAGCACGATACGAACCTGATGGCTATAAATGTCAGTAGGACCAGAAAACAGCGTCATTACCGAACGTTTGTTGGCAGCGACAGCCATGAAAACCTCCAGGTATATTCAGAATTTTTACTGCTACCAGCCCAACAGGGGCCAGCCAGATGTTGTATCGCCCATCCCAGAGAAGACACATTGTTCAAGAATCGAACAAAAATCGAGTATTCACCGATATTTGGGCAGAAAATTGGATGATAGTTTACCAGATTTTGATGGCTTTGTGGTGAGGGGATTCTGGAAATGTGGAAAAAGAGAAGATATATGCATGGATATTGTGGATAACCTGCGCATTATCCATAAAAAAACCCGCCGAAGCGGGTTTTTCGCCAATCGTTCTGCGTAAGCAGAATGGATTAACGTTTGGAGAACTGTGGACGACGACGTGCTTTACGCAGACCCACTTTCTTACGTTCAACCTGACGCGCGTCACGAGTAACGAAGCCAGCTTTACGCAGTTCAGAACGCAGGGATTCGTCGTACTCCATCAGAGCGCGGGTGATACCGTGACGGATCGCACCTGCCTGACCGGAGATACCACCACCTTTAACGGTGATGTACAGATCCAGTTTTTCTACCATATCAACCAGTTCCAGCGGCTGGCGAACTACCATGCGGGCAGTTTCGCGACCGAAGTACTGTTCCAGAGAACGCTGGTTGATTACGATTTTACCACTGCCCGGTTTGATGAAAACGCGAGCTGCGGAACTTTTGCGGCGACCAGTGCCGTAGTATTGATTTTCAGCCATTGCCTATAATCCCGATTAGATGTCAAGAACTTGCGGTTGCTGTGCCGCGTGGTTGTGCTCGTTGCCTGCGTAAACTTTCAGTTTACGGAACATAGCACGACCCAGCGGGCCTTTTGGCAGCATGCCTTTAACCGCGATTTCAATCACACGCTCAGGACGGCGAGCAATCATCTCTTCAAAGGTCGCTTCTTTGATACCACCGATGTGGCCGGTGTGGTGGTAGTACATTTTGTCAGTACGCTTGTTGCCGGTAACAGCAACTTTGTCAGCGTTCAGAACGATGATGTAATCACCGGTATCAACGTGCGGAGTGTATTCCGCTTTGTGCTTACCGCGCAGGCGACGAGCCAGTTCAGTAGCCAGACGGCCCAGAGTTTTACCGGTCGCGTCAACAACATACCAGTCGCGCTGTACGGTTTCTGGTTTAGCTGTAAAAGTTTTCATTAAAAGCTTACCCAAATAATAAGTTACACGTTGGTGAACACCCAAACGTTTAGTCAGTTGAGGTTCACACGACAAAGTCCGGCAAACCTACCCCTTCGAATAGCACATGCCGACACATAGAAAGTTTCGGGAAAAAAACCTTCTCGTAACGTGGGGTCGCAAGATTATAGAGAAGTTGAGGTCAAAGATCGACCCTTAAATGTGATTCACATTGGGTTTTTCGAGGCGGTGGAAAATGCCGGGTGGCGGCTGCGCCTTACCCGGCCTACAAGTCCCCCTTCACAGGGAGAGGGTGGCGTTTATGGCATATGCTCCAGCTTCAGGTATTCCTCGCTCTGCATCTCCTGCAGGCGAGACAGGCAGCGCTGGAACTCAAACTTTAGCCGCTCCCCCTGGTAGATCTCATATAAAGGAACCTCGGCGCTAATCACCAGCTTAACGTGGCGCTCGTAAAACTCGTCCACCATCGCGATGAAGCGCCGCGCCTCGCTCTCCATCAGCCGCGTCATCACCGGCACATCCAGCACCATCACGGTGTGGAACAGACGTGAAAGCGCAATGTAGTCGTGCTGGCTGCGGGCATCAACGCACAGCGTCGTAAAGGAGACCGCCAGCGTTTGGTTTTCAACGCCGAGCGTTGGCAGCGGGCGATGGTTAATCTCGAGTTCCGGGGCGTGCTCGCGTTTTGCCCCCGCCAGCGCCAGCCAGAGTTTATCCATCTCGCGGGTGGTCTCTGCATTTAACGGCGAGAGCCACAGGTGCGCCTGGGTTAAGGTGCGCAGGCGATAATCGACACCGGCATCAACGTTCATAATGTCACAATGCTGCTTAATGGCGTCGATGGCAGGCAGGAAGCGTGCCCGCTGCAGGCCGTTGCGGTAAAGCTCATCCGGCGGAATATTCGACGTGGCCACCAGCGTGATCCCGCGGGCAAAAAGCGCTTTCATCAGGCCGCCTAACAGCATGGCATCGGTGATGTCAGACACAAAAAATTCATCGAAACAGAGCACGTCCGTTTCCGCCTTGAACCTGTCGGCCACAATCTCCAGCGGATCGCTTTTACCCTGCAGCGCAGTCAGCTCTTCATGCACACGCAGCATAAAGCGGTGGAAGTGCAGACGCTGTTTACGCGCCCCCGGCAGGCTCTGGTAGAACATGTCCATCAGCCAGGTTTTTCCGCGACCGACCCCGCCCCACATATAAAGACCGCGCACCGGCGCGTGGGCCTGTGGCGTTTTTTTTCCGAGCAACCGTCCAAATGCCGCCTTTAGCCCGCCATTCTGTTCGGTTTCAGCGGGTTTGGCCGTGAGTTCCTGATAAATCATCTCCAGACGACTTACCGCCTCACGCTGTACGTCATCCGGCTGATGAGTGCCCTCGTTTAGGGCCAGTTGATATCGCGATGCAGGGGACAGGTTTTGCATAATCTTATTGTTATTCCTTCAATTAACGCTCACCAGCAGACGTGACTGATGAAAAAAAGGCCGTTCTACACTACGCGATGATACGTCAGGATTCCACTTCTACGGAAATAGCGGTTATAGTGGCATTATCAGGCACAGGCAGGAGCCGAGCCAACACCCTACGGAACAACAAGACAACGGGAGAAGTTCATGACCTGGGAATATGCGCTAATCGGTTTAGTCGTCGGCATCGTCATCGGTGCTGTGGCCATGCGTTTCGGTAATCGCAAATTGCGTCAGCAGCAGTCACTGCAGTACGAACTGGAAAAGAACAAAGCCGAGCTGGAAGAGTATCGTGAAGAGCTGGTCAGCCATTTTGCCCGTAGCGCCGAGCTGCTGGACAACATGGCGACCGACTATCGTCAGCTGTATCAGCATATGGCAAAAAGCTCCAGCAGCCTGCTGCCGGAAATGACGGCGGAAACCAATCCGTTCCGCAACCGTCTGGCAGACTCTGAAGCCGGTAACGACCAGGCGCCTGTTCAGATGCCTCGCGACTATTCAGACGGCGCGTCCGGCCTGCTGCGCGGCGGTGTAAAACGCGATTAATCGCACAACCTGAATTTATTTTACGGGCGCAGCGATTGCGCCCGTCCTTTCTTCCTGACCCCAGCTATCATTTAGTTAAACACCTCATTGTTCAGCGGTTTAAAATTCAATAACATCAACGTGTTTTTGGGGCCGTTTTTCCTTTATTCCAGGTTACGAGAGTCAACATCGATGAAGAAAAAAAACCAGCTGTTGAGCGCTATCGCGTTAAGTGTCGGGTTATCTCTCTCGGCGTCCGTCCCTGTATTTGCCGCCCTTCCCTCCCAGGTGCCTGGCCAGGCGGCCATTCCAAGCCTTGCCCCCATGCTGGAAAAAGTGTTGCCTGCGGTGGTCAGCGTTCAGGTTGAGGGCACGGCGGTACAAAGCCAACGCGTCCCTGAAGAACTGAAAAAATATTTTGGCGATGAGTCTCCCGACCAGCAGGCCCAGCCTTTTGAAGGCCTGGGTTCCGGCGTCATTATTGATGCGGCAAAAGGCTACATTCTGACTAACAATCATGTCATCAGCCAGGCCGATAAAATCAGCGTCCAGCTAAACGATGGCCGCGAATTTGATGCCAAACTGATTGGCGGCGATGACCAGAGCGACATCGCGCTATTGCAGGTACAAAACCCGAGTAACCTGACCCAGATTGCCATCGCGGACTCCGACAAACTGCGCGTCGGTGATTTTGCCGTCGCCGTGGGTAACCCCTTTGGCTTAGGGCAAACCGCCACTTCCGGGATCGTCTCCGCGCTGGGACGCAGCGGCCTCAATCTGGAAGGGCTGGAAAACTTTATCCAGACCGATGCCTCAATCAACCGCGGGAACTCCGGCGGGGCGTTACTTAACCTTAACGGTGAGCTGATTGGGATCAACACAGCCATTCTGGCCCCGGGTGGCGGCAGCATCGGGATCGGTTTTGCGATTCCCAGCAATATGGCCAAAACCCTGGCGCAGCAGCTCATTCAGTTCGGCGAAATCAAACGCGGGCTGCTGGGTATTAAAGGTATGGAGATGAGCGCCGATATCGCCAAAGCGTTCAACATCAACGTACAGCGCGGGGCGTTTGTCAGTGAAGTGCTGCCTAACTCCGGCTCGGCAAAAGCAGGTATCAAATCGGGCGATGTGATCGTCAGCCTCAACGACAAGCCGCTGAGCAGCTTTGCCGAGCTGCGCTCGCGGATAGCGACCACCGAACCCGGCGCCAAAGTGAAGCTGGGTCTGATCCGTGACGGTAAGCCGCTGGACGTTGAAGTGACGCTGGATAAGAGCACCTCCTCCTCTGCCAGTGCGGAGCTGATCGCCCCGGCGCTGCAGGGTGCGACGCTGAGCGATGGACAGCTGAAAGACGGTACGAAAGGCATTCGCATCGACACCGTTGAGAAGAGCAGCCCTGCCGCACAGGCCGGATTGCATCCGGAAGATGTGATCATTGGGGTAAACCGCAATCGCGTGCAGTCCATTGCCGAACTGCGCAAGGTGATGGAGAGTAAACCGGCGGTTATTGCCCTGCAGGTCATGCGCGGCAATGAGTCTATCTATATTCTGTTGCGCTAAGCATTTGCGACCCGGACATCACCGCTGCGTGTGATGTCCGGATAACTCATGTTATGCTGCAAATCGTTCCTTTTTTAACGACACGCGCATCATGCTTTTAAAGCTCTTACGTTCTATTGTCATCGGTTTGATTGTCGCTGGCCTGCTGCTGCTGGCGCTGCCGTCTTTACGTCAGTTCAATAAACTGTCGGCCCCTCAGTTCGATAGCACGGATGAAACGCCGGCCACCTATAACCAGGCCGTTCGCCGTGCCGCACCTGCCGTAGTTAACGTCTATAACCGTGGCCTGAATACCTCAGCCCATAACCAGCTGGAGATCCGCACTCTCGGCTCCGGGGTAATCATGGACGAGCGCGGCTACATTATTACCAACAAGCATGTGATAAACGATGCCGACCAGATCATCGTCGCCCTACAGGATGGCCGCGTGTTTGAGGCATTACTCGTTGGCTCTGACAGCCTGACTGACCTCGCCGTCCTGAAGATTAACGCCACGGGCGGTTTGCCGGTCATCCCGATCAACCGTAAACGTACCCCGCATATTGGTGACGTCGTCCTGGCGATTGGTAACCCTTACAACCTGGGCCAGACCATCACCCAGGGGATTATCAGCGCGACCGGGCGTATTGGCCTCAACCCATCCGGGCGGCAGAACTTCCTGCAAACCGATGCCTCCATCAACCACGGTAACTCCGGCGGTGCGCTGGTCAACTCGCTGGGCGAACTGATGGGCATCAACACCCTCTCGTTCGATAAGAGTAACGACGGCGAGACGCCGGAAGGGATCGGCTTTGCCATTCCGTTCCAGCTGGCGACCAAAATTATGGATAAGCTGATCCGCGACGGACGCGTGATCCGCGGCTATATCGGTATCGGTGGCCGTGAAATTGCGCCGATGCATACCCAGGGGGGCGGGATCGATCAGATCCAGGGCATCGTGGTGAACGAGGTGGCGCCAGGGGGGCCGGCGGCCAACGCGGGGATTCAGGTCAATGACGTCATTGTGTCGGTTAACGGCACGCCGGCGGTTTCTGCGCTGGAGACGATGGACCAGGTGGCAGAAATTCGCCCGGGCTCTATCATCCCTGTTGAAGTCATGCGCAACGATAAGAAACTGACGCTGCAGGTCACCATTCAGGAATACCCGGCAACGAACTGACAGGCATAAAAAAACGGAGCGATAAGCTCCGTTTTTTTGCCGGGAGACGGTTCGTATTACTTGTTAACGAACTCTTCACCCAGGGTGATATCTTTCTTCAGCGTATCCAGCATGCCTTCCATCGCGTGTTGTTCAAACGCGCTCAGCGTACCAATGGATTTACGCTCTTCGATACCATTTTTGCCCAGCAGCAGCGGCTGAGAGAAGAAGCGAGCGTGTTCGCCATCGCCTTCAACGTAAGCGCATTCAACAACGCCTTTCTCGCCCTGCAGGGCGCGAACCAGCGACAGACCGAAACGTGCAGCCGCCTGGCCCATAGACAGGGTTGCAGAACCACCACCCGCCTTCGCTTCCACCACTTCGGTGCCCGCGTTCTGGATGCGTTTAGTCAGGTCAGCCACTTCCTGCTCGGTGAAGCTCACGCCTGGGATCTGCGACAGCAGAGGCAGGATGGTAACGCCAGAGTGACCGCCGATGACCGGCACTTCAACTTCTGTTGGCTGTTTGCCCTTCAGCTCAGCAACAAAGGTGTTGGAGCGAATAATATCCAGCGTGGTTACGCCGAACAGTTTGTTTTTGTCGTAAACACCTGCTTTCTTCAGCACTTCTGCCGCGATAGCAACGGTGGTGTTCACCGGGTTAGTGATGATACCGATGCACGCTTTCGGGCACACTTCAGCAATCTGCTGCACCAGGTTTTTCACGATGCCCGCGTTGACGTTGAACAGGTCTGAACGATCCATGCCTGGCTTACGCGCCACGCCTGCAGAAATCAGCACCACGTCGGCACCCTGCAGAGCAGGACGCGCATCTTCACCGGAGAAGCCTTTGATTTTTACAGCGGTAGGGATGTGGCTCAGGTCAACCGCCACACCTGGGGTTACCGGAGCAATATCGTACAGGGAGAGTTCTGAGCCTGAAGGCAGTTGGGTTTTCAGTAGTAGGGCAAGCGCCTGGCCGATACCACCAGCAGCGCCGAGGACTGCGACTTTCATCCTAAACTCCTTATTATGGTTAACTTAAGTATCTGTAAATCCGTTGCGGCGACCATAATTCAGCAAGTGTTTAATTACAATTTTCGTAGCTAAAGAATTTGAGGTCGCGCGACTTTATCTCTCTTCAGAAGGCTATCTGACGACAGACGGCAACGAATTAAGAGGTGGTTACAATACACCCTGGCCCGCCACCAAAACAACATCATTTTGATAACATTTAATTTACTTTTAAGCTTATTTGCGCGGCGTGACCCAGGCATGTTTTCTGATAACGAATTCTGATAAAATCACTCCCTTTCATAACATTATTTCAGCCTGGCGCTGAGTAGATAATTTGCATAAAAATTCATCCACATGCATAATAATGTTGTTTCTATCGTCATATTCCGGGTGACTTATGCGAAGCTCGTCTAAGCAAGAAGAATTAGTCAAGGCGTTTAAAGCGCTACTTAAAGAAGAGAAATTCAGTTCTCAGGGAGAAATTGTTCAGGCGCTGCAGGAACAGGGCTTCGACAACATCAATCAGTCGAAGGTCTCCCGCATGTTAACGAAATTTGGCGCGGTACGTACCCGTAACGCCAAGATGGAGATGGTCTATTGCCTGCCGGCTGAACTTGGCGTGCCGACCACCTCCAGCCCGCTCAAGAATCTGGTTCTGGATATCGACTACAACGATGCCGTTGTGGTGATCCACACAAGCCCAGGTGCCGCACAGCTGATTGCCCGCATGCTGGACTCATTGGGTAAAACGGAAGGTATCCTCGGGACTATCGCCGGTGATGACACCATCTTTACCACGCCAGCCAGCGGTTTCTCCGTTAAAGATCTCCACGAAGCGATTCTGGTTCTGTTCGAACAGGAACTCTAATCCCCTTTCCCCGTAGCGCCGCTGCGGGGATCGTTCTGCCTCCACACCGTTTCCCCCTCTTTTTCACTGCCTCTGCCTTTGACAAATAGTGCTTTTTACCACCCATTAACATTCACCTGGTGAATGATAAATCAAAAAATCGCACAAAAAATCAAAAGCTGATATCCATATGATTTCATTAGACATAACCAACTAAAATGTGCAAAAAATACCCAATATTATGCAATTTGGTTATAAAAAAAAGACTGTTTAACACGTAATAACAATAGAAACCATTAGTCTGGTATTAATTTTTTCCGTTATTAGTGTATACTTGATTTTGTGATGAGGGTCACGAAACAAGACTCCACTAAAAAATTCGACGAGGTAAAAATCATGAAAATCAAATCAACTGTAGCGGCGCTGAGCGTCCTGTCTGTCCTGTCATTCGGTGCCTTCGCGGCTGACGCTATCAATGCTGACCAGGCGCAATCCCGCCAGGCCATCGGTACGGTTTCTGTCGGCGCGGTCGGCACATCGCCAATGGACATGCATGAGATGCTGAACAAAAAAGCGGAAGAAAAGGGTGCGTCATCCTATCGCATCATCGAAGCGCGCTCTGGTGCACACTGGCACGCCACCGCTGAGCTGTACAAATAAGTTTTAGTAATAACTGAACACGTAAATCTCCACTCAACGGCACCAGGCATAAAAATAGCGGTTCAACCCTTCTCGCCGTTGAGCAAAAACCCTATTCAGGAGTAAAGACTATGAAAACCAAATTGATCATCGCAACCCTCGGTCTGGCATCTGTTCTCTCTTTCGGCGCAAGCGCAGCCGTACAGCAGGTGAATGCCGACCAGGCACAAAATCTGCAGCCTATGGGCAGCATCTCCGTGACGTCTGTTACCGGCTCTCCGATGGATATCCGTCACGAACTGGCTGCCAAAGCTGAAAAAGCAGGTGCCAGCAGCTATCGCGTCACCGAACTGAATCAGGGTGACCACTGGCATGCAACTGCAGAACTGTATAAATAAACCCTCGTCGTATCTCATCATACGACTTGCCCCTGGCCTGATGGTCAGGGGCTTTTTTCATTCAGTGCCGCGCGTTAAAACGCAGCTGCCCTTCCAGCTCTTCTTCCGCTTCATCGAACAGTAATATCAGTGCGCCAAAGCGTCTGCGCAGCTTATCGGGCAAATGGATGAACTCAATTTCCAGCGGTAGCGGCAGCAGACTACCGGTCACCACGTCCCACAGCGTATCCAGATTCGTCACGCTTTCCCGTTCAAGATCAAACACCCGGATAAATTCACGGTAGAAGTCTTCCTGACTGTCGATCTCGTCAAAATCAAAGGTATAGGTTTTCATTGCCAGCCACCCAGTCCAGGCGAGCGGCAGATGCCGCCCTGTCTATTATAATCCCCCAATGTGAAGGGTTTTCACTTCCAGATACTCTTCCAGACCCAGCACGGAGCCCTCACGACCCAGGCCTGACTCCTTCACGCCACCAAAGGGCCCCAGTTCCGTGGAGACGGCACACTCGTTAATGCCGATCATCCCACTCTCGATCGCCTGCGAAACGCGGAAAACACGTGAGAGATTCTGGGTGTAGAAGTAAGCCGCCAGCCCGTAGGGCGTATTGTTGGCGCGCTGGATAACTTCATCTTCCGAGGTGAAACGGAAACACGCCGCAACCGGGCCAAACGTCTCTTCTTCTGCCAGCTTCATGCCTTCATGGCAGTCGCCCAGCACGGTTGGCATCCAGAAATTCCCGCCAAGCGGATGGGGCTTACCCCCTGCCAGTACGGTTGCCCCCCGTGAGACGGCATCGTCGACATGCTCACGCACCTTGTCGACCGCAGCAGATTCAATCAGCGGTCCGACAACGACGCCCTCGTCAAGGCCATTCCCCACCTTGAGCGCCTTCACGGCATCGGCAAGTTTATTCACAAACTTGTCGTAGACGGTTTCCTGAATATAAAAACGGTTCACGCTGACGCAGACCTGCCCGGCATTGCGGAACTTGTTGGCAATCGCCCCCTTCACCGCCGCGTCGATGTCTGCATCCTCAAAAACGATATACGGGGCATTTCCCCCCAGCTCCATCGAGACTTTTTTCATGGTTTCGGCAGCATTACGCACCAGCGTTTTGCCGACGGAGGTCGAGCCGGTAAAGGAGATTTTACGCACGTCTCGGCTTGCCATAATCGCATCGCTGATTTCATGGGTATTCCCGGCCACGGCGTTGAGCACGCCGTCGGGTACGCCGGCCTGTTTTGCCAGGGTGAGCAGCGCAAAGGCACTGAGCGGCGTGTTATTGGCCGGTTTGATCACTCCGGTGCACCCCGCAGCCAGCGCTGGGCCTAATTTGCGGGTGAGCATGGCCATTGGGAAGTTCCACGGCGTTATCGCCGCCACCACGCCTATGGGTTCGCGGGTCGCCAGAATGCGCGAGCCGGGTTTGATCGGCGGAATAATTTCCCCGTTGGCGCGCTTGGCCTCTTCGGCAAACCACTGGATAAAGCTGGCAGCGTACTCCACCTCACCTTCCGCTTCTTTCAGCGGCTTGCCCTGCTCGGTGGTCATTAACTGCCCGAGCCAGCTTTTATTCTCAATAATCAGTTCGTACCAGCGATAAAGAATCGCCGAGCGCTCTTTCGCGGTTTTGGCACGCCAGGCCGGGAAGGCTTTGGTGGCCGCTGCGATAGCCTCTTCGGTTTGTGCTTTACCCGCTTTCGCGACTTTCGCGATGACTTCCCCGGTAGCGGGGTTAAGCACATCGAAGGTCGTGTCCAGCGTTTTCCAGATCCCGTTGACCAGATAACCAGTCTGAAAAAGGATGTGATCCTGAAGCGCCTGGGTCGTCATGTGTCCTCCCTTCCTGAAATGTAAGAACGTGCTGGAATAAGTATAGCCACAAAAAAACCGACGCTTTTGGCGTCGGTTTTTTTACTTCAGTCAGCTATCCGTGAGGGCATTCTGGTAGCGATGCAGCATCAACACCAGCCGTCCTACCGGCTCGGTCACCTGAGGCGGCGCTTCCCAGGTTTTAAGCTTCTCCTGGTAGATATCAAGCTCTGCAAGCAGCTGCGTAAAGTAGCGACGTCGTTTGTCATCACTGCTGGCGGAAAGCACGTGGTCCGCGGTACGACGCAGCTGGCGGTGCCAGGCCGACAGATCGTCGTTGATCGGCACCGGCGCATTGCGCAGACGCTGGTGTGCAATGATCATGGTTAGCGCCAGGCGGAACTTGGCAATGTCGCCCGGGAACTTGTTCAGCAGTAAAAACAGCTGCTGGTAGAGCGCGGGGAGGTGGTTCTCTTTTCGACGCGCGGTGTTGGTTGTCATCGACGACACGGCGGCCGACACAAACTGGTTCAACAGCACGCGGCCCGTTCTTGCCTGCGAATTATCGCGGACCAGCAGAATCACCATCATCGCCAGGAAACAGCCCACCAGCTGACCTAACGCGCTGTCGAGGAACTGGCTGAAATGGAACGTCATCGGGTTATCCAGCACGATGATATTAATCGTACTCGCCAGCGCCCCCAGCGATCCCAGACGCCGCTTTTGCACTTCTATACCGATAAAGAACGCCATCACTGCCAGGCTAATACAGAGCAGCAGCATGCTCTGCTGGGTAGACGGGATGATGACCAGAAAATAGAGCGCGCCGATCGGCAGGGCGGCAAGGGTGCCGTACAGGAAATCGATGGCGACCATACGCGGGTTAGGCAGACGCATCGCCAGTGCGGTCACGACGGCAATCATCACCATCGCGCCGCTGCCGGACGTCCAGCCCGTCCACAGCCAGAACAGCGTGCCGAGCATACAGGCAAGCGTCGTCCGCCAGAAGTTGACCATCGCGTGATGGCGCTCGGCGGATTCCGGCTTGATCACCACTTCGCCCTGCAGTACCTCTTCTTCCGCCGCGCTGATTTTGGTATTCCCGATCACGCCGCGTTTCAGCAGCAGGTAGCGCGTCGCGGCGCCGACCCAGGTGTAGATCGTTACCGGCGTGTCACGTTCCCCTGTCCAGGCAATAACCCTGCGCATACGCTTAAGCTGCTTGTGCACGTCCTGCACCGTTTCCACTGGCTCAGCGAACAGTTCGCGGAACGTATCGGTGACCACTTCCGGGCGCGTGTTCTGAATCAGGTAGGTTTCACATGCCTGGGTAATCAGCGTTAACGAGACCGTATTAAGGGCTTTCAGACGACGGTTAGCGCGAGCCCAGCGTGACGACTCCATATTGAGATTGCTGCGCATCCCTTCCAGCGCCTGCGTGCGGCGAACCAGCCCGCTCCAGGCTTTATCCACCTCTTCGCTGTCGCCGTGTTTAATGCAGAGCTGCATCAGCTGGTACTGGGCGACAATCAGCGCGTCAAGCTCACGGTCGACTTCCTGCTTGATGGAGCGCGGGGAGAACAGCAGGTCCGCGACAATTGCACTCACGATACCAATGACAATCTCACTGCATCGCTCCACCGCAAACTGCGGAGCCAGCAGCGGCTCGGACTGGATGGTGATGATAATAATCAGCGCGGTATAGCCCGCCAGGCCCCAGGCATAGGAGTTCTCCACTTTCACCAGGGATGAGATCCAGGTGCAGAAGCCCGCCCAGATACAGCACACCATCAGCATCAGCAGCGGCGTGCGGATCATCAGGATAATAATGGTGAGCGCCGCGATACAGCCGATGAACGTCCCGATGATACGCAGCATTCCGCGATAGCGGATCGCGCCTGAATAGGGTTCCCCACCCGCGGCAAAGGCGGGACCCGCAGCGACAATCGCGGCCGTCAGCACTGCCCAGCGCGGGGTTTCAAGCTGGAAGTGGAAGCCAACAAACAGCGCCAGCACAATGGCACACGCCAGCTTCACGGCGAAGCGAATGTGCTGGCTGGCGATGGAAAAGATGCCCATAGCGATTAACCAAACTCGCGCAGACGATGGGCGATTTTACGGAAGAATGAGTCCTGGCTGGCATCCCTATCTTTCTCACCGGTAATCACCACCGTCGCCGTGGTACCCGCAGGCCACAGATTGCCCTGCTGTTCATCCAGGTGGATACGGACCGGCACGCGCTGGGCCAGACGCACCCACTCGAGGTTGGAATCCACCGTTGCCATCCCTTTTGCATCACGCGAACTGCTGGAGTTGGTGACCCCTGCGGCGACGCTGTCGACGGTACCTTTAAAGACGCGGTTGCTGCCCAGCGGCGTGATTTCTGCCCGATAGCCGGGACGTACGCCCTCCAGCTTGGTCTCTTCCATATAGGCGAGTACATAGAAAGAGTTCTGTTTCACCAGCGCCACGGCGGTTGAGCCACGGGTAATGAATTCCCCGGCATAGACGTTAAGGTTGGTCACCCAGCCATCAGACGGCGCGCGGATCACGGTACGCTCCAGATCGAGCTTCGCCAGATCGCGCGTTGCTTGTGCTTTCGCCAGCTGGTGCAGCACGGTTTGCAGCACGTTGTTGGACTGGTCAATCTCTTCACGGGACATTGCCTGAACGCCAAGCTGATTACGGCGGCCTGCCTCACGGCGTTTCTCCGCAGCCAGCGCCTGGTAATAGGCCACGTCCGCTTCCGCCTCTTCCAGCGCTTTCTGGTAACGAGGCTGGTCGATGGTGAACAGAACCTGATCTTTTTTCACCAGCTGGTTATCGTGAACGTTAACCGCCGTGATAAGACCGGCCACGTCAGGGGCAATGGCCACCACATCGGCGCTAAAGCGCGCGTCACGCGTCCACGGTGATTCGGTGTAATAGACCCAGGCGCGGAAAATGGCAATGAAGGCGAGGATAACCAGCGCCATGGTGATGGCAGTGCGGGAGATTTTTCTTGTTAGCGTTTTCACATCAACCTCAGACAAACATGCGCGATATCAGGTAAAACAGGCAGCAATACAGCGCGGTATTGAACAATGCAGGGTGCCAGACGAAATCGTAGATCCCGGTAGGGACCAGCACCTTGCGCACCAGCCAGAAGATCGCCAGTGATAAAAGAAGCTCGAAAAATATCGGTGGGAACGACAGACCGAACACCACGATAACGGGAAACAGACTCATGTTGACCTTGATAAGAGAGAGTGCAGGCTTCAGAATTTTTTAGCGCACGCCACCGCAGGAGAGCAAGAAACGCCGGGCGAGAATGGCGCAGCCGTTATGTAATTAATAATATATTAACGTAACTGTTATGCTGTTATCTATAATATGTGATCTAAATCACTTTTAAGCCAGAGTGAACAATGGAACGTTTAAAACGCATGTCAGTCTTCGCCAAAGTGGTTGAACTGGGCTCCTTTACCGCCGCTGCACGCCAGCTTCAGATGAGCGTCTCCTCTATCAGCCAGACGGTGTCCAAACTGGAAGATGAGCTTCAGGTCAAGCTGCTCAACCGCAGTACCCGCAGCATTGGCCTGACGGAAGCGGGTAAAATTTACTATCAGGGCTGTCGTCGCATGCTTCTGGAAGTGCGGGATGTTCACGAACAGCTCTACGCCTTCAACAACACCCCCATCGGCACGCTGCGCATCGGGTGTTCTTCAACTATGGCACAAAATGTTCTCGCTGCCATGACGGCGGATATGCTGAAAGAGTACCCCGGGCTTACCGTCAATCTGGTGACGGGTATCCCGGCGCCGGATCTGATTGCCGACGGCCTGGACGTGGTGATCCGCGTCGGCGCGCTGCAGGATTCCAGCCTGTTCTCGCGTCGGCTGGGCAGCATGCCGATGGTCGTCTGCGCTTCGAAGAGCTATCTGGCCCAGTACGGTGTGCCGGAGAAACCCGCCGATCTCACCAACCACTCGTGGCTGGAGTACAGCGTGCGGCCCGACAATGAATTTGAGCTGATTGCCCCGGAAGGGATCTCCACCAAACTGCTGCCGGAGGGGCGGTTTGTCACTAACGACCCCATGACCATTTCGCGCTGGCTGGTGGCTGGCGCCGGGATCGCCTACGTGCCGCTGATGTGGGTGATCAACGAAATTAACAGCGGCGTGCTGGAGATCCTCTTCCCGCGCTACCAATCCGATCCGCGTCCGGTGTACGCCCTGTATACCGAAAAAGACAAGCTCCCGCTGAAAGTCCAGGTGTGTATTAACTATCTGACCGAGTATTTTGTGGACGTGGCGGAGCTGTTTCAGGGGATGCGGGGAAGACGAAAGGAATAATCCATTTATTCCTGAACGTATAAGACCGATGAATATTCCCAGGATGAATCCCGTATTCATTCAGGAATATTCCTTCGCCACTATCAGGAATAGCTAATTGACACTACCGCCATCAGCCCATTACTTTATATGCAGTCTGCTCGTCAGACTGTTATTAATTTGTTGCTGATATGAATAATAAAATGTATTTCGCAGGATGACGTTAAACAAGGAAAAGAAATGAATCTATTTGAACAAACACCGCCTTCACGCAGGCGCTATGGACTCGCCGCGTTCATCGGTTTAATTGCAGGGATCGTCTCCGCTTTTGTCAAATGGGGAGCCGAAGTGCCGCTTCCGCCACGCAGCCCTGCCGACTTATTCACCGGCGCATGCGGACCTGAGCACTTAATAAGAGCCGCAGGTCAGATCGACTGCTCCCGCAATTTTTTAAACCCTCCCTATGTATTTTTACGTGACTGGCTTGGCGTTGTCGATCCTAACGCAGCAGTTTATACATTTGCCGGACATATATTTAACTGGGTCGGCGTAACGCATATTATTTTCTCCATCGTCTTCGCTGTTGGCTATTGTGTCGTGGCTGAAGTCTTCCCGAAAATTAAACTCTGGCAGGGTTTGCTGGCAGGTGCGTTAGCTCAGCTCTTTGTGCATATGATCTCCTTCCCGCTGATGGGGTTGACGCCACCGCTGTTTGAGCTGCCGTGGTATGAACACGTGTCAGAGATCGTGGGCCATCTGGTCTGGTTCTGGTCGATCGAAATTATTCGTCGTGACTTGCGTAACCGCATCACTCACGAGCCGGATCCGGAGATTACGCTGGGTAACTTACGTTAAAAAAAAGGCGCTACATCTGTAGCGCCTTTTTTATGTTTGCTCAGGTCAGGCTGTGCCGCCCACCGTCAGGTTGTCTACTTTCAGCGTTGGCTGGCCCACGCCCACTGGCAGGCTCTGGCCCTCTTTACCGCAGACGCCCACGCCGTTATCCAGCTTCAGATCGTTACCGACCATGGAGATCTGCTGCATGGCTTCAATACCGGAGCCGATCAGCGTTGCACCTTTCACCGCTTTGGTCACTTTGCCCTTCTCGATCAGGTACGCTTCTGAGGTTGAGAAGACAAACTTACCGGAGGTGATATCCACCTGGCCGCCGCCAAAGTTAGGCGCAAAGATACCGTAATCAACGGATTCGATAATCTCCTGCGGCGTGGATTTGCCCGGCAGCATGTAGGTATTGGTCATGCGCGGCATCGGCAGGTGCGCGTAGGACTCACGACGGCCGTTACCCGTTGGCGCAACGCCCATCAGGCGCGCGTTGAGTTTGTCCTGCATGTAGCCTTTCAGCACGCCGTTTTCGATCAGCACGTTGTACTGGCCGGGCGTACCTTCATCGTCGATAGCGACCGAGCCGCGACGATCGCGCATGGTGCCATCATCCACCACGGTGCACAGTTCAGAGGAGACAAGTTGACCAATCTGACCGCTGAATACCGACGTTCCGCGACGGTTAAAGTCGCCTTCCAGACCATGGCCCACCGCCTCATGCAGCAGCACGCCCGGCCAGCCGGCACCCAGCACCACCGGGAATGAACCCGCCGGCGCCGCGACGGCATTCAGATTCACCAGCGCCATGCGCACGGCTTCTTTTGCCCACGCGTCAGCGCGCGCTTCACCGTCAACGTCGCCCAGGAACCAGTCATAGCCAAAACGACCGCCGCCGCCGCTTGAACCGCGCTCGCGTTTGCCGTCCTCATCGACCTGCACGCTGATAGAGAGACGCACCAGCGGACGGACATCTGCCGCCAGGGTACCGTCCGTTGCCGCCACCAGAATCAGTTCATACACACCGCTCAGGCTGGCTGAAACTTCCTGCACGCGTTTATCTGCCGCGCGCGCCACTTTGTCCACGCGGCGCAGGATATCCAGCTTCTCTTCACGGCTCATGCTCTGCAGCGGATCGATGCTGGTATAGAGCGCAGAGTGCTGCACTTCTCCCAGGGTTTTCACGCGACCATCGCCGGTATCACGCACAATGGTGCGCGCGGCCTGCGCGCTCTGCTCAAGTGCGGCGAGGCTAATCTGATCGGCATACGCAAAACCGGTTTTCTCCCCGCTGACGGCGCGGACGCCAACGCCCTGGTCGATGTTGTAAGAGCCATCTTTAATGATGCTGTCTTCTAAAACCCAGGATTCGTGATAGCTCGACTGGAAATAAAGGTCGCCGTAGTCGAGACGGCGTTCGGTCAGTTGACCAAGAATGGAGAACAGGTCCTGATGGTTCAGGCCGTTCGCTGCGAGCAAATGTTCACTTACCAGGTTCAGACTCATCGTATTGCTACTCGTTCGTTGCCGCCCGTGGCGGTATAAAGATCGTATTTATTGAGAGTGAGGCAATTACCTGCCCACGTCAAATCATTGCTGTGCATCTTTGCGCGGCTGGCGCAGCACCTCGTTAATCTGCGGTTTATCGACCGGACCGGTAATGCGGTAGCGCAGAATGGAGACCTTGCTCCACAGCGGCCCCAGCACTTTGCTGGCGGCAAACACCGCCGCACCGACAATCGGGTTCACCACGAAGGCCGCCGCAACGCCCACGCTCGCGGAAATTTCCGGCGCCACCACGGCTTCCATATCCAGCTCGCGGCGCACGAGGTTGACCGAGCCTTTCATGGCGATATCCGCTTCCAGGCCATCCACCAGCGTATCGTCCGTATGCAGAACGCCGTCCTTGATCCACGCCGTACTGCGGATGGAATCGTAGTAGAACCCTTCGCTGAAGGTATCGCTGAAATCGAAGCGCAGCTTGCGCAGCAGCGCATCAAAACTCAGCAGGCGCAGGATCTGCCCGGCGCGCCCCGTGCTCACGTCGGCGATTTCACCTTTGCCGAAGTGGGTTTTCAGAATGCCGTTCATCGAGGCCTCATCCGGCTTCCAAGGGGCGTCGCGCCAGTGAAGATCGTAATCGACGTCAAATGACGAACCGCGCAGCGGCGTGCTGATGCCAAAGAAATTGGCTGCCGCATCCAGTTTGTTGCCTTTAATGTCGCCCTTGAGGGACGTTCGCTGCTCGCCCGGATTATTCACCCATTCCCCGCCTGCCGTCATGCGGCCAAAGCCGGTGTCGATCAATCCACCGGTGAGCGTAAGCGTATTTCCCTGAATGGCAAAATCACCGTCGATACGGCCATATTTCTGTCCCCACAGCCAGCACTCCGCGCAGCGCAGCTGGAGATCGGGCCAGCCGCTAAAATCGACGCGGGAGGTTTGACTCAGCGGCGAGGCATCCGCCGGTTTATCTTTACTCGCGGCGGCCGGGTTGTAGTAGAGATAACGGATCGCCGCCTGCCACGGCGCGTGATTGCGCATGGTCAGCGTGCCGTTGATCTCCCGGCCCTGGGCCTCCACTTTCGTACCGTTAGCAGCGGGCTGCGAGACAATACTCAGGTTGTTCCACTGCTGCCCACCCAGCATCAGCGACGGCGTGCGTACGGTAATGGTTTGCGGGAACTGGGCGGTTTCATCAACGTTTTGCCCAACGCCTTTCTGGAACAACGCCAGCCACTCTGCACCGTCCATCGGCGGCAGATTCAGCTCAACGCCCGTCTGCTCTGGCAGCGGCGGCGTGGAGCGGCTATCCGTCGTCCAGATTGCCCTGTCGAGGGTGAGCTTGCGGTTAAGCAGCCAGCGGCTGTTGAAGTGGTTCGTCCCGCCCGCGTTTCCGGTCAGCGCGAAGCTGTTCAGGTTGCCCTCGACGTTCAGCTTCACCGGCAGCGGCTGTCCGGCCTGTTTATCCAGCGGCGCAGGCAGCTGGCTTCGAAGATTCTTCAGATCACCCGTGATGTCGACCTTGTACTGGGCACCCGCGTGATAAGGCAGGTCGATTGCCACTTTACCCTGCCAGGCGACCGCCCCCTCCACCGACGCCTCAATCGGCTTCGGCAGGACATCCATTCGCGCTGGCTGCCAGTTACCGTCCAGATTGACGGCCACCTGATACGCCTTTTCACCCTCTGTGGTCGTGAAGTCGATATTCACGGGCTGATTAAACCAGCTGGCGGTCAGCGGCTCGCTCTTCAGGTTACCGTTCTCAAAGCTGAACTGCCCGCTGAGATTTTTCAGGGTGCTCTCAAGGGGTTTAATGTACAGACTGTTGTTCTTCAGACGGACGTCGCCTTTCGCGGTGGTCATCTCACCGTCCAGCGGGATATCAAGATGTAAGCGAGCATTCACATAGCCATCAAGCTGCAGCTGCTGAAGCGTCGCCGCCAGCGACTCTTTCAGGGGGGTCTCCTCAAAGTACGGTCCCACCGCCTTGCCGGGACCGTTGATGTCGGCATCAATCAGCAGCTTCTCTTTTGAGTAGTCCGGAATGTTGGCCGTCAGGTTGCTGGCCGTCACGCCGCCCAGCGCCACGCTGTCGGACTTCATCCACAGGCCGTCATTGAGGAAGTTAAGTTCGATATCCAGGTTTTTCAGCGCGGGCCAGCCCGGCTGGAACGCGAAGGTGGCGTCATGCAGCGGCACCAGCACCTGGAACTGACCTTCATTATGTTTGTACGGGAACAGATGGGGGTTACCGCCGTAGACCAGCGTGGCGTTTTCCGCCTGACCACCCTGGATTGCGCCGCTCAGATAGTCGACCAGCGCTTTACCCATCAGGTTTTCCGGGAAATAGCGCCAGGCCTGCGAGCCATCATCGGTACTGATTCCGGCCAGAATACCCAGCCACGGCTCGTCCCCCTGCGGTTGCAGATAGCGGAAGTCACCCCGCGCGTGTACCGCTTTAGCTTTGACATCGATGTGGCGACCATCGAGCTGGAAGCCCTTATCGTTACGGAGCCAGTTAAGCACTGCGTTGCCCTGTTCGATTTCCAGCGGTGCGCGGAAGACCGTCTCGTACGGCATTCTGGCGTCGTGCATATCAACCGTCAGCCTGCCGTTCTCCACGCTGCCTTCCAGCTTGCCGCTAAAGTGCTCCGCACCCGGCAGCAGCTTCCACTGCTTCCAGGCAAGATCTTTCCATGTTGCCTGGAAACGGGTTTTTTCCGTCGCCTGAAGCGGGATATCCAGCGCCAGAGAATCGATCTTTCCGCTCGGCTGCGTAGCCAGCCAGATCTCGCCCAGGTCTGGAGAGAGCTTTGCCGCCATTGAGCGCAGCCCTTCAATGGCGGCCAAATCCAGGTTGCTGGCGCGGATGCGCAGCTCGTCGCTGCGTTTACTGGCCGTGCCACCAACGTCCTGCTCCGGCATCCAGGCCAGCGTCAGCGCACCGCGCGGCCACGGCTTGCCGTCCATCGCGATCCGCGTATCGGGAATGGCAAACTGCCAGCCCTCTTTCTCCTGCGTCACGTGGGCGGTGAGGTTATCGACGGAAAGCTGATGCTGTTGTTTTTCGCCTTTCCAGCTCGCGCCCCCCTGCTTGAGCCAGATATCACCGCTGGCAAATTCGCCTTTCGTCAGGGTCAGCCAGCCTTCAAGGCTGAATCGGGCCGTTTCCAGCTGCATATTCTGCTGGAGCCAGTCGCCCAGCCACGGCTTGACGTCCACATCGTCGGCCTGCAGCCAGACTTTGCCGTTATTTAGCAGACCGTCATCGTCACGCAGATCCATGCGCACCTGCATCACGCCGTGCTGACCGTTCAGGCTGGAGAGACTCACCTGCCCCTCAGCGCGGTGCCGGTTCCTGCCGTTGAGCCAGGTCAGCTGGGGGATCGCCAGTTCCGCACGCTGGCCGGAAAGGGTAATAAAGCTCACTTCGCTGTCGCGCAGATCGAAATGATCGAACTGGCGCAGGAAAAGATCGCTAAAACGGTTGGCCTCAAGCCCCTGGCTGCTGTCGCCGCCGGAGATGGGCGTATTGGTCAGAAACTGAAGCTGATAAAAGGTGAGATCGCGAAACTGCCAGCGCAGATGCAGCAGGCTTTGCCAGACGTCCAGCGCCAGGGTCACGCGTTTGATTTTGAGGTGGCCGCCATCTTTCAGGCTGGCGTTGATATCCCGCACATCGAGCGTCGGGCCAAAGTTCTGCCAGCTGGCGCTTACCTGGCTGACGTTCACCGGCACGCCGGTGGTGGATTCGATTTTTGCCAGCAGCTGCGGACGCCAGCTGTCCAGATGCGGTAAAACGAGGCGTAGCCCGCTCACGAGCAACGCGACAATCACGACCAGCGTTGCCCCTGTAAGCAATAAAATCCCCGGCAATCGCCTCACGCATCTCTCCTTGTCAGCTTTGGTCACGCAGCGTACTGCGCTTACATCATCACGACGTCAAACTGCTCCTGGTTATAGAGCGGTTCAATTTGTACTTTTACCTGTTTGCCGACAAAGATTTCCACTTCCGCCAGCGCGTGTGACTCTTCGCCTTTCAGCGCTTCAGCCACCGCAGGGGAAGCATAGACCAGAAAACGATCGGAGTCGTAGGCATGATGAACACGGACGATTTCACGCATGATCTCGTAGCAGACGGTCTCAACCGTCTTTACCGTTCCGCGTCCATGGCAGGTCGGGCATTCATTACACAGCACATGCTCCACGCTCTCGCGGGTACGCTTACGCGTCATTTCCACCAGCCCCAGCTGTGAGAAGCCGTTGATGCTGGTTTTCACGCGATCTTTACTCAGGGCCTGCTCAAGCGAGTGCAGCACGCGGCGGCGATGGTCTTCATTACTCATATCGATGAAGTCGATGATGATAATGCCGCCCAGATTGCGCAGACGAAGCTGGCGCGCAATCGCCTGCGTGGCTTCGATGTTGGTGTTGAAGATGGTGTCGTCCAGATTGCGATGACCTACAAACGCGCCGGTGTTGATATCGACGGTGGTCATCGCTTCGGTCTGGTCGATGATCAGATAGCCGCCGGACTTCAGTTCAACCTTACGCTCCAGGGCACGCTGGATCTCGTTTTCGACATCATAGAGATCGAAGATCGGCTGACGCCCGGTGTAGTGCTCCAGCAGGCCCGGCATTTCCGGGATATATTCAGCGGTAAACTCCAGCAGCGCTTCATACGTCAGGCGGGAATCCACGCGAATGCGGTCGAGCTGCGCGTCGGCAAAGTCACGCAGCACGCGCTGCGCCAGCGCCAGCTCACCATAGAGCTGATAGCGGGTCTGGTTGCGTTTTTTACGCTCCATCACTTTTGTCCAGACGCGCTTCAGGTAAGCCGCATCTGACGCCAGGTCTTCCTCGCTGATCCCTTCCGCGGCGGTGCGGATGATAAATCCTCCCTGTTCATCGCAGTAGGCGCTGACGACTTTCTTCAGGCGCTCGCGCTCGCTTTCGCTCTCAATACGCTGCGAAACGCCCACGTGCGACGCGCCGGGCATAAACACCAGATAGCGGGAAGGTAAGGTGATATCGGTGGTCAGACGGGCGCCTTTGGTACCAAGAGGATCTTTCACCACCTGCACCATTAAGTCCTGGCCCTGACGCACCAGCTCAGAAATGTCACGCACGGCAAACTGTTTTTGCTCTTCGCCCGCGACGCACTCGGTGTGCGGCATGATGTCGGAGGCATGTAAAAATGCCGCCTTATCCAGTCCAATATCTACAAAAGCCGCCTGCATACCCGGCAGTACACGACTGACACGACCTTTGTAGATATTGCCTACTATTCCGCGCCGCGCTTCACGCTCAATATGAATTTCCTGAAGAATGCCACCGTCAATATAGGCCACACGGGTTTCCGATGGCGTTACGTTTACCAACAATTCAGCCGTCATAATTATCCCTTCCCTCACGCAGTGAGTTAAAATTGCTCAGCAACTCATACGTTTCCACCAGCGGTAAGCCGACTACGGCGTGATAGCTGCCATGAATCTTCCTGACAAAACAGCCACCCAGCCCCTGAATACCGTATGCACCTGCTTTATCCATCGGTTCACCGCTGGCAATATAAGCGGCGATCTCGTCGTCGGTAAGTACTCTGAACGTGACATCCGTCACCACCAGGCAATCCAGCACGTGCTGGCGGTCCGCCAGCGCGACGGCCGTCATCACCTGATGCGTTTGCCCGGACATTTTGCGCAGCATGCGCGCCGCGTGTTCGGCGTCATGCGGTTTCTCCAGCACTTCACCGTTAAGGATAACGATGGTATCAGCTCCCAGCACGGGCAGATCGCGCGGCACGCAGGCCACGCCCGCCTGCGCTTTCTCGCGCGCCAGACGTGACACGTACTGTTGAGCACTTTCGCCCTCAGCACGTATTTCTTCAATGCCGGTCACGATGCGTTCAAAAGAGACCCCAAGCTGCGTCAGGAGTTCCTGACGGCGCGGGGAGCCGGAAGCGAGATACAAAGACGTCATAGAAACCTTTTATTGCACAGCAAACTGCTGGCGAACCTTACGCATCAGCAGGAATAGCCACGGCCAGAGCACACCGTTTACTACACTACTCCAGAACACTTCCGGTCGGAAAGAGACGTTGATCACTAAAAACTCTGCCCAGAAAACAACGATATCCGCAGCAAGCGACAACAGCATCACGACCAGGGCCTGTTGCCAGAGCGCGAGGTTACGGAAGAGCTGGAATTTCAGTGCGACGAGGTACGCAATAATGCTCATGGACAAGGCGCGTACGCCCAGCGTAGAGCCACTAATGAGATCCAGTATGGCACCCATCACAAAACCCGTGCCGACATTTACGCGATGCGGCAGGGCAAGGATCCAGTAGAGCAAAATGAGCAAGACCCAGTTTGGCCGGAAAACGAGAATGTTATCCGGCCAGGGCATAATCTGCAGCAACAGTGCAATGAGGAACGAGAGCCAGATGACCCAGCGTCCCTGGCTACGATAGCTTGCCACTACTGCCCTCCCGAAGAGAGTTTAGGCGGTGGCGGCGCATCCGGCAGCGGCTGCGTTAACCCCGTTGCCGGTGCCGGGACTGGCGCAGGCGGCCCCATAGAGTCCGCTGGCGGCAGAACCTGCGGCATCATCTGCATAAGACGTTCGTTAGCCACGCGATGGACCTCTTCAGGCGTCATCGGGTTAGTACCGTTACGATCGGCGCCCCACAGCAGCAGCAGGTAGCGCAGACGCTGTAAACCGGCGGTTGGACGCGCCTGAATCACGGTATAGGCACGCTGCGTATCCAGCTTCACCGAAGAGACCACCGCAACCGGATAGCCTTCAGGGAAGCGGCCACCCAGACCGGAGGTCACCAGCACGTCGCCCACGCGGATATCCGTGTTGGCCGGCAGGTGTTCCAGCTGCAGATCGTCCGTACAGCCGTTCCCGGCCGCAATCACGCGGATGTCGTTGCGCAGCACCTGGATCGGCAGCGCATGCGTGGCGTCGCAAATCAGCAGCACGCGGCTGGTCAGTTTGGCGACGGCAACAACCTGGCCTACTACGCCTTTATCACTGATGACGGGCTGGCCTTCATACACCCCGTTGACGCTCCCTTTGTCGATCACAACCTGATCGCTGTAAGGGTCGTTCACGGTGGAGATCACCTGGGTAACCATCTTCTGCTCATCCTGACGCAGCGGCGAGCCGAGCAGCTCACGCAGACGCGCGTTTTCCTGCTTGTATTGCCCCAGCATCAGAAGTTCGCTGTTTTTCAGCAGCAGTTCCTGGCGTAATGCCCGGTTTTCAAGTTCGAGCTGGTCTCGTGAAGACAGCGTTTGAGAAACGGAGTCGAGCAGTTCACGGGGACCATTTGATATAAAGTAGAAAGGACTGACGGCGGTATCCATGTACGTTCGGATCTGGCTGAACGTACCGAGGCGGCTATCGGCAATAATGACCCCAAGCGCAACCAGAACCGCCAGAATGAGGCGAAACTGTAGCGATGGGCCACGGCTAAAAATTGGCTTCATAGGCTATGCGTATTCTCGCGTCAGAGAGAAAGGGTAGCAAATTGCTACCCTCTCAAACTCGACTACTCTTCGCTGAACAAATCGCCGCCGTGCATGTCGATCATTTCCAGCGCCTTGCCACCACCACGGGCGACGCAAGTCAGTGGATCTTCTGCAACTACGACAGGAATACCTGTCTCTTCCATTAACAGGCGGTCGAGGTTACGCAGCAGCGCACCACCACCGGTCAGAACCATACCGCGCTCGGAGATATCGGACGCCAGCTCTGGTGGGCACTGTTCCAGCGCGACCATTACCGCACTCACGATACCCGTCAGTGGCTCCTGCAGTGCTTCCAGAATTTCGTTGGAGTTCAGGGTGAAACCGCGTGGAACACCTTCAGCCAGGTTGCGGCCACGTACTTCGATCTCGCGCACTTCATCGCCCGGATATGCAGAGCCGATTTCGTGTTTGATGCGCTCTGCGGTGGCTTCACCGATCAGAGAGCCGTAGTTACGGCGCACATAATTAATGATGGCTTCGTCGAAGCGGTCACCACCGATACGTACGGAAGAGGAGTACACCACGCCGTTCAGAGAGATAACGGCCACTTCAGTGGTACCACCACCGATATCCACCACCATGGAACCGGTCGCTTCAGACACAGGCAGACCTGCACCGATTGCCGCCGCCATTGGCTCTTCAATCAGGAACACTTCACGCGCACCTGCACCCTGAGCAGATTCACGGATTGCGCGACGCTCTACCTGGGTTGCGCCAACCGGCACACACACCAGAACACGCGGGCTTGGACGCATGAAGCTGTTGCTGTGAACCTGCTTGATGAAGTGCTGAAGCATTTTTTCAGTCACGAAGAAGTCAGCGATAACGCCGTCTTTCATTGGGCGAATAGCGGCGATGTTGCCAGGGGTACGACCCAGCATCTGCTTCGCGTCATGACCCACTGCGGCTACGCTTTTCGGCGAGCCTGCACGATCCTGACGAATGGCCACAACGGAAGGCTCATTCAATACGATGCCTTGTCCTTTTACATAAATAAGGGTATTCGCAGTACCCAGGTCAATGGACAGGTCATTGGAAAACATGCCACGAAATTTTTTCAACATACTAAGGGATAATCCTGAAAGCTGGGGCGGAAAACAAAATCCGCTTACTTTACCAACCACACGCAGCAGCGACAAGGCGCAAAAATCATCTGCAACGGTGAAAATTTGTGCAGTACGTTTCCTGATGTTACAAAATCATCCCCTGACTCCCTCAGGGCTGAGTAAACAGCAGCACTCCTTACTGACCTTTGTAACCCGTTAAAGGTCGTTCACTGGCTTTTTGCTCGACATACTCAAAGCTACAGGCGCGATATTCTACGTGAAAACAGCGTAAACGGCAGGTCAAACCGAGTATCTTTGCAAATATTTTTTCACATTGGTGTCAAGCGGCTGAGAGGCAGCAAAAAAATCCCCCTGACCACCCATTACACCGCGCTCTGTTAACATTTGCCATTCGCCTCTGGCGCGTACGCCCGCGGCAAACACCTGTGTTCGCGTTCCTTTGCACGCCTCAACCAGGCTCTGTACCAGCAGCTGGTTTTCCGTGCGCTTTTCAATATTCCTTACCAGCCCCGGATGTAGCTTTAATAGCTCCACATCCAGCTCCTTGATCCAGTTGGTGCTGACCAGCGTCAAACCTGCCTGCGTCACCGCGACGCGCGCGCCGAGCGCGTTGATCAAACGAACCACCGGACGTAACCGGCTGATGTGTTGACCTACATCCGCCTCAGCAAGTTCAAAAATAATGCGTTTGCGTTGCGATTTTTCGCATTGCATTAATGTATCACGCAGCCAGCGCTGAAAACGCGGGCGTATTAATGACTCCACGGTGACCTGTAACGCCAGGCTCTCTTCAGGCCAGAATGATAAAAACGGAATCAAGCGGCTAATTTGCTGACGGTCATACTCTTCGGACAGCCCAAATTGCAGCACCATTGGCAGATATTCCGCAGAAATAACCTCTTCCGTACCGTCAAAAATACGACACATCAGTTCACGGTGATGAACGTTGCCGTTTTTCATGACCGCGGGTTTTTGATAAATACGCGGTCCGCCGCGACTTAGCATTTGCTCAATCAACGTACGCCAGCGCACGTTACCGCGCCCTTTTTCCGGCAGCGAATCATCATAGACCGCCCATCCGTTCGCGCCCTGCAGCACGGCGTTGCGGGTGGCCGCTTCCGCATGCTCCATCACCTGTTCTGTCGATTGTCCGCCACGCCAGGCGCAGATCCCCATGTGGACCATATCGTCCCTGTCGAGCATTTTGCTCTGCGGCAGCGCATCAACCGCCTTCAGCAGCTGGCTGGCGATGCTTTCCGACTCCTTCAGCGTCCGATGCGGCAGCAACACGGCAAAGTCGCTGCGGTGGTAGCGGGCCAGCAGCGCGCCCGGGTAGCGCATAATAAAGGTGGAGAGCAGGTTGATCAGCGTAAAGAGATTTTCTTCCGCGGCCCGCTGTCCCCAGGTGTCGCGCAGGAGATCGAAATCAGGCAGGCGAACCATCATCACCACCCCGTGCGTCCCCACTTTTTCCGAATCGTCGAGCAGCGTGGCGAGCTGATTATCAAAGAAAAGGCGGTTGTTGAGGCCGGTTTTATTATCCTGCGCGGCATAGGAGCGGATCAGCGTATCCATACGGCTGCGCTGGTCGCTGGCAAACTGGATTTCCGAGAGCAGCGTATCCAGCGCGCTGCTGGCGCGTGACGGCCATTCGTGGACTGAACCACGGACCTGCGGGCCGCGTTCACCGTTAAGGATCCGCACGGAGCGCATCTCCAGCAGCTCCTGGCCGGAGAGCTGGCGGCGCAGCCAGCGGACCGCGAGAAAGATCAGCAGGACGATAAACGCCACCGCGACGGTGAGCGGCGCAGTGGTCATCATGGAACGGAAATAGCTGGCCATCGGATCGAGATAGACCATGTGTATGGTCATCCCCGGATTTTTAAGGGAATGTACGGTCACTTCCCGATACTGGCTCACCACGCCCGCAGGCCGATAGCTTCCCGGGCGTTCGTGGCTTAACACACGATGCTTTCCCTGCTGAATGTCGATCTGAACAATATCAACAGGTACCATCAACTCATCGAGCTCCCTGGAGAGTGCCGGCAGCGGCGTCGTCAGCAGACGCGTATCAATCACCGACGCAACAGACTGTACCCGGTTAACCAGTTTGTCCTGAATGGCGTTGTAAAAGCTCAGAGAGCAGCCCAGAAGGGTGACAAAAATGGTAAGCCCCGTCAGCAAGGTGATAAAAGCTGAGAACTTCGTCGTTAATCGCATCCTTGAGATTACTCCGTGGGTTGATGGGGTAGCGAGTAAGCGCTAACTTGCATGTCAAATGCGGCATACTACCAAATCGGGTGTATCTGGCAATTTATTGCGTTAAATCGGCACTGCGTTTCCCTGAGCGAGTATAGTCTTCAGAAATTATTTTCCAATCATATGAGTCGAGAGGACCCCGTATGCAGGCTTTGATCTTAGAACAGCAGGACGGCAAAACGCTTGCCTCAGTGCAGGCGGTAGAAGAGAGTCGTCTGCCGGAAGGCGAAGTAACCGTCGACATCGACTGGTCCAGTTTAAATTATAAAGATGCGCTGGCGATTACCGGTAAGGGTAAAATCATCCGAAATTTCCCTATGGTGCCGGGAATTGATTTCGCTGGCCGGGTTCATACCAGCGAGGATCCGCGCTTCCATCCGGGCCAGCAGGTCCTGCTCACCGGCTGGGGCGTAGGTGAAAATCACTGGGGCGGGCTGGCCACGCAGGCGCGCGTGAAGGGCGACTGGCTGGTGCCGATGCCGAAAGGTATGGATGGCCGCAAGGCGATGATCGTCGGCACGGCAGGCTTTACCGCGATGCTGTGCGTGATGGCGCTGGAAGACGCAGGCATCCGCCCTGAATCGGGGGAAGTTGTCGTCACCGGTGCCAGCGGGGGCGTGGGCAGCACGGCAGTGACGCTACTGCACAAGCTGGGCTATCAGGTTGCGGCGGTTTCCGGTCGGGAAAGTACCCACGATTACCTGCGCCAGCTCGGTGCAAACCGCATTCTCAGCCGTGACGAATTCGCCGAAACCCGTCCACTGGAAAAACAGGTCTGGGCGGGCGCGGTGGATACCGTCGGTGATAAAGTGCTGGCAAAAGTCCTGGCGCAGATGAACTACGGCGGCTGCGTGGCCGCCTGTGGGCTGGCGGGCGGATTTGCCCTGCCAACCACCGTGATGCCATTCATTCTGCGTAACGTCCGCCTGCAGGGCGTGGATTCCGTGATGACACCTGCGGCTCGTCGTACTGAGGCATGGGAACGTCTGGTGCGCGATTTGCCGGAATCTTTCTACACCGAGAGCGCCACGGAGATTACGCTCAGCCAGGCACCGGACTATGCCAGTAAGATCATGGATAACCAGTTCCACGGTCGCGCGCTGGTGAAAATCGCCTAATCTTCAAATTTTCGTGACATATTCGCGCGAATCACTCTCCTCCGTCATGCTTAGGAAAACGCATGACGGAGGATGCCATGAAAAACCGAAAACTGACGGAAGCCGACGTAACGTCTGAGTCTGTCTTTATGTTACAGCGCCGCCAGATCCTGAAAATGCTTGGCATCAGCGCCACCGCGCTCTCGCTCTCGCCTTCGGCTCACGCTGACCTGCTCGACTGGTTTAAAGGCAACGATCGGCCGAAGGCCCCTTCCGGCGCCCCGCTCACCTTTACGAAACCCGCCCAATGGCAGAACAAACTGACGCTTACGCCGGAAGAAAAAGTGACGGGCTATAACAACTTCTACGAATTTGGCCTCGACAAGGCCGATCCTGCGGCCAACGCCGGTAGTCTCAAAACCGATCCGTGGACGCTGAAAATCGACGGCGAAGTGGCAAAACCCCTGACGCTGGACCACCACGATCTGACCACCCGTTTCCCGCTCGAAGAGCGTATCTACCGCATGCGCTGCGTGGAAGCCTGGTCGATGGTGGTGCCCTGGATCGGCTTCCCGCTGCATAAATTGCTGGCGATGGTGGAGCCCACCAGCAACGCAAAATATGTCGCTTTCCAGACGCGGTATGCGCCGGACGAGATGCCGGGCCAGAAAGACCGGTTCATTGGCGGCGGGCTGGAGTATCCCTACGTTGAAGGGTTACGCCTTGACGAAGCCATGCACCCTCTTACGCTGCTGACCGTCGGCGTTTACGGCAAGGCGCTTCCGCCGCAGAACGGCGCGCCCATCCGTTTGACCGTGCCGTGGAAATACGGTTTCAAAGGAATTAAGTCTATCGTCAGCATTAAGCTCACCCGCGAGCGTCCGCCAACCACCTGGAATCTGGCGGCTCCGGACGAATACGGTTTCTTCGCCAACGTGAATCCGCACGTGGATCATCCGCGCTGGTCGCAGGCGACCGAGCGTTTTATCGGTTCCGGCGGCGCGCTGGACGTGAAGCGCCAGCCAACGCTGCTGTTTAACGGTTATGCGGATGAAGTGGCCTCGCTGTACCGTGGCCTCAATTTACGGGAGAACTTCTGAGTGCGTTTAACGGCAAAACAGATTACCTGGCTGAAAGTGCTGCTGCATTTAGCCGGAATACTCCCCTTTCTCTGGCTGTTCTGGGCCGCCAGCCAGGGGCTTTTTAGCGCCGATCCGGCCAAGGATATCCAGCATTTTACCGGTCGGATGGCTCTGAAATTTTTACTGGCCACCTTGCTCGTCTCGCCGCTGGCGCGCTACGCTAAACAGCCACTATTGATACGCACCCGTCGGCTTTTGGGGCTATGGTGTTTTGCCTGGGCCACGCTGCATCTGACCAGCTATGCCCTGCTGGAACTGGGAATTAACAATCTGACACTGCTTGGCCGCGAACTGGTGACGCGCCCTTATCTGACGCTGGGTATTGTGAGCTGGGTGATTTTACTGGCGTTAGCGCTGACATCCACGCAATATGCGCAGCGAAAGTTGGGCCGTCGCTGGCAGTTGCTGCATAACTTCGTCTATCTTGTCGCGATCCTCGCACCCATTCATTATCTGTGGTCGGTGAAGATCCTCTCTCCGCAGCCGGTCCTTTACGCGCTGGCGGCCGTGGCGCTTTTAGCATGGCGTTACAAGAAGTTCCGCCAGTGGTTGCGATAGTTCGCGAAACTGTGCGTTTTCCCGCAGATTGCCTCTCAACCGCAAATCTTTTTTGGATTGCGGTTGATAATCTTCCCTGATAAGACCAGTATTTAGCTGCCAAATGCTACGAAATCGTTATAATGTGCGACCTTGGTTCGCCTGACAGTGGTTTTTGGCCTCTGAAAAGGTGACATTTGCGCTTCGACGGTATATTTTGTTTTTTACCCGAAAATCGCAGGAGATAGCGGCATAATGACTGATAAGTTCCAGATCTTAGTTTTGAACGGACCGAACCTGAACATGCTCGGCACCCGTGAGCCGGAGAAGTACGGCACGCTGACATTAAGCGAAATTGTTAACCGTTTGAGCACGGAAGCAGCGTCGCTGAATGTGGATTTGGATCATTTTCAGTCAAACGCGGAGTACGCAATCATCGACCGTATTCATCAGGCTAAAGACAATGTGGACTATATCCTGATCAATCCGGCCGCGTTTACGCACACCAGTGTTGCTATCCGCGACGCACTGCTTGCGGTGAGTATCCCGTTTATCGAGATCCACCTGAGTAACGTGCACGCCCGAGAGCCGTTCCGTCACCACTCGTATCTGTCGGATATCGCTGCTGGCGTTATCTGTGGACTGGGCGCAGACGGCTATTCATACGCTTTACAGACAGCGGTAAAACGCTTGTCACAATCACACTAAACAAGAGTACGGAACCCACTCATGGATATTCGTAAGATTAAAAAACTGATCGAGCTGGTTGAAGAATCAGGCATCTCCGAACTGGAAATTTCTGAAGGCGAAGAGTCTGTACGCATCAGCCGTGCAGCCTCAGCCGCTAGCTTCCCGGTAATGCAGCAAGCTTACGCTGCGCCAGTGCAGCAGCCTGCGCTCTCCGCAGCCGTTGCACCAGCAGCAGCTGAAGCCGCACCTGCCGCTGCAGCAGAAATCAGTGGTCACATCGTACGTTCCCCAATGGTTGGTACTTTCTACCGCACCCCGAGCCCGGACGCGAAGGCGTTCATCGAAGTGGGTCAGAAAGTCAACGTAGGCGATACCCTGTGCATCGTTGAAGCGATGAAAATGATGAACCAGATCGAAGCAGACAAATCAGGTACTGTGAAAGCGATTCTGGTCGAAAGTGGTCAGCCGGTTGAATTTGACGAGCCGCTGGTCGTCATCGAGTAACGAGGCGTACATGCTGGATAAAATTGTTATCGCCAACCGCGGCGAGATCGCACTGCGTATTCTTCGTGCCTGTAAAGAACTGGGCATCAAGACTGTCGCTGTGCACTCAAGCGCGGATCGCGATTTAAAACACGTATTGCTGGCGGATGAGACGGTCTGTATTGGCCCGGCTCCGTCCGTAAAAAGCTATCTGAACATCCCGGCTATCATCAGCGCCGCTGAAATCACCGGCGCGGTGGCAATTCATCCGGGTTACGGCTTCCTCTCTGAGAACGCCAACTTTGCTGAGCAGGTTGAACGCTCTGGCTTTATCTTCATCGGCCCGAAAGCCGACACCATCCGCCTGATGGGCGACAAAGTGTCTGCGATCACCGCGATGAAAAAAGCCGGTGTACCAACCGTACCAGGCTCTGACGGCCCTCTGACCGACGACATGGATGCTAACCGTGCTCATGCTAAACGCATTGGCTACCCGGTTATCATCAAGGCGTCCGGCGGCGGCGGCGGTCGCGGTATGCGCGTTGTGCGCAGCGATGCTGAACTGGCACAGTCCATCTCCATGACCAAAGCAGAAGCGAAAGCCGCTTTCAGCAATGACATGGTGTACATGGAAAAATACCTGGAAAACCCACGCCACATCGAAATTCAGGTGCTGGCTGACGGTCAGGGTAACGCAATCTATCTGGCAGAACGTGACTGCTCCATGCAGCGTCGTCACCAGAAAGTGGTCGAAGAAGCACCAGCGCCGGGCATTACTCCGGAACTGCGTCGCTACATCGGCGAGCGTTGCGCTAAAGCGTGTGTCGATATCGGCTATCGTGGAGCGGGTACCTTTGAGTTCCTGTTCGAAAACGGCGAGTTCTACTTCATTGAGATGAACACCCGTATTCAGGTTGAACATCCGGTTACCGAAATGATCACCGGGGTTGACCTGATTAAAGAGCAGCTGCGTATCGCAGCCGGTCAGCCGCTGTCCATCAAGCAGGAAGAAGTGGTGGTGAAAGGCCATGCGGTAGAATGCCGTATCAACGCCGAAGACCCGAACACCTTCCTGCCAAGCCCGGGTAAAATCACGCGTTTCCACGCGCCGGGTGGCTTTGGCGTGCGCTGGGAGTCTCATATCTACGCCGGTTACACCGTACCGCCGTACTATGACTCAATGATCGGCAAGCTCATCTGCTACGGCGAAAACCGTGACGTGGCGATTGCCCGCATGAAGAACGCCCTGCAGGAACTGATCATCGACGGAATCAAAACCAACGTTGATCTGCAGATGCGCATCATGAGCGACGAGCACTTCCAGAATGGTGGAACCAACATCCACTATCTGGAGAAAAAACTCGGTCTGAACGAGAAGTAAGAGACCTGTGTTGTGAAAAGGCCGGATTATCCGGCCTTTTTTATTTCTGGGGCCTGGAAAGCCTCATCATGTACAATCCCCGCTTTCTTCATCCACAAGGGACAAAAAATGGACAAACGTTTTGTTCAGGCCCATAAAGAAGCGCGCTGGGCGCTGTGGCTGACCCTTCTCTATCTTGCTGCATGGTTAGTAACCGCTTACTTACCAGACTCTGCTATTGGCATCACCGGCCTGCCGCACTGGTTCGAATTGGCCTGCCTGCTGGTTCCGCTGGTGTTTATCCTGCTGTGCTGGGCAATGGTGAAATTTATCTACCGGGATATTCCGCTGGAGGACGATGATGCAGCTTGAAGTCATTCTGCCGCTTGTCGCTTACCTGCTGGTCGTATTTGGATTGTCCATTTACGCCATGCGCAAAAGAACGACCGGTGCCTTTCTGAACGAGTATTTCCTCGGCAGCCGTTCGATGGGCGGCGTTGTGCTGGCAATGACGCTGACCGCGACCTATATCAGCGCCAGCTCGTTTATTGGCGGCCCCGGTGCGGCCTACAAATACGGGTTAGGCTGGGTTTTGCTGGCGATGATCCAACTGCCTGCCGTCTGGCTCTCGCTGGGCATACTGGGTAAAAAATTTGCCATTCTGGCGCGCCGTTACAATGCCGTGACGCTCAACGATATGCTCTTTGCCCGTTACCAGAGCCGCTTGCTGGTGTGGCTGGCGAGCTTGAGCCTGCTGGTGGCGTTTATCGGTGCGATGACCGTACAGTTTATCGGCGGTGCGCGTCTGCTGGAAACGGCGGCCGGCATCCCTTACGAGACAGGCCTCATCATCTTCGGGGTAAGCATCGCGCTCTATACTGCGTTTGGCGGATTCCGCGCCAGCGTGCTGAACGATACGCTGCAGGGAATGGTGATGCTCATCGGTACGATCGTTCTGCTGGTGGGGATTGTTCATGCGGCGGGTGGACTCACTCACGCGGTGGAAACCCTGGAAGCGATTGACCCGAAACTGGTCTCGCCGCAGGGCGCAGATGATATCCTCTCTCCGACCTTTATGACCTCATTCTGGGTGTTAGTCTGCTTCGGAGTAATTGGTCTGCCGCATACCGCCGTGCGCTGTATCTCCTATAAAGACAGCAAAGCCGTTCACAAGGGCATCATCATCGGGACGATTGTGGTCGCTGTCCTGATGTTTGGTATGCATCTGGCGGGGGCATTAGGGCGCGCGGTAATCCCCGATCTTACCGTGCCGGATCTGGTGATCCCGACGCTGATGGTCAAAGTGCTGCCCCCCTTTGCCGCCGGGATTTTCCTCGCCGCGCCAATGGCCGCCATTATGTCGACCATCAACGCTCAGTTACTGCAAAGTTCCGCTACGATCATTAAAGATCTCTATCTGAACCTGCGCCCTGAACAGGTTGAAAATGAACGTCGCCTGAAGCATATGTCAGCGGTGATTACGCTGGTGCTAGGCGCGTTGCTGCTGTTAGCCGCATGGCGCCCGCCGGAGATGATCATCTGGCTGAACCTGCTGGCATTTGGTGGGCTTGAGGCGGTATTCCTGTGGCCGCTGGTGTTAGGGCTCTACTGGGAACGCGCAAATGCTGCCGGTGCGCTGAGCGCGATGATTGTTGGCGGCGTGCTGTACGCCGTCCTCGCAACGTTTAAGATTCAGTACCTGGGCTTCCATCCGATTGTGCCTTCGTTACTGCTAAGTTTACTGGCGTTTGTGGTGGGGAACCGTTTCGGTCAGCCCGTCCCACAGCCCGCTATGATTTCTACTGATAAATAAAGAGTTTTGCCATGCCGTGGATCCAACTAAAACTGAATACAACCGGCGCGAACGCCGAAGAGCTGAGCGATGCGCTGATGGAGGCCGGCTCGGTCTCTATCACCTTCCAGGACACGCATGACACGCCGGTCTTTGAACCGCTGCCGGGCGAAACCCGCCTGTGGGGCGATACCGACGTGATTGGCCTGTTCGATGCTGAAACCGACATGAAAGAGGTCGTCGCGATTCTGGAAAACCACCCTCTGCTGGGCGCGGGCTTTGCGCACAAAATCGAACAGCTGGAAGACAAAGACTGGGAACGCGAATGGATGGATAACTTCCATCCGATGCAGTTCGGCAAGCGTCTGTGGATCTGCCCAAGCTGGCGCGAGGTTCCTGATGAAAACGCGGTTAACGTCATGCTCGATCCGGGTCTGGCGTTTGGTACCGGCACCCATCCAACGACCTCCCTGTGCCTGCAGTGGCTGGATGGTCTCGATCTGGATGGTAAGACGGTGATCGACTTCGGCTGTGGATCCGGGATCCTTGCGATTGCCGCCCTGAAACTGGGCGCGGCAAAAGCTATCGGGATCGATATCGATCCGCAGGCGATTCAGGCCAGTCGCGACAACGCCGAGCGCAACGGCGTTTCCGATCGACTGGAGCTGTATCTGCCGGATGCACAGCCAGAAGCCATGAAAGCCGATGTGGTGGTTGCAAACATTCTGGCGGGCCCACTGCGCGAGCTGGCTCCGTTAATCAGCGTGCTGCCCGTTGAGGGCGGTCTGCTGGGACTTTCGGGTATCCTGGCAAGCCAGGCAGACAGCGTGTGTGAAGCCTACGCCGATCTTTTCGCTCTCGACCCGGTGGTGGAGAAAGAAGAGTGGTGCCGTATTACCGGTCGTAAAAAATAAGCATTTGGCGTGGTCCTCTGACCACGCCTCTCTCCCACTGATAATCCTCTCTCCCTCTGCCATTCTTCGGTAAAATAACCACACAAATCATGTTGATTTGTATTAAAAAATTCACCGGAAGAATATGATGAAACACATTACAGGCAAGGCAGCGCTGTTTGCGCTGAGCATGGTTTCGGCTTCAGCATTCGCATCACACTGGGGCTATGAAGGGGAAGGTTCACCGGAACACTGGGGTGAACTGGACGAGGCCTACAAGACCTGCCAGAGCGGGATGAACCAGTCTCCGATAAATATTGATTCGACCGCTAACGCCCATCTCTCCCCGCTGCAAACACACTACATTGATGGTCCTGTAACGCTGACCAATAATGGCCATACCATTCAGGCTAGCGAACAGGCTGACACCCGTGACACCATCACTCTGGACAAGCAAACCTGGACGCTCCAGCAGTTCCACTTCCATGCACCAAGCGAAAACACCGTGCACGGCAAGAAGTACGCGATGGAGATGCATCTGGTACATAAAAACAGCGCGGGTGAGCTGACCGTGGTAGCCGTCATGTTTGATAAAGGGGCTGCGAATCCGGAGCTGGATAAGCTGTGGAGCGTGATGCCGCAGCAGGCTGAACAGAACGTCTCCATTGAGAAGGATCTCAACCTGAACAAGCTGCTGCCGAAGGTGAAAACCTACTGGCGCTTTAGCGGATCTCTGACCACGCCACCGTGTTCTGAAGGGGTCACCTGGATCGTGCTCAAACAGCCGTTAACCGTCTCAGCAGAACAGCTTGAGAAATTTACCCATACCATGCATCACGATAATAACCGCCCGGTACAGTCTCTGCATGGGCGCGTTGTGGTCGAATAACGCCCATTCTGAGGCTTAAGATCATGTTCTAAAATGCGACGTAGATCGCAAAGAAGAGGGATAATCTGCTGCTAAAAACAGCAGATTATCCCGCTCAGGTAAGCCATTTATTCAGAAATGATGAGAAGTTACGGGAAATTGTAAGCGCTCATAAAATAGCCATTCCTGCCTAACACAATGATTTAAATAGTGAATAATTCTTAACGGAAAGATTGCGCGGCGATTCCTTGATCTACAACAGTGGATTGTTCAAAGTTTGGCCTTTCATCTCGTGCAAAAAATGCGTAATATACGCCGCCTTGCAGTCACAGTATGGTCATTTCTTAACTCATGCGCATCGGACACCACCAGCTTAGAAATCGCCTGATCGCAGCCCCTATGGCAGGTATTACCGACCGGCCGTTCAGGACGCTGTGCTATGAGATGGGAGCCGGTTTAACCGTATCCGAGATGATGTCGTCTAACCCGCAGGTTTGGGAAAGCGATAAATCCCGCCTTCGGATGGTGCACATTGATGAACCCGGTATTCGCACCGTGCAAATTGCCGGAAGCGTGCCTGAAGAGATGGCAGATGCCGCGCGTATCAACGTGGAAAGTGGTGCCCAGATTATTGATATCAATATGGGGTGCCCGGCCAAAAAAGTGAATCGCAAGCTTGCAGGTTCAGCCCTTCTGCAATACCCCGACCAGGTGAAAGCTATCCTGACGGCGGTTGTCAGCGCAGTGGACGTTCCTGTTACGTTAAAGATTCGCACGGGTTGGTCGCCGGAACACCGTAACTGTGTAGAGATTGCCCAACTGGCCGAAGACTGTGGCATTCAGGCCCTGACCATTCATGGACGCACGCGCGCCTGTTTGTTCAACGGTGAAGCTGAATACGACAGCATTCGGGCAGTTAAGCAGAAAGTTTCCATTCCGATTATCGCGAATGGCGACATAACTGACCCGCTTAAAGCCAGAGCGGTGCTCGACTATACGGGAGCTGATGCTCTGATGATAGGACGTGCCGCTCAGGGAAGACCCTGGATCTTTCGGGAAATCCAGCATTATCTGGACACTGGAGAGCTGCTTGCTCCCCTGCCTCTGGCAGAGGTTAAGCGCTTGCTTTGTTCGCATGTTCGGGAACTGCATGACCACTACGGTCAGGCGAAAGGGTACCGAATTGCGCGTAAACACGTTTCCTGGTATCTCCAGGAGCACGCTCCAGATGACCAGTTTCGGCGCACATTCAACGCCATTGAGGATGCCAGCGAACAGCTGGAGGCGTTGGAGGCATACTTCGAAAATCTTGCGTAATGAAATAAAGAGCTGACAGAACTATGTTCGAACAACGCGTAAATTCTGACGTACTGACCGTTTCTACCGTTAACTCTCAGGATCAGGTAACTCAAAAGCCCCTGCGTGACTCGGTTAAACAGGCACTGAAGAACTATTTTGCTCAACTGAACGGTCAGGATGTTAATGACCTGTATGAGCTGGTACTGGCTGAAGTTGAACAGCCACTGTTGGACATGGTGATGCAATACACCCGCGGTAACCAAACCCGCGCTGCGCTGATGATGGGTATCAACCGTGGTACTCTGCGTAAGAAACTGAAAAAATACGGCATGAACTGATACTAGTCAGTTAAATGCTTGTTTAAAAAGGCGCTCTTCGGCATGGGGAAGCGCCTTTTTTATTCCCTGCTTCACTCCGTCAACGCTTTGTAAACCTTCGCTTATCCCGCTTTAAAACCGCCGCTTTTGGTGTATATTTCCCCCACTTTACTGGCGCTCTTCTCGCGGAATGACACAATGATTCGTAAATACTGGTGGCTGGTTGTCTTTGCAATCTCCGTTTTGATTTTCGATGCACTTCTGATGCAGTGGATTGAACTGATGAGCACCGAAACCGATAAGTGTCGCAATATGAACTCCGTGAATCCCCTGAAACTCGTAAACTGTTCAGAGCTCGACTAGCCGCCTGATTGCGCAAACTCCCCGTGATTACCCACTAAAAACGGGGATTTAAATCCCTTTGAGCCATTACCCGACGGTGATAATGTCTCGCCCTTCTCAACCGCTCTAGCGTAACCCCACACTCGAGTAGAACCGTCCATGCTGGTCAGCCAATACAACCATATCCTTGTTGTCCTCTCCTTTGTTGTTGCCATCCTTGCCGCGTATACCGCACTGAATATGGCGGCACGTGTCGCCGGGAGTGAGGGTGTCGCTGCCCGCGTCTGGCTGGCTGGCGGCGGTATTGCAATGGGCATCGGCGTGTGGGCCATGCATTTTATCGGCATGCTGGCGATGGATCTCTCCATGAGCATGAGCTACAACGCCAGCCTGACGGCGTTATCCATGGTCGTCGCCGTCGGGTCGTCACTGTTCGCGCTCTGGCTCGTGAGCTGCGATCAATTACGCTTGCGCCGTCTGCTGCCCGGTGCGCTGGTGATGGGAAGCGGTATTGTTGCCATGCATTACACCGGCATGGCCGCGCTGGAAGTGATGCCCGGGATAATCTGGGACAAGGTCTGGGTGGCCATTTCGGTCGCCATTGCGCTTGCCGCTTCACTCACGGCATTATGGCTGACCTTCCGCCTGCGTCACGACGTCGCGCAGGTCGTGCTGATGCGCACGGGTGCCGCCATCACCATGGGCATAGCCATTGCCGGGATGCACTACGCCGGGATGAAAGCCGCACAGTTTCCGATGTCCACAATGGTTCACCATGAGGGTATTAACGGGAGCTGGCTGGCGGTGCTGGTGAGCGTTGTCGCGCTCTCTATTCTTGGGATTACCCTGTTGGTATCAATGCTGGACGCCCGCCTTCAGGCGCGTACCGCCCTTCTGGCCTCGTCCCTTGCAGAAGCTAACCGGGAACTCGCACAGCTGGCCCTGCACGATACCCTGACGCGGCTGCCCAACCGTATCCTGCTGGAAGACCGACTCGATCAGGCCATCAGCAAAGCCGATCGCGAGGGGACCCATTTTGCCCTGATGTTCATGGATCTCGACGGCTTTAAAGCCATCAATGACGCTTACGGCCATGATGTCGGTGACAAGCTGCTGATTGCCGTAACGGAGCGCCTGCTGCATCTCCTGAAGGGCCAGTTCACCCTGGCACGTATCGGCGGTGATGAGTTTGTTCTGCTGGCTGAGGGGGAAGGCCCGGACGATGCGGCATCGCTGGCGAATTCGCTGGTGCGCGCGATCGATAGCCCGTTCAACCTCGAGCACTATGAACTGATGGTCACCCTCAGCATTGGGATCGCGCTGTATCCTCACGACGGCAAAACCGAACGTGAGCTCATGTTTAACGCCGATGCGGCGATGTACCATACCAAGCATATGGGCCGGAACGGTTACCACTTTTTCCAGCCCTCGATGAATACGCTGGCGCAGACCCACCTTCAGTTAATGAACGATCTGTGGATGGCGATCGATCGCAATGAGCTCCGCCTGCTGTATCAGCCAAAATTTCACGCCCCCGCCGGCCCTCTCCTTGGATTTGAGGCGTTATTGCGCTGGCAGCATCCTAAGCAGGGGTTACTGACCCCGGACCTTTTCCTGCCGCTGGCGGAAAAAACGGGGCTGATTATCCCTATCGGCAACTGGGTAATTAATGAAGCCTGTCGCCAGCTGCGTGAATGGCATCTTCAGGGACATCAAAGCTGGTCAATGGCGGTAAACCTGTCGACGCTGCAGTTTGAACAGCCTTCGCTGGTCAACACGGTTCTCAACTGCCTGGCACTTCATCATGTGCCACCAGAAATGTTGATCCTGGAGGTGACGGAAACCACGGCAATGAGCAACCCGGATGAAAGTGTACGGGTGCTGACAGAGCTGACGGAAGCGGGCGTAAAGGCCTCCATTGATGATTTTGGCACCGGCTATTCAAGCCTGCTGTACCTCAAGCGCTTACCTGCCTGTGAATTGAAAATCGACAGGGCGTTCGTGAAAGAGCTCAGCGGAGAAAGCGAGGATGCCACCATTGTCTCCGCGATTGTAGCCCTCGCCAAAACACTCAATCTGAAAGTCGTGGCTGAAGGCGTAGAAACCGAAGCACAGCAGGCCTTTTTGACCGAGTTGGGCTGCAACACCCTTCAGGGTTATCTGTTAGGTAAACCCGTCAGCGCGCAAACCATAGAGGCGCTTTGTGCGCGAGGGGAGATGCTACCTGGCGCAGGGCTGTAAGCATCATCATGAGGCGATACGCGAATGACAGGGAGTGTCGCCAGAATGCTATCGACCAGGGCGGGCGCCTGCTGATAAAGATTGAAACTTTCGTTATTCATTAACCAGTTTTTAATTATTCCGCTAAAAAAGCCGTGGAATACGATCAAGGTCAGATCAACATTTACCTTTGGCGAAATGATGTTACGTGAAATACAGGCCTCCAGCGAGGCACGCAGCGTGTCATAATTGAATCCAATCCGTTTTCTGATGTCTCTCTCTGAAATCATGTCACTGCTAAATTCACATTTATGATACAGAATTTGTAAAAGTGCACATTGTCGAGGCTCACGCGCAATATACTGCAACGCAGTAATAAATTGCTCACGAAGTATTAACAATGGATCATCACCTTCGGAAAGGGAAAGCCTGTCGCGAATAATGTCGCGAAGCGGTAATTGCTGCTCCCAGATGGCATTAAATATTTCAGCTTTACTGGTGAAGTGCCAATAGATTGCACCGCGCGTCACATTTGCAGCATCCGCGATGTCCGTCAGCGTGGTGTTGGCTACGCCACGCGTCGCAAACTGCCCGATAGCCGCCTCAATCAACTGCTGCCGGGTTTGTTGAGCTTCTTCTTTCTTTTTCCGCGCCATAGACAACGACTCGCTACTCACAAAGTTTATACGTAACACAGGTCAGGAGAACGAAAGTATTCACCAATTCCCGTTTTAGTTTTGCACAAAAAAAGTCAATCTTCTTAATTTATAGCTTAGCTAAATACATATTTAAGTTTAAATTCACGCCATGAATAAATGAGGCACATTAAGCGCTATTTAACTGATTAGCTTGCCGGAAGAAGACAAAGAAATAAACCGAGTCTGATTCTGATTTTTCTGCTCAGACCTTGCCATTCGCACTTATAAATTAAAAAACATTAAATACCCTCATTATTATACGCAGCTACATTTTATTTTTTTATCCCGCTGTCCCTGCTACCGATTCACGCTAAATATCGGTTACCGGGTATTTAAAGGAACAGTAATGACGAATCATTTCAGACGCTTACCCTTAGCCGGTTTCATTGTCTGCGCTGTGCTGCTCTCAGGATGCGATGGCCAGGAAAACCAACAACAACATCCGCAGGCTCCCCAGGTCAGTGTGCATATTGTGAAAAGCGCACCGCTGGCTGTCACCACTGAACTCCCGGGCAGAACAGATGCGTTCCGCGTTGCAGAGGTTCGTCCGCAGGTTAGCGGTATTATCCTGCGTCGCAACTTCACGGAGGGCAGCGATGTAAAAGCTGGAGATTCGCTTTACCAGATTGATCCTGCAACCTATCAGGCGGCTTACGACAACGCCAAAGGCGAGCTGGCGAAGGCCCAGGCGGCGGCCAATATTGCTCACCTGACGGTGAAACGTTATCTCCCGCTGGTCGGTACACAGTATGTCAGCAAGCAGGAGTATGACCAGGCCGTGGCCACGGCCCAGCAGGCAGACGCCAGCGTCGTCGCCGCCAAAGCGGGCGTTGAAAGCGCGCGCATCAACCTTGCCTATACCAAAGTGACATCGCCCGTTGATGGTCGCATCGGCAAATCCAGCGTAACGGAAGGGGCGCTGGTCACCAACGGGCAGGCAGCGGCGCTGGCAACGGTTCAGCAGCTTGATCCGATGTATGTCGATGTCACCCAGTCCAGTAATGATTTTTTGCGCCTGAAGCAGACGAGCCTGCAAAAAGGCGATACCGCCAGCAGCGTTGAGCTACTGATGGAGAACGGGCAGCCCTATCCGCTGAAAGGCACATTGCAGTTCTCAGACGTCACGGTGGATCAAAGTACCGGCTCGATTACCCTGCGCGCCATTTTCCCGAATCCTCAACATCTGCTGTTACCGGGTATGTTCGTTCGCGCCCGGATTGATGAAGGTACGCAGCCGGATGCGATTCTGGTTCCCCAGCAAGGCGTGACTCGTACGCCGCGAGGCGATGCCACCGTGATGGTGGTGAACGATAAAAATCAGGTTGAGTCTCGCACCGTCGTTGCGCCTCAGGCGATTGGCGACCGCTGGCTGGTGACGGAAGGGCTGAAAAACGGTGACCGCGTGATTGTTAGCGGGCTACAAAAGGTCAGACCGGGCGTAACCGTCGTCGCCACGCCTGATACCACCACCGCTCCAGCCAGTTAAGGGACGACGACATGGCTAATTTCTTTATTCAGAGACCGGTTTTCGCCTGGGTACTTGCCATCATTTTGATGATTGCTGGTGGGCTGGCCATTCTCAAACTTCCCGTCGCACAGTATCCGACCATTGCGCCTCCCGCCGTGGCGATATCCGCGACCTACCCGGGAGCAGATGCTCAAACAGTGCAGGATACCGTGACCCAGGTTATCGAGCAGAACATGAACGGTATCGATAACCTGATGTATATGTCCTCCACCAGCGATTCAGCGGGTAACGTCACCATCACCCTGACCTTCGAGTCCGGAACCGATCCGGACATCGCCCAGGTGCAGGTGCAGAACAAGCTGCAGCTCGCCATGCCGCTGCTGCCGCAAGAGGTGCAGCAGCAAGGGATTGGCGTTGAGAAGTCCAGCAGTAGCTTCCTGCTGGTCGCCGGTTTTGTTTCAGACAACAAAAACCTCACGCAGAATGACATCTCCGACTATGTTGCCTCGAACGTCAAAGATGCCATCAGCCGAACGTCTGGGGTCGGAGACGTGCAGCTGTTCGGTGCCCAGTATGCGATGCGTATCTGGCTCGACAGCAATGCGATGAACAAATACCAGCTGACGCCGCTGGATATTATCAACCAGCTGAAAACGCAGAACGACCAGATAGCGGCAGGCCAGTTGGGCGGGACGCCATCCATCCCAGGACAGCAGCTGAATGCCTCGATCATCGCGCAAACCCGCCTGAAATCACCGGAAGAGTTTGGCCGCGTGACGCTCAAGGTGAACCAGGACGGCTCGATGGTGCATCTGAAGGATGTGGCTCGCATTGAACTGGGTGGCGAAAACTACAACATGGTGACAAAAATCAACGGGCAGGCGGCAACCGGCCTGGGGATTAAGCTGGCAACAGGGGCAAATGCGCTGGATACAGCGGCAGCCATCAAGAGCAAGCTGGCACAACTGCAGCCGTTCTTCCCGCAGGGGCTAAAAGTCGTCTACCCCTATGACACCACACCGTTTGTGAAAATCTCCATCCACGAAGTGGTGAAGACCCTGTTTGAAGCGATTATTCTCGTCTTCCTGGTTATGTACTTGTTCCTGCAAAACCTGCGGGCAACGCTCATCCCGACTATCGCGGTTCCGGTCGTTCTGCTGGGTACCTTCGCGGTTCTGGCGGCGTTCGGTTTCTCCATCAATACCCTGACAATGTTCGGCATGGTGCTGGCGATAGGTCTGCTGGTTGATGACGCTATCGTGGTCGTTGAGAACGTTGAACGCGTCATGGTCGAGGACAAGCTGCCGCCGAAAGAGGCTACGCAGAAATCGATGGGACAGATCCAGGGGGCACTGGTGGGGATCGCCATGGTGCTCTCGGCGGTCTTTATCCCGATGGCCTTTTTTGGCGGCTCGACGGGGGCGATCTATCGCCAGTTCTCGCTGACCATCGTTTCCGCTATGGCATTGTCAGTACTGGTTGCGCTAATCCTGACGCCAGCGCTCTGTGCAACGTTGCTTAAGCCTGTATCAGCGGATCATCATGACAAAAAAGGGGGTTTCTTCGGCTGGTTTAATGCGCTCTTTGATAAGAGCGTTGAGCACTACAGTAACAGCGTGAGCGGTATCTTGCGCAAGACCGGACGCTATCTGTTGGTGTACGTCATTATTGTCGGTGGAATGGCGGTGCTCTTCCTGCGCTTACCGACCTCCTTCCTCCCCGAAGAGGATCAGGGGGTGTTTATGACAATGGTTCAGCTCCCGGCGGGGGCAACCCAGACGCGTACTCAGCAGGTTCTCGACCAGGTTCAGGACTACTACCTGAACAAAGAGAAAGCAAATGTTGAATCCGTCTTTACTGTAAACGGCTTTAGCTTTAGCGGCCAGGGTCAGAACTCCGGTATTGCCTTCATCAGCCTGAAGCCCTGGGAAGAGCGTCCTGGGGCGGAAAATGGCGTTGAAGCCATTGTGGGTCGCGCGACAAAAGCTTTCAGTCAGATTAAAGACGGCCTTGTATTCCCGTTTAACCTGCCCGCTATTATTGAGTTAGGTACCGCAACGGGCTTCGACTTTGAACTTATCGATCAGGCAAACCTGGGGCATACCCAGCTGACGCAGGCGCGTAACCAGCTGCTCGGCATGGTGAAAGAGCACCCTGATCTGCTGGTGCGCGTGCGTCCTAACGGTCTTGAAGATACGCCTCAGTTCAAACTGGATGTCGATCAGGAGAAAGCACAGGCGCTGGGCGTCAGTCTTTCTGACGTCAACCAGACGATTTCGACGGCCTTAGGGGGCACCTATGTGAATGACTTTATCGATCATGGCCGCGTGAAAAAAGTCTATGTACAGGCCGACGCGAAATTCCGTATGTTGCCAGGGGATATTAACAACCTTTATGTGCGCAGCGCGAACGGGGAAATGGTGCCGTTCTCAGCCTTTAGCAACGCTCACTGGGTTTATGGTTCACCTCGTCTGGAGCGCTACAACGGAATGCCTTCGATGGAGATCCTCGGCGAATCAGCCCCGGGTAAAAGTACCGGTGAGGCCATGGCTATGATGGAAAGCCTCGCGGCAAAATTGCCTTCCGGCATCGGTTATGACTGGACGGGAATGTCTTACCAGGAGCGACTTTCAGGTAATCAGGCGCCTGCACTGTACGCCATTTCACTGATCGTGGTGTTCCTGTGTCTGGCAGCGCTGTATGAAAGCTGGTCCATTCCGTTCTCCGTTATGCTGGTTGTGCCGTTGGGGGTCATCGGGGCCCTTCTCGCAGCCTCGCTGCGCGGGTTAAACAATGACGTCTATTTCCAGGTCGGCCTGCTGACCACAATTGGTCTGTCGGCGAAAAACGCCATCCTGATCGTCGAATTTGCTAAAGACCTGATGGAGAAAGAAGGTAAAGGCATCATTGAAGCTACGCTTGAAGCGTCAAGGATGCGCCTTCGACCGATCCTGATGACCTCCCTGGCCTTTATCCTTGGCGTCATGCCGCTGGTGATCAGTACCGGAGCCGGGAGCGGTGCGCAAAACGCCGTCGGTACGGGTGTGATGGGGGGAATGCTTTCCGCAACGCTTCTGGCGATTTTCTTCGTGCCCGTCTTCTTTGTGGTTGTTCGTCGACGCTTTACCCGCCATAAAGATTAACATTTCCCTAAAAAGGCACCTCTGGTGCCTTTTTTATTTTTAACATAAACAATGAATTAGGCATTAAGCAAAAGCCATGTTAAAAATACAGTGATTTGCATTAAGTAAAAACACTCTCTTACCCCTTCATAATGTCTCCATTAATTCGTCCGGAAATCGATTTTTCTCCACGATTTTTACAAACTACATAATTTGAGATTATTCCTCGTGTAACGCGGACTTACCCCGGTGGTAAAATAACCTCCAGTTCGTTAATTGCCCTCCTGGCTTTATAGCGGACGAGAAATAATACTGAGGTAACATCATGAAAAGATTCATTTCCGTTGCACTACTCGCTGCGCTGCTTGCTGGTTGCGCGCACGACTCTCCATGTGTACCGGTTTACGACGACCAGGGCCGACTGGTTCATACCAATACCTGTATGAAAGGCACCACCCAGGACAACTGGGAAACAGCAGGTGCTATCGCCGGCGGCGCTGCCGCAGTGGCGGGCTTGACGCTGGGTATTGTTGCCCTGACGAAGTAACATCAGTTAAGAAAGCGCGGCTCTGGCCGCGCTTTTGCTTTTAATCAGTGCACTATTTTCAAAGAAGTAAAAAAATAGCCCCGTATTTATTCGTGCCTTTCATTTCAGCCTGAAGCCAGTCACATCTTTTTCGTACACTTTTTTAAATTACCTGTTCTATTGTGATGATTTTCACACATTAATATTATTGAATATCCTGCCAATATTCACTCTGGAAACTATCTCTTCTTTTTTCTGGCGCGCCTCAAAACTTTTGCTCCAATTTGTGGCACAGGTTGTAATTTCGCACCGTTTCAGGGCGCTCGTTTTATTTAAGCCTGTCTACACTCAGCATTAAGCGTTCACTCATCTCTTATTTTGCCGAACGCAAAACTGGCATTACGTTTGCTTTATAAACGTTGGCCAAAGCCACAGACAGGTAAAGCGTTTAAAAAACGCCTCTATAACGATAAATTTCGCCACACAGGAAGCATTATGAAAAAGACGATGATAGCCAGCCTGGCCGCTGCAGGCTTGATGTTTGCCGTAGCCGGTCAAGCCCATGCGGGAACGACACTGGATGCCGTTAAAAAGAAAGGTTTTGTTCAATGTGGTATCAGTGACGGTTTGCCTGGCTTCTCTTATGCCGATGCGAACGGCAAATTTACCGGTATTGATGTAGATGTCTGCCGTGGTGTTGCCGCCGCCGTTTTTGGCGATGACAGCAAGGTAAAATATACCCCGCTGACGGCAAAAGAACGCTTTACGGCACTGCAGTCCGGCGAGGTTGACATGCTCTCCCGTAATACCACCTGGACCTCCTCCCGCGACGCGGGTATGGGGATGTCATTTACGGGCGTGACCTATTATGACGGGATCGGCTTCCTGACCCACAATAAAGCAGGCCTGAAAAGCGCCAAAGAGCTGGATGGTGCGACCGTTTGTATTCAGGCGGGTACCGATACCGAGCTGAACGTCGCCGATTATTTCAAAGCAAATAACATGAAATACACGCCAGTGACATTCGACCGCTCGGATGAGTCGGCTAAAGCGCTGGAATCGGGCCGTTGCGACACGCTGGCCTCTGACCAGTCACAGCTGTACGCCTTACGCATTAAGCTGAGCAATCCGGCAGAGTGGATTGTCCTGCCTGAAGTGATCTCCAAAGAACCTCTCGGACCCGTCGTTCGTCGTGGCGATGAAGACTGGTTCTCCATTGTTCGCTGGACGCTGTTTGCCATGCTGAACGCAGAAGAGATGGGCATCAACTCGAAAAACGTGGATGAGAAAGCGGCTAATCCATCTAACCCGGATATGGCGCACCTGCTCGGTAAAGAAGGTGATTTCGGCAAAGATCTGAAGCTGGATAATAAATGGGCTTACAACATCATCAAACAGGTGGGCAACTACTCGGAGATCTTTGAACGCAACGTGGGATCGGAAAGCCCGCTGAAGATCAAACGCGGTCAGAACAATCTCTGGAACAACGGCGGTATTCAGTACGCGCCACCAGTACGTTAAGTCATAGCTGTAACGGGCACTGCTCATGCAGTGCCCACTCCAGAGTCATGGTTACTGAGGTTTCTTTATGTCCCATCGCCGCTCAGCCGTAAAAGGATCGCTATCCTTTTCTCATCCCGCGGTCCGCGCCTGGCTATTCCAGATTATTGCTATTGTTGCGGTTGTTCTCATCGCCGTGTATCTCATCCATAACACCATCACCAACCTGAACAATCGCGGCATTACCTCCGGTTTTGCGTTTTTGGATCGCAGCGCGGGCTTTGGCATTGTTCAGCATCTTATTGATTACCAGGAAGGTGACACGTACGGACGCGTATTCGTGGTCGGTTTACTGAATACGCTGTTGGTATCGGCGCTTTGTATCGTCTTCGCGTCGATACTGGGCTTCTTTATTGGCCTGGCGCGTCTTTCTGAAAACTGGCTCCTGCGGAAGCTGTCGACGGTTTATATCGAGACGTTCCGCAATATCCCCCCGCTGCTGCAGATCTTCTTCTGGTATTTCGCCGTACTGCGTAACCTTCCTGGTCCCCGTCAGGCCGTCGACGCGTTTGAGCTGTTTTTCCTGAGTAACCGTGGGTTGTCCATTCCTTCTCCTCAGCCGGGCGAAGGACTGTATGCTTTCATCGGCGCAATTGTGATAGCGCTTGCCCTCTCCGCTGGGGTATTCCGTTTTAACCGCAAGCATCAGATCAAAACCGGTCAGCTTCGTAGAACCTGGCCCACCGCAGTCATCCTGATCGTTAGCCTGCCACTAGTGGCACACTGGCTGTTTGGCGCCGCGTTGCACTGGGATGTTCCCCATCTGCGAGGCTTTAACTTCCAGGGGGGAATGGTGTTAATTCCTGAGCTGGCGGCCCTGACATTGGCGCTATCGATTTATACCTCAGCCTTTATCGCTGAGATTATTCGTGCCGGGATCCAGGCCGTCCCGCACGGGCAACACGAAGCGGCACGCTCATTAGGATTACCGCATACGGTGACGCTTCGCCAGGTCATTATTCCGCAGGCGTTGCGGGTCATCATTCCGCCTCTGACCAGCCAGTATCTTAACATCGTCAAAAACTCGTCGCTGGCCGCCGCTATTGGTTACCCGGATATGGTTTCACTCTTCGCCGGAACCGTGCTTAACCAGACCGGACAAGCCATTGAAACCATAGCCATCACCATGTCTGTCTATCTCATCATCAGCCTGGTAATTTCACTGCTGATGAACCTCTATAACCGTCGTATAGCACTGGTCGAGCGCTAAGGATCTATGATGACAAAAGCGATACTGTCGCACGCCTCGCGCCCTGCCAACTCGACAGGTGGACGTTTCATTCTCTGGGCGCGAAAGAATCTGTTCTCCAGCTGGAGTAACAGCCTGCTGACGATTGTCTGCCTGTGGCTCATGTGGGAATTGATTCCTCCCCTGCTGAACTGGGCGTTTTTACAGGCCAACTGGGTCGGTTCAACCCGAGCTGACTGTACAAAAGCCGGTGCCTGCTGGGTGTTTATTCATGAACGTTTCGGTCAGTTCATGTATGGATTGTATCCGCATGAACAGCGCTGGCGGATTAATCTCGCGCTGGTTATCGGCCTGCTCTCTGTTGCGGTCATGTTCTGGAAAAAGCTGCCTCATCGTGGACGCTATATTGCCGTCTGGGCAGTGGTTTATCCAATTATTGTCTGGGTGCTCTTGTATGGCGGTTTTCTGGGGCTGGAACGCGTTGAAACACGCCAGTGGGGCGGACTGACGCTGACGTTGATTATCGCGTCAGTGGGGATAGCCGGTGCTCTGCCGTGGGGGATTTTACTTGCCCTCGGACGGCGTTCAAAAATGCCGATCGTTCGCGTGCTCTCCGTTATCTTCATTGAGTTCTGGCGCGGCGTACCGCTTATCACCGTTCTGTTTATGTCATCGGTCATGCTGCCGCTATTTATGGCAGAAGGAACAACGATCGACAAACTGATCCGTGCCCTGGTCGGGGTGATTCTCTTCCAGTCCGCCTATGTCGCTGAAGTTGTGCGCGGTGGTCTGCAGGCGTTGCCTAAAGGCCAGTACGAAGCGGCGGAATCACTGGCTCTCGGCTACTGGAAAACGCAGGGACTGGTCATTCTTCCCCAGGCACTCAAGCTGGTCATCCCGGGCCTGGTCAACACGATCATTGCCCTCTTCAAGGATACCAGCCTGGTGATCATCATCGGGTTGTTCGATCTCTTTAGCAGCGTACAACAGGCAACCGTTGACCCTGTCTGGCTGGGTATGTCCACCGAAGGATATGTCTTTGCTGCCCTGATCTACTGGATCTTTTGTTTTAGCATGTCGCGCTACAGCCAGCATCTGGAACAGCGCTTTAACACCGGGCGTACACCGCACTGAGGAAAATATGAGCCAAATAACTATGACACCCGCCGACGCGATGATTACGCTGGAAGACGTGAACAAATGGTACGGACAGTTTCATGTCCTGAAGGATATTAATCTTAAGGTCAAGCAGGGAGAGCGCATCGTCCTGTGCGGCCCGTCCGGCTCCGGGAAATCCACAACCATTCGCTGTATTAACCACCTTGAAGAGCATCAGCAAGGACGCATCGTGGTTGATGGTATCGAGCTGAATGAAGATATCCGCAATATCGAACGCGTGCGTCAGGAAGTGGGAATGGTATTTCAGCACTTTAATCTTTTTCCGCACCTGACCGTTCTGCAGAACTGTACGCTCGCACCGATTTGGGTACGAAAGATGCCGAAAAAGGAAGCCGAGGCGTTGGCAATGCACTATCTGGAGCGTGTACGTATCGCAGAGCATGCCAATAAGTTTCCTGGTCAGATATCGGGTGGACAGCAGCAGCGTGTGGCTATCGCCCGTTCACTGTGTATGAAACCGAAAATTATGCTGTTTGATGAACCGACATCAGCCCTCGATCCGGAAATGGTGAAGGAGGTTCTGGATACCATGATTGGACTGGCACAATCCGGCATGACCATGCTGTGTGTCACGCATGAGATGGGGTTCGCGCGAACCGTGGCTGACCGGGTGATCTTTATGGATCGTGGGGAGATTGTTGAGCAGGCGCCGCCAGATGAGTTCTTTGCGCATCCGAAGTCAGAACGTACGCGAGCATTCCTGTCGCAGGTGATTCATTAATCAGATCTTTTTGCCCGGTGGCGCTGCGCTTACCGGGCCTACCGTTTTCACGAGAATCATAACGCAAAAAGGCCATCCTTTCGGATGGCCTTCTCACTTATTTGATGTCTGGCAGTTCCCTACTCTCACATGGGGAGACCCCACACTACCATCGGCGCTACGGCGTTTCACTTCTGAGTTCGGCATGGGGTCAGGTGGGACCACCGCGCTAAAGCCGCCAGACAAATTCTTTTACTTCTTGCCGAACTTTAACCTAAGTATAAAGTGGTGCTGATACCCAGAGTCGAACTGGGGACCTCACCCTTACCAAGGGTGCGCTCTACCAACTGAGCCATATCAGCACGCTAAATTTGATGCCTGGCAGTTCCCTACTCTCACATGGGGAGACCCCACACTACCATCGGCGCTACGGCGTTTCACTTCTGAGTTCGGCATGGGGTCAGGTGGGACC
>NZ_JBMKGI010000004.1:0-325635 GCF_049238885.1 Enterobacter cloacae complex sp. BZL2005 | reverse complement strand
CATTTTTCGTCCGAGGACGTTAAGAATCCATGTCACTTTGAGTGCCCACACAGATTGTCTGATAAATTGTTAAAGAGCAGTGCAACGCGGCTTTCGCTCACCGTTGCAAGGTGGCGTATATTACGCTTTCCTCTTTCAGAGTCAACCCGTTATTTCAGGATTTTTTCTCTTCAACCGACCACATTGTCTGTGAAGTGATTCACATCCGCCGTGTCGATGGAGGCGCATTATAGGGAGCCGCCGAGGAATGACAAGCGGAAAAATGCATTTTTATTTCAACCGCTCACCTTTTCACCAAAAAGGCTATTTTTGGTGCTTTTTAATCTCTTTTGGCAGATCGGCCAGACTATTAATCACCCAATCCGCCGCATTCTCAGCCTCTGGCGTCACTGGCTTGCCGGTACGCACTAATATTTTAGTCCCTACACCCGCGGCTGCGGCTGCCTGCATATCTTCCAGTTTATCGCCCACCATATAAGAAGCCGCCATATCAATGTGCAGGAACTCCTGCGCAGAGATAAACATCCCCGGATGCGGCTTACGGCAATCACAGGTCTGACGATACGCTTCTACGGTTCCCTGCGGATGATGCGGACAATAGTAGATACCATCGAGATCCACACCGCGGTCGGCAAGTGACCAGTCCATCCATTCGGTCAGCGTCTCGAACTGCGCTTCGGTGAATTTACCGCGTGCAATACCAGACTGGTTCGTCACCACCACCAGCGCATAGCCCATCTCTTTCAGCTGGCGCATGGCATCTATTACGCCCTCGATAAACTCGAACTCATCAATCTCATGGACATAACCGTGATCCACATTAATAGTGCCGTCACGATCGAGAAAAATTGCGGGTACTGATTTTGCCACCGGTTTGCTCCTGAAAAAGGCATGTTCAGCTAGTATCTCATGAATCGCAGCGCAATAAAGTGCTCATCGTACAGAGTTGGATTGATTTAGACGTCTGGATGCCTTAACATCCGTTTTGTTTACGGTCATCACCCGTATCTGGCAGAAGAAAATGCCACGGCTAACTTACATACGATAAAAATAATCTAATGATTAAACTTTCCAATATCACCAAAGTGTTCCAGCAGGGGAACCGAACCATTCAGGCGCTGAACAACGTCAGCCTGCATGTTCCTGCTGGTCAAATTTATGGCGTCATTGGCGCATCGGGTGCAGGTAAAAGTACGCTGATCCGTTGTGTTAACCTGCTTGAGCGCCCAACCCAGGGCAGCGTAGAAGTTGGCGGCCAGGAACTTACCGCCCTTTCAGAAAAAGAACTCACCAAAGCGCGTCGTCAGATTGGCATGATCTTCCAGCACTTTAACCTGCTGGCTTCCCGCACCGTGTTCGGCAACGTTGCCTTACCGCTTGAGCTGGATAACACGCCGAAAGAAGAAGTGAAGCGCCGCGTCACCGAGCTGCTCGACCTCGTGGGTCTGGGCGACAAACAGGATAGCTACCCGGCAAATCTCTCCGGTGGGCAAAAACAGCGTGTGGCCATTGCCCGCGCGCTGGCAAGCAATCCTAAGGTGCTGCTGTGTGATGAAGCCACCAGCGCACTGGATCCGGCAACCACGCGTTCTATTCTTGAACTGCTGAAAGACATTAACCGTCGTCTGGGCCTGACGATCCTCCTTATTACGCACGAGATGGATGTGGTGAAACGCATCTGCGACTGCGTGGCGGTCATCAGTAACGGTGAACTGATCGAGCAGGACACGGTAAGCGAAGTGTTCTCGCATCCGAAAACCCCGCTGGCGCAGCAGTTCATCCAGTCCACGCTGCATCTGGATATTCCGGAAGACTATCTGGAACGTCTGAAAACAGAAGCAACAGCTGACAGCGTCCCGATGCTGCGCATGGAGTTCACCGGTCAGTCCGTTGATGCTCCCCTGCTTTCCGAAACCGCACGTCGCTTTAACGTGAATAACAACATCATCAGCGCGCAGATGGATTACGCCGGTGGCGTCAAGTTCGGCATCATGCTGACAGAAATGCACGGCACACAAGAAGAAACCCAGGCAGCCATTGCCTGGCTGCAAGAACATCACGTAAAAGTAGAGGTACTGGGTTATGTCTGAGCCGATGATATGGCTGCTGGTTCGCGGCGTTTGGGAAACGCTGGCAATGACCTTCGTCTCTGGTTTCTTTGGTTTTGTGATTGGCCTGCCGGTCGGCGTGTTGCTGTACGTGACGCGTCCGGGTCAAATCATTGAGAACGCGAAGCTGTACCGTACGCTCTCTGCGCTGGTGAACATCTTCCGTTCTATCCCGTTCATTATTCTGCTGGTGTGGATGATTCCGTTTACCCGCGTGATCGTCGGAACGTCTATCGGTCTGCAGGCGGCGATCGTTCCGCTGACCGTTGGCGCTGCGCCGTTTATCGCCCGTATGGTGGAAAACGCCCTGCTGGAGATCCCAACCGGTTTGATCGAAGCGTCCCGCGCGATGGGCGCCACGCCGATGCAGATCGTTCGCAAGGTTCTGCTGCCTGAGGCACTGCCAGGGCTGGTGAATGCGGCAACCATTACGCTTATCACCCTGGTCGGTTATTCCGCGATGGGCGGTGCCGTAGGCGCGGGCGGTTTAGGTCAGATTGGTTACCAGTACGGCTATATTGGATATAACGCGACCGTGATGAATACCGTTCTGGTATTGCTGGTTGTTCTGGTTTACTTAATCCAGTTCTCTGGCGATCGCATCGTCCGGGCTGTTACGCACAAATAACGTTACACACAACATAAACTCTACGAGTTAAGGATAAAACATGGCGTTTAAATTAAAGACCTTCGCAGCAGTAGGCGCGCTGATAGGCTCTCTGGCACTGGTGGGTTGCGGTCAGGATGAAAAAGATCCGAACCACATTAAAGTGGGCGTTATCGTAGGTGCAGAACAGCAGGTTGCAGAAGTTGCTCAGAAAGTAGCGAAAGAGAAATATGGCCTGGACGTGGAGTTGGTGACCTTCAACGATTACGTTCTGCCGAACGAAGCGCTGAGCAAAGGTGATATCGACGCGAACGCCTTCCAGCATAAACCATACCTGGACCAGCAGATCAAAGATCGCGGCTATAAACTGGTGGGCGTGGGTAATACCTTCGTTTATCCAATTGCCGGTTACTCTAAGAAAATTAAATCCCTGGACGAACTGCAGCCGGGCTCTCAGGTTGCCGTGCCTAACGACCCAACTAACCTTGGTCGTTCCCTGCTGCTGCTGCAGAAAGTGGGCCTGATCAAACTGAAAGACGGTGTTGGCCTGCTGCCAACCGTTCTGGACGTCACCGAGAACCCGAAAAATCTGAAAATTGTTGAGCTGGAAGCTCCGCAGCTGCCACGTTCTCTGGACGATGCGCAGATTGCCCTGGCCGTTATCAACACCACGTACGCCAGTCAGATTGGCCTGACCCCAGCTAAAGACGGTATCTTCGTTGAAGATAAAGACTCTCCATACGTAAACCTGATCGTGACTCGCGAAGACAACAAAGACGCGGAAAACGTGAAGAAATTCGTACAGGCCTATCAGTCTGACGAAGTTTACCAGGAAGCCAACAAAGTGTTTAACGGCGGCGCTGTTAAAGGCTGGTAATCTCACCTCAGTGTAATATCATCAGGACGGGCTTATGCCCGTCTTGTCATTTGTGCAGTCAACTGATTCAATATCTGACGTTTTGATTATCCATTGAGGAAATATTATGCGTGCTTTACCGATCTGTCTTTTAGCACTCATGCTGAGCGGCTGTTCTATGCTAAGCAGATCTCCCGTTGAACCTGTTCAAAGCACGGCAACCCCGCCAAAGACCGAGCCTGCGAAACCGAAAGTGGTTCGCCCTGCGCCGGTTCGCATTATCACGAAAGCGGATGAACTCGTCGGTAAACCGTTCCGTGAACTGGGCGAAGTGAGCGGCGAATCCTGTCAGGCGACCAATCAGGACTCACCACCGAATATCCCGACTGCGCGTAAACGCATGCAGATTAATGCCGCAAAAATGAAAGCCAACGCGGTCCTGCTGCACAGCTGTGAAGTCACCAGCGGCACGCCGGGCTGCTACCGTCAGGCAGTCTGCATCGGATCTGCGCTGAACATTACGGCGAAATGAGTGCATTTCAGTTCGAGCAGATAGGCATCATCCACTCTCCTTATAAAGAGAAGTTCGCCGTGCCCCGCCAGCCCGGTCTTGTTACCAGCGGCAGCGGCGAGCTTCACCTGATAGCCCCTTACAATCAGGCTGATGCGGTGCGCGGGCTCGATGCCTTTAGCCATCTCTGGGTGGTGTTCGTGTTTCACCAGACGATGGAAGGCGGCTGGCGTCCTACCGTGCGTCCTCCTCGTCTTGGCGGAAATGCGAGAATGGGCGTGTTTGCGACTCGCTCGACTTTCCGTCCAAACCCGGTTGGCATGTCTCTGGTTGAGCTGAAAGGCATACGTTGCCAGAAAGATCAGGTGGTACTCGAGCTGGGTAGCCTGGATCTGGTCGACGGCACGCCGGTTATCGACATCAAACCCTATTTGCCTTTTGTCGAAGCTCTCCCGAACGCGCGTGCAAGTTATGCTCAGGATGCCCCCCAGGCGGACATGCCAGTCTGTTTTACCCCTGAGATAGACTCGCAGCTCAGTCAGCTGGAGAAACGCTATCCTCGTTTGCGGAATTTCATCACCGAAGTGCTGGCGCAGGACCCCCGTCCGGCCTACCGTAAAGAAGAGGAAGCAGGTAAAACGTACGCCGTCTGGCTGCTGGATTTTAACGTTCGCTGGCGCGTCACCGGGGCAGGTTTTGAAGTGTTTGCCCTTGAACCCAGGTAATTTTGTTCTCCTCTCTTTTGGCATCTTTGCCACACTGGTAAACTAAACCACTTTTTTTGTGTCAGGCTGGTGTTTCAGCCTGTTCCAATCGTCGAAATGGAACCGTAACAACATGCGTACTAGCCAATATCTGCTCTCCACTCTGAAGGAGACGCCTGCCGACGCCGAAGTGATCAGCCATCAGCTGATGCTGCGCGCCGGGATGATCCGCAAGCTGGCCTCCGGGTTATACACCTGGCTGCCGACCGGCGTGCGCGTCCTGAAAAAAGTCGAAAACATCGTGCGTGAAGAGATGAACAACGCCGGTGCTATCGAGGTGTCCATGCCCGTGGTTCAGCCCGCTGACCTGTGGCAGGAGAGCGGTCGTTGGGAACAGTATGGTCCTGAACTGCTGCGCTTCGTCGATCGTGGCGAGCGTCCGTTCGTTCTCGGCCCAACGCATGAAGAAGTCATCACCGACCTGATTCGTAATGAGCTGAGCTCTTACAAACAGCTGCCGCTGAACTTCTTCCAGATCCAGACCAAGTTCCGTGACGAAGTTCGCCCACGTTTCGGCGTCATGCGCTCTCGCGAATTCCTGATGAAAGACGCCTACTCTTTCCATACCTCTCAGGAATCCCTGCAAGAGACCTACGACGCAATGTACGCGGCGTACAGCAAAATTTTCTCCCGCATGGGGCTGGATTTCCGTGCTGTGCAGGCTGATACCGGCTCCATCGGCGGTAGCGCATCTCATGAATTCCAGGTACTGGCGCAGAGCGGTGAAGACGATGTGATCTTCTCTGACTCTTCCGATTACGCGGCGAACATCGAATTCGCAGAAGCGCTGGCACCAAAAGAACCACGTGCTGCGGCAACGCAAGAGATGACGCTGGTTGATACGCCAAACGCGAAAACCATTGCCGAGCTGGTTGAGCAGTTCAACCTGCCGATCGAAAAAACCGTGAAGACGCTGCTGGTGAAAGCCACCGAAGGGAGCGCTTACCCGCTGGTTGCCCTGCTGGTGCGTGGCGATCACGAGCTGAACGAAGTGAAAGCTGAGAAGCTGCCGCAGGTCGCCAGCCCGCTGACGTTCGCCACAGAAGCGGAAATCCGCGCCGTGGTCAATGCTGGCCCAGGTTCTCTCGGTCCGGTGAATATGCCGGTTCCTGTTGTTATTGACCGCACGGTAGCCGCGATGAGCGACTTCTCCGCCGGTGCGAACATCGACGGTAAACACTACTTCGGCATCAACTGGGATCGCGACGTGGCGACGCCGGAAGTAGCAGACATCCGTAACGTGGTCGCAGGCGATCCAAGCCCGGACGGTCAGGGTACCCTGATGATCAAGCGCGGCATTGAAGTCGGTCACATCTTCCAGCTGGGTGATAAATACTCTCGCGCGCTGAACGCCGCTGTTCAGGGTGAAGATGGCCGTAACCAGATCCTGACCATGGGTTGCTACGGTATCGGGGTGACGCGCGTGGTAGCTGCCGCCATTGAGCAGAACTATGACGAGCGCGGCATCGTCTGGCCAGACAACATCGCGCCGTTCCAAGTTGCGATTCTGCCAATGAACATGCACAAGTCTTACCGCGTGCAGGAGCTGGCCGAGAAGCTGTATGCCGAGCTGCGTGCGCAGGGTATCGAAGTGCTGATGGATGACCGTAAAGAGCGTCCGGGCGTGATGTTTGCCGATATGGAACTGATCGGTATCCCACACACCGTCGTGATCGGCGACCGTAACCTCGACAGCGACGAGATTGAATACAAATACCGTCGCAGCGGCGAAAAACAGATGATCAAGACCGGCGAGATTCTTGATTACCTGGTGAAAGCCATCAAAGGCTAAACAAAAAACCCCGCTCAGGCGGGGTTTTTTAATGGCTCAGCGTCAGCTTATTTACTGTTACAGTCTTTACCCGCAACAAACTTCGCGTCTTTATCCGCCACCAGCGTTTTCACCATCTCTCCACTATCCGGGTTTGGCTCCAGCGTAAAGTGACCGTCCACCGTCAGCAATACCGGCTTGCTGTCATTGCCGCGCGCCACCGCGTAATCACGTTCAAGCTGCGCATTGTTTGCCACGCTGACCTTCTTAACGGTTGCGCAGTCGGTAAAGATCGCCGCATCCGCCATATAGAAGTACATCCCCCGCATCGCCATCGGCGTCGCGGGCAGAGCCGCTTTTACCGGCGCCAGCGTGTAGTTGAACTGGGATTCAATTGGATTGCCTTCACGATCCAGCATTTCCATCCCCTCGCCTTTGGCGCGGAAATAAGTTTTCTCGCCAGCGGTATCCGTCAGAACCAGCTTCTCCGCCGTTCGCGCCCATGTTCCATAAGTTGCAAAAGAAGAAGGCTCTTTTGCGCCCTGATAGCGCTGGTTCATCACCCAGGTGCCGTCTTTTTGCAGTAACAGGGACGTTTCAATGCCTTCACAGTCCGCGCAAGGCAATACGCCGCGCCAGCTCTGCTGCATCGGTTTTAATTCTTCCGTCTGCGTGGGTTGTAAAACCTGCGTTTCGGAGCGGTTGTTACACCCGAAAAGCGCAAACAGCGTACTCACTGCCAGCGCTGACCATAATGCTTTTTTCACAATGAATTCCTTATGAAAAGTGTGTTCCCTTTCGTCACTCTGTGGGGCGACGAACTTTACCGCGTAGTGCTTTCACTGTGGATTTTTGGGCCTTCGAGGCCAGCCGACGCTCTTTCGATGCGCGGGTTGGCCGCGTTGCCCGGCGGCTTTTTTGTACTGCCGTTAATTCTTTGATGACCGCCACCAGCCTGGCTATCGCAGCTTCCCGGTTGAGCTCCTGGCTGCGGTATTCCTGGGCTTTGATCACCATCACGCCATCGCTGGTGATCAGGTGATGGCTGGCAGCAAGCAGACTTTCTTTATAATACTCTGGCAGGCTTGAGGCCCGAATGTCAAAACGCAAATGGATTGCCGTTGAGGCCTTGTTGACGTGCTGCCCACCTGCCCCCTGAGCACGGATGGCGGTGATCTCCAGCTCGTTGTCCGGAATGCTGACGTTTCGGGACAAGACGATCATGAGGCCGGTTGCCACGCCGTCAAATGAATTTCCAGATTATTCTGAGAATCAGAGAGCCAGATGGCACCGTCCTGAATCGTCGCCTGCAACACCATGGTCCGGCTGGCAAAGTCGCTCAGCTGCGCCAGTTGCTCATCATCCAGATACCAGACCGTGAGATTTTTATACTGTCCGCACTTGCTCTTGTTTTGCTGCCACCAAATCTCCGCAGCGCGCTGATTATACGCGAATAAGGCCACTTCAGCGGACTGAGTGCAGGCCTTCTTAATTCTGCGCTCGTCCGGCAGTCCAAGTTCGATCCACAAATCGATACCCAGATGATCGTTGCGCAGCCAGGCTTCTGGCTCGTCTTCTGCGCTTAACCCACGGGTAAACTGCAGACGCTCGTCAGCGTACTTAATCCACGCCAGCAGGCGCAGCATCATGCGCTCCTGGGTTTCGGAGGGGTGGCGAGCCAGCGTCAGCGAGGCGTCCAGGAACTGGTTGCGATCGAGATCGGCCACATTGACCACTGCTTTATAAATTGTCGCTTTCAGCGCCATGAGAGAACTCCATTCGAATCAGGCGCTCATTGTAGCGAAAACCGCGGCAAAAGGCTGTTGTAGGGTGATAAATACACCGCTATCAAGGCGCTGATATTGCTTAAATGAGTATGGTATAGTCACCTTGCTAAACCGAGTTTATCTTCGTAGGCTTAATGATATCTCACAGTAAGTCAGTGCGCTGGCGGGAGGGGATGTGAATAATTATTGTGAGTTAATTCGCAAACGGTATGCGGAAATCGCCAGCGGAGATCTGGGGTATGTCCCGGACGCGTTGGGCTGTGTATTGAAAGTGCTTAATGAAGTGGCCTCTGATGAGAGCCTTTCAGAGTCGGTCAGGGAAAAAGCAGCGTATGCTGCGGCGAATTTACTGGTGAGCGATTATGTCGATGAATGATACTTATCAACCCATCAATTGTGATGACTATGACAACCTCGAACTCGCCTGCCAGCATCATTTATTACTGACGCTGGAGCTAAAAGATGGCGAAGTGTTGAAGGCGAAGGCCAGCGATCTGGTTTCACGTAAGAATGTGGAATACCTGATAGTGGAAGATGCCGGTGCGACGCGTGAGCTGCGCCTGGATAAAATAGCCAGCTTCAGCCACCCGCAAATCGGCACCGTCGTGGTGAGCGAATCCTGATGACATTAACGGGCAGCCTGGCTGCCCGTTACGCTTTCTGCCACTCAAACCTGACCCCCTCTTCCGCCCATCCCGCTTCCGTGATGAAAATGCCCGCAGCAGCAATCAATGTTTCACCATAGAACAGCAGCGGCGTGGTGTCGCGCAGCCACGGCGGCACGTTGCACTCCTGCCAGATTTTCTTCAGCTTGCGTCCCCCGTTGCGCCCGACAATATGCAGCATGCCGCCAGCCTTAAAGCGTACCGTTACCGGTTCTCCTGCCTCTGGCAGCCTCACATGACCAGACGGTATAAGAGAGACACGTCCTGCCTCACCGGGCAATATCAGCGGAAGCGCAGGAGAAAGCCAGTCGAGCACCACACTGGTCAGTGAGGACGTTGATTTTACCCACCAGAGTTCCCCTTTGTAGCGCCTTACATCAAAACCGTTCAGGTGGACGCACGGGGAAGCATCCTCCCGCGCCAGGGCAACCTCGTCCCAGATACGGTTTAGCATCGCCCGCGACGGCATCGCGGCGTGATGAGAGGCCAGCCAGCGCCGTATCAGTGCGGCGCGACGCACCGGGCTCATCGCTTTCAGCGGTGCAATCGCCAGCGCTCCGTCTTCAGAAATCAGTTCAGCCAGCTCGTCACTCAACAGCTCGTCCAGCAGCGATTCCTGTTCGGCGCACAGCATAGCACTTCTTGCCGTCGCGTCGGCGAAATGCGGCCAGCGCTCGCTCAATAGCGGGAGGACGCGCAGACGCAGAAAGTTACGGTCATAGCCATCATCCTGGTTGCTCTCATCTTCAATCCAGTTCAGCTGATGTTCTCGCGCCCAGGCCTCAAGCGAGGCGCGCGTCTCGCCAAGCAGCGGACGCAGTAACGTTGTACCGGCAAACTCAGAACGCTCAGGCATGGCTGAAAGCCCTGCCGGTCCGCTGCCCCGCTTAAGCGCCAGCAGAAAGGTTTCACACTGATCGTCCAGGTGCTGGGCCGTGACCAGCGCTTCTCCTGTACGCAATGCCCCGGCAAAGGCGGCATAGCGGGCTTTACGCGCCTGCGCCTCAATGCCCAGCCCTTCCTCTGCAAGCGTGACGCGCTCGACGAGAAGCGGGATCGCCCACGCCGCACACAAGGCTTCGCAGTGCGCCACCCACTCCTCTGCGTGAGGACTTAATCCGTGATGAATATGTATCGCCCGCAGCTGGACGTCAGGCTCCCGATCGCGCCAGCGCTTAAGGCGATGAAGCAGAACGGTGGAATCCAGGCCACCGCTAAACCCCACCAGCAACTGGCGGTACGGTGAAACGGCTTGCGCAATAGCGGGTAAGGTCATAGGGAATTACACATAAAAAATGCCCGAACTGAGCGGGCATTATCACACAGGATGGCGCTTACTGCTGATAAAGCTCCAGCGGCAGGCCGTCCGGGTCGTTGAAAAAGGTAAAACGCTTGTCGGTGAACGGATCGACGCGGATTGCTTCACACGTCACGCCGTGCGCTTCCAGATGTTTTACTGCGCTATCCAGGTCATCGACGCTGAAGGCAAGATGGCGCAGGCCACAGGCTTCCGGGCGGGACGGACGCGCAGGCGGAAAAGGAAAAGAGAACAGTTCAATCACATACTGCCCGTTTAACGCCAGGTCGCCCTTCCAGGAGTCGCGCTCCTCACGGTAGGCCTCGCTCAACAGCGTAAAGCCGAGAATGTCGCAGTAGAAGGCCTTACTCTTCGCGTAATCGGTCGCAATGATCGCAATATGATGAACCTGTTTTAAACCCAGCATAGCTTCTCCTTTTTATGATGCCTGAACGTTACAACCGAAAACCCGCACCTGGCAAGCGGTCACTCTTATTTTAGGACTCGCACCCAGTACACGCCGTTTTCGTCGCGCTTCGCACCGTGGATATCCGTCTCAAAACCGGGATAGTGACGCCCTACCGAACAGAGCATCAGCAGGAAATCGAGCACGGCCCGACTCTCTTCGGTAATCATCTCTCCCGGCATCAGGAGCGGTACGCCCGGCGGATACGGCAGGATCATGTTTGCCGATACGCGCCCAACCAGATTTTCCAGCTCGACGGTTTCGACCTCTCCCCTCACCTGGCGCTGCCATGCCTTGTGCGGGGTAAACTTCATCTCCGGCAACACATCGAACGCCTGTAGCATCAGACGCGGCAGATCGTGCTGACGGATCAGCCTGTGGATCCCCTGGGCCAGATCCTGAATACGCATATTGCGGTAGAAGTCAGGATCTTCCGCGTAGAGATCCGGCAGCATGTTCTTCACCCGCAGGTTGAGATCGTAGGCGCGCTTAAATTCCATCAGACCGCGCAGCAGCCCCATCGCCCGGGTTTTATCGATCCCGATGCTGAACAGAAACAGTAAATTATAGGGGCCTGTTTTCTCCACCACCACGCCGCGTTCATCAAGGAACTTCGCCACCAGCGCAGCCGGGATCCCTTCCTCACCCATCACACCCTGCTCATCCATACCCGGCGTCAGGATCGTCACCTTAACCGGATCGAGGAACATATGGTCACTATCGGCATCCCGGAAGCCGTGCCAGTCTTCGCCGGGCGAAACCGGCCAGCATTCTGCTTCATCAATCTCTTCCGGCTGCCAGATATCAAAGAACCAGCCGTCGGCTTCCTCTTTGAGCCGCTGAACCTCTTTACGGAAATGCAGCGCGCGCTCCACCGAACGGTTGATGAGACGTTTACCGGGATTGCCGCGCAGCATCGCCGCAGCCGTTTCGATAGACGCCACCAGCGGATAGCTTGGTGAGGTGGTGGTATGCATCATAAAGGCTTCGTTAAAGGTCTCTTCGTCGTATTCGCCTTTGATGTGAATCAGCGAAGCCTGGGAAAACGCGGCCAGCATTTTGTGCGTCGACTGCGTTTCGAAGAACACTTTACCCGGTACGCGTTCACCGCTCATGCCGCTTTTACCCGCGTAAATCGGGTGGAAATTGGTGTACGGTACCCACGCGGAATCGAAGTGGATCGACGGCACGTCCAAAGTCTTTTTGATCCAGTTCGTGTTGTACAGCAGACCGTCATAGGTCGAGTTGGTGATCACCGCATGGACAGGCCAGCCTGCGCCGGGCACTGCCGCGACCTTGCGTTCAATGGCTTCATGCGTGAACTCCCGCCGCGGAATACCCCCAAGAATACCGAGCGCGTTGCGCGTGGGCGACAGCCAGAGCGGTACAACGTCGCTCATCATCAGCAGGTGCGCCAGCGATTTATGGCAGTTACGGTCAATCAGCAGGGTGCTCCCCGCAGGCGCGGCATACATTCCGACGATTTTGTTCGAGGTCGAGGTGCCGTTGGTCACCATATAGCTCTGCTCGGCCCCAAAGGTGCGGGCGATATACTCTTCAGCTTCCAGATGCGGTCCGGTATGATCCAGCAGCGAGCCTAGTTCGGTGACTGAAATGGACACGTCTGCTTTCAGCGTGTTGCCTCCAAAGAAATCATAGAACAGGCAGCCCACCGGGCTTTTTTGGTAGGCCGTTCCCGCCATATGCCCAGGCGTACAGAAGGTATATTTCCCCTCTTTCACGTAGGTGAAGAGCGCCCGGGTAAAGGGGGGCGTAATGTTATCGAGATATTCATTCGTGTATTGCTGAATTCGGGTCGCAATGTCTTCCGCCACGCCGAGGGAATATTCAAAGAACCACAGCGCCATACGCATATCATTGGCGCTGACGTCCATGGTTGAGTGGGTATTAATAAACGCGTACAGCGGGAGATATTCGTTCAGCTTGTTGATGTCGCTGCACAGTTCGAGGTCATATTCATCCCAGTCGAAGATCACGCCGCAGATACGCGGGTTATGCTCGATGAACTTCAGCAGATCGGCGCTGTTGTGCGGCCAGATTAGCTGATACCCGCGCGACTGCAGGGCTTGCTCCAGCTCCTTAATCGGCTCATCTTTATAAAAGACGCCGTGTGGCCCCATAACGGCAATGATATTCATGGGCTTCCTCCTTAAAAAACATTAGCTAAGCATAGTCCGGCTAAACCGCAGGTATAAAAAAAGCCGCAACATTGTGCGGCTTTTCAGATAATTGTGAAGCTTACGCGTAACCGTAGGTCATCAGACGCTGGTAACGACGGTTGAGCAGATCTTCTTTGCTCAGCACGTCCAGATCCGCCAGGTCAGCCAGCAGCTGTGCTTTCAGAGAAGCAGCCATCACTTCCGGCTTACGATGTGCACCACCCAGTGGTTCCGGGATGATGGAATCGATCAGCTTAAGCTCTTTCAGGCGTGGCGCAATGATGCCCATCGCTTCGGCAGCCAGAGGCGCTTTGTCGGCACTCTTCCACAGAATGGACGCGCAGCCTTCCGGGGAGATTACGGAATAGGTGCTGTACTGCAGCATATTCACTTTATCACCCACGCCAATTGCCAGCGCACCACCGGAACCACCCTCACCGATAACGGTACAGATGACCGGCACCTTCAGACGAGACATCTCGCGCAGGTTGCGTGCGATGGCTTCAGACTGACCGCGCTCTTCCGCGCCCACGCCTGGGTAGGCACCCGGGGTGTCGATGAAGGTGATGATTGGCATGTTGAAACGCTCAGCCATCTCCATCAGACGCAGGGCTTTACGGTAGCCTTCTGGGGCTGGCATACCGAAGTTACGACGGATTTTCTCTTTGGTTTCACGACCTTTCTGATGACCAATGATCATCACCGGGCGTCCGTCCAGACGCGCGATACCGCCAACGATAGCTTTGTCGTCAGCGTATGCGCGATCGCCTGCCAGTTCGTCAAATTCGTCAAACGCCAGGCGGACATAATCCAGGGTGTACGGACGCTGTGGATGGCGTGCCAGCTGGGCCACCTGCCATGCGCCGAGATCGGCAAAGATTTTGCGCGTCAGCTCTACGCTTTTCTCGCGCAGACGATGCACTTCTTCGTCGATGTTAATATCCAGTTTTTCATCCTGACGGCTTACCGCTGTCAGAGAATCGATTTTCGCTTCCAGCTCAGCAATCGGCTGTTCGAAATCAAGGAAATTCAGACTCATAGTATTCCTGTATTAGTCAAACTCCAGTTCCACCTGCTCCGAACCAATGAGGCCACGGAGATCGTTCAGTAAACGATCGCTCGGAGAGACACGCCACGTTGCACCAAAGCGCAACCGCGCACGTGCATCCGCCCTCTGATAGTAGAGATGTACTGGAATTGTCCCCGAGCGGTGGGGTTCCAGAGACTGACGGAGTCGGTTTAAAAGCTGGTCATCAATTTGCCTGTCCGTCAGCGAGATAGCAAGCCCGCGAGCATATTTTTCCCGGGCTTCGTCAATGTCCATCACTTCGCGGGCGGTCATTTTAAGCCCCCCACTGAAGTCATCAAAGCTGACCTGTCCGCTGACGATAAGTATGCGGTCTTTTTCCAGCAATTGCTGGTATTTATCCAGCGCGTCGGTGAACAACATCACCTCCAGACGCCCGGAACGGTCATCCAACGTACAGATGCCGATACGATTGCCGCGCTTGGTGACCATAACCCTTGCAGCAATCACGAGCCCCGCAGCCGTGGTGATTTTACCACGTTCTGTCGGATGCATGTCTTTTAGCCTGTGGCCGCCGACATAGCGCTCAATTTCTTTAATGTACTGGTTGATCGGGTGACCCGTCAGGTACAAACCTAACGTTTCACGCTCGCCGTCCAGCACCACCTGTTCTGGCCACGGCTGGCAGTTGGAATACGACTGCTCAATCTGCTCCGGCTCTTCCGCCAGCACCCCGAACATATCCGCCTGGCCAATGGCTTCCGCTTTTGCGTGCTGATCCGCCGCTTTCAGGGCGTCGCCCAGCGAGTTCATCAGCGCGGCGCGGTGCGGCCCCAGCCTGTCGAACGCGCCGGACATGATCAGTTTTTCCAGCACGCGGCGGTTCAGCTTTTTGGTATCGGTACGGGCGCAAAGATCGAATAGCTCGCGGAAATACCCGCCGTTGTTGCGCGCTTCGATGATCGCCTCGATCGGCCCTTCACCTACGCCCTTGATCGCGCCGATCCCGTAAACGATCTCCCCGTCGTCGTTGACGTGGAAATGGTAGAGACCTGAGTTAATATCCGGCGGCAGGATCTTCAGCCCCATGCGCCAGCACTCATCCACCAGGCCCACCACCTTCTCGGTGTTGTCCATATCGGCGGTCATTACCGCAGCCATAAACTCCGCAGGATAGTGTGCCTTCAGCCACAGCGTTTGATACGACACCAAAGCATAGGCGGCTGAGTGAGATTTGTTAAATCCGTACCCGGCGAATTTCTCCACCAGGTCGAAGATTTTCATCGCCAGCTCGCCGTCAACGCCGTTTTTCTTCGCCCCGTCTTCAAAGATGGAGCGCTGCTTGGCCATCTCTTCCGGCTTTTTCTTACCCATCGCACGACGCAGCATGTCCGCGCCGCCGAGCGTATAGCCGGAAAGCACCTGGGCGATCTGCATCACCTGTTCCTGATACAGGATGATGCCATAGGTTGGCTCCAGTACCGGCTTCAGGCTTTCGTGCTGCCACTGAACGTCCGGGTAGGAAATCTCTTCGCGCCCGTGCTTACGGTCGATAAAGTTATCTACCATCCCTGACTGCAAAGGGCCCGGACGGAACAGGGCCACCAGCGCGATCATATCTTCGAAGCAGTCGGGCTGCAGGCGCTTAATCAGATCTTTCATGCCGCGGGATTCAAGCTGGAAGACAGCGGTGGTCTCCGAGCGCTGCAGCATGTCGAAACTTTTCTTGTCGTCCAGCGGGATGGCCGCGATATCCAGCGGCGGCTCGCCGTTCTTCTCGCGGCGGGCGTTGATCATCTCCAGCGCCCAGTTGATGATGGTCAGCGTACGCAGGCCAAGGAAGTCGAACTTCACCAGCCCGGCGTATTCTACGTCGTTCTTGTCGAACTGGGTGACCGGATGCTGGCCCGCTTCATCGCAATACAGCGGCGCGAAGTCGGTGATTTTGGTCGGGGCGATAACCACGCCCCCCGCATGCTTACCGGCGTTACGCGTGACGCCTTCCAGCTTGCGCGCCATGTCGATCAGCGCTTTGACCTCTTCGTCCGCTTCATAGATTTCCGGCAGCTGCGGTTCAGCCTCAAAGGCTTTTGCCAGCGTCATGCCCGGATCGGGCGGCACCAGTTTAGAGATGCGATCGACAAACCCGTACGGGTGGCCCAGCACGCGGCCCACGTCGCGGATAACCGCTTTCGCCGCCATCGTACCGAAGGTAATGATCTGCGATACCGCATCACGGCCGTACATGTCGGCCACGTGCTCGATCACCTGGTCGCGTTTCTCCATGCAGAAGTCGACGTCGAAGTCGGGCATCGAGACACGTTCCGGGTTGAGGAAACGTTCGAACAGCAGGTCGAACTCCAGCGGATCGAGGTCGGTAATTTTCAGCGCATACGCCACCAGCGAACCTGCGCCGGAGCCACGCCCCGGCCCAACCGGCACGCCGTTATCCTTCGACCACTGGATGAACTCCATAACGATCAGGAAGTAGCCCGGGAAGCCCATCTGGTTGATCACCTGGAGTTCTATGTCCAGGCGTTCGTCATACTCCGGGCGACGCTTTTTACGCTCTTCTTCATCCGGGAACAGGAATTCCAGACGCTCTTCCAGACCTTCTTTCGATTTCATGACCAGGAAATCTTCCGTGGTCATGTCACCCGTCGGGAACTGCGGCAGGAAGTATTCGCCAAGGCGGACGGTGACGTTGCAGCGCTTGGCAATCTCTACGCTGTTTTCCAGCGCTTCGGGGATATCGGAGAAGAGCTCACACATCTCCTCCTCGCTGCGCATGTACTGTTGTGCGGAGTAATTACGCGGCCGCTTCGGATCGTCGAGGGTAAAGCCATCGTGGATTGCCACGCGAATTTCGTGAGCGTCAAAATCGCCCGCCTCAAGGAATCGCACATCATTGGTGGCCACTACGGGCAGGCCACGCTCCTCTGCGAGCGCCACCGCGGCATGAAGATAGCTCTCTTCATCCTGACGGCCGGTACGGATCAACTCCAGGTAATAACGATTCGGGAAATATTCTTCATAGAACGAGACGCATTGATCCACCAGCGCGCTGTTACCGCGCAGCAGGGATTTTCCGACGTCCCCCATCCGGCCGCCTGAGATCAGGAGCAGCCCTTCGTTCAGTTCAGCCAGCCAGTCGCGGTCGATCCACGGTCCCAGCGCGCCGTAACCGCGCTGATAGGCTTTGGAGATCAGCAGCGTGAGGTTTTGGTAACCCGTGTTGTTCATCGCCAGCACGGAGATTTGCGTCAGTTCATCCCCGATGAGGTCGCTCTGCACGTGGAAATCTGCACCGACGATCGGCTTCATCCCCGCGCCGTGCGCCGTTCCGTAGAACTTCACCAGACCACACAGGTTGGTAAAATCGGTGATCGCCAGCGCAGGCATGCCAAGCGAGGCCGCCTTTTTTACCAGCGGCCCGGTCTTCGCCAGCCCATCGATCATGGAGTAGTCGCTATGCACCCGCAGGTGTACGAAACGTGGTTCAGCCATCTTCAGATTCCGCGTTACTTAATTGCTTGCGTAATGATTCAGGACACCCGTCCCAGGGCGCGTTTTACCGGGCCAAAACTGCGCCGATGGTGTTCGGTTGCGCCATGTTCAGCCAGCCTCTCCAGGTGGAAAGGTGTGGGATATCCCTTATGCTGGGCGAAACCATACTGAGGGTAAGTGAGATCCAGCGCGGCCATTTCGGCGTCGCGTGTCACTTTGGCAATAATAGAAGCTGCGCTAATTTCTGCGACCCGGCTATCGCCTTTGACCACTGCCATTGAAGGCATGGGCAATGCCGGACAGCGGTTGCCGTCAATCAGGACATATTCAGGGGAAATTTTCAGCCCCGCCACCGCACGCTGCATCGCCAGCATCGTGGCATGCAAAATATTCAGCTCGTCTATCTCATGCGGTTCAGCGCGCCCGAGGCTCCAGGCCAGCGCTTTCTCCTGAATCTCACTAAACAGCGCCAGCCGGCGCTTTTCAGACAATTTTTTTGAGTCATTCAGCCCGACGATCGGCCGAGCCGGATCGAGGATCACCGCAGCGGTCACCACGGCTCCCACTAACGGACCACGACCCACTTCGTCCACACCCGCCACAAGGTGGGTGTGAGGATAAACAAATTCCATCATTTTGCTAACTCCAGCACCGCATCGGCCGCTTGCTCATCAGCATTACAGCGGATCAGTTGATGCAGTTCGCGGAAGGTATCGTGCATCTGGTGGCTGGTTTTACCGTTGGCGAGCAGCGGCAGCAGGGCCTCCGCCAGCGCCTGCGGCTGGCATTCATCCTGCAGCAGCTCTTTCACCAGCTCGCGACCCGCAAGCAGGTTTGGCAGGGAGACGTAATCTGTTTTCACCAGACGTTTTGCCAGCCAGAAGGTAAACGGCTTCATGCGGTAACCGACCACCATCGGGCATTTCGCCAGCATACACTCCAGCGCCGCCGTGCCGGAGGCCAGCAGTGCGGCATCGCTCGCATACATCGCTTCCCGCCCCTGCCCGTCCAGAAGACGGACGTGAAGATCCGGGGCAACGTCAGCTTTGATGCGCTCAAACTGCTCGCGGCGTTTGGCATTCACCAGCGGCACGACCACTTCAAGATCGGGATAGGTCTGGCGAAGAAGTTGCGCTGTCTTAAGAAAATCGGCGCTCAGCATCTCAACTTCTGCGCCACGGCTGCCTGGCAGTAAGGCCAGACAGTGCACATCATGCGGGATGCCCAGCGCGTCGCGCGCCGCGTTTTTATCCGGATCCAGTGGCATCGCATCCGCCATGGTATGACCGATAAAACGGCACGGAACATTAAATCTGTCGTAAAACGCTTTTTCGAAAGGCAGGAAAGCCAGCACCAGGTGGGTGGACCGTCCGATTTTGAAAACGCGTTTCTGTCGCCACGCCCAGACGGATGGACTGACGTAGTGAATCGTCTTAATGCCCTGCTTTTTCAGATTCCCTTCGAGGGTAATGTTGAAATCAGGTGCATCGATACCGACAAACACATCGGGTTTGAGTTCGGTAAAGCGGCGGGTGAGATCGGCACGGATGTGCAGCAAACGGCGTAACCGCCCCAGCACCTCAACGATCCCCATCACGGCCAGCTCTTCCATTTCATACCAGGCTTCACAGCCTTCGGCCTGCATCAGCGGGCCAGCAACACCGACAAAGCGAGCATTGGGTACGCGTGCCTTAAGCGCACGGATGAGACCGGCACCAAGAATATCGCCGGAGGTTTCTCCGGCGACCAGGGCTATCGTAAGCGGACGACTGTCGACCATTAACGAATCAGACCCCTTGTTGAACGGTCAAAGAACTCCATGAACGCGTCCACTTCCGGGTGCTTTTTCGCCAGTTCGGCAATTTCCGGCTTCGCCTCTTCCAGCGTTTTACCGCTACGGTACAGCAGTTTGTACGCGTTGCGGATGGCAGTAATCGCTTCGCGACTAAAACCACGACGCTTGAGGCCTTCGATGTTCACGCCAAACGGCGTGGCATGGTTGCCCTGCGCAATCACATACGGTGGGACGTCCTGCGCCACACCGGAGCATCCGCCGACCATCACGTGCGCACCAATGATGCAGAACTGATGGACTGCGGTCATGCCGCCAATAATTGCGAAGTCATCAACTGATACGTGTCCTGCCAGCGTGGCATTGTTGGCAAGGATACAGCGGTCACCCACGGTACAGTCGTGCGCGATATGCGCATTCACCATAAACAGGTTATCGCTGCCCACCTTCGTCAACCCACCACCCTGTACTGTTCCACGATGAATGGTGACGCTTTCGCGAATACGGTTACGATCGCCGATTTCCACACGGGTCGACTCACCAGCATATTTCAGATCCTGGTTAACTTCGCCGATGGAGGCGAACTGATAGATCTCGTTATTGCAGCCAATGGTCGTGTGACCATTCACCACAACGTGAGATTTCAGCACTGTACCCTCACCAATTTCGACATGGGGTCCAACAATACAAAACGGGCCAATGTGGGCGTTAGCACCAACGATGGCACCCGTTTCCACAATGGCGGTAGGATGAATAAAGGCGGATTTATCAATCACGTATCAGGACTCCCGGCTACGAGCACACATCATCGTCGCTTCGCAAACAACTTTACCGTCAACCAGCGCTACGCCTTTGAAGCGAGTCAGGCCACGACGCGTTTTTTCAAAAGTGACTTCCATGATCATCTGATCACCAGGTACGACAGGGCGCTTAAAGCGCGCTTCGTCAATACCCGCGAAGTAATACAGCTCACCGGGTTCCAGTTTACCGACGCTTTTAAACGCCAGAATACCGGTAGCCTGAGCCATCGCTTCCAGAATCAACACACCCGGGAAGATAGGTTTACCAGGGAAGTGCCCCTGGAAGAACGGCTCATTCACGGAAACATTTTTCACTGCGCGCAGAAAACGACCTTCTTCAAAATCCAGCACACGGTCTACCAGCAGAAACGGGTAGCGGTGCGGCAGAAGTTCTAAAATCTCTTCAATATGCAGAGTATGAGTGTCAGTAGTCAAAATACTCTTCCTGTCAAAATGTACTGATAACAATAATAACACGGCCTGCCGGTTTATTAGAAAGCCGACAGGCCGGGAAAAATAGCGTTAAACGGATGACGCTTAGTCTTGTTGATCGATCTTGCGCTCAAGGGACTTGAGGCGCTTGCTCATATCATCAATGTTCATCACCAGAGCTGCTGTTTTACGCCATACCTTGTTGGGCTGGAGCGGAATGCCGGAGGAATAGACGCCAGGTTCAGTGATAGGACGCATTACCATGCCCATTCCCGTCACGGTCACCTTGTCGCAGATTTCCATATGGCCATTAATCACGCTCGCACCGCCAATCATGCAATAACGGCCAATTTTCAGGCTGCCCGCCATGATGACGCCACCCGCAACCGCGGTATTGTCGCCAATCACAACGTTATGCGCAATCTGGCACTGGTTATCGATGATAACACCATTGCCAATGATCGTGTCGTCAAGCGCGCCACGGTCAATGGTGGTACAGGCGCCGATCTCCACGCGATCGCCAATAATAACGCGACCAAGCTGCGGGATCTTAACCCAGTTACCGCGATCGTTAGCGTAACCAAAGCCATCAGAACCAATCACGGTACTGGACTGGACGAGGCAGTTTTCGCCAATTTCAACGTCATGGTATACGGACACATTCGCCCATAAACGGGTCCCGGCGCCGATTTTCGTATTTTTCCCAACGAAGCAGCCCGGGCCAATGACGACGTTATCGCCCAGCTCGACGCCGGATTCGATAACCGCATTCGCACCAACGGCGACGTTGTTACCCAGCCTGGCCGTCTCATCAATCGCTGCGCTGGCAGCAATGTTCTGGGCCGGTTGCGGCGTGGTATCAAGAATTTGAGCCATGCGGGCATACGTCAGGTAGGGGTTTTTCACTACCAGCGCGCTTACAGTGGCAAATGGAAGATCGTCCTGCGTCAGAACAACAGCTGACGCCTGGCATTGAGCCAGTTGCTCACGGTACTTAGGGCTTACCATGAAGGTAATCGTGCCAGCTTTAGCAGATTGCATGGACGCAACAGCGGTGATGACGATATCGCCATCACCGTGTAATTCTGCATCCAACTGCTGAGCTAAATCAGCCAGTCGAATTGAAGGCATTACTTATTTAACCTGTTTCAGAACGTCAGCAGTGATGTCTTTAACATCTTTGCTGTTGAAAGCAACGGCGTTCGCATCAACAACCAGATCGATGCTCTGATCGGCAGCCACTGCTTTAACAGCGGTCTGAATGCGAGTCACCAGCTTGCCGCGTTCTTCGTTAGAACGACGCTGACGATCCTGCTCGAAAGCCTGCGCTTTCTGGGAGAACGCCTGGCGCTGAGCCATTACGTCTTTTTCCAGCTTGCTGCGGTCGCTTGCCTTCATGGTAGAACCATCACGCTGCAGACGCTGCATTTTGGACTGAAGATCGTTTTCCATACCCTGCAGTTCGCTTGCACGGCCTTTGAATTCGTTTTCCAGCGTCGCAGAAACACCTGTTTTCTGTGCAACCTGCTGGAACAAATTACCCATGTTGACGATTGCAATTTTGTCTGCTGCCTGAGCAGAAGTTGCCATCGCTAAACCGAGACCTGCAGCTAATAACCACTTTTTCACAATTAACTCCTTACCATCCCATTGGCACCAGAAGGTACCGTTCTTTGCGTGGCAAGGCGACCGTATTACCGATCGCCAGTTGTCAGCGCTACACTGCCAACGCATTCCTTTGCAGCGGATTATTACCAGGTTTTACCAATGTTAAACTGGAATTGCTCCGCTTTGTCTCCATCATATTTCTTAAACGGCTGGGCGTAAGAGAAGACCAACGGCCCCAGCGGTGACATCCATTGTAATGCGATACCGGCAGACATGCGAATATTGCTCGGATCGCTGTAGTCAGGAACGCCAGCTGCACGCATCTGGGCAGTGTTCTCCCAGTTGGTATCCCACACCGTACCCGCATCCCAGAAGAAGGATGTACGGACGGAGTTCGCATATTTATCACTAATAAACGGCGTTGGCGTGATGAACTCCAGGCTCGCCACGGCCATAGCGTTACCGCCGACTGCGTCATCAGAACTACAGACTTCTGATGAGGAAGACTTATCGCAGTTATCTTTGTCGTTCCCGCCGTAGTAAACCGCTTTCGGACCAATGTTGTTGGACTGGAAGCCACGAACGGTACTGGAACCACCGGCATAGAAGTTTTCATAGAACGGCATCTCTTTGCCGCCTAAACCATCACCATAACCCCAACGGGTACGACCCAGAACCACCCACTTGTGATCGTCATCGATCGGGAAGTAGGACGCAGTATCGAGCGTCACCTTATAGAACTCGTTATCGGAACCCGGGACGGTAACTTTACCGTTCAGGTTGACGCGAGAACCTTCCGTTGGGAAGTAACCACGGTCGAGACGGTTATAGGTCCAGCCGTAGTTGAAGGTGAAGTCATCTGCAGCGAAACCGTTGTTATCGCTGTTTTTGCTCGCCGACTGGCCAATAGAGTCCAGGTAACGCCACATGGCCACCTGCGGTTGCATATTGGACAGGTCGTTATGCACGTAACCTAAGCCCGCTCGCAGGGTGTTGTATTCGTTAATCGGGAAGCCAAGCGTTCCGTCCACACCGTAACTCTTGTTGGTGTAAGAGGACAGATCCGCATCGTCGGCTTTAAAGTCGTTATAGAAGATACGACCGCCCAGGCTCACACCGTCAACGGTGAAGTATGGGTTCGTTACAGAGAACTCAGAGTAGGTCTGATAGTCGTTTTTGGTACCGTTAATTCCGACAGAGTAACCCGTACCCAGCCAGTTATCCTGCTGCACGCCAACCTGGAAGCTGACGCCGCTTTCAGTACCGTAGCCCACACCAAAGTTAAAGCTACCGGTGTTACGCTCTTTCACTTTATAAACGACATCAACCTGATCCGGGCTGCCCGGTACGCGCTGGGTATCAGTATCAACCGTTTCAAAATAGCCCAGACGGTTCAGACGCTCTTTACCCTGATCAACGAGATCGCTACCTAACCATGCGCCTTCCATCTGACGCATTTCGCGACGCAGAACGGAGTCTTTGGAGGTGTCGTTACCGACGAAGCGGATCTTACGCACGTAGAAACGGTTACCCGCGTCAACATTCACGTGCAGCTTAACGGTTTTATCCGCGTCATTGATTTCCGGCTGAGTCTGTACGCGCGGATAGGCATAACCATAGCGGCCGAGCAGCTTCTTAATGCTGTCTTCCATTTTGGTGACTTTGGATCCGCTATAGAGATCGCCTGGCTGAATTTTGGTCAGCGATTCGATTTCAGCAGAATGCCCCGCCAGGTTACCGCTCACCTCAACACCCGAAAGCTTGTACTGATCGCCTTCCGTGATGTTGATCGTAATGTAGATGCCTTTCTTGTCCGGCGTCAGGCTCACCTGCGTCGAGTCGATGTTGAAACGCGCGTAACCACGATCCAGATAGTAGCTGCGCAGGGTTTCAAGGTCGCCCGCCAGTTTCTGTTTCTGGTATTTGCGATCGCCCACCACGTTCCACCATGGCACTTCATCGCGAAGCTGGAAGGTGGAGATCAGTTCGTCAGTGCTGAACGCGTGGTTACCCACAATGTTGATCTGCTGAATCTTCGCAGAGACACCTTCCTGGAAGACCAGCTTCAGGTCAACACGGTTACGCGGCAGCGGAGTCACAACCGCTTTCACGCTGGCGCTGTATTTACCGACGCTGTAGTAGAAGTCTTCCAGACCTTTTTCAATGTCTGAAAGGGTTGTGCGGTCCAGAGACTCACCCACACGAACACCGGATGCTTCAAGGTTTTGCTTGAGCATGTCATCTTTCACCGACTTGTTACCGGAGAAAGTGATACTGGCGATCGTTGGACGTTCTTTTACCTGTACCAGCAGGGTATCACCATCACGCAGGACGCGGACATCCTCGAAGTTGCCGGTGGCAAACAGAGCACGGATGGTATTACTGATATCATCATCATTAACCGTATCGCCGGGGCGCACAGGCATACTGAGGAGGGCCGCACCAACGGCGACACGCTGAAGGCCTTCGAAATGAATGTCTTTCACTACGAACCCGTCAGCACCGTATACGGTGGCGCTGCTAAACAGCAGCGACGCTATGAGCAACTTTTTCATCGCCATCGTTATTATGCGTTCTTCCTAACTAACTCTCTTACAACCGAGAGAAATCATTGAAAAGTGCAAGCCCCATTAACAGCACCAGCAAAATCGAGCCAATGCGATAACTAAAGTCTTGAACTCGCTCGGATACCGGCCCGCCTTTTAGCTTTTCAATCGCTAAAAACAGCAGATGACCCCCGTCTAAAACGGGAAGCGGGAACAGGTTGATTATCCCAAGGTTCACGCTAATGAGCGCGAGGAACATGAGATAGTAAATCACCCCGAATTCCGCTGACATCCCAGCCCCCTGGGCAATCGAAATTGGCCCACTGAGGTTGTTCAGTTTCACATCACCGGTTATCAATTTCCCCAACATGTTGACCGTCAGCTTCATCAGTTGCCATGTTTTATCCGTGGCTTCAAGGATGGCGCTGAACGGCCCATACTGGCGTATTGTCTTGTACTCATCTGGCAGCGGGATCACTTTTGGCACAACGCCTGCAAACCCTTCTGCCTTCTTGCCGACCGACTTCGTATCCGGGATCAGCGTCAGCGAAAGCGGACTGCCTTGCCTTTCAACTTCCAGCGCGAGAGACGTACCCGGATTATCGCGCACCAGAGTAACAAAGGTCATCCACTCTGTTAATGGTTGACCATCGACTTTAACGATCCTGTCGCCTGCTTGCAAACCCGCTTTGCTCGCCGCCGAGTTTGCCTGTACTTCGGCTAATACCGGCTCGATCTGCGCGCCGCGCGGACGAATGCCCAGCGCAGCGACGGGATCCTCTTTGTCTGGCTCGAAACGCCATTGACGTAAATCGAGCACTTTGTCCTGACGGGCGTCTGACCCAAATGGCGATACGCTGATGGTGGTCTGCGGATCGCCAATTTTAGCAACCAGCTGCAGTCGCACGGCATCCCAATCAGGGGTTTCGATGCCATCAATCGCTTTAAGTTCCATCCCGGATGTAATTTGCGCACTCGCCGCGATGGAGTTGGGGGCAATGTCACCTACTACCGGACGCACGCCAGGGACGCCGATGATAAACACCAGCCAGTAAGCGAAAATCGCAAAGATGAAGTTGGCTACCGGTCCGGCAGCGATGATGGCGGCGCGTTGTCCAACGGTTTTATTGTTGAATGCGCTGTGTCGCAGTTCAGGCGCGACAGGCTCGACGCGTTCGTCGAGCATTTTGACGTAGCCGCCCAGCGGGATAAGGGCGATGACAAATTGCGTACCGTGGCGGTCGGTGCGCGTCCAGAGTGATTTACCAAAACCGATGGAAAACCGCTCTACGCGCACGCCACAGCGGCGAGCAACCCAGAAATGGCCAAATTCATGCACGGTAATCAGTACACCCAGTGCAACTATGAACGCCGCCAGATTCCAGAGAATGCTCAGCATAAAACCTTCCGTTAAATCGTCCCGAATACCAGTAAAAGCAAACACGCAAACACTGGAACAGCCGCTGTCAGGCTATCAATGCGATCCAGTATACCGCCATGCCCTGGAATCAGGTGTCCACTGTCCTTAATCCCTGCTTCACGCTTGAACATACTTTCGGTTAAATCACCGAGCACGGAGGCAAGCGCAGCAAAAATCGAGCACACCAGCAGTATTGATGGTGCCACTTCAAGATTCGCCCAGACGCCGTAGCCCCAGGAGATGATCGCGGCCGTAAACAAACCGCCGATAAATCCTTGCCAGGTTTTGCCCGGAGAAACCTTCGGTGCCAGCTTATGTTTGCCAAACAGTTTACCAAACATATAGGCCCCGGAGTCAGCCCCCCAGACGAGAATCATCACATAAAGCAGCCAGATCGCACCGCTGTAGTGGTTTTCGTCGTAGTGCCAAGCGCGCAGCGCAACCATACCCCAGAAAAAAGGAATAATGGTGAGCAAACCAAAAATCAGTCGCAGCACTTTTGAATGACGCCACAACGCCGCGGAGCCGGGATAAAACAGCACCAACAACAGCGCGGCAACCCACCAGGCCAACGATATCCACAAGGAACCAGCCACCAGAGGCTGATGAATATCATGATGATATTCAGGCAACGTGAACAGCATTACGGCCAGGATAAAGCCACAAAGTACCGCAAGCCATACTCGCTGCGTACGCGAGGTAAAGCCGCTAAACTGTCCCCATTCCCACGCGGCGAGCATGCACACCACCAGCGTAACAATAGCGAATCCCACCGGGGGCAGTAAAAACAGCGCCGCAATGACAATGGGTATTAATACAAAAGCGGAAATCAGGCGATACTTCAGCAAAAGCTACCCCCATCAGGCGTTGTCGCCACCAGGCTCGGTGCCGCCGAAACGACGCTCTCGATTGGCAAAGGCATGCAGCGCACCTTCAAAGTCTTGTTCATCAAAATCGGGCCAAAGAACATCTGTAAAGTAAAGTTCGGCATAGGCAATTTGCCATATCAAAAAGTTACTTATGCGATGTTCTCCCCCTGTCCTAATTACTAAATCCACAGGTGCCAGTTCATTCATGCAGATTTGCTTGCTCAGCGCTTCTTCATCAATTTGGTCGGGTCTCAACAGCCCTTCCTGAACCTGTTCGGCGAGATGCCGAACGCCCTGGATAATATCCCAGCGTCCGCCGTAATTCGCCGCAATATTCAGCGTCAGACCGGTATTATTTTCAGTCAGCGCCTCTGCTTTACGAATCCGTTCCTGCAAACGTGAGTTAAAACGACTGGTATCGCCAATGATACGCAGGCGGACGTTGTGGCGGTGCAGGCTTTTTACTTCGCTGTCTAGCGCCCACACAAACAATTCCATCAACGCAGTCACTTCCTGCAGCGGTCGATTCCAGTTTTCACTGCTAAAAGCATAGAGCGTTAACGCATCAATGCCGTTATTGGCGGCAAAAGAAACGGCGCGGCGAACGGATTTCGCCCCAGCTTTATGCCCAAAGGCTCGTATCTTCCCTTGTCTTTTCGCCCAGCGGCCATTGCCATCCATAATGATTGCTACATGACGGCAGCCATGAGCTGGCAAGTTTTCGCTTATTGGTTGATTCGCAGACAACATAACGCGTTTTTTGTCCCTGAAAAGGATTTAACGGTACTCAGGAATACTGAAGCCGATACATAAAAAAGCCGTGTCAAACCACGGCTCACCTGACCACGTAAAGTCAAATACCTGCGATCAGGTGGCGCAGACTATATCACTGAAGCCCAACGCTAACAAATAGCACGACGACTAGTGGTTGCTTTATCACCAGCTTGCGAGACGTGTCACCTGTTGGCGCGCAATATTACGCGCAGCTGCATCCACCGTCAGCACCTCTTCCACGCTCTGTGGTTCGCGCAAATCCATCATCTCCAGTACCGATAAATTTAACGCCGCAATATCGGTAAAACGAATTTGCTGATTCAGAAATGCTTCAACGGTAATTTCATTGGCTGCGTTCAGTGCCGTTGTCGCCGCCTGCCCCTGGTCAAAGGCCGTCATTGCAAGCTTCAGACAAGGGTAACGGTCATAGTCTGGTTCACTGAACGTCAGGGAACTTAGCTTGCAGAAATCAAGCGGCTTCACGCCGGACTTCACTCGATTCGGCCACGCCATGGAATGGGCAATCGGCGTACGCATGTCCGGCTCGCCCAGCTGCGCCAGCACGCTGCCATCCTGATAACGCACCATCGAATGAATCACCGATTGCGGGTGAATCAGTACTTCCATCTGTTTCGCTGACGCATTAAACAGCCAGCGCGCTTCAATGTATTCCAGACCTTTGTTCATCATGGTGGCAGAGTCAACGGAGATTTTACGCCCCATCGACCAGTTCGGATGACGGCACGCCTGATCCGGCGTCATCGCACGCAGTTCAGACAGTGGCGTTTCACGGAACGGGCCACCAGACCCGGTAAGCAGAATCGACACGACGCCATTCTGCTCCAGGTCAGCGTACCCCAGATTCTGTTGAAAAGGTTGCGGTAAACTCTGAAAAATCGCGTTGTGCTCGCTGTCGACGGGCAAAAGACGCGCCCCGCGCTGCTTCACCGCCTCCATGAACAGGCGTCCGCAGGTGACCAGCGACTCTTTATTGGCCAGCAGAACGTCCTTACCGGCATCAATCGCGGCAAGCGTCGGCAATAATCCTGCCGCCCCGACAATGGCCGCCATCACCTGATCCACCTCATCCAGCGCCGCCATCTCGCAGGCCGCCTGTTGGCCACTCAGCACCTCGGTTCGACTGCCCTTCTCAAGCAGCTGTGCTTTCAGCAGGCGCGCGCTCTCTTCGTCATCCATCACCGCATAGCGGGGCGTAAACTCCAGGCACTGCTCAACCATTCGCTGCACATTCTTACCGGCCACCAGCGCTGTCACGGTGTAAAGTTCAGGATTATGGCGAACAACGTCGAGAGTGCTGCAACCAATAGAGCCGGTTGAGCCAAGGAGTGTTAAATGCTTCATGAGATGCCCGAAAAGTTAGACCAGATAAAAGCAAAACGCCGCCAGCAAGACCCAAAGTCCCTCTGAACGGCGTTTATCAGTGTACGACAGAAATCAGAACTGCATCAGTTCCGCTTCTTTATCTGCCAGCGCCGCATCAATTTTCTTGATGGCAGCGTCAGTCATTTTCTGAATGTCGTCCTGAGAACGACGATCGTCATCTTCACTGATCTCTTTTTCTTTCAGCAGCGCTTTGACTTTATCATTCGCGTCGCGACGGACGTTACGCACGGATACACGACCCTGCTCAGCTTCGCCACGTACCACTTTGATCAGGTCTTTACGACGCTCTTCGGTCAGCGGTGGCAGTGGAACGCGGATGTCAGCACCCGCAGAGCTTGGGTTCAGACCGAGGTCAGACGCCATGATCGCTTTCTCAACCGCCGGGCCCATAGAACGATCGAATACGTTGATTTTCAGCGTACGGGTATCTTCTACCGTCACGCTCGCCAGCTGACGCAGAGGGGTTGGCGTACCGTAGTACTCGACGATGATGCCATCCAGCAGGCTTGGGGAAGCACGGCCAGTACGGATTTTGCTGATTTGGGTTTTGAACGCTTCTACGCATTTTTCCATGCGTACTTCAGCATCTTTTCTGATGTCGTTAATCACGTTACGAATCCTTGAAAACTTGTCTCAGGCAGACTATCCGCCAGCACAGCGCTACAGGTGTGCTAAGTATAGTCGCGTTTAATTCATGACAACGCCAAAGGCGCGCCCGGGTAAGATACCACTACAAAATAAAGCGGAATCTTACCTGTATTTATCGTCAACGGAAATTATTCCGTAATCAAAGTGCCTTCTTTTTCGCCCATGACCACGCGACGCAGTGCGCCAGGTTTGTTCATGTTGAAGACACGAATTGGCAATTTGTGGTCGCGAGCCAGCGTGAAGGCGGCAAGATCCATCACTTTCAGCTCTTTATCCAGCACTTCGCTGTAGCTCAGCTGATCGTACATGGTGGCAGAAGGATCTTTTGCCGGGTCGGCAGTAAACACGCCATCGACTTTGGTCGCTTTCAGTACCACATCAGCTTCGATCTCGATACCGCGCAGGCAGGCAGCGGAATCGGTCGTAAAGAACGGGTTACCCGTACCGGCGGAGAGGATCACCACGCGGTTGTTGCGCAGCAGGCTGATAGCTTCTGCCCAGCTGTAATTATCGCATACGCCATTCAGGGGGATCGCGGACATCAGGCGGGCGTTCACATAGGCGCGATGGAGCGCATCACGCATCGCCAGGCCATTCATCACGGTTGCCAGCATACCCATGTGGTCGCCCACAACGCGGTTCATCCCCGCTTTCGCCAGACCAGCACCACGGAAAAGGTTGCCACCGCCAATGACCACGCCAACCTGGATGCCCAGTTCGACCAGTTCTTTGATTTCCTGTGCCATGCGATCAAGGATGCTTGCGTCAATACCGAAGCCTTCCGATCCCTGCAGCGCTTCGCCACTCAGCTTAAGCAGAATGCGTTTGTACACGGGTTTTGCATTGGTAGCCATGTTTCTTTCCTGAGACTGTCAACGATTAAGATGGGGGTTAATTCTGGCGACATGATATGCCGCAAATCAGTACAGCGATACTGGAGCCTGTCTGATTTCATGTGACGGGTGACAAAAAGAAGCCGCCCTCAGGCGGCTCCTTTTCAATCATTAAGACTGCTTGGACATTGCAGCAACTTCTGCTGCGAAGTCAGTCTCAACTTTCTCGATGCCTTCGCCCACTTCGAAGCGGATGAAGCCAGTTACGTCAGCGTTGTGCTCTTTCAGCAGCTGAGCAACAGATTTGCTTGGGTCCATTACGAATGGCTGGCCAGTCAGAGAAACTTCGCCGGTGAATTTCTTCATGCGGCCTTCAACCATTTTCTCTGCGATTTCTTTTGGTTTACCAGACTGCATCGCGATGTCCAGCTGAACCTGGTACTCTTTCTCTACCACTTCAGCAGACACGTCTTCTGGCTTAACGAATTCTGGCTTGCTTGCAGCGATGTGCATTGCCAGCTGTTTAACCAGCTCTTCATCAGCGCCTTTAGCCGCAACCAGAACACCGATACGAGCACCGTGCTGGTAAGAGCCCAGAACGTCGCCTTCCAGAGAAGCAACGCGACGGATGTTGATGTTCTCACCGATTTTAGCAACCAGCGCAACACGCTCTTCTTCGAACTGTGCTTTCAGAACTTCAACGTCAGTGATTTTGCCAGCAACCGCTGCGTCCAGAACTTTGTTAGCAAATGCCTGGAAACCACCATCTTTAGCAACGAAGTCAGTCTGGCAGTTAACTTCCAGAATGATGCCGTAGTTGCCGTCGATCTTAGTGATGATCACGCCGTCAGCAGCAACGTTGCCTGCTTTTTTAGCTGCTTTGATCGCACCGGATTTACGCATGTTTTCGATTGCCAGCTCGATGTCGCCGTTCGCTTCAGTCAGCGCTTTTTTGCAATCCATCATGCCTGCGCCAGTACGCTCGCGCAGCTCTTTTACCAGGGATGCGGTAATTTCAGCCATTCTTAAATCCTCGGGAGATGTGAACTGCCCGGCCGGGGGCCAAACAGTGTAAATTGAAAAAAGGGGCCGGTAATGGGCCCCTATTCATACACGGTACTAATAAGGGGTAAAACCTTATTATTCAGCTTCTACGAAGCTTTCTTCCGCCTGAGAAGCCAGATCCTGGGAACGGCCTTCACGAACGGTAGCAGCTACAGCGCTCAGGTACAGGCTAACAGCACGGATTGCGTCGTCGTTACCCGGGATAACGAAGTCAACACCGTCCGGATCGGAGTTGGTATCAACGATAGCGAATACCGGGATACCCAGGTTGTTAGCTTCTTTGATAGCGATGTGCTCGTGGTCTGCATCGATTACGAACAGCGCGTCTGGCAGGCCGCCCATATCTTTGATACCGCCCAGGCTGTTTTCCAGCTTGTCCAGTTCACGAGTGCGCATCAGCGCTTCTTTCTTAGTCAGCTTGTCGAAAGTACCGTCCTGAGACTGGGTTTCCAGATCTTTCAGGCGCTTGATGGACTGACGAACAGTTTTCCAGTTGGTCAGCATGCCGCCCAACCAGCGATGGTTCACGAAGAACTGGTCGCAGCTGTTAGCAGCATCTTTCACAGCTTCGCTTGCAGCGCGCTTAGTACCAACGAACAGAATCTTACCTTTACGGGAAGAGATCTTGTTCAGCTCAGCCAGGGCTTCGTTGAACATTGGTACAGTTTTCTCAAGGTTGATGATGTGAACTTTGTTACGTGCGCCGAAGATGAAAGGCTTCATTTTCGGGTTCCAGTAACGGGTCTGGTGACCAAAGTGAACACCAGCCTTGAGCATGTCGCGCATGGAAACAGTTGCCATGTTTAAAACCTCTATATTGAAAGTTGGGGTTATGCCTCCACGTATCCCATATTACCGACCCCGAAGGGCACCCCGGAATATGTGCCGATACGTGTGTGTTGTTACACAAAGTGAGATTTGTCGCTTCCGTCCAGCCTGTGTATCTGAGATGGATCGGAAGTCCGGCGCGCTTTATACCACAAAACACGACCAGAAACCAACAGTTGTTGGCGGAGTGTGCTGTTAATGATTCTCAATTTGGCACGGAGCGTGCCTGACTGATACCATTGACGACACTTAGACTAGTATTGTCGAAAAAATCGACACCGATGGACAGATTACATGGCTATCTCTATTAAGACACCTGAAGAAATTGAAAAGATGCGCGTCGCCGGTCGTCTGGCCGCGGAAGTGCTGGAAATGATCGAGCCGTTCGTGAAGCCGGGCGTCAGCACGGGTGAACTGGACCGCATCTGTAACGACTATATCGTGAACGAGCAGCACGCGGTTTCCGCCTGCCTCGGCTACCACGGTTTCCCAAAATCCGTCTGCATCTCTATTAATGAAGTGGTGTGCCACGGCATTCCTGACGATGAAAAACTGCTGAAAGACGGCGATATCGTCAACATCGACGTGACCGTCATTAAAGACGAGTACCACGGTGACACCTCAAAAATGTTCATCGTTGGCAAGCCGACCATCCTGGGCGAGCGCCTGTGCAAAGTCACCCAGGACAGCCTCTACCTGGCGCTGAAAATGGTGAAGCCGGGTATTCGCCTGCGTACTATCGGCGCCGCAATTCAGAAATTTGTGGAAGCGGAAGGGTTCTCCGTGGTGCGCGAATACTGCGGTCACGGTATTGGCCGCGTCTTCCATGAAGAGCCGCAGGTTCTGCACTACGATGCAGACGACGGCGGCGTTGTGCTGCAAAAGGGCATGACCTTCACCATTGAACCGATGGTCAACGCCGGTGACTACCGCATCCGCACCATGAAAGACGGCTGGACCGTGAAAACCAAAGACAGAAGCTTGTCTGCCCAGTACGAGCATACTATTGTGGTAACAGACAACGGCTGCGAAATTATGACGTTGCGCAAGGATGACACCATCCCGGCGATACTGACGAACATTGAGTGATAAGAAGCCGGCAAATGCCGGCTTTTTTAATGGCGATAGCTTTTTCTTATGGGTGGCGCACGATGAGTAATCTTTTACCCGAACAGTATGCTAACACAGCCCTTCCCACCCTCCCCGACCAGCCCGATAACCCGGGCGTCTGGCCGCCGCACGAGCTGACCTGCGCGCATATTAAAGCCCATATGGATGTTTTCCATCGCTGGCTGGGTAGCGCGTTCGATGCAGGCGTATCTGCCGAGCAGCTCATTGAGGCGCGCACCGAGTTTATCGACCAGCTCCTGCAGCGTCTGTGGATCGACTACGGTTTCGGGCAGGTTAGCGACGTCGCGCTGGTTGCCGTCGGGGGCTATGGCCGCGGTGAGCTGCATCCGCTTTCCGATATCGATCTCCTGATCCTAAGCCGCAAAAAGCTGCCGGACGAACAGGCGCAAAAAATCGGCGAGCTTCTGACCCTGCTCTGGGACGTGAAGCTGGAAGTCGGCCACAGCGTTCGCACCCTGGAAGAGTGTCTGCTGGAAGGGCTATCGGACCTGACCGTTGCCACCAACCTGATTGAAACCCGTCTGCTGATTGGCGACGTCGCGCTGTTCCTGGAGCTGCAAAAACACATCTTCAGCGACGGCTTCTGGCCGTCAGAAAAGTTCTTCGCCGCGAAGGTCGAGGAGCAAAACCAGCGCCACCAGCGCTACCACGGCACCAGCTATAATCTTGAGCCGGACATTAAAAGCAGCCCCGGCGGCCTGCGCGACATCCACACGTTACAGTGGGTCGCCCGTCGTCACTTTGGCGCCACCTCGATGGACGAGATGGTCGGCTTTGGCTTCCTGACCGAGGCCGAGCGTAACGAGCTCAACGAGTGTCTGCACCTGCTGTGGCGCATCCGCTTTGCCCTGCATCTGGAGGTCACCCGCTACGATAACCGCCTGCTGTTTGACCGTCAGCTCAGCGTAGCGCAGCGGCTGAACTATCAGGGCGAAGGCAACGAGCCGGTTGAGCAGATGATGAAGGATTTCTTCCGCGTCACCCGCCGGGTGACCGAGCTGAACCAGATGCTGTTGCAGCTGTTCGACGAGGCCATTCTGGCCCTGACTGCCGACGAAAAGCCTCGCCCGATTGACGATGAATTCCAGCTGCGCGGCACACTTATCGATCTGCGCGACGAAACGCTGTTTATCCGCGAGCCGGAAGCGATCCTGCGGATGTTCTACACCATGGTGCGCAACAGCACCATCACCGGGATCTACTCCACCACCCTGCGCCATCTGCGCCACGCGCGCCGCCATCTGACGCAGCCTTTGTGTTACATCCCGGAAGCGCGCTCGCTGTTCCTGAGCATGCTCCGCCACCCGGGCGCCGTCAGCCGCGGGCTGCTGCCGATGCACCGCCACAGCGTGCTGTGGGCCTATATGCCGCAGTGGTCGCACATTGTCGGCCAAATGCAGTTCGACCTGTTCCACGCCTACACGGTGGATGAACACACCATCCGCGTGATGCTCAAGCTGGAGAGCTTTGCCAAAGAAGAGACGCGCTCCCGCCACCCGCTGTGCGTCGAGTTGTGGCCGCGCCTGACCCATCCGGAACTGATCCTGATTGCCGCCCTGTTCCACGACATCGCCAAAGGCCGCGGCGGTGACCACTCGGTACTGGGCGCGCAGGACGTGCTGAAATTTGCCGAGCTGCACGGCCTCAACTCACGTGAAACGCAGCTGGTGGCCTGGCTGGTGCGCCATCACCTGCTGATGTCGGTCACCGCGCAGCGTCGGGACATTCAGGACCCGGAAGTCATTAAGCAGTTCGCGGAAGAAGTTCAGACGGAAAACCGCCTGCGCTATCTGGTCTGCCTGACGGTGGCGGATATTTGCGCCACCAACGAAACCCTGTGGAACAGCTGGAAGCAGAGCCTGCTGCGCGAGCTGTACTTCGCCACCGAAAAACAGCTGCGTCGCGGGATGCAGAACACGCCGGACATGCGCGAGCGCGTGCGTCACCACCAGCTTCAGGCGCTGGCGCTGCTGCGGATGGATAACATTGATGAAGAGGCGCTACATCAGATTTGGGCCCGCTGCCGCGCCAACTATTTTGTCCGCCACAGCCCAAACCAGCTGGCGTGGCACGCGCGGCATCTGCTCAAGCACGATCTGTCCCAGCCGATGATCCTGCTAAGCCCGCAGGCCACGCGCGGCGGAACGGAGATTTTCATCTGGAGCCCGGACCGGCCTTATCTGTTTGCTGCCGTCTGCGCCGAGCTGGACAGGCGTAACCTGAGCGTGCATGACGCGCAGATTTTCACCACCCGCGACGGCATGGCCATGGACACGTTTATCGTGCTGGAGCCGGACGGCAGCCCGCTGTCGTCGGACAGGCATGAAGGGATACGTTTTGGTCTGGAGCAGGCGATTACCCAGCGCAGCTGGCAGCCCCCGCAGCCGCGTCGCCAGCCGGCAAAATTGCGCCACTTTACCGTGGATACCGAGGTCAATTTCCTGCCGACCCACACCGATCGTAAATCGTTCCTGGAGCTGATCGCGCTCGACCAGCCAGGGCTGCTCGCCCGCGTCGGCCAGGTTTTTGCCGATCTGGGAATTTCGCTTCATGGGGCCCGAATTACAACGATTGGCGAACGAGTAGAAGATTTATTTATAATCGCCACCGCCGACCGGCGTGCCCTTAATAATGACCTGCAGCTTGAAGTGCAACAACGGTTGACAGCAGCCCTCAATCCAAACGATAAAGGGTGATATGTTTTTTAGTGAAATGGAAAGAGTAAACAATGCAGCAGTTACAGAACGTTATTGAGTCCGCTTTTGAGCGTCGCGCCGAGATTACCCCGGCAAATGTGGATACCGTGACCCGTGAAGCGGTAAACCAGGTGATTTCCCTGCTGGATTCCGGCGCACTGCGCGTGGCAGAAAAAATCGACGGTCAGTGGGTCACTCATCAATGGCTGAAGAAAGCGGTGCTGCTCTCTTTCCGCATCAACGATAACCAGGTTATCGACGGAGCAGAAAGCCGCTACTTCGATAAAGTGCCAATGAAGTTCGCTGACTACGACGAAGCGCGTTTCCAGAAAGAAGGTTTCCGCGTGGTGCCGCCTGCGGCGGTGCGTCAGGGTGCCTTCATCGCACGCAACACCGTGCTGATGCCATCCTACGTGAACATCGGTTCCTACGTTGATGAAGGCACCATGGTGGATACCTGGGCAACGGTTGGTTCCTGTGCGCAGATCGGTAAAAACGTTCACCTGTCCGGCGGCGTGGGCATCGGCGGTGTTCTGGAGCCACTGCAGGCTAACCCAACCATCATCGAAGATAACTGCTTCATCGGCGCGCGCTCTGAAGTGGTGGAAGGCGTGATCGTGGAAGAAGGTTCCGTGATCTCCATGGGCGTTTACATCGGCCAGAGCACCCGTATTTACGACCGTGAAACCGGTGAAGTGCATTACGGTCGCGTTCCGGCGGGCTCCGTGGTGGTTTCCGGCAACCTGCCGTCAAAAGATGGCAAATACAGCCTGTACTGTGCGGTTATCGTGAAGAAAGTGGATGCGAAAACGCGCGGTAAAGTGGGCATCAACGAATTGCTGCGCACCATCGATTAATCGGGTATAACAAAAAGCGGGGGCAACCCCGCTTTTTTTATATCTGAGGGTGGCGAAAATAGATTTTTTCGTTAATTATTCAAAGGTTATGTTGAGATCAAGGGTACCGCTATGTACGATAATCTGAAAAGTCTGGGCATTACCAATCCTGATGAAATTGATCGTTACAGCCTCCGCCAGGAAGCCAATAACGATATTTTGAAAATCTATTTTCACAAGGACAAAGGAGAGTTTTTCGCCAAAAGCGTGAAGTTTAAATACCCACGCCAGCGTAAGACCGTTGTTGCTGACGGTGTAGGACAGGGATACAAAGAAGTACAGGAAATCAGCCCTAACCTGCGCTATGTGATCGATGAACTCGATCAGATCTGCCAGCGCGACCGCACCGAAGTCGATCTCAAGCGCAAGATCCTTGACGACCTGCGTCACCTTGAAAGCGTTGTTACCAATAAGATCAGCGAGATTGAAGCGGATCTTGAGAAATTAACCCGCAACAAATAAGCCGTTTTATTGCCCGGTGGCGCTTCGCTTACCGGGCCTACGAACGCATGTAGGCCGGGTAAGGCGAAGCCGCCCCCAGGCAAACAGCATCATCTCTGTTCATCCAACTGCAGCGCCACATACAGCAGCAGCCTGTCGTCGAAATTTCCCAGATCTAACCCCGTCAGCTCTGAAATTCGGTTTAACCGATACTCCAGGGTATTGCGGTGAATAAACAGCGCTTTTGACGTCGCCAGCGGCTGCACGTTATGACGGAACCACGCCTGCAGGGTCCGGCGCAGCAGGCCGTTATTGTCCATGGCTTTCAGGCGCGCCAGTGGCCGCGCAAGCTCATTGGCCTGCCAGCCACCGCGCAGGCTGTCGAGCAGCACCGGCAGCATCAGGTCCTGATAGAAATAGCTGCGGCTTTCCGGCATTCGCTGCTTACCCACCATCATGGTGGTTCGCGCGGTACGCCAGGAGCGGGCGATACTGCCCGGACCGGTAAAGTAGTTGCCCAGCGCAACGCGAAAACGCAGCTGACCATTCTCTTTCATACGGGAAATTAACTGCTCCACGCGACGGCGATGATCGTCCGCATCCCAGCGGCCAAACGCATTGAGCGCCGGTTTGAGCACCACCATCTCCGTCAGAGAGACGATCGCCACCAGGTTGTCGCGCTCCGGCGTCGCCAGTGCATTTTGCAGCTGCTGCAGCTCGGCCATCGCGCTGTCAACGCCCAACTGGCCGCTGTCGACCTCAATGACCGCCACCACGCGCGGCTGGTTCAGATCGATCCCCAGACGCTGCGCCCACTCGCTCAGCGCAGGCGTATGCTCTTCCGCCTGAATAAGGTTCATCACCAGCTCTTCGCGCAGGCGGCTGTCCTGAGCCAGCAGGTGCATCAGCCGCGACTGCTCCAGCATCATCTCCGCCGTCATGCAGACCAGCTCACCGTATTTTCGCAGTGACTCAGGCTCGCCGGTGAGGCCGATGACCCCCACAATCTCGCCTTCAAGGCGCAGCGGTAAATTGATGCCCTGACGGACGCCGTGCAGGTGTTTCGCTACCGCATCGTCGATATCGACCACGCGCCCCTGGGAGAGCACCAGCAGCGCGCCTTCGTGCAATTCCCCAATACGCTCGCGATCGCCACTGCCAATAATGCGCCCGCGGGCATCCATTACGTTGATATTGGTATCAATGATGCGCATGGTGCGCGCCACAATATCCTGCGCCATTTTGGTATCAAGATGCCAGCCAGCCATAGAACCCTCCCGTGAGCAGAGCTCAAGCATAGGGAAGTTCAGCGACGCCCGCATTGTGCAGATGCACAAAGAGAGAGGAAGAAGTGTGGACTTGTGTGAAAGGTCACAGAAACGAGAAAAGCCCCTGCGAACAGGGGCTTCAGAGGATTACTGCATCAGCAGGTAAATAGAGGTGTCACCACGCTGGATATTGAGCGCCAGCACGGAAGGTTTGCTGTCGAGGATCTTACGCAGTTCCGCGATGTTTTTCACCGGCTGCTGGTTAGCGCCCATGATCACATCGCCTTTTTTCAGGCCGATACGGGCTGCCGGTGAATTCGCCTTCACGTTATTCACAACCACGCCTTTGTCTGCGCCTTTGTTGCTCATCTCGGCGCCTTCAATCCCGCTGAAGATGGTGCTGGAGTCCACCTGATTCTGGCTGCTCTGCTGCAGCTCCAGGCTGACGTTAACCGGCTTACCGTCGCGCAGCAGACCAAGGGTCACTTTGCTGCCGATAGGCATAGAGCCGACTTCCGCACGCAGGGCAGCAAAGCTGCTGATCGGTTTACCGTTCAGGGAGGTGATCACATCCCCCGCTTTAATACCCGCTTTCGCCGCAGAGGAGTTCGGCATCACCTGGCTGACGAATGCCCCGCGCTGGGCGTCAACTTTCATTGCCTTAGCCAGTTCGGAGTTCAGTTCCGTACCCAGGATACCCAGCTCACCGCGTTTCACCTGGCCATACTGCACCATCTGCGCGGTCAGGTTTTTCACCATGTTACTTGGGATAGCAAAGCCGATCCCGATGTTGCCGCCGTCCGGTGCCAGGATCGCGGTGTTGATACCGATCAGCTCGCCGTTCAGGTTCACCAGCGCGCCGCCGGAGTTACCGCGGTTGATCGCTGCATCCGTCTGGATGAAGTTTTCATAGTTTTCGGCATTGAGGCCGCTGCGGCCCAGTGCAGAGACGATACCCGAGGTCACGGTTTCACCCAGACCGAACGGGTTACCGATCGCCACGGTGTAGTCACCCACGCGCAGCGCGTCGGAGTCGGCAATTTTAATCGCCGTCAGGTTTTTCGGATCCTGAATCTGGATCAGCGCGATGTCGGAGCGCGGATCTTTGCCGACCACTTTGGCGTCAAACTTACGGCCATCGCTCAGCTGAACCTTAATGCTGCTCGCGTTATCGACAACGTGGTTGTTGGTGACGACATAGCCTTTCGCTGCATCAATGATTACCCCCGAGCCAAGCGCCATGAATTTCTGCTGCTGGCCGCCGCCCTGGCTGTCATCCCCTGCGCCACCGCCCTGACAGAACGGAGAGCTCTGGAATGGCGAACCGTCCTGGCAGAACGGCGAGTTGTCGCCGAAGAACTGCTGGAAGTTACGCGGCATGCGCGGCGTATTGACGGTCGTGCTACCCTCAACGTTAATACTCACCACCGATGGCATCACTTTTTCGAGCATCGGTGCCAGGCTTGGCATCTGCTGCGCGGTTGCTGCCGACGACGCGGTCTCGGCTGCAGTAGCAGTCAGAGGAGACAGCGCTAAACCTAAACTCAGAGCCAGTGCACTCATTGCTAATGTGGTTTTTTTCATGTTTCTCAATCTCGATTTACAGGTAACGCAAAATTGCTGTGTAACTCAGATTCGTTTTATACCGCTTAGTTCCGGCGATAAGTTTATGGAAAAGGTAAAAATTTATTGGCCGTCTTTACAAAACTCCGGAATTATTCCACCGCCATCAGCTTGCGGTATTCATCCCAGGCATACAAATCCGTCATGCCGCTGATATAGTCCTGGATAAGACGGCAGCGGTAATAATATTCCATCACCGGCCACTGCGGTGACTGGCGATCCAGCTTGCCAATCGCTTCGACATACGCCAGACGGTGTCGGGTAGAAAGTTTTTGATAAAGTCGTGATTCAATGGGAATACGGCGCACGCGCTCGTGTTCTACCAGCTCGCTGAATTCGTCGACCGACAGCTGGAGCAGCGGAGCATAAATTTCCAGTAACCCACTGATCACTCTATATCCCTGCAGCTCTAACTGTTCGACATCCGGATGGCTGAATACATGCCGCATCGCCACATGTTTATAAAGCTCGAGGAGCTGGCTGAAACTGCTGTCATCTTCCAGCAGGGCGTGGTTGAATTCCCCGCTGAAAATCAGCGGCAAATTATCAATAAAGCGTGACGCCGCGTACGGCACCAGCTTATTTAATGTATTGACCCGCAAATACATAAAGAACTGGTCTTCCGTACTGCGGCTTAATGTATTTGAGCGCGATTTTTCCCAGGCATTTTCGACAACCTGCGCAAACAGCGAGCCTTTTTCATGGGTGCCCCAGGCCGTATAAAGATGCTGATAAAGCTCCTCGACGCTGAAAATTCTTTTCTCAACGGCGTCTTCCAGATCGGCCACGCAATAGGAAATATCATCGGCGGCTTCCATAATCCAGGTCAATGGAAAACGGCCGTTTGGCGTCAATGAAAGTTCTTTACGTAACCGTTCAATATAAGCCTCTTCGGAAAGGTAATAGCCCGGTTTTTTCATTAAATAACTGTGGGACGCGGGCGTCTCCCCCATCCACCACGCGGGGCGCGTATATTTAAGAATGCAGCCGACCTGCGCCCAGGTCAGGTTCATACGCATCAGGGAATGCACCAGCCGGATCCCCTGCGCGTTACCCTCAAAGTGACAGAGGTCCTGGCGCACCTTGCGGCGCAGATCGTTCAGCCCCTCTTCCCCTTCACGCAGGCGTAAATCGCGTACGATGCAGCGGTCGTCGCTCAGCGGCTGGCTTACCGCATCCGAAGGGTAAAGCCGTTGCTTAAACCAGTCATTGATAGCCGCCTCTCCAAAGTGACCGAAAGGCGGGTTGCCAATGTCATGCATCAGGCAGGCCATCTCAACGATGCTCTCAAAAGGCCCCGTCAGCTCGTCCAGACCATAGGTTTCCAGTAAGCGCTGCTCTTTGAGACGGCTTAAAATCTCTTTGGCGATGTAGCGCCCGACCTGCTGCACCTCCATGGAGTGGGTTAAGCGCGTGCGCACCGCGGCGTTACGCTCCAGCGGAAAGACCTGGGTCTTTTGCTGCAGACGGCGGATGGCGGGCGAGTTAATGATCCGCCCGCGATCGCTTTCGAAGATACGCAGAATCTCATGTTCGCTCTTGTCGCCCTGCGGCGAACGGAAACGTCGGTGCCAGTTAATTTTGGTGCGAAAATCGATTGGTGACATGTGCTCCCCCGCGTGAGAATGCGTTTCCCCTTAACCGCATGATAGACTATGCATCTTAACAAGGCACATCGCGAGTAAATCTATGAAAATCGGCATTATTGGTGCAATGGAAGAAGAAGTTACGCTTCTGCGTGACAAAATTGAGAACCGTCAGACCCTCTCTCTGGGAGGTTGTGAGATCTATACCGGTCAGCTAAACGGTGTTGACGTGGCTCTGCTGAAATCAGGCATCGGTAAAGTCGCTGCGGCGCTGGGTGCCACCCTGCTGCTTGAGCGCTGCAAGCCGGACGTGATCGTGAATACCGGCTCTGCGGGCGGCCTGGCGCCGACGCTGAAAGTGGGTGACATCGTTGTTTCCGACGAAGCGCGCTATCACGATGCGGACGTCACCGCGTTCGGCTACGAGTACGGCCAGCTTCCGGGCTGCCCGGCAGGGTTTAAAGCGGACGACAAACTGATTGCGGCGGCAGAGACCTGCATTGCGGAGCTCAACCTCAACGCGGTACGCGGTCTGATTGTCAGCGGTGATGCGTTCATCAACGGCTCCGTTGGCCTGGCGAAAATCCGTCATAACTTCCCTCAGGCGGTGGCCGTTGAGATGGAAGCGACCGCGATTGCGCACGTTTGCCATAATTTCAACGTACCGTTTGTAGTGGTTCGCGCCATCTCTGACGTGGCAGATCAGCAGTCCCACATCAGCTTCGACGAGTTCCTGACCGTTGCGGCAAAACAGTCTACCGTGATGGTGGAACGCCTGGTGCAGAACCTGGCACGTGGCTAAACATCCCCTCAGGGCGCTGGCCGCCCTGCTTCTGCTCGCACCGGCGTGGCTTTTTGCCGCGCCGCGTGTGATTACCCTCTCTCCCGCCAATACCGAACTGGCGTTTGCCGCCGGGATCACGCCCGTTGGCGTGAGCAGCTTTTCGGATTATCCCCCTCAGGCGACAGGCATTGAACAGGTGGCGACCTGGCAAGGGATGAACCTTGAGCGCATCGTGGCGCTGAAACCGGATCTCGTGCTGGCCTGGCGCGGCGGCAACGCCGAGCGGCAGGTTAACCAGCTTACCTCCCTTGGCATCAAGGTCATGTGGATTGATGCCGTCAGCATTGAGCAGGTCGCTCAGGCGCTACAGGCCCTGGCACCCTATAGCCCTACGCCCAAAAAAGCCGAGGCTGCAGCGAAACAGATGCTCAGCGACTATGCCGCGCTGAAATCCCGATACGATACCCCTGTTAAAAAGCGCATCTTCCTGCAGTTTGGCAGCCAGCCGCTGTTCACCACCGGTAAAGGGTCGATTCAGAATCAGGTACTGGAAGTCTGTGGCGGTGAAAACATCTTTGCAGCCAGCCGGGTACCGTGGCCTCAGGTAAGCCGTGAGCAGGTTCTGGCGCGCCAGCCACAGGCCATCGTGGTGGTCGGAAATGCGAGCGAAATTCCCAAAATCGAGCAATTCTGGCAAAAGCAGCTAAAAATACCGGTAATACCCCTCAACAGCGACTGGTTTGAACGCGCCAGCCCGCGTATTATCCTCGCCGCAAAACAGCTCTGTGCCGCGCTGGCAGAGAGTCACTAACATAAGACCCTTTTCGAGGATTTAACGATGCTCGTTTATTGGCTGGATATTCTTGGCACAGCCGTTTTTGCTATCTCCGGCGTCCTGCTCGCCGGAAAACTACGCATGGATCCGTTTGGCGTGCTGGTGCTGGGCGTGGTGACCGCCGTGGGCGGCGGGACTATCCGCGATATGGCGCTGGCCAATGGCCCGGTGTTTTGGGTGAAAGATCCAACCGACCTGGTGGTCGCGATGGTCACCTGTCTGTTAACCATTGTGCTGGTTCGCCAGCCCCGTCGATTACCAAAATGGATATTGCCGGTACTGGATGCCGTCGGTCTGGCCGTGTTTGTCGGTATTGGCGTCAATAAGGCGTTTAATGCGGGCACCGGTCCGATGGTGGCGATCTGCATGGGCGTATTAACCGGCGTGGGCGGCGGGATCATTCGCGACATTCTGGCACGTGAGGTGCCGATGATCCTGCGTACTGAAATTTACGCAACGGCCTGTATTGCGGGCGGCATTGTCCACGCGACCGCTTATTACACCTTTGCCATTCCGCTGGAAAACGCCGCGATGCTGGGGATGATCGTGACGCTGGCGATACGTTTAGCGGCGATACGCTGGCACCTGAAGCTGCCGACGTTTGCGCTGGATGAAACTTCAAGATAGGCGTCGTTTATAAGCCCGGTGGCGCTTCGCTTACCGGGCCTACAATCCGCATTCAGGCTTAAATGCTGAACGAAGACCCACACCCGCAGGTGCTTGTTGCATTCGGGTTGGTCACCACAAAGCGTGAACCTTCCAGACCTTCGGTGTAGTCGACCGAACCACCTACCAGATACTGCAGGCTCATCGGGTCAACCACCAGCGCGACGCCCTGTTTCTCAATGGTCATATCGCCATCGTTAACCTGATCGTCAAAAGTAAAACCGTACTGGAAGCCGCTGCAGCCGCCACCGGTAATATAGACACGCAGTTTCAGATCCGGATTGTCTTCGTCGGCAATCAGGGTTTTCACTTTGTTGGCTGCTGCTTCGGTAAATTCCAGCGGCACAGCTACGTCATCACTCATCTTATGCTCCCATGAATACTGCTATTGGGTAAAATTCACCCAATTCTTTTCGTCATTATCTAATACCCTGGTAATTCATTCAAGTATTCTGCGCGGCGGCCCGCTCCGCCTCTTGTTTTGCCAGGGTACGCGCGAGGATGGTGGAGTATAGCGGTTTTCCACCCAGGAACTGGGCTAATAGTGTCGCCCCGAGACAGGTAATGATCATTGGCAAAATGAGCTGGTAATTGTCCGTCATCTCCAGCACCAGCACGATCCCGGTCAACGGCGCGCGCAGGGAGGCGGCCAGCAGCGCCCCCATTCCGGCTACCGCAAAGGTCCCTGCATCAAGGTGATAGGCGGGAAAGCCCGCTTGAGCCGCCATACCAAACGCGGTGCCCAACAAGGTTCCCAGCGCCAGCATCGGGGCGAATATCCCGCCGGGCGCGCCGGAGGAAAAACACAATACCGTGGTGATGACGCGGGAGATAAACATAAACAACAGCAGACCCACGCTGAAGTTCCCCGCCGCCGCAATCGGGATCAGCCCGAAGCCGCCGCCCGCGGCATTTGGCTCGATAAACCCGAGCACGCCACAGATTCCGCCAAGCAGGCCGCCCATCAGCACCCATTTAGTCGTATTCCCACCGTGAATACGCTGGAACATATCCTGAGCGCGCAGGATAAAGGTGTTAAACAGCGGTCCCACCACGCCAAAAATCATGCCGAGGATCAGGTAAAGCCACAGGGTGTTAACCGGCGCGTTGGTCAGTTTACCCACCTCAATGACCGCCCCTTCGCCATTAAAGAGGCGAAACACGATGCTCGACATAATGACGCCGGTAAAAACCGCTTTAATGGAGATCAGGTTGTAGCGAAACTGCGCGCGCATCTCTTCGATGATAAACAAAATGCCCGCCAGCGGCGCGTTAAAGGCCGCCGATAGCCCCGCCGCCGCACCGGTAGCCAGCAGCGTATGGCGCGCTTCGGCGCTGCGCATCCGAAAGAGATCGCCCACCATGCGGCCGACGTTCCCGCCCAGCTGAACCGTGGGCCCTTCCCTGCCGAGCACCATTCCCGCGCCCAGCGTACCCATGCCGCCGATAAATTTTACCGGAATGACTCGCCACCAGCGCACAGGACGCAGCTCCTCCAGCGCCCCTTCAATTTCCGGGATGCCGGACCCGCCCGCCTCCGGCGCGAATTTACGCACCAGGAAATACCCCACCATGGCAAACAGCGCCGACAGCCCGAACGCCGCAACCCAGACCAGCCATCGGCTGTCGGCGAAACCGGCCACGGTTCCCACTCGCCAGTTGAGCACGGCATTAACCGCTTTTTCAAACGCCACGCCCACCAGACCGGCGAGCGTTCCCACCACGGCAGCGGCCAGCAGGATCGCCAGCGGCGTTTTATCGCGATTGAGCAGCCGTCGAATACTGATTCGATGCTGGGCGCGCGTAAACTGTTGTTCTTCAAAAGACGGAGAATCTGATTTCATGTCCTGTACTTATTCGTCATACAAAAGCCGCGTGGATTTTACCAGAGACTGCCCCACCGTCTCCTGAAAATTACTTAACAAATCTTAAAGCATTACCAGGCTAAAAATTTCATAACCTTCCCCGAATCACTTAGAATAGTGGGCTTAATCATTTTATACGAACCAGGAACGACGCCATGAGCAAGTCTGAAAACCTCTACAGTGCAGCCCGCGAGCTTATTCCGGGTGGCGTGAACTCACCTGTGCGCGCCTTTACCGGCGTGGGCGGCACGCCGCTGTTTATCGAGCGTGCTGACGGCGCGTATCTGTATGATGTCGATGGCAAAGCCTATATCGATTACGTCGGCTCCTGGGGCCCGATGGTGCTGGGTCACAACCACCCGGCCATTCGTAACGCGGTAATTGAAGCCGCCCAGCGCGGCCTGAGCTTCGGTGCGCCTACCGAAATGGAAGTGAAGATGGCGGAACTGGTCACCGAGCTGGTCCCGACCATGGACATGGTGCGCATGGTGAACTCCGGTACCGAAGCCACCATGAGCGCCATCCGCCTGGCGCGCGGCTTTACCGGCCGCGATAAAATCATCAAGTTCGAAGGCTGCTACCACGGCCACGCGGACTGCCTGCTGGTGAAAGCGGGTTCCGGCGCGCTGACGCTCGGCCAGCCAAACTCGCCTGGCGTGCCTGCGGATTTCGCGAAGCATACCCTGACCTGCACCTACAACGATCTGAACACCGTTCGCGCGGCGTTCGAGCAGTATCCGCAGGAGATCGCCTGCATCATCGTTGAGCCGGTTGCGGGCAACATGAACTGTATCCCACCGCAGCCTGACTTCCTGCCGGGCCTGCGCGCCCTGTGCGATGAGTTCGGCGCGCTGCTGATCATCGACGAAGTGATGACCGGCTTCCGCGTGGCGCTGGCGGGCGCCCAGTCTTATTACGGCGTGGAGCCGGACCTCACCTGCCTGGGTAAAATCATCGGCGGCGGCATGCCGGTCGGCGCGTTCGGTGGTCGTAAGGACGTCATGGAAGCGCTGGCACCAACCGGCCCGGTTTACCAGGCGGGCACGCTCTCCGGCAACCCTATCGCCATGGCGGCGGGTTTTGCCTGCCTGACCGAAGTGGCGCAGCCAGGTATTCACGAAACCCTGACCGACCGGACCACGCAGCTGGCAAACGGCCTGCTGGAAGCGGCAGAAGAGGCCGGTATTCCGCTGGTGGTTAACCACGTAGGCGGGATGTTCGGGATTTTCTTCACCGAGGCGAAAACCGTGACCCGCTATCAGGACGTGGTGAAGTGCGACGTTGAACGCTTCAAGCGCTTCTTCCACCTGATGCTGGAAGAAGGCGTGTACCTGGCACCGTCCGCATTCGAGGCGGGCTTTATGTCCGTGGCGCACAGCGAAGAAGATATCAACAACACCATCGACGCGGCGCGTAAGGTGTTTGCGAAGCTCTAAGAGCATTGCCGGGTGGTGCTAACGCTTACCCGGCCTACGGTGTTCTCCCTCTCCCCGTGGGAGAGGGCATCAAGCCGCACCTGATTACCGACTCTGCTTTCTCAACAGATAGATAAAATACGGCGCACCAATAAAGGTCGACAGCAGCCCCGCCGGGATCTGATACGGGAACAGCACCATTCTTCCGCACCAGTCTGCAAACACCAGCATCACCCCACCCGTGAGGGCCGACATGACGATATGCGGCATCGTCCGGCGGAACCCCATCATTCTGGCGATATGCGGCGCCATTAACCCCACAAAACTCAACGGGCCAATCGTCATGGTGGCCGTCGCCGTCAGGCACGCGGCGAGCAGCAGCAGCGCTACACGTGCTGGCGTCAGCGCCATTCCCACCGCACGTGCGGTTTCACCGCCGAGCGGCAGAATAGTCAGCCAGCGTCGGCACAGCGGCACCATCGCCAGCAGTACGATCATCACGAGCCCGGACCCGATCGCCTGGCTGCCGGTCGCGCCGTACGTTGAGCCGGATATCCAGGTCAGGATCTTCGCCATACGCGGATCGCCGCTTGCCTGCAGCATCATCAGCAGCATGGTGAACGCGGTGCTGAGCGCCATCCCCGCCAGCAGCATGCGGTGCGGTGAAAACCCGCCGCGACCGGCGGCAATCAGGATAATCAGCAGCGTAACCGCCGCCCCGAGACTGCCGGCAGGCATCAGCCAGCCAAACGCATTGCCCGGCACAAAGAACAGCATCAGCACCACGCCAAAGGCGGCGCCAGAGCTGATCCCAAGCACTTCCGGGCTCGCCATCGGGTTGCCGGTCAGACGCTGAATAATGCACCCCGCCACCGCCAGCATTACCCCTGCAATCAGCGCAGCAAAGATACGCGGCCAGCGCCACTGCAGCAGGTCGTTGAGTAAATCGCCCGTTGCCCAGTGCCAGCCCGCGGCATCGCGACCGAATGAGAGCGCCGCGAACGAGGCGATAACCAGCACCGCCAGCCCGGCAAGGCTAAACCACAGTACCGACTGACGTTCAGCATGGACTTTATCGCCCGCATCCATCGCCGGCGCGCTCATGCTGCGCAGACGCGGCAGCAGCCAAAGCAGCAGCGGCGCACCGATAAGCGCCGTGACCGAGCCGGTAGAGACTTCCCGCCACACCCGCGCCAGCCAGAGAATAAGCTGATCGGAAAGCCAGAGGATCAGCGCCCCAATCAGCGAGGCCAGCAGCAGACGCGCCAGCAAACGGCGCGCCCCAAGCATTTTCGCCAGCAGCGGCGCAAACAGGCCGATAAACCCGATGATGCCGACCGCGTTCACCAGCAGGGCGCTTAATACAATCGCCAGCGTCAGCGCCGCCAGGCGAGCCAGCGACAGCGCCAGCCCCAGGTTACGCGCCACGCCATCATCCAGTCCCATCAGCGTCAGGGGACGCAGGAGCAGCAGCGTCAGCACAACACCGCCAGCCAGCTGCGGCCACAGGCGCAGCACAACGCTCCAGTCGGTTTGGGTGAGCGTGCCGGTACTCCACAGGAACATGCTTTGCAGCCTATCGTGGTGGAACAGCACCAGCAGCTGGTTAATGGCGCCACAGTAGAGGCTCACCACCAGCCCGGCCAGGATAAGCGTTACCGGAGAAAGGCGCTTGCCCCAGGCCACGCCAAAGACCAGCGCGCCCACTACGCACGCCCCCGCGAGTGCCGCAAACTGCGAGGTTAACGCTCCCGGCAGCGCCCACAGCGTGGTGATAGTGATCCCAAGCTGCGCGCCGGTCGCGACGCCGAGCGTGGTTGGCTCTGCCAGCGGGTTACGTAACACCTGCTGGAACAGCACGCCCACCAGCCCTAAGCCGGCACCGACTAAAAGGGAGATTGCCAGACGCGGCAGCAGGCTGTAGTGGAACAGCATCTGCTGAATATTGTCGATATCCGGCGAGGCCAGCGCGGCTCCCCATTGCGCGCGCGGTAACGCGGCAGAGAGGTTGAACCCGGTTAACGCCAGCGCGGCAAGAAAAATCAGCATCAGCAGAAGCGCCGGGAAACGGGCAATACGCGTACTCATGCTTTACCTCCCAGGGCGTTATCCAGCACGCGGGCAAAATGCATCGCCGACAGCGTCGCGCCGTAGAACCAGACCGCCGGAGCGCGCTGGAAGCGCCGCTCGCGCACAAACGGCATCGCCTGCCAGAGCGGGGTCGCCATCAGGGTTTGCATGTCGCGCTCGTTGCCGTGATCGAAGCACAGCACATCCACATCGCGAAACGCCGCGAGGCGATCGATACCCACAGCGGTACTGCCCCAGAACGTCATCTCCCCTTCCCAGGCGTTGCGAATGCCGAAGCTGTCCAGCACCTCCTGGAACAGGCAGTTTTTACCAAAGACCAGCATATGGCGGGCATCCAGCAGCGTCACCATCAGCAGCGGACGATCGCCCCGGTGAGCAAAACGAGGCTTGAGGGAGTCGATCAGGGCATCAAATTCGGCGAGATGCCGTTTGGCCTCCGCTTCCCGGTTAAGGAAATGCGCCATCTCGCCAATCGAATTTTTCGCTACGGCCAGCGGTTTTTTACCGTCGCTGAAAGCGAATCCGCGCCCGGGCGCAATGCGCGCCATCACCTCTTCTGACGGACCGTAGCCCGCGGACCAGAACAGGAACGAGGGTTTCATCTGGGTGAGCAGCTCGAGGTTTGGCTCCGTGCGCAGGCCGACGTCGATCACCGAGTCCGGCAGCTTCGGCTCGTTCACCCAGAGGTTATAGTTGGGAATGTCCGCGACGCCGTAGGGCGTAACGCCGAGCGCCATCATCAGCTCGACCGGCAACCACTCCAGCGCCACTATGCGGTGCGGATCGACGGCGGCGGCACGCGCCGTATTCATTTTTAACAGCAGCGGTGAGAGGGCCATCGCCGTCAGCAGGCGACGGCGGCTAATGCGCATGTTGTCCAGCATCAGTACACGAAGCTCACCGGTGCAGCCCCGGCCGGGTGAGGCAGAATACCCATCGGAATACCATAAATCTGTTCCAGCGTTTCGCTGCGCATCAGCTCGGACGGCGTTCCCTGCGCAATCATTTCGCCGCCGCGCAGCGCAACAAGGTAATCACAGTAGCGTGCCGCCATGTTGATATCATGCAGCACCGCAATCACCGTCAGCCCGCGCTGCTGGCTCAAGCGGTGCACCAGCGCCAGAACATCGACCTGATGGGCGATATCAAGTGCGGAGGTGGGTTCGTCGAGGAGCAGGCAGCGGCTGTCCTGGGCCACCAGCATTGCAATCCACGCGCGCTGGCGTTCACCGCCGGACAGGCTATCCACCAGACGGTGCGCCAGCGGCTTAAGCCCGACCAGCGCAATCGCCTCTTCCACTTTCTCTCTGTCGGCCACGCCAAAGCGTCCAAGCGCGCCATGCCACGGATAACGCCCAATCGCCACCAGTTCTCGCACCGTCATCCCCTCCGCCTGTGGCAGCTGCTGCGGCAGATACGCCACTTTGCGCGCAAAGGCTTTACTGCTCCAGCTCTCCAGCGGTTGGTCATCCAGCAGGATGTCGCCTTCTGACGGCGGCTGATGGCGTCCCAGCATCTTGAGCAGCGTGGACTTACCGGAACCGTTGTGACCAATCAGGCCAGTGACTTTACCTGCGGGAAACGTCAAAGAGAGCGGATGCAGTAGGGTGCGCCCGGGTACGCGAAAGGAGAGATGGTTGAGCGTAAAGGTGGTGTCGGGTTGCGTTTGATTATCCTGCATATCAGCCAACTTAAATAAAAAGGGCACGGCGAACCGTGCCCGAAGAGAGATTAGAAGCGGAAGGTCGCGGTAGCAACAACCTGACGTCCTGCTCCCCAGTAGCAGGCATATTCGCTGTAGCAGCTGGAGACGTATTCGCGATCGAAGATGTTGTTCACGTTGACGCCGACAGAAGAGCCGGGAAGTCCAAAGCGTGCCAGATCGTATTTCACGGTGGCATCCGCCAGGGCATAGCCCGCGACGTTGAATGACTGGTAGGCTTTTGGCGACGAGGCAGAGTAATAGGACACGGTGTTACCAATGTAACGGGTGCCAGCCCCTACCGTCAGACCGCTCAACGCCGTCTCATGGAAGGTGTAATCTGCCCACAGAGACGCCATATTGCGCGGCACTTCCGCCGGACGACGGCCTTCATACCAGGTATCGTGCGTGTATTCCGCATCAGTAAAGCTATAGGAAGCCGTCACGTTCACGTTGGCAGAGACGGCAGCTTTCGCTTCCAGTTCGAAACCGCGAGAGCGAATTTCACCGCCCTGCACGCTAAAGCCGCTGGTCGGGTTCGCCGGATCGGCCGTCAGGTTGTTGTTTTTGGTTAACTGATAAACAGCAGCCGTGACCACAACAGGCAGATCTTTCGGTACGTACTTCACGCCCGCTTCATACTGCTTGCCGCGTGCAGGATCGAACGGTTTGCCGCCCTGAGTGGTACCTGAAATCGGTTCGAACGATTCGCTATAGCTGAAATAAGGCGTGATGCCGTTGTCGAACAGGTAGTTAATCCCGCCGCGCCACGTGAATGCCTGATCGTTGATTTCCGCGGTAGTACCGGTTGTACGCGTCAGTGCTGAGGTTTTCGCAAAGTCATAGCGGCCACCCATTGTGAGTACCCACTTATCCCATTCAGCCTGATCCTGCGCATAAAGGCCGGTTTGTTCCTGACGGTTGAGCACTTTGTAAAGGTAGTAAACGTCGACATTTGGATTGCCGTACGCAGGCTTCGTCATACTGATGGGATCGGCCGTGCCGTAGTCAGCATCAATATCGTTACGCATGCGCAGGTAATCGACGCCCGTCAACAGGGTATGATCCACTGCACCGGTCGCGAATTTGGACTGAAGCTGAGTATCAACGGTAAACGAGTTGAGGTCCTCATCGGAGCGCACATACGCGCGGCTGATCTGAGCCGGTGCAATATAGCCGTTACCGTAGACGGAACGGTAAAGCGTATTGATTTTGGTGTAACGCAGGTTTTGACGCACGGTAAAGGTGTCATCAAACTGATGCGAGAAGCTGTAACCCACCATTTTCTGACGACGGGAGATCTTGTTATCTTCTTCACCTTCGTTGAAATCGGTCGGCAGCTTGTGTGCTTTGCCGTTGGCATCGTAGTAAGGCACAACGGTACCTTCCCGCGGCAGCCAGCCGTAATAGCCTGCATCCGGATCGCTCTGGAAGTTGCTCAGGAAAGTAAAATCGGTTTTATCGTCAGGACGCCAGCTGAAAGCAGGTGCAATGGCGTAGCGGGAAGATTTCACCATCTCCTGCTGCGCATTTTCGCTGCGCCCCAGACCGGTCAGACGGTATGACCACACGCCGTCATCATCAATCGCATCGCTGAAATCAAACCCGGTCTGCCACAGGTTATCGGTACCCATTTTGAACTGAATTTCTTTCAGTGGCTCGGTGGTTAGGCGCTTGCTGACCATGCTGACCACGCCGCCCGGGTGGCTTTTACCGTACAGAACGGACGTTGGGCCACGCAGCAGCTCGACGCGCTCAAGGAAATACGGATCCATGGACGCTTCAGAATAGTTATCTCCCTGCAGCTTCATCCCGTCCAGATACTGGTTAGTATTCACGGTACTGGAAGTGGTGAACCCACGAATAGAAACAACATCATACGTTGTAGACGCCCCGCGTGTTGCGAACACGCTCGGCGTATAGGCCAGCGCCTGTTTAACCGTCCCCGGCTGCTTCATGTCCATCTCTTCACGGGTGACGACAGAAATAGACTGCGGGGTTTTCTCAATCGGGGTATCGGTCTTGGTCGCGGTGGCGGTGCGTTTAGCCGCAATCGTGGGTGCCGGTCCCCAGGCACTTTCCTGTGCCGCAGGTGCTGCGGTTACCGTAATGGTTTCTTCTTTTTTCGGGGTTTCGGCAGCATGTGTATAAGCCGACATGCCGGCAACCGCTGTGGCGACGACGACCGCGATTTTACGCAGCGACGTATTGATTGGCTGAGCAGTATTGGAAAGCGCCATGGTGTATCTCTGATGGAAAAGTGAATGATAACGTAAACGAGAATTATTATTATGACCGCAGCATAATAGGCGAAACGCTGACTGCATAGCAAGCAGTAAGCGGCCCTACGAGAATTAAGGGTTTAAGAAATAACCAGGAGAGAACGAAGGGTTAATCAATATTAAAAAGAGGGTTAAAAAAAGGGGGGGAATGGGTAAAAAAATCCCCCCTTGCGGGGGGACCTCACGCGGTTAGTTACCGCCGAACATATCTTTAATCCAGCCTGCGACACCATCGCTGTCTTTCTTCTCGTTCTGCTGCTGCGGCTGTTGCTGCTGCGGCTGCTGTGGCTGAGAAGACTGCTCAAACGGGTTACCCGTTGGCTGTTCTGGCTGGCTTTGCTGGCACAGGGAATCCGGGTTGGTTGTCCAGACCGGCAGAGTACGCATTCCGCCGCCGCAGACGAAGTTACCGGAGCTGTCCACGCCCATATCGACGATATCTTCCGGCGCAACCAGGTTCAGCGGCACTGGTGACTGATTCGCCAGATAGCGCTGATAAATCGACATCGCCCCGCTCGCGCCGTACAGCTTGGTCGGCTGGTTGTTGTCGCGTCCTACCCAGGTAATGACCACTTCACGGCCATCGATACCGGCAAACCAGGTATCGACGTTATTGTTGGTGGTCCCGGTCTTACCAGCCAGATGCAGGCCCGGATACTTCGCACCCAGTTGACGACCCGTACCGCGCTGCACCACCTGCTGCATCGTCCACAGCGTCATATAGGCCGCCTGCGCAGGAACGGCACGTTCCGCCTGCGGGAAGCTCTGATACAGCACGGAGCCATCTTCGGCAATCACCGAACGCAGGGCGGAGAGCGGCGCGCGGTTACCGCCGCTGGCGATCGTCTGGAACGCCTGCGCCACTTCGATCGGCGTCAGGTTGAGCGCCCCCAGGATCATCGCCGGTACCGGGTGCAGCTGATCTTTCGCCACGCCCAGCTTCTGCCAGGTATCGACAATCGCTGGCAGACCCAGCGACATGCCCAGGTTCACCGTCGGCACGTTCATGGAGCGCGTCAACGCATCCACCAGCATCACCTGACCGCTAAACTGCTTGTCGTCGTTCTGCGGTGACCACACCTGGCCGTTAGGCTGGCGCAGGGAGATCGGCGCATCCGCAATCCAGGTATTCAGACGATACTGGTTTGGCTGACTCAGGGCAGTGAGATAGGTTGCCGGTTTTGCCAGAGAGCCGATCGAGCGACGCGCCTGCATGGCACGGTTATAGCCAGCAAACTGCGGCTCGGCGCCGCCCACCATCGCACGAACTTCGCCGGAGTTACGGTCAACCACCACCATCGCTGTTTCAAGATCGGAGAGCTTACGCTGTTTCTTCAGCGCCGGAATGCCTTCCACCGCCGCTTTTTCTGCTGCATCCTGCGCCACGGAGTCAAAGGTCGTAAAGATCTTCACGCCGGAGAGATCTTTCACCTTATCGCCAAGCTTGCTCTGCAGCTCCTGACGCACCAGCTGCATAAACGCAGGCTGAGGCGAGATCACCCCACCGCGCGGCTGCACGCCGAGCGGACGCGCGCTCAGCATGTCGTACAGCTCCTGGTCAATCACCTGCTGCTGTTGCAGCAGACGCAGAACGAGGTTACGACGCTCCAGCGCCAGTTTCGGGTTACGCCACGGGTTATAAATGGATGCCCCTTTCACCATGCCCACCAGCAGCGCCTGCTGATCCAGGCTCAACTCTTCGACCGGACGACCAAAGTAGTACAGGCTCGCCAGCGGGAAGCCGCGGATTTCGTTGTCGCCGCTCTGACCGAGGTACACCTCGTTCATATACAGCTCAAGGATACGATCCTTGCTGTAGCGCGCATCCATCAGCACGGCCATATACGCTTCGTTCGCTTTACGCCAGTAAGAGCGCTCGCTGGAGAGGAACAGGTTCTTCACCAGCTGCTGGGTCAGCGTACTTGCCCCCTGCACGGTACGGCCCGCGGTCAGGTTCGCCAGGACCGCACGGCCAATCGAGTAGAGGCTGATGCCGTCATGCTCGTAGAAGTGGCGGTCTTCGGTTGCCAGCAGGGTATCAACCAGCAGATCCGGGAAGCCGTTACGCGCCACGAACAGACGCTGTTCGCCGTTCGCCGACGAGAGCATGGTGATCAGACGGGGGTCGAGACGGAAGAAACCGAACTGACGGTTGTTATCCATGTTCTCGATGGTATCCAGACGATCGCCGTCAAAGGTCAGACGCGCGCGCACCTGACCCTCTTTGCTGTCCGGGAAATCAAACGGACGGCGGATCATCTCAATGCTGTTGGCCTGCACGGTGAATTCGCCAGGGCGCGTCATTTTTGACACCTGACGATACTGGGTGGCTTCCAGCAGTTTTACCATTTCGTTTTTCGTGATGGACATATCTGGCTCAAGATTCACCATACGGCCATACACGGCCGCAGGTAACTGCCAGACTTTACCGTCGATACGGCTGCGGATCTTCTGATCCAGATAGACGCCGTAAATTGCCATCAGCACAACAAAAACAATAAAGAGCTTCAGCAGCAGCCAGAACCAGCCGCGTTTGCCCCGAGGCTTGCGCCCTTTGCCTTTCCCTTTACGCGGCATCGGTTCTTCATCTTCATCATCGTCTTCATAGTCATCGTCATAGTCCTCATCTCTGAGGCGACGACGGCTTACCTTTTCTTTCGCCGGACGCGTTGGTCTTCCCTTACGTCCTATTGGCTCGCGGTCATTCCCCGCCATGCTTTTTCTCCGCAACTTTCAGGCGCAAGGGCCCGATTCTCTTTTCTTCCACCGGTCTGTGAAAGAAGAAATCTCTCAAAATTAGTTCTCCCTCTCCCTGTGGGAGAGGGCCGGGGTGAGGGCATCAGGCCGCACATCCCTATCAGGAATACTTCTTCGTCCGCTTCGTCGGCGCCGTATTCGCCGGATCGTCCGGCCAGACGTGTTTGGGGTACCGCCCTTTCATCTCTTTCTGCACGTCACGGTAGCTCCCCGCCCAGAACGCCCCCAGATCGCGAGTGATCTGCAAGGGTCGATGCGCGGGCGACAGCAGTTCAAGCACCAACGGCACGCGCCCTTCAGCGATAGACGGCGTGGTTGCCTCGCCAAACATCTCCTGCATTCGAACCGCCAGCGCCGGCGGATTATCCTCATGATAACGGATGGCAATCCGGCTTCCGGTCGGCACAGTGTAATGCCCTGGCAGTTCACTATCCAGACGTTGACGCAATGACCAGTCCAGTAAATTCTGTAACGCGACCTTAACATCAAGCGCTTTCAGCGCCCGCAGGGAGTGTACGCCGCTCATCTGCGGCAGTAGCCAGGTCTCCAGCGACGCGAGTAACGTTTCGTCATCCACCGCTGGCCAGGCGTACTCCGGCAACCAGCGAGCGGCGCAGTGCAGGCGAATGCGGTACTGCTCAGCCTCCGGTGTCCAGTTCAGCACGCTCAGCCCTTTTTCCCGAATGCCGTTCAGCATAGCCTGATGGAGCTCGTCTTCCGACGGCTTCGCCAGCGGCTTCGTTCCGAGTGTCAGTTTGCCAATCTGGCTGCGACGAAACGCCTTCAGCGTGCCCTGGGCGTCATCCCACTCGACGATGTCCGATTGCTGGAGCAGATGCGGACAGGTACGGGTCAGGGCGTCAATATCGACGGCAATCGCCTGCAGGATACGCGCATCCGGGGAGTTGCTCCCCTGCAACAGGAGCGGCGCAATCAGCCACTCATGACGCGTCAGGGCATCATCGCTGTCCAGCATCGCCCCCATACCATTTGCCAGCTGGTAGCGACCGTCCAGCCCGCGCCGACGCGCAATCCGGTCCGGAAACGCCTGCGCTAACAGCCGGGAGATGCTCTCACTGTCTGGCACGCCGCCGCGGCTGTTAAGCCGCTTACAGAGCTGCTGCGCCCGCTGCTGCCAGTTCCCCTGATTGCGCGAAAATGCCTGCCCCAGATCGCTACTGCCTCCGCGCGGCGGCTCCTCAAGGATAGCTGCCAGTTTGGCCGCCGTGGCAATCTCATCTTCCCCCTGCGCGGCCACCAGCATCGCGGCCAGACGCGGATCGTTGCCCAGTGCCGCCATTTTCTGGCCGCGTACCGTCAGACGTTCGCCTTCCAGCGCACCAAGCTGGGTCAACAGGTTGCGCGCAGCGGTGAGGTTCACGGCTGGCGGGGAATCAAGCCAGGTAAGCTGTCCAGGATCCGGGCAGCCCCACTGCAGCAGATCCATTACCAGGCCAGACAAATCGCTTTGTAGAATTTCCGGTGTGCTTTGCTGCGCCGCGCGTTCCGCCTGCTCTGCGCTGGTCAAATGCAGGCAGATACCCGGCTCAAGTCGCCCCGCGCGGCCCGCGCGCTGCACCATTGATGCCTGGCTGATGCGCTGCGTCAGGAGTTTAGTCAGCCCGGTGCGCGGGTCAAAGCTTGCCACCCTCTCCTGCGCGCTATCGACCACCAGGCGAATACCTTCGATGGTCAAACTGGTTTCAGCAATATTGGTTGCCAGTACCACCTTGCGCTGTCCAACCGGGGCAGGAAGGATAGCTTTACGCTGCTCCTGCAGCGACAGCGCGCCGTAGAGCGGGCAGAGCAGTACATCACCGCCTACGCGAGAGGAAAGCTGCTCCTGCACGCGCTGGATCTCCCCGACGCCCGGCAAAAACAGCAGCAGCGAGCCGGGTTCCTGACGCAGCAGTTCTGCGGTGGCAATGGCGACCGCTTCGTCAAAACGCTGATGGGAGGGAAGCGGTTGATAGCGGCGTTCAACTGTAAACGCCCGCCCTTCAGAGCTGATGACAGGCGCATCGGGTAGCGCCTGCCGTAGCCGCGCATTGTCCAGCGTGGCCGACATTATCAGCAGCCGGAGATCGTCACGCAGTCCCTGCTGAACGTCCAGCAACAGCGCGAGGGCCAGATCCGCCTGCAGGCTGCGCTCGTGAAATTCATCCAGGATCACCAGCCCGACGCCGGTCAGCTCCGGATCGTTTTGCAGCATGCGGGTGAGAATGCCCTCGGTGACCACCTCAAGGCGCGTTGTCGGACCCACGCAGGTCTCGGCGCGCATCCTGTATCCTACCGTTTCGCCCGGTTTTTCATTCAGCAGTTCCGCCAGGCGCTGCGCTACGTTGCGTGCGGCCAGCCTGCGCGGCTCCAGCAGGATAATTTTCCCGCTGATACTGCCCTCTCTCAGGATCTGCAGCGGCAGCCAGGTCGACTTACCCGCCCCCGTCGGGGCATTCAGCAAAACCTGCGGGGAATGGCGTAAGGCAGCGAGAAGGTCAGGAAGAACAACGGCGACCGGCAATGAGGACACTAACAGCTCCAGAGGGTTAACATTCGTCGGCGTACATTGTAGCATCGGCGCATATCATTACCGAGTCCTCCGTATGCCTGAGTCGAAACGGCTGTTTTTTGCCATTGAATTGCCCACCCCCTTACAGCGTCAAATTGTTCGCTGGCGCGCTGACCACTTTCCGCCGGAGGCCGGTCGCCCTGTCGCGGCGGCCAACCTGCACCTGACGCTGGCTTTTTTGGGCGACGTCAGTGCCGAAAAACAGCGGGCGCTAGCCGCCCTGGCAGGGCGTATTGCCCAGCCGGAATTTACGCTGCACCTCGACGACGCGGGCCAGTGGCTGCGTTCGCGCGTGGTCTGGCTGGGTACGCGACAGCCTCCGCGCGGATTATTACAGCTGGCGAACATGCTGCGCGCGCAGGCGGCGCGCAGCGGCTGTTATCAAAGCCCACAGCCGTTTCATCCGCACATCACCCTGCTGCGCGATGCCGGTCAGGCCGTTGCCATCCCGCCGCCGGGTTTTCACTGGGCCTTTCAGGTCAACACATTCGCGCTTTATGAATCCGTCTTTATTCAGGGACGCACCCGCTACACGCCGCTACAGCGCTGGACGCTGGGCGACACCGAAAGGAATTCTGATGAAGTTTAGTCCTCCCCTGCAGCACGCTACGCTTGTCCAACGCTACAAACGCTTCCTCGCCGATGTGATCACGCCAGAAGGCGAACAGCTCACCCTGCACTGCCCCAATACCGGTGCCATGACGGGCTGTGCGACGCCGGGTGACAGGGTCTGGTATTCCACATCAGAAAATACTAAACGCAAATATGCTCATACCTGGGAAATGACCGAAACCCAAAACGGGGCATTTATTTGCGTTAATACCCTGCGCGCCAATCAGTTAGTTAAGGAAGCGCTGACCCATGGCGTTATTCCCGAACTGGTTGGTTATGGCACGCATAAAAGCGAAGTGAAATATGGCGATGAAGGCAGCAGAATTGACTTCATGTTACAGGCGGAAGACAGGCCGGAGTGCTATATTGAAGTAAAATCAGTGACGTTAGCGGAACAGGAAAATGGCTACTTCCCGGATGCGGTAACGCTACGTGGCCAGAAGCATCTGCGAGAGCTAATGAGTGTTGCGGCGGCGGGCAAACGCGCCGTATTGCTGTTTGCGGTATTGCATTCAGCCATTGAACGTTTCTCCCCTGCCCGCCATATTGATCCTAAATACGCGCAATTGTTGAATGAGGCACAAAAGCAGGGGGTAGAGGTTTTCGCTTATAAAGCGGAACTTTCTGCCGATAATATGACTCTGAGATCCTCTCTTCCCATTGTCTTATAAGGGATTAGACGATTGACTATTAAGTGTTCTGGCCGCGTGCGCAAATACGCTTTTCCTCACAGGCTTGTCAAGTGTTACGTTTAGATAATTGCCATACGGAAAAGCATCTGCTATTTATAGCGACCTGATTTTTCCCCCAACACGGGGATCGATAGTGCGTGTTAAGGAGAAGCAACATGCAAGAAGGGCAAAACCGTAAAACATCGTCCCTGAGTATTCTCGCCATCGCTGGGGTGGAGCCGTATCAAGAGAAACCGGGCGAAGAGTATATGAACGAAGCCCAGCTGTCGCACTTCAAGCGTATTCTTGAAGCATGGCGTAATCAACTCAGGGATGAAGTCGATCGCACCGTTACTCATATGCAGGATGAAGCTGCTAACTTCCCGGATCCGGTAGACCGTGCCGCTCAGGAAGAAGAGTTCAGCCTCGAACTGCGTAACCGTGACCGCGAACGCAAACTGATCAAAAAGATCGAGAAAACGCTGAAAAAAGTCGAAGACGAAGATTTTGGCTACTGCGAATCCTGCGGTGTTGAAATTGGCATTCGTCGCCTGGAAGCGCGTCCAACCGCCGATCTGTGCATCGACTGCAAAACGCTGGCCGAAATCCGCGAAAAACAGATGGCCGGTTAACACCAGCGCTGTTTACACACTCCAAAGGCGGGAGTCTCTCCCGCCTTGTTACTGTTGATATGTCTGAATCACACTATATTGGGCGCTTCGCGCCATCTCCTTCCGGTGAATTACACTTCGGCTCATTAATTGCCGCGCTCGGCAGCTACCTGCAGGCTCGCGCCCGTCAGGGAAAATGGCTCGTCCGCATTGAAGATATTGACCCTCCGCGTGAAGTTACCGGTGCAGCAGAGACGATTCTGCGTCAGCTGGAACATTACGGTCTTCACTGGGATGACGAGGTTCTGTGGCAGTCGACACGTCACGAGGCGTATCGGGAACGTCTGGCCTGGCTTCGCGCTCAGGGGCTTTCCTATAACTGCACCTGCACCCGCGCGCGTATCCAGAGCGCAGGCGGCGTCTATGACGGCCACTGCCGCACGTTGAACAACGGTCCTGAAAATGCCGCCGTGCGAATACTGCAGCGCTCACCGGTGACGCGCTTTCACGATTTACTCTCCGGTGAGATTCATGCCGATGAACGTCTGGCGCGTGAGGATTTTATTATTCACCGTCGCGATGGCCTGTTCGCCTACAACCTGGCCGTGGTGGTGGACGATCATTTCCAGGGCGTGACGGAAATTGTGCGCGGGGCGGATCTGGTCGAGCCGACCGTACGGCAAATCTCGCTGTATCACCAGTTTGGCTGGACAGCACCGGACTACATTCATCTGCCGCTGGCGGTTAATGCGCAGGGCTTAAAATTATCAAAGCAGAACCACGCCCCGGCCCTGCCAGACGGCGATCCGCGTCCTGTTTTGATCGACGCGCTGCGTTTTCTCAACCAGAATGTAACCAACGAATGGCAGGATCTGCGTATTGACGAACTGCTGAAAATGGCCATCGCCAACTGGACGCTCAGGGCTGTGCCAAAAATCCAGCATTCTCAAATGCGTTGCGCTGAGCTATGATTAGCCGCTTTTTTCATAACAAAACACACTACGAGGTGTACCATTTTTACCCGAGTCGCTAATTTTTGCCGTAAAGTGCTAAGCCGCGAAGAGAGCATGGCGAATGATGCTATTGCACAGCCACACATGTCGGTTATTCCGCGTGAGCAGCACTCTATTTCCCGCAAAGATATCAGTGAAAATGCCCTCAAGGTACTCTATCGTCTGAATAAAGCGGGCTACGAGGCCTATCTCGTCGGCGGTGGGGTGCGTGATTTACTGCTGGGCAAAAAACCGAAAGATTTCGACGTGACGACCAGCGCCACGCCTGAGCAGGTGCGCAAATTATTCCGCAACTGTCGTCTCGTTGGCCGCCGCTTCCGTCTGGCTCACGTGATGTTTGGGCCGGAAATTATCGAAGTGGCGACCTTCCGCGGCCACCACGAAGCGGGCGCATCCGATCGCACCACGTCGCAGCGCGGCCAGAACGGTATGCTGCTGCGCGACAACATCTTCGGCTCTATCGAAGAAGATGCCCAGCGTCGCGACTTCACCATCAACAGCCTCTATTACAGCGTGGCGGATTTCACCGTGCGCGATTACGTCGGCGGCATGCAGGACCTGAAAGAAGGTCTGATCCGCCTGATCGGCACGCCGGAAACGCGCTACCGTGAAGATCCCGTACGTATGCTGCGCGCCGTGCGTTTTGCCGCCAAGCTCAATATGCGCATCAGCCCGGAAACGGCCGAGCCGATCCCGCGTCTGGCGACGCTGATTAACGACGTGCCGCCTGCTCGCCTGTTTGAAGAGGCGCTGAAGCTGCTGCAGGCCGGCCACGGTTTTGAAACCTATAATCTTCTGCGCGAATACAACCTGTTCCAGCCGCTGTTCCCGACCATTACCCGCTACTTCACCGAAAACGGTGACAGCCCAATGGAGCGGATGATTGCGCAGGTGCTGAAGAATACCGATACCCGCATTCGCAACGACATGCGCGTGAACCCGGCGTTCCTGTTTGCCGCGATGTTCTGGTATCCGCTGCTGGAAACGGCCCAGCGCATTACCCAGGAGAGCGGGCTCGCCTATTACGATGCGTTCGCGCTGGCCGCCAACGACGTGCTGGACGAAGGCTGCCGCACGCTCGCCATTCCGAAACGTATTACCACTCTGGTGCGCGACATCTGGCAGCTTCAGCTGCGCATGTCACGTCGTCAGGGCAAACGCGCCTGGAAGCTGATGGAGCATCCTAAATTCCGCGCGGCCTTCGATCTCCTGTCGCTGCGCGCGGAAATTGAACGCAACCAGGAGCTGCAGCGTCTGGCGCAGTGGTGGGCTGAATTCCAGGTCTCCGCCCCGCCAGAGCAGAAAGATATGTTGACCGGGCTGGATGAAGAGCCGGAACCGCGTCGCCGTCATCGTCGTCCGCGCAAACGCGCGCCGCGTCGTGAAGGGACAGCATGACCCTCGCGTATATCGCCATCGGCAGCAATTTAGCCTCACCGCTGGAGCAGGTGAATGCTGCCGTAGAGGCGCTGGGTGAGATCCCGCAAAGCCGCATCGTGGCGGTCTCCTCGTTCTATCGCACCCCGCCGCTGGGGCCGCAGGATCAGCCAGACTACCTCAACGCCGCCGTGGTTCTTGAGACTGAGCTGGGTCCCGAAGCGCTGCTGGACAATACCCAGCGTATTGAGCTTCAGCAGGGCCGCGTACGCAAAGCCGAACGCTGGGGGCCGCGCACGCTTGATCTCGATATTATGCTGTTCGGCCATGAGGTGATTAACACTGAACGCCTCACCGTACCGCATTACGACATGAAAAATCGCGGGTTTATGCTCTGGCCGCTGTATGAAGTTGCCCCTTCCCTTACCTTCCCTGACGGGCTCTCGCTAGAGGCCGTTCTCAACAGTCTCGGTGCGGAGAAACCCGCCCGCTGGTAAGGCTGTTTTTTTAGCGATTAACCATAAAATATTTATGGTTAATCGTTTACCTAAAATCATTGTTCCCTCGAATGTTACTGTTAGAATGCGCAAAGATTCGCTTTTGGGCTATCAGGAAACAGTATGAAACCAACCACCATCTCCTTACTGCAGAAATGCAAACAGGAAAAAAAACGCTTCGCCACCATCACCGCGTATGACTACAGCTTCGCCAAACTGTTTGCCGAAGAGGGGATCAACGTCATGCTGGTCGGGGACTCGTTAGGGATGACGGTACAAGGACATGATTCCACCCTGCCGGTAACGGTTGAGGATATCGCTTACCATACCCGCGCCGTGCGCCGTGGCGCCCCAGCCTGCCTGCTGCTTTCCGATCTGCCGTTTATGGCCTATGCCACGCCGGAACAGGCATTCGAAAATGCGGCGGCAGTGATGCGTGCCGGTGCCAATATGGTCAAAATTGAAGGCGGCGCCTGGCTTGTGGATACGGTGAAGATGCTCACCGAGCGCGCCGTGCCGGTGTGCGGGCATTTAGGCCTGACGCCGCAGTCCGTCAATATCTTTGGCGGCTATAAGGTGCAGGGCCGTGGCGATGCCGCCCAGACGCTGCTGGATGATGCCCTGGCGCTGGAAGCCGCAGGTGCCCAGCTGCTGGTGCTGGAGTGCGTGCCGGTTGAACTGGCGAAACGCATCACCGACGCGCTGTCCATTCCGGTGATTGGTATTGGTGCAGGCAACGTCACCGACGGTCAGATTCTGGTGATGCACGACGCCTTCGGTATCACCGGCGGACACATCCCGAAATTTGCCAAAAATTTCCTCGCCGAAGCGGGCGACATGCGCGCTGCGGTCAGGCAGTATATTGCCGACGTTGAATCCGGTGTTTACCCGGGTGAAGAACACAGTTTCCATTAAGGAGTCTCGTTGTGCTAATCATTGAAACCCTGCCGCTGCTTCGCCAGCATATCCGCCGCGCGCGACAGGAAGGTAAACGTATCGCACTGGTCCCGACCATGGGCAATCTGCATGACGGCCACATGAAGCTCGTCGACGAAGCCCGTGCACGAGCAGATATCGTGGTGGTCAGTATCTTCGTGAACCCCATGCAGTTTGACCGCGCAGACGATCTGGCACGCTACCCGCGTACCCTGCAGGAAGATTGCGAGAAGCTCAAAAAACGCCACGCGGATATCGTTTTCTCACCTGCACCGGCGGACGTTTACCCGCAGGGTACCGAAGAGGCAACCTACGTTGACGTCCCGGGCATTTCCACCATGCTCGAAGGCGCCAGCCGCCCTGGCCATTTCCGCGGCGTTTCCACCATCGTCAGCAAGCTGTTCAACCTGGTACAGCCGGACGTAGCCTGCTTTGGCGAGAAAGATTTCCAGCAGCTGGCGCTGATCCGCAAGATGGTTGCGGATATGGGTTACGATATCGAGATTGTCGGCGTACCGATTGTACGCGCCAAAGACGGTCTGGCACTCAGCTCGCGAAATGGCTACCTGACTGCCGAACAGCGTAAAATCGCGCCGGGCTTAAGCAAGGTCATGAACACCATGGCAGAGCAGATGCTGGCAAAAGAGTTAACAGCAGAAGAAATTATCGCCCTTGCCGAGCAGGCGCTTAACGATAAAGGCCTTCGTGCTGACGACGTACAAATTCGTGATGCTGATACGCTGCTGGAATTAACCCAGAACAGCAAGCGCGCAGTCATCCTGGTGGCGGCCTGGCTAGGTCAGGCGCGTCTGATCGACAATAAAGTGGTTGAGCTGGCGTAGTTCCCTTCACCCCTGATAATGATAGGTAAACGTAATGATTCGCAAAATGCTGCAAGGTAAGCTTCACCGTGTGAAAGTCACGCAGGCCGACCTGCACTATGAAGGCTCCTGCGCCATTGACCAGGATTTCCTTGATGCAGCAGGTATCCTCGAAAACGAAGCGATTGATATCTGGAACGTGAACAACGGCAAACGCTTCTCTACCTACGCGATTGCCGCCGAGCGCGGGTCCAAAATCATCTCCGTTAACGGCGCAGCCGCGCACTGCGCAGACGTGGGTGATATCGTGATCATCGCCAGCTTCGTGATGATGTCTGACGAAGAAGCGCGCCGCTGGCAGCCTAAAGTCGCCTACTTCGAAGGCGACAATGAAATGAAGCGCACCGCAAAGGCGATTCCGGTTCAGGTTGCATAAGCACTACCCCTGCGGCTGATTGCTGATCAGCCGCGACATCGTCTCCAGCGAATCCGTTCTTAAGATGTACAGGCGTTTCAGTAAGAACGGATTATCCCCCGGCTTCACCTTTCCTTTCACCGTCGTCACCGCCAGATGGAAACCGGCATCATTCGCCGCCTTTATCGCTTTATTGTCGTAGCCGCCGAAGGGGTAAGAGACATACAGCACGCGCGGGTTAAACTGCGCCAGCGCGCGACGCGAGCGTTCAAAATCAAACAAAATCACGTGATAGCTGCGGCTCAGTAAAATCGGATGCTTATTGGCATCCACGCGGTGCAGGAAGTGGGTATGAGACTGAATATCGAACACATCCTGAATCCCCTTAATCTCCTGCACGCTCATAAACTGCAGGGATTTAGGATCCCACTTCTGCGGATGGCCTTTTATGCGGGAAGAGATAATAAACGCGGTAGCCTTGAAGCCGTACTCTTTCAGCACAGGATAAGCATAGCGGCTGACAGATTTCAGGCCATCGTCAAAGGTTATCACCACCGATTTCGCAGGCAGGTTCATTTTGTTACGCACGTACCCTTCCAGCTGGTACATCGTCAGGCTGGTATAGCCCTGATCGCGAAGCCATGCCATCTGGTTATTGAACGCACGTACGCTGGTCGTCGTGGACGTATGTCGAAAGCGCGTGTTTTCTTCATCACGCAAAATATGATGGTAGGTCAGAACAGGAAGGCCGTTATCTTCCTGCGCATCCAGGCTGCTGATCCACGCCAGACGATTACCGATGCGGATCTGAAACCAGGTCTGGTTTAAACGGTCTTTAAGTTTGTTCAGGATCGGATAGCGAAGATTGGCGCTTAAGGTGCCGAAGGGTGCGCTGCCGTTGTTCGGGGCGTTATAAACGGGCGTGTCTTTCCACGTTATCAGGTTTTGATTGCTCAGCGGTTTGTTCAAATCCCCCAGGCCATCCTCGACGCGCTGTTTGCCCTGAACCGGCTCCAGATGCCCCTTGTCGATAAAGCCCGTGCCAAATCCGAAGCGAAATTCATAGTAGTCCGCCGCCGCAGGCACCACCGCGAGGATCTGCCCTGCCCGCACGTTGCCAACGTTAATGACGCTGTTGCCGATCTGCGCCCAAATCGCCGCATCTTCGGTGGTTTGCATATATTGAGCAGGCAGTCTTTGCTGACTTAATAAACTGGCAGAAACAGTGCCGGACACGAACATCAATAGCAGGAAAACAATACGCGTGAACATGAGGGTCTTATTCGAAGCGGAAATACTTGCGCCATTGTAGCAAAAGCGACATCAATACCAATGTTTAATTCTTATACAGGTCATGCAGCAGGACAAAGGGAGGATTTTTTTGCTGTTGATGCCACAAGCTGCTGACGCCCGGGGTACCCAGCGAAACAATAGCGTTACGGAACGCTGCGCTGGTTAAGGTCTCGCGATGGGGATACATCATTTCAAGCAGTGGAAAGCTAATACCGGAGATCACCTCGCAGCAGTCGTGCTTATGGCTCATCAGGGCCGCAGCACGGTACGGCGCCGCGCCGGATTTATCGGTAAGAAAAATCACGCCGTCTCCGGTGTCGGTTTCATGAAGGGCATCGCACATCATCCGGCCAAGCATATTGGTACTCAAACCGCGCCAGTAGTTAACCGCGCGACACTGTGGCAGCGGACCAAACCTGGCTTCCAGCTTCAGCAGCATGTCCTGCGCCCGTTCATCGTGGCAGGTGATAACCCATCCCAGCATAACTCTCTCCTTAGCAGGCAAGTAGTTTAGCGGAGTGAAGGTTAGCTTTCGGTGATAACTGTCAAAGAAAGTGCCCGGCAGACAGAATGTCGCCGGGCTGAGGGCTAGCTGCGCAGACCGCGTCCGCGCTGGATCAGATACCAGCACAGCAGGTAGAAGACGATGATGAACACCACCAGCACCGCCACCGTGGTAAACAGCGGCACATCGGTGATGCCGAGGAAGCCAAAGCGGAAACCGCTGATCATGTAGACGATCGGGTTCAGGTGCGACAGCGCCTGCCAGAACGGCGGCAGCAGCGTCAGGGAGTAGAACACCCCGCCGAGATAGGTCAGCGGCGTCAGCACGAAGGTCGGGATCAGGCTGATGTCGTCAAACGTTTTGGCAAACACGGCGTTCAGCAGACCGGCCAGCGAGAAGAGGATCGCCGTCAGGAGCAGGGTCAGGGCCACGAAAAGCCAGGAGTGCACCTGGAACGGCACGAAGAACAGCGAGATGGCCGTCACCAGGATCCCAACACACAGACCGCGCGCCACGCCGCCACCGACGTAACCGGCAATGATCACATGCGTTGGCACCGGTGCCACCAGCAGCTCCTCAATATTGCGCTGGAACTTGGCGCTGAAAAAGGACGACGCCACGTTGGCATAGGCGTTGGTGATCACCGCCATCATGATCAGGCCAGGCACGATAAACTGCATATAGGTAAAGCCGTGCATCTCACCAATCCGGGAACCAATCAGGTTACCGAAGATGATGAAATAGAGCGTCATCGTGATGACTGGCGGCACCAGGGTTTGCACCCAGATGCGCATAAAACGGTTAATCTCTTTCGCCCAGATACTTTTCAGCGCGACCCAGTAAAGATGCGTCATGCCTTGTCTCCTTGTTTATCCTGCACCAGAGAGACAAACAGCTCTTCCAGTCGGTTCGCTTTGTTACGCATACTTAAAACCTGAATACCCTGCGCGCTCAGCTGGGAGAACACGCTGTTAATCCCCTGCTCGCGCAGCACTTCCACTTCCAGCGTCGAGGTATCCACCAGACGATACTGGTACCCTTCAAGCTTCGGTAACGGGCTCTTTGCCGCCAGATCGAGAATAAAGGTTTCTGATTTCAGCTTGGAGAGCAGGTTCTTCATCGAGGTGTTTTCCACCAGCTCGCCGTGCTGAATGATGCCGATGTTGCGGCACAGCATTTCCGCCTCTTCCAGGTAGTGGGTAGTCAGAATGATGGTGGTGCCTTTGTCATTGAGGTCTTTCAGGAAGCCCCACATGGAGCGGCGCAGCTCAATGTCTACGCCCGCCGTCGGCTCATCGAGGATCAGCAGCTTTGGCTCGTGCATCAGCGCACGGGCAATCATCAGGCGGCGCTTCATCCCGCCGGATAACATCCGGGCGCGTTCGTTACGCTTTTCCCACAGATCGAGCTGCTTGAGGTATTTTTCGCTCCGCTCCAGGGCCTCTTTACGCTCAACGCCGTAATAACCCGCCTGGTTAACGACGATCTGCTGCACCGTCTCAAACGGGTTGAAGTTGAATTCCTGCGGGACCAGACCCAGCTGGCGCTTGGCGTTGACCACATCTTTTTGCAGGTCGTATCCGAACACGCTGACGCGGCCGGAGGTTTTGTTCACCAGCGAGCTAATGATGCCGATGGTAGTCGATTTCCCCGCCCCGTTCGGCCCCAGAAGCGCGTAAAAATCACCGGCCTCTACTTTAAGATCTATTCCGCGCAGCGCCTGAACGCCGCCCGGATAGGTTTTTTTAAGCTGCTCAAGCTCCAGTGCAATTGCCATGAAATTAACTTACCTTCAGTTCTGACACACGTTGTGTGGTTTCATTAAAAGTCGGGTTACCCTATAGTAGCGCAACGCAATTACTCGGTTACAGGTCGCTAACCTCCATGAACAACATAGATACACTCATCAGCAACAATGCACTATGGTCAAAAATGCTGGTGGAGGAAGACCCCGGATTTTTTGGAAAACTCGCGCAGGCGCAAAACCCACGCTTTCTCTGGATTGGATGCTCCGACAGCCGCGTACCGGCGGAGCGCCTGACCGGCCTCGAGCCCGGCGAACTGTTTGTTCACCGCAACGTTGCCAACCTGGTGATTCACACCGATCTCAACTGTCTTTCTGTTGTTCAGTATGCCGTTGACGTTCTGCAAGTCGAGCACATCATCATCTGCGGCCACTACGGCTGCGGCGGCGTGCAGGCGGCGGTTGAAAATACGGAGCTGGGGCTCATTGATAACTGGCTGCTCCACATCCGCGATATCTGGTTCAAACATAGCTCACTGCTGGGCGAAATGCCGCAGGAGCGCCGCATGGATACCCTGTGCGAACTCAACGTGATGGAGCAGGTGTATAACCTGGGCCACTCAACGATCATGCAATCGGCGTGGAAGCGCGGGCAGAAGGTCTCGATCCACGGCTGGGCGTACGGTATTCACGATGGTCTGCTGCGCAACCTGGAAGTGACCGCCACCAACCGCGAAACGCTGGAGCAGCGTTACCGTTCGGGAATTGCCAACCTTCAGCTTAAGCACGTAAACCATAAATAAACAAAGCCGGGTGGCGGCTGCGCCTTACCCGGCCTACATGTGCCCATTCGTAGGCCCGGTAAGCGCAGCGCCACCGGGCAACAAACCGCAATTACTCGTCCAGCAATACCACTTTCCCAACATACGGCAGATGACGATAACGCTGTGCGTAGTCAATACCGTAACCGACGACGAACTCGTCCGGGATAGAGAAACCGACGAACTCCACCGGCACCTGCACTTCACGGCGGTCAGGCTTATCCAGCAGGGTGCAAATCGCCAGCGATTTTGGCTCACGCAGGCTCAGGATCTCGCGCACTTTTGACAGCGTGTTGCCGGAGTCGATGATGTCCTCAACGATCAACACATCTTTGCCACGAATATCTTCATCCAGATCTTTCAGGATTTTCACATCACGGGTGGTGGACATGCCGCTGCCGTAGCTGGAGGCGGTCATAAAATCGACCTCATGGGGCACATGCACCTCACGGCACAGGTCTGCCATGAACATGAAAGAGCCGCGCAACAGACCGACCAGCACCATTTCGCTGCCGCTGTCCTTGTAATGTTCGGTGATTTGACGACCCAGTTCGGCGATACGCGCTTTGATCTCGGCTTCCGGGATCATCACTTCAACAGTATGTTTCATATTACTAACCAAATGATTTTAATGAAAATCTCTCAATACGGATGAGTTAATATCCAGCACTGATACGCAAGCCAGCCATTATATCAGCAAATGGATAACCCTGGCGTATGAGTTATAAAAAGCAAATATTGTGATTCCGATCACACTTGTTAATACCTATAATTAGTTGCTAGCAAATTATTAACAAAAACTGACGAGTACACTTTCTATGGCTGAAACAAACTCTAAACAGCCGCGTCTACTGGTGACATTAACAGCGCTATTCGCCGCCTTCTGCGGCCTGTACCTGTTAATCGGTGGCGTCTGGCTGGTCGCGATCGGCGGCTCCTGGTACTACCCGATTGCGGGCCTGGTTATGCTTGGCGTAACCGTCCTGCTCTGGCGTAGAAAACAATCTGCACTGTGGCTGTATGCCGCACTCCTTCTTGCCACCATGATCTGGGGCGTCTGGGAAGTCGGCTTTGACTTCTGGGCGCTGACGCCGCGCAGTGACATCCTGGTCTTCTTCGGCATCTGGCTGATCCTGCCGTTCGTCTGGCGTCGCCTGATCGTGCCGTCCAGCGGTGCGGTCGCGGCGCTGGTGGTAGCGTTGTTAATCAGCGGCGGTATCCTGACCTGGGCTGGCTTCAACGATCCTCAGGAGATCAACGGTACGCTGAACGCAGAATCGACGCCTGCGGCGGCGATCTCTCAGGTTGCTGACGGCGACTGGCCTGCCTATGGCCGTAACCAGGAAGGCCAGCGTTACTCTCCGCTGAAGCAGATCAACGCGGACAACGTTAAAAACCTGAAAGAAGCCTGGGTATTCCGTACCGGCGATCTGAAGATGCCGAACGATCCGGGTGAACTGACCAACGAAGTGACCCCGATTAAAGTGGGCAACATGCTCTACCTGTGTACGGCGCACCAGCGCCTGTTCGCGCTCGACGCGGCCACCGGTAAAGAGAAATGGCACTTTGATCCACAGCTGAACTCCAACCCGTCGTTCCAGCACGTGACCTGCCGCGGCGTCTCTTACCACGAAGCGCGCGCAGATAATGCCAGCCCGGAAGTCATTGCCGACTGTCCTCGCCGCATTATGCTGCCGGTGAACGATGGTCGTCTGTTCGCCATCAATGCCGAAACGGGCAAGCTGTGCGAAACCTTTGCCAACAAAGGTATCCTGAATCTGCAGACCAATATGCCGGACACCACGCCGGGTCTGTATGAGCCGACCTCCCCGCCAATCATCACCGATAAAACCATCGTGATTGCCGGTTCGGTAACGGATAACTTCTCCACCCGCGAAACCTCCGGCGTTATCCGTGGTTTCGACGTGAATACCGGTAAACTGCTGTGGGCCTTCGACCCGGGCGCGAAAGATCCGAATGCGATCCCGTCGGACGAACACACCTTTACCTTTAACTCGCCAAACTCCTGGGCACCTGCAGCGTATGACGCGAAGCTGGACCTGGTCTACCTGCCGATGGGCGTTACTACGCCAGATATCTGGGGCGGTAACCGCACGCCGGAGCAGGAACGTTATGCCAGCGCTATCGTGGCATTGAACGCGACCACCGGTAAGCTGGCCTGGAGCTACCAGACCGTTCACCACGATCTGTGGGATATGGATATGCCGTCCCAGCCGACGCTGGCGGACATTACCGTTAACGGCAAAACCGTACCGGTGATTTACGCTCCAGCGAAAACCGGCAACATCTTCGTGCTGGATCGCAGCAACGGCAAGCTGGTTGTGCCTGCACCGGAAAAACCGGTTCCGCAGGGTGCGGCGAAAGGCGATTACGTCAGCAAAACCCAGCCGTTCTCCGATCTGAGCTTCCGTCCGAAGAAAGACCTCAGCGGGGCAGACATGTGGGGTGCCACGATGTTTGACCAGCTGGTGTGTCGCGTGATGTTCCATCAGCTGCGCTATGAAGGCATCTTCACGCCGCCTTCTGAGCAGGGCACGCTGGTCTTCCCGGGTAACCTGGGGATGTTCGAGTGGGGTGGGATCTCCGTTGACCCTAACCGTCAGGTCGCGATTGCCAACCCAATGGCGCTGCCGTTCGTTTCCCGTCTGATCCCACGCGGTCCGGGCAACCCAATGGAGCAGCCGAAAGACGCGAAAGGCAGCGGTACCGAAGCCGGTATTCAGCCGCAGTATGGCGTACCGTTCGGCGTGACGCTGAACCCGTTCCTGTCGCCGTTCGGTCTGCCGTGTAAACAGCCTGCCTGGGGTTACATCTCCGGTCTGGATCTGAAAACTAACCAGATCGTATGGAAAAAACGTATTGGTACCCCACAGGACAGCATGCCGTTCCCAATGCCGGTTCCGGTGCCGTTCAATATGGGTATGCCAATGCTGGGTGGCCCAATCTCCACCGCCGGTAACGTGCTGTTCATCGCGGCAACCGCAGATAACTACCTGCGCGCGTACAACATGACCAACGGTGAAAAACTGTGGCAAGGCCGTCTGCCAGCGGGTGGACAAGCCACGCCGATGACCTATGAAGTGAATGGCAAGCAGTACGTTGTCATCTCTGCGGGCGGTCACGGTTCGTTTGGCACGAAGATGGGCGACTATATTGTCGCGTATGCACTGCCTGACGAAAACAAGTAACTGAAAAGCCCGGTGGCGCTTACGCTTACCGGGCCTATGGATACGCTATGCAGGCCGGGTAAGGCGAAGCCGCCACCCGGCTTTTTTTATACGGTAAAGCCCAGCATCATCCCCGTATCTTCATGCTCCAGCAGATGGCAGTGCGCCATATAGGCAAACTCCTTCGGCGCATCGTGGTCAAACTTCACCAGCACCTCGCTGACGCCGCCTTCCACCTTCACCGTATCCTTCCAGCCCGCGCGATGCGCGTCCGGCGCTTTGCCGTTCTCAGAGAGAATGCGGAACTGCGTGCCGTGGATATGGAACGGGTGCAGCATCATGTCCCCTTCACCTGAAATCACCCAGCGCTCAAGCTGCCCTTTTGTCGCAGCAAACATCGGCGTGTTCATGTCGAACGCTTTGCCGTTGATCATGTTGGCGTTGTGGAAATCAAAGCCATGGTCGCCGTGATTCATGTTCCCCATGCCGCCCATGTTGCCGTGGTCCATGTTCATGTGACCCATCATCTGCCCGTGATGCATCCCCGCCATCGCCTTATCGCCATATTTCGCCATCAGCGCCTGCATGCCCATCATGTCGAGCATCGGGTTCATGGAGAGCTGCAGTTTCCGTTGCGTAAGCCCATCCAGCGACGGAAGTGCCGGCAGCGTGGTTAACGTATCAGGGAGCGTGCCGGAAGCGGTCACCCGTAACGGCTGGATACGCAGCACCGGATGCGGCTTGTCAAACGGCGCGACCGCCATCCCCATCTGGCTAACCGGCAGCGTCACGAGGTCAAACGCCTTGCCGTCGCTGATATCCACCAGCACCTCAAAGCGCTCCCCCATCAGCATCGGCAGTTCGTTGACCTTCACCGGCTCAGGCAGCAGCCCGCCGTCGCTGGCGACCACGTACAGCGGACGCTTATCGCTGGTGGCGAAGTTGAGGGAACGCGCGTTACAGCCGTTAAGCAGACGCAGGCGCAGCCAGCCTTTCGGCGCGGCGTGCTGAGGATAAATGGCGCCGTTGGTCAGCAGCGTGTCGCCAAACCAGCCTACCGCCGCGCTCATCACATCCAGCTGGTAGTCAATTTGCCAGTCAGCGGTGAATTTCTTGTCCTGCACAATCACCGGCACATCGTCGATGCCCCACTGCTTCGGCAGGCGCAGCAGGCGGCTTTCGTCGTCTTCAATCAGCACCAGCCCCGCCAGCCCCATCGCTACCTGATGGCCCGTTTTGCCATGCTGATGCGGATGGAACCAGCAGGTCGCGGCGCGCTGGTTGGGCGTAAAGGTGACGCTGCGCGTGCCGCCCGCTTTGATGATGCCCTGCGGCCCGCCGTCTACCTCGCCCGGCACTTCCAGTCCGTGCCAGTGCAGCGTCGTCTCTTCGGCGAGCGTGTTGTGGATATCCACCGTCACCGCTTTACCTTTGCGCAGCTGTAGCGCAGGACCGAGAAGATTGCCGTTATAGCCCCAGGTTGTCGCGTTGTGCGCACCGAACAGCGTATTACCGGACTGAACGACAAGCTGGATACGGCTGCGGGCGTCAGCGGTCAGCAAATCAGGGATGGGTAAGGCAGGCCTGTCAGCCGCGAAAACCGCACGGCTCCAGAGGGGTAAGGCGCTGGCAGCCCCCAGCGCCACGGAATATTTTAAAAAATCACGACGTTGCATGTTCATTTCCTTATTTCCAGCAGGCGATCTTTTGAGCATAAACCCTCCCCTTACCGGAAGGTCAAGTAAAGCGGCAATAATAAAGATCGTCGCACTGGCACCAAGTATGCTAACGTTAATTTTCCGTGAAGAAGTGGTAGAAGCAATGAAGACGTTTTTCAGGACAATTTTGTTCGGTAGCCTGATGGCAATGTGTGCGAACAGCTATGCGCTCAGTGAAAATGAAGCGGAAGATATGGCCGATTTAACGGCGGTTTTTGTATTCCTGAAAAATGATTGTGGCTACCAGAATTTACCCAACGGGCAAATTCGTCGCGCGCTGGTCTTTTTTGCCCAGCAGAACCAGTGGGATCTCAGCAACTACGACAGCTTTGACATGAAGGCGCTCGGCGAAGACAGCTACCGTGACCTAAGCGGTATTGGCATTCCCACGGCTAAAAAATGCAAAGCGCTGGCTCGCGATTCGCTCAGCCTGCTCGCCTACGTCAAATAACCTTCCCGACGCCTCCTGTTAAACCTATAGCCGTGCAACCACGGTTATAGTTAGCTATCATGTTTCGCTCATTTTTTGTGAGCGTAACGGATGTTAACAAAGGAGGAGTCCGCGTATGGCCGACCACACGTTGTGGCATGAAACACTGCATGACCAGTTTGGTCAGTACTTTGTCGTTGATAACGTGCTCTATCATGAAAAAACCGATCACCAGGATCTCATCATCTTCGAGAATGCTGCCTTTGGCCGCGTGATGGCGCTGGACGGCGTGGTGCAAACGACCGAGCGAGATGAGTTTATCTATCATGAGATGATGACCCACGTTCCGCTGCTGGCCCACGGCCATGCAAAGCATGTCCTGATTATCGGCGGCGGCGACGGCGCAATGCTGCGTGAAGTTTCCCGCCATCGCTCGATTGAAACCATCACCATGGTGGAAATCGATGCGGGCGTCGTCTCGTTCTGCCGCCAGTACCTGCCCAACCACAATGCCGGTAGCTATGACGATCCGCGTTTTAGCCTGGTGATTGACGACGGCGTTAACTTCGTTAACCAGACCTCGCAGACCTTTGACGTGATCATCTCCGACTGCACCGACCCTATCGGCCCTGGCGCGTCGCTGTTTACCTCCTCGTTCTACGAAGGCTGCAAGCGTTGCCTGAACCCGGGCGGGATCTTCGTCGCCCAAAACGGCGTCTGCTTCCTGCAACAGGATGAAGCGCTGGATAGCCATCGCAAGCTCAGCACCTATTTCGAGGATGTCAGCTTCTATCAGGCGGCCATTCCGACGTACTACGGTGGGATCATGACCTTTGCCTGGGCGACGGATAACGACGTATTACGTCATCTTTCCACCGAAATTATTCAGGCCCGCTTCCATCAGGCAGGTCTACAGTGCCGATACTACAATCCGGCTATTCATACCGCAGCGTTTGCTCTGCCGCAGTACCTGCAAGACGCATTATCCACTAAGGGGGTGAGCTAATTGAAAAAGCTTAAACTGCATGGCTTTAACAATCTGACCAAAAGCCTGAGTTTTTGTATTTACGATATCTGCTATGCCAAAACAGCGGAAGAACGCGATGGTTACATCGCCTATATCGACGAACTCTACAACGCCAACCGTCTGACCGAGATCCTGTCAGAAACCTGTTCCATTATCGGCGCCAACATCCTGAATATTGCCCGACAGGATTATGAACCCCAGGGCGCCAGCGTGACCATACTGGTCAGCGAAGAACCGGTCGATCCGAAGCTTATCGACAAAACGGAACATCCGGGCCCGCTGCCGGAAGTGGTGGTTGCTCACCTGGATAAAAGCCATATCTGCGTCCATACCTACCCGGAGAGTCACCCGGAAGGCGGGCTGTGTACGTTCCGCGCCGATATTGAAGTGTCGACCTGCGGCGTGATTTCCCCACTGAACGCACTGAACTATCTCATCCACCAGCTGGAATCGGATATCGTCACGATTGATTACCGCGTGCGCGGTTTTACCCGTGACGTCAACGGCATGAAGCACTTCATCGACCACGAGATCAACTCTATTCAGAACTTTATGTCCGAGGACATGAAGTCGCTGTACGACATGATGGACGTGAACGTGTATCAGGAAAACATCTTCCATACCAAGATGTTACTTAAGGAGTTCGACCTTAAGCACTATATGTTCCACACGAAGCCGGAAGATTTGAGCGACGAAGAGCGTAAGGCGATTACTGACCTGCTCTGGAAAGAGATGCGCGAGATCTACTACGGCCGCAACATTCCGGCCGTGTAAGTGTTGCCCGGAGCAGGGATGCTTCGGGAAATTACCGCTGTTTCATGAACTCGCGGTAGGCATTCACCACCTGCAGGAAGTCTTCCACGCCGCACAGCGACAGGCTTTCTTCGTCATAGTAGCTCATCCCCTCTTCCATCTCGTCGCCTGAAAACTCGAGCTGGTTGGCACGCACCATGACCTCTTCACCGTCCATCCACAGCGTGTATTCGTGCCCGGCGCGTTGCCAGGAGCGCTCACTGCCTTTCACCGTCTTTGCCGCCTGTTCAACCTCATCAAGAAGGGAGAGATTTTCTTTCACCTCTTCGTTAAACCAGTGTCCAACGGCTTCGTGGCCCATCGACATACGCACTTTCACCACTCCGGTGATGTCGCGCAGAAATTCGTAATCCATAGTGTTTTCCTCTGCAAAGCCATTAAGGTAATTATCGCAGCAGCGAGGAAGAAAAAAAGCGTGGGAGGTGGGAGGAATGAAAATAAAAAAACCCACCGTAGTTGCGATGGGTTTTGTAGGCCCGGTTAGCGTAGCGCCACCGGGCAATGGGTCAGGTGCGGTCTGGTGCCCTCACCCCCAGCCCATCTCCCACGGGAGAGGGTAGCATTTATACTGCCGTCTGGAAGATAACCCCGTCGGCCTTCTCGGTGTACTGAGAGAGCTGGTCGAAGTTCAGATAGCGATAGGTATCCACCGCCGTCTTATCCACCTGCGCCACGAAGGTCTGGTACTCTTCCGGCGTTGGCAGTTTGCCAATCAGCGCCGCAACCGCCGCCAGCTCCGCAGAGGCCAGGTAGACGTTCGCACCAGTACCTAAACGGTTCGGGAAGTTACGGGTCGAGGTGGAGACCACCGTCGCGCCGTCGGCGACGCGCGCCTGGTTACCCATACACAGGGAACAGCCAGGAATTTCGATACGCGCACCGCTCTTACCAAACACGCTGTAGTAGCCCTCTTCGGTCAGCTGAGCCGCGTCCATACGGGTTGGCGGCGCCACCCACAGACGGGTTGGCAGCTGGCCTTTGTGGGTATCCAGCAGCTTACCGGCCGCGCGGAAGTGACCGATGTTGGTCATGCACGAACCAATGAACACTTCGTCGATCTTCTCGCCCTGGACCTCAGACAGCGGACGCGCGTCGTCCGGATCGTTCGGTGCACACAGGATTGGCTCTTTGATATCCGCCAGATCGATGTCGATCACCGCCGCGTACTCTGCGTCAGCATCGGCTTCCAGCAGCTGCGGATCGGCCAGCCATTTTTCCATGCCCTGGATACGACGCTCCAGCGTACGACGGTCGCCGTAGCCTTCTGCAATCATCCACTTCAGCAGCACGATGTTAGAGTTCAGGTACTCAACGATCGGCTCTTTGTTCAGCTTGATGGTACAGCCCGCAGCCGAACGCTCGGCGGAGGCATCGGTCAGCTCGAACGCCTGCTCTACTTTCAGATCCGGCAGACCTTCGATTTCCAGGATACGGCCAGAGAAGATGTTTTTCTTCCCTTTCTTCTCAACGGTCAGCAGACCCTGTTTAATCGCATACAGCGGGATCGCGTGGACCAGGTCGCGCAGCGTGATGCCCGGCTGCATTTTGCCCTTGAAGCGCACCAGCACCGATTCCGGCATATCCAGCGGCATCACGCCGGTCGCGGCAGCAAACGCCACCAGGCCGGAGCCCGCCGGGAAGGAGATACCGATTGGGAAACGGGTATGGGAGTCACCGCCGGTACCCACGGTATCCGGCAGCAGCATGCGGTTCAGCCAGGAGTGGATAACGCCGTCGCCCGGACGCAGAGACACGCCACCGCGGTTCATGATGAAATCTGGCAGCGTGTGGTGCGTGGTCACGTCAACCGGCTTCGGATACGCCGCGGTGTGGCAGAAGGACTGCATCACCAGATCGGAAGAGAAGCCCAGGCACGCCAGGTCTTTCAGCTCGTCACGGGTCATTGGGCCAGTGGTGTCCTGAGAACCGACGGAGGTCATCTTCGGCTCGCAGTAGGCGCCAGGACGAACACCGGCGACGCCGCAGGCGCGACCCACCATTTTCTGTGCCAGCGAGAAGCCGCGGTTGCTTTCCGCAACGTCTTTCGCGTGACGGAATACATCACTGTGCGGCAGACCCAGTGCTTCACGCGCTTTGGTGGTCAGGCCGCGGCCGATGATCAGCGGAATACGGCCACCGGCGCGCACTTCGTCAATCAGCACGTCGGTTTTCAGCTCGAAGCTTGCCAGCAGCTCGTTGGTGTCGTGGTTACGCACTTCACCTTTGTACGGGTAGACGTCAATCACGTCGCCCATGTTCAGGTTAGAGACATCCACTTCAATTGGCAGTGCGCCCGCATCTTCCATGGTATTGAAGAAGATTGGGGCAATCTTACCGCCCAGGCACAGGCCGCCGCCGCGCTTGTTCGGCACGTGCGGAATGTCGTCACCCATAAACCAGAGGACGGAGTTGGTGGCGGACTTACGGGAAGAACCGGTACCCACAACGTCACCCACGTAAGCCAGCGGGAAACCTTTCTTCTGCAGGGCTTCGATCTGTTTGATCGGGCCGACGCTGCCCGGCTGATCCGGCTCAATGCCTTCACGGGCGTTTTTCAGCATCGCCAGGGCGTGCAGCGGGATATCCGGGCGAGACCACGCGTCCGGTGCCGGAGAGAGGTCATCGGTGTTGGTTTCACCGGTCACTTTGAAAACAGTAACGGTAATTTTTTCAGCCAGCGCTGGACGATTCAGGAACCATTCGGCATCAGCCCAGGACTGCATCACCTGCTTCGCATAGACGTTGCCAGCTTTGGCTTTTTCTTCCACATCGTAGAAGTTATCGAACATCAGCAGCGTAGACGAGAGCGCTTTAGCGGCAATCGGTGCCAGCTTGTCGTTATCCAGCGCGTCAATCAGCGGATGAATGTTGTAACCACCCTGCATGGTGCCGAGCAGTTCGATGGCTTTTTCAGGAGTAACCAGTGGGGAGGTGGCTTCGCCTTTGGCGATAGCAGCAAGGAATCCGGCTTTTACGTAGGCAGCTTCATCTACGCCAGGCGGTACGCGGTTGATCAGCAGATCTAACAGGAATTCTTCTTCGCCCTTAGGCGGGTTCTTCAGCAGCTCGACGAGCGCGGCCATTTGGGTTGCATCTAACGGTTTGGGTACAATTCCCTCGGCGGCACGTTCTGCTACGTGCTTACGGTATTCTTCTAGCACGACGGTTCTCCTCGCTCTCATTGTCATATGCGGCGGGCGTTCTCTTCACGCTCCTGTGAGACAGCAGTTTGTAGGGTAAATGCCCGATACCGCGTCGGGCAGCATAGCAGGATTTCTGCACAGTGTTAATCCGTTTACAAAAAAGCAACATTAAAAAGTTTGCTGAATCGTTAAGCATGGTGTAGCGGGGATTTAGGGCATCATTTTGCGGTTCTTCTGCACCGTGACGCTTCAGTTTTTTCTTCATCAGATATAATTGTGTAATAAATACTCACACTCTTTATCCGGACGTACCGGACGCTTCCCAATAAAAGTCAAAACAGTAAAAGACGGGTGAATAATACTCACGCCAACCGTAACGCCTCACGGCACAGCGCTGGTCTCGTTGGAGTCATTTTATGAAGTTGCCCTTTAAGCCACATCTGCTCATCCTTCTGTGCAGTGCCGGGCTGCTTGCCGCCTCAGGCGTCTTGTTTGTCAAAAGTCGTGCAACGGAACCCGTTGCACCAGCCCCCGTCGCTCAACAACCGGCGGCGCCTGCCGTAGCCCAGCCCGCCCCTGTGGTCGCGCCGACCTACACTGCCGCGCAAATCGATCAGTGGGTTGCCCCCATTGCGCTCTACCCTGACGCCCTGCTTTCACAAATTCTGATGGCCTCGACTTACCCGGCCAACGTGATTTAGGCGGCTCAGTGGTCAAAAGACAACCCTAAAATGGAAGGGGACGCCGCCATTCAGGGCGTTGCCAGCCAGCCCTGGGATCCGAGCGTAAAATCGCTGGTCGCGTTTCCTCAGCTCATGTCGCTGATGGGTGAAAACCCGCCGTGGGTACAAAATCTGGGCGATGCGTTTCTCGCGCAGCCGAAAGACGTGATGGATTCCGTTCAACGCCTGCGCGCGCTGGCACAGAAGACCGGTGCTTTACAATCTACGCCTCAGCAGACGGTCACCACCGTGACAAAGCCAGCACCAGCGAAAACCCGCGCCACCGAGGCAACAACAACAACCGCGTCTGCGCCCGCCCCAACGGTGATCAAAATTGAATCTGCCGATCCGCAGGTCGTTTATGTTCCCACCTATAACCCCAATACGGTTTACGGGACCTGGCCCAACACCGCCTATCCACCCACGCCCGGAGAGCAGTTTGGCAACAGCTTCGTCAACGGCTTAGGCTTCAGCCTGGGCGTTGCCACAACCTATGCCATTTTCAGCAATATCGACTGGGATGACGACGATGACTGGGACCACCACCATGACGGTGACTGGGATAATCACGGCGGCTATAACCGCAACGGTGATAACAACATCAATATCAACGTTGAGAACTTCAATAAAATCAGCGGACAGCGTCTGACGGACGCCAACCGTACCTGGCAGCATAACCCGGCCTACCGGGAGGGTGTGCCCTATCCGACTAACCAGCTCAACACCCGTTTTCACTCCACCAGCACAGTCACCGGGCTAAGCTCAACGCAGCAAAAACCGGTTAACCGGGATAGCCAGCGTCAGGCGGCCCTGAGCCAGATGGAGAAATCCACGGGGAAAACCTTCCCGCAAACGGCACGTCCCGGCACGAAGGATGTGCAGCGTCAGGCCTCGAGTGAACAGCTGAAGCAAATTTCGCAGCGCAACAACTACCGTGGCTACGACACCAAACCGCAGACGGCGAAGCGGACCACCACGCAGCAGCGAGAAAATCGTCAGGCTGTAACCCAAAGACAGGAGAAACGCGCTTCACAGCCCGCGCAGCAACGCGCTCTGCAGCAGCGAAACGGTCAGCCCCGGGCCAATGCGCTGAGCGGCAACGACAGCCGTTCCGCGAACTGGCAGGCGCAGCAGCAGCGCGGTGCGCAAAGCAGGCAGCTTGCGGCTCGCCAGCAGCAGCCCCGTCAGGTGTCTGGTGGACGCGCTGAACGCCGTGAATTTAGACATCGCTAAGGGAACCGACATGAAAAGTAAACTACTCAGTGGAATGGTGTTGTTCATGCTTTCGGCCTCGGTGATGGCGCAGCAGTCCTTTAGCACGCCCGACCAGGCGACCGATGCGCTGGCCAGCGCCATTAGTGAGCATAATGAGCGCGCGATGAGCAATCTGCTTGGAGAGAACTGGCGCGATTTTCTCCCCCCCGAAGGCGTTGATCCGGATGCCGTCGATCGTTTCCTGCGCGACTGGAAAGTTCGTCATAACACCGTTGTCGAAGGAGATACGGCGCATCTTGTTGTTGGAGACAACAACTGGCAGCTTCCCATCCCGGTGATCAAAACCGCCGCCGGCTGGCAATTCGATATCAAAGAAGGGGCTGAAGAGATCCTGACCCGTGAAATCGGGCGTAACGAACTTGCCGCCATTGAAGCCCTGCATGCCTATGTTGATGCGCAGCAAAGCTACTTTGCGATGAACCAGAAATACGCGCAGAAGATTGTCAGCTCGGAAGGGAAGAAAGACGGTTTGTACTGGCCCGTCTCACCCGGCGAAACGCCCAGTCCGCTCGGACCGGCATTTAGCCCGAAAGAGCCGGGTACCGGCTATCACGGCTATCGCTTCCGGATCCTGCCGGATAATAACGGTTTCGCGATGGTGGCGTGGCCGGTCAGCTACGGTCAAACGGGCGTGATGAGCTTTGTGATAAATCAGGACGACAAGGTGTATCAGTCCGATCTCGGCAAGGATTCTGAGCAGAAAGCCCGGGCGTTAACCGCCTATAACCCGGATAAAACCTGGCACCCCGTGGCTCCCTGAACGCAGCGCATAAAAAAAGCGGCCTCAGGCCGCTTTTTTTCATCTGAAGAAACTTATTTCTTCTTCGCTTTCGCGTTTGGCAGGTCGGTGATGCTGCCTTCAAACACTTCTGCCGCCAGGCCCACGGACTCGTGCAGAGTCGGGTGAGCGTGGATGGTCAGCGCGATGTCTTCCGCGTCGCAGCCCATTTCGATAGCCAGACCGATTTCACCCAGCAGCTCGCCGCCGTTGGTACCGACAATCGCACCACCGATTACGCGGTGAGTCTCTTTGTCGAAGATCAGTTTGGTCATACCGTCTGCGCAGTCGGACGCGATAGCACGGCCAGAAGCAGCCCACGGGAAGGTGGCGGTTTCGTAGCTGATGCCTTTCTCTTTCGCTTCTTTCTCAGTCAGACCTACCCACGCCACTTCTGGCTCGGTGTACGCGATAGATGGGATCACTTTCGGATCGAAGTAGTGCTTCATGCCGGCGATAACTTCAGCGGCAACGTGACCTTCGTGAACACCTTTGTGCGCCAGCATTGGCTGACCGACGATATCGCCGATAGCAAAGATGTGCGGCACGTTAGTGCGCAGCTGTTTGTCAACGCGGATGAAGCCACGGTCGTCCACTTCCACGCCAGCTTTGCCCGCGTCGAGGTTCTTACCGTTCGGCACACGGCCGATCGCCACCAGCACGGCGTCGTAACGCTGTGGTTCGGATGGGGCTTTTTTGCCTTCCATGGAAACGTAAATACCGTCTTCTTTCGCTTCAACGGCAGTCACTTTGGTTTCCAGCATCAGGTTGAATTTCTTGCTGATGCGCTTGGTGAAGACTTTAACGATGTCTTTGTCAGCAGCCGGGATAACCTGGTCGAACATTTCAACCACGTCGATCTCTGAACCCAGCGCGTGGTACACGGTACCCATTTCCAGACCGATGATACCGCCGCCCATCACCAGCAGACGCTTAGGAACGGTTTTCAGCTCCAGCGCATCGGTGGAATCCCACACGCGCGGATCTTCATGTGGAATGAATGGCAGTTCGATTGGGCGAGAGCCTGCCGCGATGATCGCGTTGTCGAAGTTGATCACGGTTTTGCCGTTTTCGCCTTCCACTTCCAGGGTGTTCGCACCGGTGAATTTACCCAGACCGTTTACCACTTTCACTTTACGGCCTTTGGCCATACCCGCCAGACCGCCGGTCAGCTGAGTGATAACTTTCTCTTTCCAGGTACGAATTTTGTCGATGTCGGTTTTCGGCTCGCCGAAGACGATACCGTGTTCAGCCAGCGCTTTGGCTTCTTCGATAACTTTCGCTACGTGCAGCAGCGCTTTAGAAGGGATACAGCCGACGTTCAGACAAACACCGCCGAGGGTGCTGTAACGTTCTACGATGACGGTTTCCAGACCTAAATCCGCTGCGCGAAATGCTGCGGAGTAACCTGCCGGGCCTGCCCCAAGTACTACGACCTGAGTTTTGATTTCTGTGCTCATCATGACCTCTTAGTTTATACCCGTCGTCCACCGGGTCGTTCTATCCGCCCGCAGTTTACAAAATTGTTAACAATTTTGAAACAACAAACGGCTCACGAATTGTCGCTTTCGCCAATAACCTCACAAACGCCATGAGATTATCAGAAAAAAGCCGGCCGACTGGCCGGCTTTTCGATTACATCACCAGGCGGCGAATGTCGCTCAGCATGTTGTTGATGATGGTGATGAAACGCGCACCATCAGCACCGTCGATCACGCGGTGGTCGAAGGACAGAGAGATTGGCATCATCAGACGCGGCACGAACTCTTTGCCATTCCACACCGGCTCCATCGCGGACTTGGACACACCGAGGATAGCCACTTCCGGCGCGTTAACAATCGGTGCGAAGTGGGTGGTACCCAGGCCGCCGATGCTGGAGATAGTGAAGCAGCCGCCCTGCATTTCGCCGGCAGTCAGCTTACCATCACGCGCTTTTTTGGAGATGGTGGTCAGTTCACGGGACAGCTCAGTGATGCTCTTCTTGTTCACGTCTTTGAAGACCGGAACAACCAGACCATTTGGCGTATCAACCGCAACACCGATGTTGATGTATTTCTTCAGCGTCAGCTTCTGGCCGTCTTCGGACAGGGAGCTGTTGAAGCGTGGCATCTGTTCCAGAGCCGCAGCAACCGCCTTCATGATGAAGACCACTGGGGTGAATTTCACGTCCAGTTTACGCTTCTCAGCTTCGGCGTTCTGCTGTTTACGGAACGCTTCCAGATCGGTGATATCGGTCTTATCGAAGTGCGTAACGTGCGGGATCATCACCCAGTTACGGCTCAGGTTCGCACCAGAGATTTTCTGGATACGGCCCAGCTCCACTTCTTCGATTTCGCCGAACTTGCTGAAGTCCACTTTCGGCCATGGCAGCATGCCCGGGATACCGCCGCCAGCGGCTGCAGCTGGTGCAGCTTCGGCGCGTTTCACGGCGTCTTTCACGTAGGTCTGAACGTCTTCGCGCAGGATACGACCTTTACGGCCAGTCCCTTTCACTTTCGCCAGGTTCACACCGAATTCGCGCGCCAGGCGACGAATCAGCGGCGTCGCGTGGACGTAAGCGTCGTTTTCAGCGAACTCTGATTTTTCTGCTTTTGCAGCAGGGGCAGCGGCTGGTTTAGCAGCCTGAGCCGGTGCAGCAGCCGGTGCTGGAGCAGCCGCGGCAGCCGGAGCTGCGGCAGGCGCAGCGCCTTCCACTTCGAAGACCATGATCAGAGAGCCGGTAGACACTTTGTCGCCGGTGCTGATTTTGATCTCTTTAACGGTACCCGCGAACGGCGCAGGCACTTCCATGGAGGCCTTGTCGCCTTCAACGGTGATCAGTGACTGTTCAGCGGCAACTTTGTCGCCCACTTTTACCATCACTTCGGTCACTTCAACTTCGTCACCGCCGATGTCCGGTACGTTAACGTCTTTCGCGCCGCCAGCAGCAGCTGGTGCTGCGGCTGGCGCCGGAGCAGCGGCCTGTGCAGGCGCGGCAGCAGGTGCAGCACCTGCCACTTCGAAGATCATGATCAGGGAGCCGGTAGACACTTTGTCACCGGTGTTGATCTTGATCTCTTTAACGGTACCCGCAAACGGTGCTGGCACTTCCATAGAGGCTTTGTCGCCTTCTACGGTGATCAGTGACTGCTCGGCCGCAACGGTATCGCCCACTTTCACCAGGATCTCAGTAACTTCAACTTCGTCACCGCCGATGTCCGGCACGTTCACTTCTTTCGCGCTCGCGGCAGCTGCTGGAGCAGCGGCGGCCGGAGCGGCTTTCTTCTCTTCCTGCGCAGGTGCAGCAGCTGCTGCACCGTCGGCGGAATCGAAAATCATGATCAGTTTGCCAGTCTCGGTTTTATCGCCAACAGAGACTTTGATCTCTTTAACGATGCCAGCCTGAGGAGACGGGACTTCCATAGAGGCTTTGTCGCCTTCTACGGTGATCAGCGACTGTTCAGCTTCAACTTTGTCGCCTACTTTGACCAGGATCTCGGTGATTTCAACTTCATCAGCCCCGATGTCCGGTACATTGATTTCGATAGCCATTATTCTTTTACCTCTTACGCCAGACGCGGGTTAACTTTTTCTGCATCGATGTTGAATTTGGTAATTGCGTCTGCAACCACTTTCTTATCGATTTCGCCACGTTTAGCCAGTTCGCCCAGTGCTGCTACAACCACGTAAGAAGCATCAACTTCGAAGTGGTGACGCAGGTTTTCGCGGCTGTCAGAACGACCGAAGCCGTCAGTACCCAGAACGCGATAATCATCAGCTGGAACGTAAGTACGAACCTGCTCAGCGAACAGTTTCATATAGTCAGTAGACGCCACCGCTGGCGCGTCGTTCATCACCTGAGCGATGTACGGTACGCGTGGGGTTTCCAGTGGGTGCAGCATGTTCCAGCGCTCACAATCCTGGCCATCACGCGCCAGTTCAGTGAAGGAGGTCACAGAGTACACATCGGAACCGACACCGTAGTCTTTCGCCAGGATCTGCGCTGCTTCACGAACGTGACGCAGGATAGAACCGGAGCCCAGCAGCTGAACTTTACCTTTGCTACCTTCGATGGTTTCGAGTTTGTAGATACCTTTACGGATACCTTCCTCGGCACCTGCTGGCATTGCCGGCATGTGGTAGTTTTCGTTCAGGGTGGTGATGTAGTAGTAAATGTTCTCCTGCGCTTCACCGTACATGCGCTGCAGACCGTCATGCATGATGACTGCCACTTCATACGCGTAAGACGGGTCGTAAGAGATACAGTTAGGGATAGTCAGAGACTGAATGTGGCTGTGACCATCTTCGTGCTGCAGACCTTCACCGTTCAGGGTCGTACGACCGGAAGTACCACCGATCAGGAAGCCGCGAGCCTGCTGGTCGCCTGCCTGCCAGCACAGGTCACCGATACGCTGGAACCCGAACATGGAGTAGTAAATGTAGAACGGGATCATCGGCAGGTTGTTGGTGCTGTAAGAGGTCGCAGCGGCCAGCCAGGATGCGCCTGCGCCCAGCTCGTTGATACCTTCCTGCAGGATCTGACCTTTCTCGTCTTCTTTGTAGTATGCAACCTGCTCACGGTCCTGCGGGGTGTACTGCTGGCCGTTCGGGCTGTAGATACCGATCTGACGGAACAGACCTTCCATACCGAAAGTACGCGCTTCGTCGGCGATGATTGGCACCAGGCGATCTTTGATCGACTTGTTCTTCAGCATCACGTTCAGGGCACGAACGAAAGCGATAGTGGTAGAGATCTCTTTGTTCTGCTCTTCCAGCAGCTGAGAGAAGTCTTCCAGCGCTGGCAGTTCCAGCTTCTCGGTGAAGTTAGGCTGACGAGCTGGCAGGTAGCCTTTCAGCGCCTGACGACGTTCGTGCAGGTACTTGTGCTCTTCGGAGCCTTCCGGGAAGGTGATGTAAGACAGGTTTTCGACCTGCTCATCGGTCACTGGAACGTTGAAACGGTCGCGGATATAGCGCACGCCGTCCATGTTCATTTTCTTAACCTGGTGAGCGATGTTTTTACCTTCTGCGGTATCACCCATGCCGTAACCTTTGATGGTGTGGGCCAGGATTACAGTCGCTTTACCTTTGGTTTCACGCGCTTTTTTCAGTGCAGCGTAGATTTTCTTCGGATCGTGACCACCGCGGTTCAGGGCCCAGATCTGCTCATCAGTCCAGTCTGCAACCAGGGCTGCGGTTTCTGGATATTTGCCGAAGAAGTGCTCACGCACGTAAGCACCGTCTTTGGATTTGAAGGTCTGGTAGTCACCGTCAACGGTTTCGTTCATCAGCTGGATCAGTTTACCGCTGGTGTCTTTACGCAGCAGTTCGTCCCAACGGGAACCCCACATGACTTTGATCACGTTCCAGCCAGCACCTGCGAAGATGCCTTCCAGTTCGTTGATGATCTTGCCGTTACCGGTTACCGGACCATCCAGACGCTGCAGGTTACAGTTGATGATGAAGCACAGGTTGTCCAGCTTCTCACGGGTCGCGATGGTGATCGCGCCTTTAGATTCTGGCTCATCCATTTCGCCGTCGCCCAGGAAGGCGTATACGGTCTGCTCAGAGGTGTCTTTCAGACCACGGTGTTCCAGATACTTCAGGAATTTCGCCTGGTAGATCGCACCGATTGGGCCCAGACCCATGGATACGGTTGGGAACTGCCAGAATTCAGGCATCAGTTTAGGGTGCGGGTAAGAAGACAGACCTTTACCGTGAACTTCCTGACGGAAGTTGTTCATCTGCTCTTCAGTCAGACGACCTTCCAGGAATGCACGTGCATAGATGCCCGGAGAGATGTGGCCCTGGAAGTACACCAGATCGCCGCCGTCTTTCTCGTTCGCTGCACGGAAGAAGTGGTTGAAGCACACTTCGTAAACGGTCGCAGAAGACTGGAAGGACGCCATGTGGCCACCCAGTTCCAGGTCTTTCTTGGATGCGCGCAGAACGGTCATGATGGCGTTCCAACGGATTGCAGAACGGATACGACGTTCCAGATCCAGATTGCCCGGGTATTCCGGTTCGTCTTCAACGGCAATCGTGTTTACGTAGTTGCTAGCCCCTGCACCTGAAGCAACCTTCACGCCGCCTTTGCGGGCTTCAGAAAGCAGCTGATCAATCAGATACTGAGCGCGCTCAACACCTTCTTCACGGATGACCGATTCGATCGCCTGTAGCCAGTCGCGAGTTTCGATCGGATCCACGTCATTTTGGAGACGTTCTGACATGGGGGTATTCCTTATCTATCTAATACGTTGATTTGTCTGGAACCTGTCCCATTGTGCTCTTGGGCAAGAACACAATAAGACAGGTTCTGCGTTTAGTTGCCGCGCTCTAAAAGTACCTGGCGCTTAATCCTTTCGTTGCTGTATGCGGCGTAATGAACGTTCGCGACGCGATTGTTCACGGCTGCGGTCCAGCAAGATTTCCTCAATGAAAGCCAGATGGCGGTGCGACGCTTCGCGCGCCTGCTCCGGTTCCCCGGCCATTATCGCCTCGAATACTCGGGTGCGATGGTTGCTTACCAGTGGGAGCATGTCCCGACGGGCATACAACAATTCAAAATTTTGACGAACGTTCTGGGCCAGCATCGGCTCCATGCAGCGTAGCAGATGGAGGAGCACCACGTTGTGGGCCGCTTCGGTGACGGCAATTTGATACTGGACGACGGCGCTGGACTCGGCGTCTAAATCGCCGGACTGCTGTGCCCGTTCAATGGCCTGATGCAGCTCGCGGATACGCACGCGATCTTCATCAGTGCTGCGAAGGGCAGCGTAATAGGCCGCAATACCTTCCAGCGCGTGACGGGTCTCAAGCAGATCAAACTGGGATTCTGGGTGGTCAGAGAGAAGTTCTACCAGCGGATCGCTGAAGCTCTGCCACAGGCTGTTTTGCACAAAGGTTCCGCCGCCCTGGCGACGAAGCAGCAAGCCCTTTGCTTCGAGACGTTGAATCGCCTCACGCAGAGAGGGACGTGAAACGTCGAACTGTTTTGCCAGTTCGCGTTCTGGCGGAAGTTTCTCACCCGGGCGCAGAGTCCCTTCGAGGATTAAAAACTCCAGCTGCTGCTCAATCACATCAGATAGTTTTGGTTGGCGAATTTTGCTGTAGGCCATATTCCCTGTCTTACGCCTTTTTGCCCGGAGTCAATTGGTCTTACCAATTTCTATTTCGTATCGCTAAAGTAACAAAGTATTCACCTTCTGTCCATATTGGTTTTGATTGAAATCAGTAAACCCTGCACATTTTAACAACCTTACAGAAATAACGTTTCAGAAATGTAACTTTGCACAAATGAGTTGATTACTCCTAAAGAGGGAGTTTTAACCATAATGAAACGAGGGTTTTTGCAATCTGAAGCGATTCAACAAGGCAAATAATGAAAATTCGCCCACTTAAGGCGCATTTCTATTCTATAGGTTGGGTGAGGAACAACGAGCGGGCCGATTTACAAATGCTTTCTTTTTATTCAAGTCGTCATCACCCCTTCATAAAGCAGGTGCATTCGCAGGCACTTACCACTATTCTGGCGCTTACGGAAGTCATCTCCGCTTTTTTCGGTCTCGTTAACCGTAAAGAAATAAATACAGAATATGGATTTTCATAATTACACACGCTCAGCGTGAACATAACAACCACACACGAGGTTTCAAATGGAAGCTCAACAGCACGGCGATCAGCTAAAGCGCGGGCTTAAAAACCGCCATATTCAGCTCATCGCACTGGGCGGTGCGATTGGTACCGGCCTGTTTCTGGGCAGCGCATCCGTTATCCAGTCTGCCGGTCCGGGTATTATTTTGGGTTACGCGATTGCGGGTTTCATTGCTTTTCTGATCATGCGCCAGCTGGGCGAAATGGTCGTGGAAGAGCCGGTCGCAGGCTCCTTCAGCCACTTTGCCTATAAGTACTGGGGCAGCTTTGCCGGTTTCGCCTCGGGCTGGAACTACTGGGTGCTGTACGTTCTGGTTGCCATGGCCGAACTGACCGCCGTCGGGAAATACATTCAGTTCTGGTATCCCGAAATCCCAACCTGGGCTTCTGCTGCAGCCTTCTTCGTCATTATCAACGCCATTAACCTGACCAACGTTAAAGTGTTCGGGGAGATGGAGTTCTGGTTTGCCATCATCAAGGTCATTGCCGTGGTGGCGATGATTATCTTCGGCGGCTGGCTGCTGTTCAGCGGCAACGGCGGCCCGCAGGCCACGGTGCGCAACCTCTGGGAACAGGGTGGCTTCCTGCCTCACGGCATGACCGGCCTGGTGATGATGATGGCGATCATTATGTTCTCCTTCGGCGGCCTGGAGCTGGTGGGCATCACCGCTGCTGAAGCCGACAACCCGGAGCAGAGCATCCCGAAAGCCACAAATCAGGTTATCTACCGCATCCTGATCTTCTATGTGGGCTCACTGGCGGTGCTGCTCTCCCTGCTGCCGTGGACGCGCGTGACTGCTGACACCAGCCCGTTTGTGCTGATCTTCCACGAGCTGGGCGACACCTTTGTCGCCAACGCGCTGAACATCGTGGTGCTGACCGCAGCGCTCTCCGTTTACAACAGCTGCGTATACTGCAACAGCCGCATGCTGTTCGGCCTCGCCCAGCAGGGTAACGCGCCGAAGATGCTGCTTAACGTTGATAAACGTGGCGTGCCGGTGAATACCATCATTGTTTCCGCCATCGTGACAGCCCTGTGCGTGCTCATTAACTACATGGCACCGGAATCGGCGTTTGGCCTGCTGATGGCGCTGGTGGTCTCTGCGCTGGTCATCAACTGGGCGATGATCAGCCTGGCGCACATGAAGTTCCGCCGCGCGAAGCAGCAGCAGGGCGTCACCACGCGCTTCCCTGCCCTGCTCTATCCGCTGGGTAACTGGATCTGCCTGCTGTTCATGGCGGCCGTGCTGGTGATCATGCTGATCACCCCAGGTATGGCGATTTCCGTCTACCTGATCCCGGTATGGATTGCAGTACTCGGCGTTGGCTATCTCTTCAGTCAGAAAAGCCGTAATGCCATGAAGGCGCACTAAGCCTCCCACCGCGGTGCCTGCTTTTGCGGGTGCCGCGCGTTGTTACCTCCTTCACACTTTCACGCCCACAGCGCATTTATCCATATCACCGCCCTGATACTGCAACGCATATATCCCTTCGCCAGCGAATAATTCTCTCCATACCGTAAACCGGAGAGCTGTCGATGGATAACAACACACTGTCAGTAAAAGAAAAGATCGGCTATGGGATGGGCGACGCCGGATGCAACATTATCTTCGGCGCCATCATGCTGTTTGTTAACTATTTTTATACGGATATTTTTGGTCTGGCCCCTGCGCTGGTCGGCGTGCTGCTACTGTCCGTCCGCGTGATTGACGCCGTAACGGACCCGATCATGGGCGCGATTGCCGACCGCACCCGCAGTAAATATGGCCGGTTTCGTCCATGGCTGCTGTGGATCGCTTTCCCGTACGCGCTGTTCAGCATCCTGATGTTCACCACCCCGGAGTGGAGCTATAACAGCAAAGTTATCTATGCCTTTGTCACCTACTTCCTGCTGTCGCTCACCTACACCGCCATCAACATCCCCTACTGCTCGCTGGGCGGGGTGATCACTAACGATCCTAAAGAGCGCGTCGCCTGCCAGTCGTATCGCTTCGTGCTGGTCGGCATCGCCACGCTGCTGCTCTCATTAACGCTGCTGCCGATGGCCGACTGGTTTGGCGGGGACAACAAAGCCAAAGGCTACCAGATGGCCATGACCGTGCTGGCGCTGATTGGCACCTGCATGTTCCTGTTCTGCTTCGCCACCGTGCGCGAGCGCGTGCGCCCGGCAGTCCAGACCAATGACGAGCTGAAAAACGACCTGAAAGACGTGTGGAAGAACGACCAGTGGGTGCGCATTCTGCTCCTGACGCTCTGCAACGTCTGCCCGGGCTTTATCCGCATGGCGGCCACCATGTATTACGTCACCTGGGTCATGGGCCAGAGCACCCACTTCGCCACGCTGTTTATCAGCCTGGGCGTTGTCGGCATGATGCTCGGCAGCGTGCTGGCAAAAGTGCTGACCGACCGCTGGTGTAAGCTGAAGGTCTTCTTCTGGACCAACATCGTGCTGGCGATTTTCTCCTGCGCCTTTTATTTCTTCGACCCGAAAGCCACCGTCACCATCGTGGTGCTCTACGTCCTGCTGAACATCCTGCACCAGATCCCGTCTCCGCTGCACTGGTCGCTGATGGCCGACGTGGATGACTACGGCGAGTGGAAAACCGGGAAGCGCATCACCGGCATCAGCTTCTCGGGCAACATCTTCTTCCTCAAGCTGGGTCTGGCGATTGCCGGGGCGATGGTCGGTTTTCTGCTCTCCTGGTACGGCTACGACGCGGGGGCGAAAGCGCAAAGCGCAGACGCCATCAACGGGATTGTGCTGCTGTTTACCGTTATCCCGGGGGTGGGTTATTTGATTACCGCGGGCGTGGTGCGCCTGCTGAAGGTGGATCGTGAAACCATGAAGCAGATCCAGGCCGATCTGGAAAAGCGCCGTACCAACTACCGCGAGCTGAATGACTATCAGGAACTCAAAGCCGCTGAGACTAAATAAGGAAAGCCGAATGCAAACCTGGCCAAACCCGTTTATTGAACAACGCGCCGACCCGTATATCCTGCGCCACGATGGGCAATATTACTTTATCGCCTCCGTGCCGCAGTACGACAGGCTGGCGATCCGCCGTGCAGACTCGCTGGAAGGCTTACGTCATGCCGCAGAGGTGGTGGTCTGGCGTAAACCCGACGCAGGCCCAATGAGCCAGCTGATATGGGCGCCGGAACTGCACCACATTGACGGAAAGTGGTATATCTATTTTGCCGCGACGCACACCCAGGCGCTCAACGCGCTCGGGATGTTCCAGCACCGCATGTTTGCCATTGAATGTACCGACAGCGATCCGCTCACCGGCAGGTGGGTAGAAAAAGGCCAGATCGAAACCCCGTTCGACACCTTTGCGCTGGACGCCACCACCTTTGTGCATCAGGGGAAACGCTGGTATCTGTGGGCGCAAAAAGCGCCGGACATCTCCGGGAACTCCAACCTTTATCTGTGTGAAATGGCGAACCCGTGGACGCTGAAAGGCGAGCCGGTGATGCTCAGCAAGCCGGAGTATGACTGGGAGTGTCGCGGGTTCTGGGTCAACGAAGGCCCGGCGGTGCTGTTCCATGGCAACAAACTGTTTATCAGCTATTCCGCCAGCGCCACCGACGAGAACTACTGCATGGGGCTGCTGTGGATAGACCTGAATGCCGATCCGCAAAACCCATTGAACTGGCACAAATCCCCGCGCCCCGTATTCGCCACCAGCTACGAAAATCGTCAGTACGGCCCGGGACACAACAGCTTTACGCAAACGCCGGAAGGGGAAGATGTGCTGGTGTATCACGCGCGGAACTACACCGAAATTGAGGGCGATCCGCTGTACGATCCAAACCGCCATACCCGCCTGAAGCGCGTCCGCTGGGACGAAAACGGGATGCCTGATTTCGGCATCCCGCCTGCGGACACGCTTTAATCGTTACGGCGCGCTGGCTTACACCAGCGTGCCGTAGATCGTCAGCAGCGCCACGATAACCACGACCACAAACGACGTTTTCTTCGCCATGGAGACAGCGGCTTTCGGCGTTTCAATCTTGTCGGTATGCGGCTCACGCGCCAGCGAGAACTGCGCCAGACGCGTTAACACCTGATACTGCGACGTATGGCGGTCGGCAAGCGAGGCGAACCACGCGGGCAGCGCTTTTTCACCGTGGCCAATTAACGCGTACACCACGCCCACCAGACGCACCGGAAGCCAGTCAACCACGTGCAGGATGGCATCAATGCCGGACAGCAAACGCTCGTGCGGCGTCAGATAGCGAGCAAGCCAGGTCTGCCAGGCGCGCAGGAACGCATACCCCATCAGCAAGACCGGTCCCCATGGACCGCCCACCACAAACCAGAACAGCGGCGCCAGGTAGTAACGGAAGTTAATCCACAGCAGCGCGTTCTGCAGTTCGCGCAGGAACTCGCGCTCGTCGCAGTCCGGCGGCACGCCGTGGATCATCGTCAGCTCGCTCGCCATGGCATTGCGCGCATGGGCATCGTCACGGGAGGCGGCTTTCAGGTACGCGTGATAGTGCAAACGCACCTTGCCCGCACCAATGCACAGCACGCCGAGCAGGATCCACACCACCAACAGCGGCACGTTGAAAAAGAGTCCATACAGCGCGCGCAGCAGCAGGAACGTAATCACCATCACGCCCGCCATCATCAGCAGCGTGCGCAGCATGGAAAAGTGCTTGATACGGCGGAATAACACCTCCAGCCGGTGATCCAGATGCCAGTGCTCACCGAGCTTGAACAGGCGTTCAGCGATGATAACCAGCAGCATGGTAAACAACGTCATGGTATCTCCTTATTCTGACGACGCGGTGAGCATGGCGCGGAACCGCGGCCAGTCAAATGCCGGGCCGGGATCGGTTTTTCTCGCCGGAGCGATATCGCTGTGCCCGGTAATATTGTCGGCAATGGCCGGGTAAAGTCCGATAAGCGTACGGGTCACAGCCGCTAGCTGTTGATACTGTGAATCGGTGTAGGGCGTGGTATCCGTGCCTTCCAGTTCGATCCCGATAGAAAAATCGTTGCACCGTTCGCGCCCGTGATACATCGACACCCCGGCATGCCAGGCGCGCTTATCAAAGGGAACATACTGAACCACTTCACCATCGCGACGAATCAGGCAATGAGCCGACACGCGCAGATGCGCAATCTCAGCAAAGAAAGGATGGGCATCGGGATCTATCGTTCCCGTGAATAACGCATCGATCCACGGGCCGCCGAATTCCCCCGGCGGGAGACTAATATTATGAACCACCAGCAGTGTGGGCTTTTCATCCTCCGGGCGGCAGTCGTGGTGCGGCGAAGGCACATGCCGCGCATCCACCAGCCATCCGTTTTCTAACAACATGCTGGAACTCCTTATGTATGGTGCTGTTACTCGGTTCAGAGTAGCATGTTTCAATATTTTGATTCGTTACCAATTTGGAGTTTTATCATGCCGCCTCGCCGCTACAACCCCGACCACCGACGTGAAGCGCTTCTGGAACGTATTAATATGGATATTCCGGCAAGCGTTGCCCATGCTTTGAAAGAAGATCTGGGCGGTGACGTCAATGCCGATAAAGATATTACCGCACAATTGTTGCCGAAAGAGACGCGCTCCCACGCGGTCATTATCACCCGTGAAGAGGGTGTTTTTTGCGGCAAGCGCTGGGTTGAAGAGGTCTTTACCCAGCTGGCGGGCGATGATGTGCAGGTAACATGGCACGTGGAGGACGGCGATAGCGTCACGCCAAACCAGCCGCTGTTCGAGCTGGACGGCCCTTCCCGCGTCTTGCTGACCGGCGAACGTACCGCGCTTAATTTTGTACAAACGCTCTCTGGCGTCGCCAGCGAAGTGCGTCGTTACGTTGACCTGCTGGCCGGCACCCGAACCCAGCTGCTGGATACCCGCAAAACGCTGCCGGGCCTGCGCACGGCGCTGAAGTATGCGGTGCTCTGCGGCGGCGGCGCAAACCATCGTCTGGGCCTGTCCGACGCTTTCCTGATTAAAGAGAACCACATTATTGCATCGGGTTCCGTACGTCAGGCGGTGGAGAAGGCCTTCTGGCTGCATCCGGATGTGCCGGTTGAAGTAGAAGTAGAAAACCTGGACGAGCTGGAGCAGGCGATTAAGGCCGGGGCCGATATCATCATGCTCGATAACTTCGAAACCGAGCAGATGCGTGAGGCGGTAAAACTGACCAATGGCCGGGCCCAGCTCGAAGTCTCCGGAAACGTCACCTTCGAAACGATCCGTGAATTCGCCGAAACCGGCGTGGATTACATCTCAGTCGGCGCGCTGACCAAGCACGTTCGCGCCCTCGACCTCTCGATGCGTTTTAAATAGTGATTCCTCCCCTCTCCGCCTGGAGAGGGGAATTTCAGCCCCGCTCGCAAATCCGCTGTTCTTTCCTGCAACACCGCATTTATTCTCTGAACGCGCTTTCTCGTTCCCTTTTTTGCCCCTCGTTTCTGCCCTTTTGCGCTGACAGAGTAGCGCCACTTAACGTAAGGAGCAGATATGAACAGACAACACGGATTCACTCTTATTGAGCTGATGGTGGTCATCGGCATTATTGCGATTCTGAGCGCCATCGGCATACCTGCCTATCAGAACTACCTGCGCAAAGCGGCGCTGACCGATATGCTGCAAACCTTCGTTCCCTACCGCACCGCCATTGAACTTTGCGCGCTGGATCACGGTGGTGTGGAGAGCTGCGATGCCAACAGCAACGGCATCCCTTCCCCCACCACGACACGCTACGTTTCCGGAATGAGCGTAGCGAAAGGGATCGTGACCTTAACAGGACAGGAAAGTCTTAACGGGCTGGAAGTGGTCATGACGCCGCAGTGGAACAACGGCAACGGGATGACGGGCTGGACGCGCGTCTGCAACATCAGTGCTGATAGCGCTCTGAAGCAGGCCTGCGAAGACGTTTTCCGCTTCAGCAATAACTGAGGAGCGGAGAATGAATACCGATCAACTCGTGGCGCTTTGTCTTCGCCATCACGCACTGCTGCTATCCAGCGACAGTGAGAGGATCAACATTGCCGTCGTGGGAAAGCCCGCGACCGAACTCATGGAGGCGCTGCGTTTCGCGACCCAGAAACGGATTGATATTGAGTGCTGGAGCGCGGAGCGCATGGAAAAACACCGGCAGCTCACGTCACAATCGCATCTGCCCGGCGTTTCGCAAACACACTCTACGGTAGATGTCCTTAACCACACGCTGCAGCAGGCAATCAACCAGCGCGCCTCTGATATTCATATCGAACCGATGGAGCACGCGTGCCAGATTCGTTTACGTATCGACGGCGTACTTTGTCCGCAGCCTCCGCTTGCCGCTGAACTGGCTAACCTGTTAAGCGCACGTTTAAAAGTGCTGGGTAACCTGGATATTGCAGAACGCCGGCTGCCTCAGGACGGCCAGTTTACGATTGAACTGGCCAATGAGCCGGTCTCGTTTCGGATCGCGACGCTTCCCTGCAGCGGCGGCGAAAAAATTGTGCTGCGCCTCCTGCATCAGGTTCCGCAGGCCCTTGAGCCGAAAGCGCTTGGCATGAATGCTGAACAGTTGGCCTGTTTTAATGCGGTTCTCCACCAGCCGCAGGGGCTGATTCTGGTCACCGGCCCTACCGGCAGCGGCAAAACCGTGACGCTGTACAGCGCGCTGCAGTCGCGTAACACCCCTGACGTCAACATCTGCAGCGTGGAAGATCCTATTGAGATCCCCCTTGCCGGATTAAACCAGACGCAGATTAATCCCCGGGCGGGTTTAACCTTCCAGAACGTGCTGCGCGCACTGCTACGTCAGGATCCCGACATCATTATGGTCGGCGAAATCCGTGACGGAGAAACGGCCGGGATTGCCATTAATGCTGCCCAGACCGGGCATCTGGTGCTGTCGACCCTGCACACCAACTCGACGACGGAAACGCTGATTCGCCTGGAGCAGATGGGCGTCGCGCGCTGGATGATTTCTTCCGCGCTGACGATGGTGATTGCCCAGCGACTGGTCCGGCGTTTGTGCCCACATTGTCGCCGGGAAACCCGCGATCAGGCTCAACTACCTCGCTCAGTATGGCCCAGGCCGCTTCCACGCTGGCAGCCCACCGGCTGCGATCGCTGTTATCACGGCTTTTATGGACGCGTGGCCATTTTTGAAGTACTCGCCATCGACAATGCCCTGCGGCAGGCCATTGCCAGCGGGGCGGGAACTGACGTCATAGAGGCGAGCGCCCGGCAGGCGGGGATGGTTTCTCTTTTTGAACACGGCTGCAGGGCCGTCGAACAAGGGCTAACCACGATTGAAGAGTTGTTGCGCGTCCTGGGAATGCCCAATGGCGGCTAATCAGCTCTGGCGCTGGCGTGCGCTCACCAAAGATGGAGAACCCCGAAGCGGGACACTCTGGGCCACAGACCGCAATGCGGCCTTCACCCGGCTGATGCGTAACGACCTCCATCCTCTGACGCTGACCCGATGCGCGCAGCGACACCGCTGGCGGCCACACCACTGCGACGAGATGTTTCATCAGCTCGCCTCGCTTCTGCAGGCTGGGCTGACGCTGTCCCACAGCCTGCAAATGCTGGCAGAGCAACATCCGTTAAAACCGTGGCAGGCGCTGCTGCAAAGCATTGCCGATGAGCTCAGTGAAGGATGCCCGTTTTCTGAGTCGCTAAAAAAGTGGCCAGCCGTTTTTAGCCCGCTGCATGTCTCGATGGTGAAAACCGGAGAGCTGACCGGGAAGCTGGAGGTGTGCTGTCGTCAGCTCGCGCAGCAACAAAAATCACAGCAGCAGCTCAGTGCAAAAGTGAAAAAGGCGCTGCGCTACCCGGCGATCGTCCTGACGCTGGCTGTGCTCGTCGTGCTGGCGATGGTCACTCTGGTCCTGCCCGAGTTTGCCGCGATCTACAAAACGTTTAATACCCCGCTTCCCGTGCTGACACAGATGGTTATGGGGATGGCCGCCTTTATGCAGTCATATGCCCTTGCGTTGTTCGTCCTGCTATTAGCCCCCTTAGCCGTCGCCTGGGCTCTGCGGCAGAATCCTCGCTGGCAGTGCATCCTGCTGCATACGCCCGTGATGGGCGCACTGGCAAAAGGTCAAAAGCTGGGACACGTCTTTACCGTGCTGTCACTCACGCAACAGGCGGGTATCCCCTTTTTACAGGGCCTGGAGAGTGCCGAGGAGACCGTTGAAAGTCAGTACTGGCAGGGAATACTGCGCGACGTGCGGGAGGGCATTGAAAAAGGCCTTCCCGTCTGGTCATCCTTTCAAAGAGCGGCAATCTTTACCCCGCTGTGTGTTCAGCTTTTACGAACCGGTGAAATGTCAGGTGCGCTGGATATCATGCTGGCAAACCTTGCCCGCCATCATACGGAACAGACCTTTCAACGTGCAGAGAATCTGGCGGCGCTTCTGGAGCCAGTGCTTCTGATAGTGACGGGGGTCATTATTGGTACGCTGGTGGTGGCAATGTACCTGCCGATATTCCACCTGGGAGATGCGATGAGCGCGGGATAGTACAACAGGGCTGGCGCACGGGCATGCGCCAGCGATCGCCATTACAGGCTGTTGAATACGCGGTTTTCTTGTTCCTGAACGCGAATAAACGTTGTACGCTTTGTCAGCTCTTTCAGGCGGGAGGCGCCAACGTAGGTGCAGGCAGAGCGCAGGCCGCCGAGGATATCGCGTGCGGTGTTTTCAACCGGACCGCGCAGAGGCAGCTTGACGGTTTTACCTTCTGCCGCACGGTATTTTGCCACGCCGCCGACGTGACGGGTCATCGCAGACTCAGAGCTCATACCGTAGAACAGCATAAATTTCTCGCCGTTCTCTTCTACTACGGTACCGCCGCTCTCTTCGTGACCTGCCAGCATGCCGCCGAGCATCACGAAGTCCGCGCCGCCGCCGAAGGCCTTTGCAACATCACCCGGCATGGTGCAACCACCGTCGCTGATGATCTGGCCGCCCAGACCGTGCGCCGCATCGGCACATTCAATGACGGCAGAGAGCTGCGGATAACCGACGCCGGTTTTGACGCGCGTGGTGCATACGGAGCCCGGACCGATGCCCACTTTCACTATATCGGCACCGGAGAGGATCAGCTCTTCACACATTTCACCGGTCACCACGTTGCCCGCGATGATGGTTTTCGTCGGCCAGGCCTCACGCGCCTTGCTGACGAACTGTACGAAGTGCTCGGAGTAACCGTTCGCCACATCAATACAAACGAAGTTCAGCGCCGGGTTAGCCTTCAGAATCTGTTTGGTCTTCTCGAAATCCGCATCGGAGGTACCGGTGGAGACCATCACGTGCTTCACCACATCAGCAGAGGCGGACGCCACAAACGCATCCCACTCTTCAGGGCTGTAATGTTTGTGCACGGCGGTGAGGATGTCGAACTGTGCCAGCGCGGTTGCCATCTCAAAGGTTCCCACAGTATCCATGTTGGCAGCGATGATCGGCACGCCAGACCAGGTCTGACCGGAATGCTTAAAGGTGAATTGACGTTCGAGTTCAACGTCTGAGCGACTTTTCAGTGTAGAGCGTTTAGGGCGGATAAGAACGTCTTTGAAACCTAACTTCAGATCTTCTTCGATACGCATGTGCGGATTCCTGGGGTTAGAGGCAAATATGTTAAAAGCACAACTCCAGTGACGCTATCATACGCACTAATACCTGCTCCGCAAGACTGCGAAATTCTCTTTTTTTACGCTACAATCCTATAAATTTACCTGGTAAAAAGCCGGTAAACAGGGCTAAACAGTTGCTGGCGCACCTGAGAGTTTTAATCAACTGATTTTAATAATGAATAATTCCCAGGATTTGATTTAATGGGGTATATCGTTGCATTAACCGGTGGCATCGGTAGTGGCAAAAGTACCGTTGCAGACGCGTTTTCTCGTTTGGGTATCACGATTATCGATGCCGATATTATTGCCCGCCAGGTGGTAGAGCCCAATACACCCGCGCTTAAGGCCATCGCAGAACATTTTGGCCAGGCAATCATCAATGCCGATGGCACGCTAAATCGCCGTCAGCTTCGCGAATGCATTTTTTCCGATTCAGCGGAAAAAGCCTGGCTTAATGCCCTGCTCCATCCCATTATCCACCAGGAAACACAGCGTCAGATAGCCGAAGCCCGCTCGCCCTATGTCTTGTGGGTGGTTCCGCTGCTGGTGGAAAATCAGCTGCATCAGAAAGCCGATCGGGTACTGGTGATTGATGTCGCACCCGAGACGCAAATCCAGAGAACCATGATGCGAGACCATGTCTCGCGCGAGCATGCTGAACATATTCTCGCCGCTCAGGCCACGCGCGCTCAGCGCCTTGCCGTGGCGGATGATGTTATTGATAATAACGGCGCACCAGATGCTATTGCATCGGATGTTGCCCGTCTGCACGCGCAGTATCTGACGTTAGCCGGGCAGGCCGTTGCACAGGAAAAACCATAATGTCGACTCACATCCTTTTTGAGCATCCGCTCAACGAAAAAATGCGTACCTGGCTACGCATCGAATTCCTCATTCAGCAGCTTTCACAACATCTGCCGGTTAACGATCACGCTACGGCGTTGCACTTCTTCCGCAATGTAGGCGATCTGCTGGATGTGATTGAACGCGGCGATGTCCGCACAGAATTGCTTAAAGAGCTGGAGCGCCAGCAGCGTAAATTGCAGGCATGGGCTGAGGTTCCGGGGGTGGACGTAAGCCGTATCGATTCCCTTCGTCAGCAGCTTAAAACCAGCAGCAGCATCCTGATGGCCGCACCGCGCGTCGGGCAGTTTTTGCGTGAGGACCGCCTGATTGGCCTGGTGCGCCAGCGCCTGAGCATCCCTGGCGGTTGCTGCAGCTTCGACCTGCCGACGCTGCATATGTGGCTCCATATGCCACAAGCCCAGCGTGACGCGCAGGTGAACAGCTGGCTGGCAAGCCTGGAGCCGATGCACCAGACGCTGTCGCTGATCCTCGATCTGATCCGTAACTCAGCGCCGTTCCGCAAGCAAACCAGCCTGAACGGTTTCTACCAGGACAACGGTGATGATGCCGATCTTCTGCGCCTGAATTTATCGCTTGGCGAACAGCTTTATCCGCAAATTTCCGGGCATAAGAGCCGCTTTGCGATTCGCTTTATGCCGCTGGACAGCGAAAATGGCACCGTGCCGGAACGCCTCGATTTTGAACTGGCCTGTTGTTAAGGAGTGCCGATGTCTGATGTCACCACCGTAAACTGCCCGACCTGTGGCAAAACCGTTGTCTGGGGCGAAGTGAGTCCATTCCGCCCATTCTGCTGCAAACGCTGCCAGCTTATTGACCTGGGCGAATGGGCGGCGGAAGAAAAACGCATTCCGAGTAAAGGCGATCTTTCGGACAGCGATGACTGGAGTGAAAGCCAGCAGTAATCTGTAAAGCCTGCTGGCGCGTCGCTTAGCAGGCCTTCGGTTGTTCGACTAACCGCAGGATCACAGGCTCATTAGCTGGCGGGAATTTTTCGGCATCACTTGCCTGAAGCTCCACCCAGTTACCCGGCTGCCCCTCTTTCCCCCAGGGTTCACCTTCCCAGTTTTCCACCAGCCAGAACCACAGCGTGATGTGTCTGTCCGGAAACTGGTATTCAAGCTTATCAAACAGCGTTGCGCCAAGCGGGGTGATCCCCACCTCCTCCTGAAGCTCGCGAACCAGCGCCGCTTCCGGCGTTTCACCTGACTCGATTTTACCGCCTGGAAACTCCCACTTGTTCGCCATATGGGCGTCGGCAGCGCGCTGGGTGATGAAGATTTGATTTTGCGGGTTGCGAATAATCCCGACGGCAATTTGCAGTATTTTCATATTGTCACTTCCATAAAAAAGGCGCAGAAATCTGCGCCTTTTTGTTTTTTTATGAACTTAGCTCAGACGGCCGTGGCACGCCTTGTACTTTTTACCAGAACCGCACGGGCATGGATCGTTACGACCCACTTTACGATCGCCGGTTTGCGCGGCGATCGCCGCTGCGGCTTCGCTGTCGTCGGTCTGATGGCTCAGCTGTTGCATTTGTGCCAGACGCTCGGCTTCTTCACGACGCTGCTGTTCCATCGCTTCCACCTCTTCCGGCATACGCACCTGAACCTTGCTCAGGGTGCTGATGACTTCATACTTCAGCGACTCAAGCATAGAGGCAAACATGGAGAAGGACTCACGCTTGTATTCCTGCTTAGGATCTTTCTGCGCATAGCCACGCAGGTGGATACCCTGACGCAGGTAGTCCATCGCCGCCAGGTGCTCTTTCCACAGGGAGTCCAGCGTCTGCAGCATCACGCCTTTTTCGAAGTGACGCATCATCTCAGCGCCAACGACCTCTTCCTTGCGCTTGTAGACGTCCAGCGCGGTTTCGTAGATACGCTCGCGCAGGGTCTCTTCGTGCAGCTCAGGCTCTTTATCCAGCCACTCTTTGATTGGCAGGTCGAGGTCGAAGTCGTTTTTCAGGCGTTCCTGCAGGCCTTCGATGTCCCACATCTCTTCCAGAGACTGCGGCGGAATGTGCGCATCAATCGTGGCTTTAAACACATCTTCGCGAATGCTGTTGATGGTTTCGCTCACGTCGGACACGTCCAGCAGTTCGTTACGCTGGGTGTAGATCGCACGGCGCTGATCGTTAGCCACGTCATCGTATTCCAGCAGCTGCTTACGAATATCGAAGTTGCGGCTTTCCACTTTACGCTGTGCGTTCGCGATCGCTTTGGTAACCCACGGGTGCTCAATGGCTTCACCCGGCTTCATGCCCAGCTTACGCATCATGCCGGACACGCGGTCGGAGGCGAAAATACGCATCAGCGCATCTTCCATCGACAGGTAGAAGCGGGAAGAACCGGCATCACCCTGACGACCTGCACGACCACGCAGCTGGTTATCAATACGACGCGATTCGTGACGCTCGGTACCGATAATGTGCAGACCGCCGGATGCCAGCACCGCGTCGTGACGCACCTGCCAGTCGGCCTTAATCTGAGCAATCTGTTCAGGCGTTGGGTTTTCCAGCTCAGCCACCTCGGCCTGCCAGCTACCGCCCAGCATAATATCGGTACCACGACCCGCCATGTTGGTGGCGATGGTTACCGCAGCCGGATAACCTGCCTGCGCAACGATATCTGCTTCTTTAGCGTGGAACTTGGCGTTCAGAACGTTGTGCTTGATGCCTGCTTTAGTCAGCTCGTTAGACACCACTTCGGACTTCTCGATGGAGATGGTCCCCACCAGTACCGGCTGGCCTTTCGCGGTACGTTCGCGAATATCTTCGATGATCGCCTGAATTTTTTCCGCTTCAGTCATGTACACCAGGTCCGGCATATCCTTACGGATCATCGGACGGTTGGTTGGAACGACCACGGTATCCAGCTTGTAGATAGAGCTGAATTCAAACGCTTCGGTATCGGCTGTACCGGTCATGCCCGCCAGCTTCTCGTACAGACGGAAGTAGTTCTGGAAGGTGATAGAGGCCAGCGTCTGGTTTTCGTTTTGAATATCCACGCCTTCTTTGGCTTCTACAGCCTGGTGCAGACCGTCTGACCAGCGACGTCCCTGCATGGTACGACCGGTGTGCTCATCGACAATGATCACTTCGCCGTCTTTTACGATGTAGTCGACGTCGCGGGTGAACAGCGCGTGGGCACGCAGCGCGGCGGTCACATGGTGCATCAGCATGATGTTGCTTGGGGAGTACAGAGACTCGCCCTCTTCCATAATGCCTTCAGCCACCAGCAGCTCTTCGATTTTCACCAGACCACGCTCGGTCAGGTTCACCTGGCGCGCTTTTTCATCCACGGAGAAGTGACCTTCACCCTGGAAGGTATCCGAGTCTTCTTTCTCCTGGCGCAGCAGGTGTGGAATGATTTTGTCGACCTTACGGTACATCTCGGAGCTGTCTTCAGCCGGGCCGGAGATGATAAGCGGAGTACGCGCTTCATCGATCAGGATGGAGTCCACCTCATCCACCAGCGCGTAGTGCAGCTTACGCTGGACGCGCTCTTCAGGGCTGAACGCCATGTTGTCACGCAGGTAGTCGAAGCCGTATTCGTTGTTGGTACCGTAGGTAATGTCCGCGTTATACGCTTCACGCTTGGCTGGTGCAGGCAGGCCAGACATGTTGATGCCGACGGTCATGCCGAGGAATTCGAACAGTGGACGGTTGTTTTCGGCGTCACGCTGCGCCAGATAGTCGTTGACGGTAACGACGTGAACGCCTTTACCGGTCAACGCATTCAGGTAAGCCGGCAGCGTTGCGGTCAGGGTTTTACCTTCACCGGTACGCATTTCCGCGATGCAGCGTTCGTTAAGCACCATCCCGCCCAGCAGCTGAACGTCGAAGTGACGCATGCCGAACACGCGCTTACTTGCTTCACGCACGACAGCAAATGCTTCCGGGATCAGGCTTTCTAAGGTTTCACCTTTTTCCAGACGCGCACGGAATTCCGCCGTTTTCGCTTTCAGCTCATCATCAGAGAGCTTCTCCATCGCCGGTTCCATACCGTTGATGACGGCAACAGCTTTGCGCATACGGCGCAGGGTACGATCGTTACGACTACCAAAAACTTTAGTTAATAATTTGATTAGCATAATAAATTCTCAAACGCCCCATCATGGGCAGATAAATTAAGGTATTGAAAAAGTTAATTTAGCTGAGGCGTTGAGGCCCGGCGCGAATGCCGTGAACCTGGCTAATCCAGGTTGAAACAGAGAATGAAACAGGAGGAACGAGCGCGCGATGCGCCGTCTGGCGAACCATGACCGGCGGCTGGCTGTCCTGCGTGAGCAGCGCGTTGAGCGTGTCCAGCAGGGCAAGATGCTGCGCCTGCACCGGCAGCGCCTCTTCCGCAACAGGCATTGCCTGCGGCGCCATCGCGAAGGAGAGATGACGGATAACCGTGCGGATAGCGTGCTGGTGCCAGTAATCAACGGAGAAATTCGGGCGGCGACTGGCTTCGAGCCAGGCGAGATTTGTAAAGTTAACCCGCGTATTGAGATCGTGTTTGCTGGTAGAGGTCTTCGTCGGCGTCGCCGCTTCGGCACTGTTGCTGAGCGCAGGCAAGCCGAAACTCGCCGCGACCATCCCTAATAAGAGATGCGGCCAGAAGTAACGTCTGCCAAATTGTCGCCAGCGCGTCAGTATTCCGCTCACTTGCTCCACCACATAAGCCAGCCTGTTACAGGCTATCTTCAGTTATTTTTTTAAGCGCCCAGATATTACCACTAAAGCCAATACACATCAGCAGGAATGAGGTGCCGCCGCGGGGAAAAACGGTCAAGAATGCAGCTAACGCACACACTTTCTACGCAAGACAGACTAGAAATAACGCTGGGGCAAACAAAGAAGGGTAAAAATAAAAACGACTGGTCTTCCTGGCCGGAGAGAGTACCAGGTTAACCAGTCGATTTTTTACGAAACGGCGTGAACCGTTACGCCAGAACCATGCTTGGCGCTTTGAAAGCTAGCGGCAGTTCTGCTTCGTCTTCGAAGGTCACATATTCCCAGGCTTCCTGTTTTGCCAGGACGGCCTGCAACAGTTTGTTGTTCAGCGCATGACCGGATTTGAACGCGGTAAATGCACCAATGATGTTGTGACCACACATGAACAGGTCGCCGATAGCGTCCAGCATTTTGTGACGAACGAATTCATCTTCGAAACGCAGGCCGTCTTCGTTCAGTACGCGATAATCGTCAACAACGATGGCACAATCGAAGCTGCCGCCCAGGCACAAGCCGCGGGACTGCAGATATTCGATATCACGCATGAAGCCAAACGTACGGGCTCGGCTGATCTGGCGCATAAACGCATCGGCAGAGAAGTTCATCGCATAGCGCTGGGTGCTGGAATCAATCGCCGGATGGTTAAAGTCGATGGTAAAGTCCAGCGAGAAACCATTGTACGGTTTAAATTCAGCCCACTTGTCGCCATCTTCGACGCGAACGGTCTCTTTGATGCGGACAAATTTCTTCGCGCAGTTCAGTTCTTCGATGCCAGCATCCAGCAACAGATAGACGAACGGTGCAGCACTGCCATCCATAATCGGGATTTCTGGCGCATCGACTTCAACAATAATGTTGTCGATACCCAGACCCGCCAGGGCGGCGTTCAGGTGCTCTACGGTAGAAATCCGCACGTCATGCTCGTTCACCAGACAAGTACAGAGCATAGTATCACGCACAGATTTGGCATCGGCCGGAAAATCTACCGGTGGATTCAAGTCGGTGCGACGATAGATGACCCCGGTATTGGCCGGCGCAGGGCGTAACGTCAGCGTGACTTTCTTGCCGGTATGTAAACCGACACCCGTCGCCTGAACGATACGTTTAAGTGTCCTTTGTTTGATCATCGTATAATCTCGCCAAATTAACTATCCAACCGAGAGTGTATATCACTAACGGTGGGCCAGTTTAGCACAAAGAGCGCAAATCCCCTAATTCCAGCCAATTCTTAATCAGCTTGCTTACGCAGGAACGCCGGGATATCCAGATAATCTGGCTCTTTCGCCGTTTGCGGCGTTGGGTCGTTCACCACTTTCGCGGCCGGTTTCTGCTCCTGAGTCAGCGGAGACATACCGTGCTGCTGGTAACGATCCATTACCGGTTGCTGAGTCTGCTTGTTAGTCACTAAGGTGATCTCAGGACGCTTGTCCATACCGATACCGGTTGCCACAACGGTAACACGCAGCTCGTCGTTCATTTCAGGGTCAAGTGAAGTACCGATTACCACGGTAGCGTTGTCAGAGGCGAACGCACGGATGGTGTTACCCACGGTTTCGAACTCATCCAGACGCAGGTCAAAGCCAGCGGTAATGTTGACCAGCACGCCGCGCGCACCAGACAGGTCGATATCTTCCAGCAGTGGAGAAGAGATAGCCATTTCAGCCGCTTCTTCTGCACGGTCTTCGCCGCTCGCCACGCCAGAGCCCATCATCGCGTAGCCCATTTCAGACATCACGGTGCGAACGTCTGCAAAGTCAACGTTCATCAGGCCAGGACGGGTAATCAGTTCAGCGATACCCTGAACCGCGCCTTTCAGCACGTCGTTTGCTGCGCCGAAGGCGTCAAGCAGGGAGATACCACGACCCAGAACTTTCAACAGTTTGTCGTTCGGGATGGTGATCAGCGAGTCCACATGCTTGGACAGCTCGGTGATACCCTGCTCCGCGAAGGCCATACGCTTCTTGCCTTCAAAATTGAAAGGCTTGGTCACGACAGCAACGGTCAGGATACCTAAATCTTTAGCTACTTCAGCGACAACAGGTGCTGCGCCGGTACCGGTACCGCCCCCCATACCTGCTGCGATGAAGACCATGTCCGCACCTTCCAGTGCAGCGCGCAGGGCTTCACGATCTTCTTCAGCCGCATTGCGACCCACTTCCGGGTTAGCCCCAGCTCCCAGCCCTTTGGTGATACCACCGCCGATCTGGATAGTCTGGCCTACCGCCGTCTTACGCAGTGCCTGCGCATCGGTGTTAACCGCGAAGAATTCAACACCTTCAATGCGTTCACGCACCATATGCTCTACGGCGTTACCGCCGCCGCCACCGACGCCGATGACTTTAATCACCGCGTCGTTGGTCAGTTCCATAGGTTCAAACATAATTTCTCTCTCCGTTGTGCCTGTCGCCCGAGACCGCTAATTCTCTCCGGTCTCTTAAAAAAATTAAAACTCTTTTCGCAACCAGTTGTTCAGTCGTTTGACCCACGACCCCACTGAGACGCGTTTTTCCACTTCCGCTTCACCACTGAGATGAGATTCCTTCCCGTAGTGGAGCAGGCCCACAGCCGTTGAATAGTACGGCTCCTGAGCATAATCCGTTAAACCGGTGATATTCAGCGGCGCCCCAATACGTACCTGCGTATGGAAGACGCGCTGCGCACAGGCCGCAAGACCTTCAATTTGCGCTGCACCGCCGGTTAATACAATCCCCGCCGCAAGATGATGTTTAACACCCTGCTGACGAAGCTGTTCCTGTAACTGTAAAATTTCTTCGTTGACCAGGTTGAGCAGCTCGGTATAGCGCGGTTCGATCACCTCTGCCAACGTTTGGCGCTGCAGGCTGCGCGGTGGACGACCACCGACGCTTGGCACTTCAACGCTCTCATCTTTGCCAACGATAGAACCCAGCGCACAGCCGTGGCGCACTTTAATCGCTTCTGCATCGCTCGGTGGCGTACCAAAAGCGTAAGCAATATCGCTGGTCACGACGTTCCCTGCGTACGGGATCACTTTGGTGTGGCGCAGCGCACCGCCGGTATACACGGCCATGTCCATTGTACCACCACCAATATCGACCACACAGACACCCAGTTCACGTTCATCTTCGGTCAGTACGGAATAACTTGCCGCCAGACCGGCGAAAATAAGTTGGTCAACTTTCAGGCCACAACGTTCAACGGCTTTTACAATGTTCTTCGCCATATCGTTGTGACATGTGATCAGGTGCACTTTTGCCTGCATACGAACGCCTGACAGACCAACAGGGTTTTTGATCCCTTCCTGGTAGTCAATCGCATATTCCTGCGGGATCACGTGCAATACGCGATGCTCATCGCGAACACGCACGGACTTCGCCGTATGCACAACGTTTTCAACGTCTTCCTGCGTCACTTCCTCTTCGGAAATCGGCACCATACCGATTTCGTTCTGGCAGCTAATGTGCTTACCAGAAAGGGCAAGATAGACAGAAGAAATCTGGCAATCTGCCATCAATTCAGCCTGATCGATGGCGCGCTGGACGCATTTCACCACCGATTCAAGATCGTTTACCCCACCTTTATCCATACCACGTGACGGGCAACTGCCCACGCCAATGATATTGACCATACCGTCGGGCAGAACTTCCCCTACTAAAGCGGCAACCTTCGCGGTGCCAATCTCCAGTCCAACTACCAGTTTTCTGTCCGTCGCCTTGATCATTGTTGTTCTGCCTGTACCTGTGCCTGATTCTGTTGCTGATTAGGTTCCTCGACCGGAGCCGGTACCCAACCGACTGCTGCGCCTGAGTCATAGCGCAAATCAACGTAGCTTATCCGTTTGCCGTCAGTCTGTGCCTGCTGCTGTAAAACCGGGTAAAGTTCGACAAAACGCGCCAGACGCTTCATGGTGTCCCCGCGTCCCAGGTTGAGCTTAATGCCGTTCGTTAACGTAAGTTGCCAGGAGCGGCGCGCCGTCATTGCAGCATCTTTTAACGTAAACCTGTCCTTCGCCAGCACCTGGCCCATTTCACGAAAACCCTGTAACACCTCGTTTTCGCTGCCTTCAGGGCCATACAACATCGGTAAATTCTGCTTGTTGACACGATCGGTCGGGACGCTGAAGGAATTTCCGTCGACGTCAACCATGTGCTGATCATTCCAACGCGCAATGGGCACATATTCAACCAGATGAATCTTCAATTCATCAGGCCATTGCTTTCTTACGCTCGCCTGTTTTATCCATGGCAGACGTTCAATCTGGCTTTGGATAATATTGACGTCCTGCGTCATAAAGGTGCCAGGCGAGCCCAGCGCCAGTATTGACTGGCGAATATCGTCGTTACGCGTGTAGTGACGCTCACCGGTGACCACCAGCTTAGAAAGCGGCAACCGCTGCGCATCTTCCATCCAGCCCAGGACCATCCAGCCGCTGATAAACACGGTGCACAGCACCCCGAGCAGGAAAATGATGCCTGCAAGACGCGTTCCATTACTGCGGCGTGAAGAGGTGTATTCTTCCTCGTCATCGCGGTTGCGCGTGTTCAATGCAGCCTGAGACATATCAGCCCGCCTGGTCCAGAATGCGTACGACTAACTGCGAGAAGCTCATCCCCGCCTGACGCGCAGCCATCGGCACAAGGCTGTGGCTCGTCATACCCGGAGAGGTGTTGGCTTCCAGCAGATAAAATTGTCCATCCCGGTCCTGCATCACGTCGATGCGTCCCCAGCCCTGGCAACCCAGAACATGCCAGGCTTTAAGCACCAGGGACTGTAAATCGTCTTCACGCTCAGCTTCAAGACCACTTGGGCAGAAATATTGCGTCTCATCAGAGAGATACTTCGCCTCATAATCATAGAAGACTCCGGCGGGTTGGATACGGATTGACGGTAAAATTTCTTCGCCAAGCATCGCGACGGTAAATTCCGGCCCGCTAAGCCATTTTTCTATCAGAACTTCATCATCATGTTGAAATGCCAGCGCTAAAGCGGACGCTAAATCGTCAGCTTTGTCGACTTTGGACATTCCCACGCTGGAGCCTTCCCGGCTGGGCTTTACAATAACCGGTAAGCCCAGTTCAGCAATGCGTGCATTAACGCTATCCGGCAGGCCCAATTCAAATTCGCGACGCGTCAGTGCCACCCATGGCGCAACAGGTAAACCTGCGCCCTGCCACAGCAGCTTGCTGCGCAGTTTATCCATAGAGATAGCAGACGCCATCACGCCGCTGCCGGTGTATGGCAGACCGATCAGATCCAGAAGCCCCTGCAGGGTGCCGTCTTCGCCGCCACGACCGTGTAAAGCGATAAAGACTTTATCGAAGCCCATGGCTTTTAACTGCGTCACGTCGACCTCTTTTGGATCGACCAGGTGCGCATTGACGCCACCTTCACGCAGGCCCGCCAGTACAGCGGCGCCTGAATTCAGGGAAACCTCGCGCTCGGCGGAGGTGCCGCCAGACAGGACAGCAATCTTATCAGCCATGATGCTCATCCTCCTGGTTTTGCGGCTTCAGTTTGATTTCAGCTAAGGTACGGGCGATTTTGCCGATATTTCCCGCGCCCTGAATCAGAATCAGATCGTTACCTGTCAGGACCGGTGCCAGAATTTCCGCCACCTGCGCAGAGTCAGAAACCAGAATAGGGTCAACTTTACCGCGTCCACGAATGGTGCGACACAGAGAACGACTGTCTGCACCAGGAATCGGCGTCTCGCCTGCGGCGTACACATCCAGCATTAACAGGGTGTCTACCTGTGACAGGACGCTGGCGAAATCGTCATACAGATCGCGCGTACGCGTGAAGCGGTGCGGCTGGAACACCATCACCAGATTTTTGTCTGGCCAGCCTGCACGAGCGGCTTTAATGGTGGCGTCCACTTCGGTCGGATGGTGGCCATAGTCGTCCACCAGCATCGCCGTACCGACTTTACCGTTCACGGCATCCAGCGGGAATTCACCGAGGAAATCGAAACGACGCCCGGTGCCCTGGAAGCTTTCCAGTGCGCGCAGAATCGCATCATCATCAATGCCTTCTTCCGTCGCGACGGCCACTGCCGCTGCGGCATTGAGCGCGTTATGGCGCCCTGGCGCATTCAGCGTCACGTGCAGCAGCTCTTTGTCCTGACGCGCCAGCGTGAAGTGTCCCTGCGCGCCAATCTGTTTGTACTCTTCCACGCGGACGTCAGCGTCTTCGCTGAAGCCGTAGGTGGTGATTTGACGACCCACGCGCGGCAGCAACTCGCGGATCACCGGATCGTCCACGCACATCACCGCGCGCCCGTAGAACGGCAGGTTGTGCAGGAAGTTGATAAAGGTCTGCTTTAAGTTCTCGAAGTCACCCTGGTAGGTATCCATATGGTCAGCTTCGATGTTGGTGACAATCGCCACCATCGGCTGCAGGTGCAGGAACGACGCGTCGCTCTCGTCCGCTTCAGCAATCAGATAACGACTGTGGCCCAGACGCGCATGTACGCCCGCGGCTTTGACCAGGCCGCCGTTGACGAACGTCGGGTCGAGACCCGCTTCTGCATAAATACTGGAGACCATCGCCGTGGTCGTGGTTTTACCGTGGGTCCCGGCAATCGCGATGCCGTGGCGAAAACGCATCAGTTCCGCCAGCATTTCTGCACGGCGGATCACCGGAATGCGCGCGTCATGCGCGGCAACGATTTCCGGGTTGTCAGAGGAGATAGCGCTCGATACCACTACCACGCTCGCATCGCGCACGTTTTCCGGGCGATGATTGAAATAGATAGTCGCCCCAAGCGACGCCAGCTGCTGCGTTACAGGGTTTGGCGCCAGGTCAGACCCGCTGATCTGATAGCCTTCGTTAGCTAACACTTCGGCAATACCGCCCATGCCGGCACCACCGATGCCAACAAAGTGAATGTGCCGGACGCGACGCATCTCGGGCACGATTGAACGCAGTTTTGCCAGTTGTTGTGTATTCATTCTCTAAACGCCATCGACTACTTAAAATTCGTGCCGCGCTTCACGCGCTGCGAGGGTTAAGCCTGAGATGCCAGGCTCACTTCTTTTGCCACCCGTTCCGTCGCATCAGGGATAGCCGCTGCGCGCGCGCGTTCAGCCATCTCAAGCAATACGTCTCTGTTCCAGCCCGCCAGGGTGGTGGCGACCGCGTCGGCGGTAAATTGTGGCTGCTCAAAAATTTTCGCCGCACCGGCTTTCTCAAGCGGCAGGGCATTCCAGTACTGCTGTCTGTCTTTGTGCTGGAAAGGCACAAACAGGGCTGGCAGACCCGCGGCAGCGATTTCGCTTACCGTTAAGGCGCCAGAACGACAGACCACGACATCGGCCCAGGCATACGCTGCCGCCATGTCGTCGATAAATTCCGTCACGTTATGCTGCGGCTGCCCCGCCTCGGCGTAAGCCTGCTCAACGGTCTGCTGAGCGCCTTTTCCGCTCTGGTGCCAGATGGTGACGGCATCCCCCAGCTTTGCAGCAACCTGCGGCATCGTCTGGTTTAAAATGCGTGCCCCCTGAGAGCCACCGACGACCAGCACACGAACCGGCCCTTCACGGCCCGCCAGGCGAGCGTCCGGCAACGGCAGCGCCAGCACGTCCACACGGACCGGGTTACCTACCACGTCCGCTTTCGGGAACGCGCCGGGAAACGCCTGCATAACTTTGGTGGCGATTTTCGCCAGCCATTTGTTGGTCAGACCGGCAATACCGTTCTGCTCATGCAGCACGACGGGAATACCTAACGACCACGCTGCCAGCCCGCCCGGCCCCGAGACATAGCCGCCCATGCCCAGCACCACATCGGGCTTAAAGCGCTTCATAATGGTGCGCGCCTGACGCCAGGCGTTAAAAATGCGCACCGGAGCCAGCAGCATTGCCTTGAGGCCTTTGCCGCGCAGGCCGGAAATACGAATAAAGTCGATCTCAATACCGTGTTTCGGTACCAGGTCGGCCTCCATGCGGTCTGCGGTTCCCAGCCAGCGTACCTGCCAGCCCTGATCCATTAAATGGTGCGCAACCGCCAGTCCCGGGAATACATGTCCGCCGGTACCGCCTGCCATCACCATTAACCGCTTCGGTTGATTCATCGTGAACCTCGTGTAAACGCCTGGGCTTTTTCCAGACGCGTTTCATAATCTATGCGCAACAACAGCATGATGGCCGTCGACATAATCAACAGACTGGAACCACCATAACTGATCAACGGCAACGTCAGACCTTTGGTCGGCAGCATACCCGCTGCGGCCCCGACGTTAACCAATGCCTGGAAACTAAACCAGATACCAATTGAGCAGGCCAGGAAGCCTGAGAAACGGTGATCGATCTCCAGCGCTTTCCGGCCGATGGACATGGCGCGGAAAGCGACGAAGAATACCATTAATAGCGCTAATACCACACCGATATAACCCAGTTCTTCCGCAATAATGGAGAAGATGAAGTCAGTATGCGCTTCCGGTAAATACTCCAGTTTCTGTACCGAGTTACCCAGCCCCTGTCCCCAGAGCTCACCACGACCAAAGGCCATGAGTGACTGCGTCAGCTGATAACCGCTGCCGAACGGGTCTTCCCACGGGTTCCAGAAAGAGGTCACGCGGCGAATACGGTAAGGCTCGGCGAGGATCAACAGCACAACCGCTGAAATCCCCATCCCAATGATGGCGATGAACTGCCACAACTTCGCGCCCGCCAGGAACAGCATGGCCAGCGTGGTGACAAACAGTACAACCACCGTACCGAGGTCAGGCTGCGCCAGCAGTAAGACCGCCAGCACCAGAATCACGCCCATCGGTTTTAAGAAGCCGCGCAGGTTGTTACGCACTTCATCTACTTTACGCACCAGGTAGTTCGCCAGGTAGCAGAACAGGGAGAGCTTGGTAAATTCCGCAGGCTGAATACGCAGCGGGCCAAAGGCGATCCAGCGTGATGCCCCGTTTACGGAACTCCCCACCACCAGAACGATCAGCAGCATAATGATCGAGGCGATCAGCATCGCCGTACTGTGCCGCTGCCAGAACTCCATCGGTAGACGCAAGGTCACCAGCGCCAGGCAGAATGCCAGGATGATGTACAGACCATCACGTTTGGCAAACAGGAAAGGATCGTTCGCCAGACGCTGCCCGACGGGCATTGACGCTGACGTCACCATTATAAAGCCGACCGCCGCGAGCCCCATTGTGAGCCAGAACAGCGTGCGGTCGTACATGATCAGGCTGTCGTTATCTTTTTGACGAGAGCCCATCACCCAGCCTTTAAGCGCCGCAAACAACCACACCAGGATCCCAAATCCTGGCAGGCGCGGCATTTTCAGGCGAGGGAGAGATAAACGCATCAGCCTAACTCCTTCGCCAGGCGGGTAAAGACATCACCACGCTGTTCGAAATTCTTGAATTGATCCAGACTTGCACAGGCCGGAGAGAGCAGCACCATATCACCCGGCTTCACGCGAGGGGCAATCAGCCGCATCGCCTGTTCCATGGTTTCGGTTTGCTCGGCGATCTCAGGGCGCAGTTCAGCCAGCTCGCTGCCGTCACGGCCGAAGCAGTAGAGACGGATGTTATCGCCGGAGAGATACGGCTTCAGGGACGAGAAATCAGCTGACTTACCGTCGCCGCCCAGCAGCAGATGCAGGGTACCGTCAACGTGCAGCCCGTTCAGCGCGGCCTCCGTGCTGCCCACGTTGGTGGCTTTGGAGTCGTTGATCCAGCGCACGCCGTTGTGCTCCAGCGCCAGCTGGAAACGGTGCGCCAGGCCAGAAAACGTGGTTAACGCTTTCAGGCTCGAGGAGCGCGGCAGCCCCACGGCATCCGCCAGCGCCAGCGCCGCCAGCGCATTGGTATAGTTGTGCTGACCAGAGAGCTTCATCTCTTTCACGTTCAGCACTTTCTCACCTTTCACGCGCAGCCAGGTTTCGCCCAGCTGGCGGTTCAGATGATAATCACCCATGGTGATGCCAAAACTGATGCAGCGGTCGTCTGCGCCACGCACCGGCATGGTCAGCGCATCATCGGCGTTCACCACGCAGACTTTGGCATTCTCATAAACGCGCAGCTTGGCGGCACGGTACTGCTGCAGACCAAAGGGATATCTGTCCATATGATCTTCAGTCACGTTGAGGATCGTCGCAGCGGCAGCATGCAGGCTGGAGGTCGTTTCCAGCTGGAAGCTGGAAAGCTCGAGAACATACAGTTCACAGCCTTTATCCAGCAGCATCAGAGCAGGCAAACCAATGTTACCGCCAACGCCGACGTTCATGCCCGCCGCTTTTGCCATTTCCCCCACCAGGGTGGTGACGGTGCTTTTACCGTTAGAACCGGTAATCGCGATAACGGGCGCCTGCGCTTCGCGGCAGAACAGCTCGATATCGCCAACAATCTCAACGCCCGCATCTGCGGCAGCGCTCAGGGAAGGATGCGCCAGCGCCATACCCGGGCTGGCGACAATCAGATCGGCTGCCATCAGCCAGTCATCATTCAGACCACCCAGGTGGCGTTCAACCTGTTCCGGCAGCTTGTCCAGACCCGGCGGAGAGACACGCGTATCCATCACGCGCGGCGTCACGCCACGCGCGAGGAAAAAGTCCACGCAGGAGAGCCCCGTGAGGCCCAACCCGATGATAACGACTTTTTTGCCCTGGTAATCTGCCATGATTAACGTACCTTCAGCGTTGCCAGGCCAATCAGCACCAGCATCAGCGAAATAATCCAGAAGCGCACAATGACGCGCGGCTCCGGCCAGCCTTTCAGTTCATAGTGGTGGTGAATCGGCGCCATACGGAAGATGCGCTGACCGCGCAGCTTGAAGGAGCCGACCTGCAAAATCACCGACAGCGTCTCAACCACAAACACGCCGCCCATGATCACCAGCAGGAACTCCTGGCGCAGCAGCACGGCAATAATGCCCAGCGCGCCGCCCAAAGCCAGTGAACCGACGTCACCCATAAAGACCTGAGCCGGATAGGTGTTGAACCACAGGAAGCCAAGACCCGCACCGACAATCGCCGTACAGACGATCACCAGTTCACCCGCATGACGCAGATAAGGGATGTGCAGGTAGTTCGCAAAGTTCATGTTACCGGTCGCCCACGCCACCAGCGCAAAACCGGCCGCAACGAAGACGGTAGGCATGATTGCCAGGCCATCCAGACCGTCGGTCAGATTAACGGCGTTACCGGTGCCGACAATCACAAAGTACGCCAGCAGAATGTAGAACAGACCCAGCTGCGGCATCACGTCTTTAAAGAACGGCACGACCAGCTCGGTCGCTGGCGTGTCTTTCCCGGCAAGATACAGTGCGAAGGCCACGCCCAGCGCGATCACCGACATCCAGAAATACTTCCAGCGGGCAATCAGGCCTTTGGTATCTTTGCGGACGACTTTGCGGTAATCATCGACGAAACCGATGATCCCGTAACCCACCAGTACCGTCAGCACACACCAGACGTACGGGTTGGACGGGTACGCCCACAACAGCACGGAAACGACGATGGCAGTCAGGATCATGATCCCGCCCATGGTCGGCGTACCGCGCTTGCTGAAGTGCGATTCCGGGCCGTCATTACGCACAACCTGGCCGAAAGAGAGCTTTTGCAGACGGGCAATCATGCGCGGGCCCATCCACAACGAGATGAACAGCGCAGTCAGCAGGCTGACGATGGCGCGAAACGTCAGATACGAAAAGACGTTAAAGCCTGAGTAATATTTGACCAAATGTTCGGCCAGCCAAACTAACATGTCCCGTTCTCCTGTAATGCGTGCACAACCTCTTCCATGGCGGCACTACGTGAACCTTTCACTAACACTGTCACAATTTGTTTTTCAGTCATTAATGCCTTAAGGCGCTCAATCAAGGCGGCTTTATCGGCAAAATGCTCGCCAACGCCGCTGGCCTGGCTGATCGCCTGGCTCAGTTTTCCTGCGCTCAGTACACAGTCCAGCCCCGCCGCTTTCGCCGCTTCACCGACCTGGGTATGACAGGCTTCGCTTTCGTCGCCCAGCTCTGCCATGTCGCCAACCACCATGATGCGGTAACCCGGCATTTCAGATAACACCTGCACCGCCGCCGTCATCGAGCCAACATTCGCGTTGTAGGAGTCATCCAGCAGCAGCTTGTTTTCCGAAAGCTGAATCGGGAACAGGCGTCCCGGTACGGCTTTCAGGTTCGCCAGCCCGGCTTTAATTGCCGCATGTGAAGCGCCCACCGCCGTTGCCAGCGCCGCCGCCGCAAGGGCATTGGCGATGTTATGACGACCCGGCAGCGGCAGCAGCACCTCCACGCCACCCGTTGGGGTAGTGAGGGTGAACTCGGTGCCGTGCGACGTCACATGGATATTGGTCGCCGTAAAATCACTGTTGGCCGCATTTGGAGAGAAGCGCCAGGTTTTACGCGCACCAATGATGCTCTGCCAGTTCAGCCAGTCGTTGTTGTCGGCGTTCAGAATGGCGATACCGTTATCCGGCAGGCCGGTGTAAATCTCACCTTTCGCTTTCGCCACGCCTTCCAGCGAGCCAAAGCCTTCCAGGTGCGCAGCCGCGAGGTTATTCACCAGCGCCGCTTCCGGGCGAGTCAGGCTTACGGTCCAGGCGATTTCACCCTGGTGGTTTGCGCCTAACTCGATCACCGCATAGTCATGCTCTTTGGTCAGGCGAAGCAATGTCATCGGCACGCCGATGTCATTATTGAGGTTGCCCGCGGTAAAAAGCGTATTGCCGCACTGGCTGAGGATCGCCGCCGTCATCTCTTTCACTGACGTTTTGCCTGATGACCCTGTTAGCGCGACGACGCGAGCCGGCACCTGCTGACGAACCCAGGCAGCCAGCTCACCGAACGCGAGACGCGTATCTTTCACCACAACCTGCGGCAGATCGATATCAAGCTTGCGGCTGACCAGCAGCGCACCGGCGCCGTTCTCTTTGGCCTGCTCGGCAAAATCATGCGCGTCAAAACGCTCGCCTTTCAGCGCCACAAAGAGACAGCCTGCGGTGACTTTACGGGTGTCCGTCGTCACGGCATCGATGGTCAGGTCTTGCCCGTGCAGGTCACCGTGCAGTACTTCTGCGGCCTGGCTTAAGGAGAGGCTAATCATGCGACAACTCCCAGCAGGCGAGCTGCCGTTACGCGATCCGAGTAGTCCAGACGGCGATTGCCAACGATCTGATAATCTTCATGGCCTTTGCCCGCCAGCAGAACAACATCATTCTCCTGTGCCTGCATGATGGCGTTTGTCACGGCTTCAGCACGGCCTTCCACGACGCGCGCGCGGCCTGCGTCCAGCATACCCGCCAGAATGTCATTAATGATGGCGCGCGGCTCTTCGGTACGCGGGTTGTCATCGGTGACAACCGGAATATCCGCGAACTGTTCCGCAATCGCCCCCATCAGCGGGCGTTTGCCTTTGTCGCGATCGCCGCCGCAGCCAAACACGCACCAGAGCTTACCGGTACAGTGCAGGCGCGCCGCTTCCAGCGCTTTTTCCAGCGCATCCGGCGTGTGGGCATAATCAACCACAACGGTCGGCTTACCCGGCGCGCTAAATACTTCCATACGGCCACAAACCGGCTGCAGTCGCGCGGCGGTTTTCAGCAGTTCAGCCATCGGGTAACCCAGCGCCAGCAGCGTTGCCAGGGCCAGCAGTAGGTTGCTGACGTTAAACGCCCCCATCAGGCGGCTTTCAATTTCGCCTTCACCCCAGGAAGAGGCAAAGCGGATGGTCGCCCCGCTGTCGTGATAATTCACCTCAACCGCCTTCAGCCAGCGGCCGTGGCAGTTCGGATTGATATGGTCTTCCATCGAGACGGCAACCGCATCCGGTAGCTTCGCCAGCCAGCGGCGGCCCACTTCATCGTCGGCGTTGATGATGGCCTGACCGTAATGGTGAGTAGAGAACAGCAGCCATTTCGCGGCTTCGTAGTGCTCCATATCGCCATGATAATCAAGATGGTCGCGGCTCAGGTTGGTAAACACGGATGCAGCAAATTTCAGCGCCGCGACGCGGTGCTGTACCAAACCGTGCGAAGAGACCTCCATCGCGGCGAAGGTTGCGCCCTGCCCTGCCAGACCGGCAAGCACGTGCTGTACGTCAACCGCCGAGCCGGTGGTGTTTTCCGTCGGGCTCACTTTGCCCAGCAGACCGTTACCCACGGTTCCCATCACCGCACCGGTTTCACCCAGTAGCTGTGCCCACTGCGCCATCAGCTGCGTGGTGGTGGTTTTACCGTTCGTACCCGTTACGCCAACCAGACGCAGCTGGTCGGAAGGTTCGTGATAAAAACGTCCCGCCAGTGCGGAAAGACGTTCGTTTAACTGGCTGAGATAGATGACCGGCACGCCGTGCATTTCACGGATCTCACCGTCGGTTGCCTCATCTTTAGCCTCAGCAATAATGGCAGCCACACCTTGCGCAATCGCCTGCGGGATATAACGACGCCCGTCCGCCTGATGACCGACCACCGCCACAAAAAGATCGCCAGAAGCCGCTACGCGGCTGTCCAGAACCATCTCTCGCAGTGCTCGCTCCGGTGCATTTGGCACCCACGGAGCGAGAAGGTCGCGCAAATTACGATCTGCCACCTGTACCCTCGCCTTGATTAATTACAAATTCACTTTTTTCGCCCGTCGCCAGCGCATCCGGTTCAATGTTCATGGTGCGTAACACGCCGCCCATGATGGCCCCGAACACAGGCGCGGAGACGGCGCCGCCGTAGTATTTACCCGCCTGTGGATCGTTTATCACGACCACCAGCGCAAAACGCGGATTGCTTGCAGGCGCAACGCCTGCGGTATAGGCAATGTATTTGTTGATGTAGCGGCCGTCTGGCCCCACTTTTTTCGCTGTACCGGTTTTAATGGCGATACGATAGCCTTTAATCGCCGCCTTCACGCCGCCGCCGCCCGGCAGCGCCACGCTTTCCATCATGTGCACCACGGTACGAACGATGGATTCCGGGAAGATACGCTCGCCCGGGACCGGTGGATCAACTTTGGTAATCGACAGCGGGCGATAGACGCCATAGCTGCCAATCGTTGCGTAGACTCGCGCTAACTGTAACGGGGTTACCATTAGCCCGTAGCCGAAAGAGAAGGTGGCCCTCTCTATGTCAGACCACCGTTGTTTTTGAGGATATAAGCCACTGCGTTCTCCGACCAACCCCAAATTGGTCGCCTTTCCCAGTCCAAAACGTGAGTAAGTTTCTACTAACGCTGAGGACGGCATCGCTAACGCCAGCTTTGAAACACCGACGTTACTCGACTTCTGTAACACCCCGGTCAGGGTCAATTCGCTGTAGCGCGCCACGTCTTTTATCTCGTGGCCGTTAATACGGTATGGGACAGTGTTCAGGACCGTGTTTTCATTGACAATACCGCGCTGGAGCGCGGTCATCACCACCATCGGCTTCACCGTGGAGCCGGGTTCGAACACGTCGGTAATTGCCCGGTTACGCATGGCATCTTTTGCGGTGCCGGTAAAGTTGTTCGGGTTGTAGGACGGGCTGTTGGCCATCGCCAGCACTTCACCGGTGCTGACATCCACCAGCACGGCGCTGCCTGACTCCGCCTTGTTGAACGCCACCGCGTTGTTCAACTCGCGGTAGACCAGCGCCTGCAGGCGCTCGTCGATACTCAGGGCCAGGTTATGCGCTGCCTGACTGTCCGTGGAAGAGATATCTTCGATGACGCGCCCGTAACGGTCCTTACGCACGATTCGCTCGCCCGGCTGGCCGGTGAGCCACTTATCGAAGCTTTTCTCAACGCCCTCAATCCCCTGGCTGTCGACGTTGGTAAAACCAATGAGGTGAGCGGTTACTTCGCCGGATGGGTAGTAACGGCGGGATTCTTCACGCAGATGAATACCCGGCAGCTTCAGTTTGCGAATGTAGTCCGCCATGTCAGGGTTAACCTGACGCGCCAGATAGATAAAACGTCCTTTCGGGTTCGCGTTAACGCGGGAAGCCAGCTGATCCAGCGGCATTTTCAGCGCATCAGACAGGGCTTTCCAGCGGTTATCAAGGGTAATGCCACCGGCGTCGTGCAGCTCTTTCGGATCGGCCCAGATCGCTTTCACCGGCACGCTCACCGCCAGCGGACGACCGGAGCGGTCGGTGATCATCCCGCGGGACGTGGAAACCTCCTGAACGCGCAGAGAGCGCATATCGCCCTGGCGTACCAGCATGTCAGGGGCGACGATTTGCAGCCAGGCCACGCGGCCCAGCAGAAAACCCAGCGCCAGTAAAATGCAGCCGCAAAGCAACGCAAAACGCCAACTGATAAAGTTGGCCTGTTCTTCCTGACGTTTTGGTTTTAGCGTTTTTGCCGCTGCTTTCATGCGTCGCGTTTTCCCTTATTTTTGTACTACGATATTTTCCTGTGAAGGATCAACATGCTGCAGCTGCAGCTTTTCCGTTGCGATCCGTTCAACCCGGCTGTGATCGCCGAGCGCGTTTTCTTCAAGGATCAGATTTCGCCATTCAATATCCAGCGCATCGCGTTCCAGTACCATCTGCTCGCGTTGCGCAGTCAATAAACGTGTGTGGTGGGCGGTGGTGACCACCGTCACAGCCGTGACAATGATGCAAATGAACAGACAGAGTGGCAGTTTCCCAAACCGCAAAAGATCGTCGCCGATCACGCCAGGCAAGGCATGGCGCTCGTTGCTTCCTAACGAATCCTTAACTTTGCTTAGGGTCTCTGTCACTCTGCCGATCATGCGTTCGTCCTCTCTGCAACACGCAGCACTGAACTACGGGCGCGTGGATTCTCTGCCACCTCTTCTTCGCCCGGCATCAACTTGCCTAATGCTCGCAACTGACGGCCACCCAGCTTCCTGAGTTGTTCTTCCGTCATCGGCAGCCCCGCGGGTACCTGTGGACCGCGGCTTTGTTCACGCATAAAGCGTTTCACAATACGGTCTTCCAGCGAATGGAAGCTGATGATGGATAACCGCCCACCCGGGGCCAGCACGTCGAGCGAGCTTTTTAGCGCCAGCTCTATTTCCTCCAGTTCACTGTTTACCCAGATGCGAACCGCCTGGAAGGTACGGGTCGCGGGATGTTTGTGCTTATCCTTCACCGGCGTTGCCGCCGCGATCACCTCGGCCAACTCTTTGGTGCGGGTCATCGGCTCAATGCGATTGCGCTCAACAATGGCGCGCGCAATACGTTTGCCAAAGCGCTCTTCGCCGAAGGTTTTGATGACCCATGCAATATCCGCTTCATCAGCGGTCTGTAACCACTCGGCGGCAGACTGGCCGCGAGTCGGGTCCATACGCATGTCCAGCGGACCATCGCGCATAAAGGAGAAACCGCGTTCAGCATCATCAAGTTGGGGTGAAGAGACGCCAAGATCGAGAAGAATCCCGTCGATCTTGCCCGTCAGGCCGCGCTCAGCCACATAGTCCGCGAGCGCAGAAAAAGGTCCATGCACGATGGAAAAGCGTGGGTCATTGATAGTCTGTGCAACGGCAATTGCCTGCGGATCGCGATCGATTGCCAGCAGACGCCCCTCCTCACCCAGTTGGGAGAGGATCAAACGCGAGTGACCACCGCGACCAAAAGTGCCATCAATGTAGATGCCATCCGGACGAATATTCAGGCCGTTAACAGCCTCGTCCAGTAACACCGTTTTATGTTTATAATTTTCCATCATATTTATAGAGACAAGTCCTGCAGCCGTTCCGATAATGTCGCGGAATCAGACTGCTCAGCGTCGATATCTTCCTTGACCTGTTGATACCAGGTCGTTTCATCCCACAGTTCAAATTTGTTGAACTGCCCGACCAGCATCACTTCTTTGGTCAGACCGGCATGTTGCCGTAACACAGGCGCGATCAGTAATCGCCCTGCGTTATCCATCTGACATTCACTGGCATGTCCCAATAACAACCGCTGCACGCGGCGTTCCTGCGGGTTCATGCTCGACAGTCGCGACAGCTTTTGCTCAATAATTTCCCATTCAGGCAGGGGGTAAAGCAGCAGGCAGAGGGAGTTAATGTCAATGGTGCAAACCATTTGACCCGCAGCGTTCTCAATCAGCTGGTCGCGGTATCGGGTTGGTACCGATAAACGCCCTTTACTGTCGAGATTGACTAACGTAGCTCCACGGAACATGCCAGTCTCACCCCTCCTCACCACTTTAACCCACAAATTCCCACCTAAAGGAGTTTACGGAGCGAGGGAAAAGCTTGTCAAGCCAGGACTCTCGGCATAAGGACTCGAAAGCCCTCTATTTACAGAGATAAACAGTCCTGGTTAATAACTGCACAACTGGCGAGGCAAAATTAACGTTATGAATATTTGTAAGAAAAAAACCGAATATGCACACTAGCGTTAAGGCTCACTCAATATCATCGCAGATAAATATAAAGTGTCAGTTTGCGACGCGGGCAGCATTTTATGACAGATTCTCAGGGGATGACAGCGCCAGATTCACTCAGGCGAGCGGTAAGCGCAGTGGTTATCGCGTAAGCTGTCAAAGGAAGAGGAAAAAACGTCTGAATATTCATCGACCGAAGAGGGTTTGTAACAAAATAATACAAAGAGTGCCGTTTAAAATCGCTGAGATGTTGTTTAAAGGGCAATTTAAAAGCCAAATTTAATAAAGAAAAATAGGCGATTATGATCTCCCAAGAATTATCCTAATTTCTCTCCGGGAATTATCTGCACGAATTATTGCAGCAAAAAGGGGCAGATTTCGCCGCCCCAATCATTTCATTTTTGGCGGCTTAAAATTCCGCGATGGTAGAGATTACGTTTGATACGCGTCAGGCCCGGCTTCGGTTTGCGGGGTTCATCCAGACTCGCCAGCACAATCTCCAGCACGCGTTCAGCCACATCGCGATGGCGCTGTGCAACCGCCAGCACCGGGCACTGAAGGAAGTCGAGCAGCTCATTATCCCCGAACGTGGCAATCGCCAGATCGGAAGGCAGTTTACCTTCACGACGTAAGGTCACATCCATGACACCCTGCAAGAGCGCAAACGAGGTAGTGAACAGCGCCTGAGGCATCGGATGCGTTTCCAGCCATTTTTCGAACAGCTGCGCGGCGGCTTCACGTTCGTAGCTGTTGGCATAGAGGTAGTGAACCTCGCGCGGATCGTCTTTCCAGGCCGTTCTGAATCCCTGCTCGCGCAGGAAGCTCACGGAAAGTTCAGGCAGCGCGCCCAAATACAGTACCGTTTCCGCCGGGAACGTCCGCAGCTCTGCGGCCAGCATTTCGGCATCGTCCTGATCGGCACCCACCACGCTGGTGAAATGCTCGCGATCGAGGGCACGGTCAAGCGCAACGATCGGGAACGGATCATTCGCCCAGCGCTGGTAGAAAGGATGCTCCGGCGGTAAGGAGGTCGAAACAATAATGGCATCCACCTGGCGCTGAAGCAGATGTTCAATGCAGCGCATCTCGTTATCAGGCTGATCTTCCGAGCAGGCAATCAGCAGTTGATAGCCGCGCTGACGCGCCTGACGTTCAAGATAGTTGGCGATACGGGTATAGCTGGTGTTTTCCAGGTCCGGGATTACCAGACCAATAGAGCGGGTGCGCCCGGCGCGCAGACCGGCTGCGACAGCATTCGGATGGTAGTTATGTTCACGAACCACCGCCATAACTTTTTCAACGGTCTTGTCGCTGACACGGTACTGCTTTGCTTTACCGTTAATCACATAGCTGGCCGTTGTTCGTGACACGCCGGCTAGCCGGGCGATTTCATCCAGTTTCACAATTGCCCCTTAAAAAAAGAAAAGAGTCCATGGCCCTGTCAAGGTTATGGTTAAATCTTTTAACATCTAAACGCAGAAAAGCCTTCGCGGCAACCGCTTTTATCTGCGTTGTCGGCTGATTACGCAAAAAAAAGCCCGGCTTTGGTGACCGGGCAGAAAGAGGCGAACCTTTTTGACAACTAACGCATGATTTTCTCGCCGCGTGACAGACCCACAACCCCCGATCTCGCCACCTCGACAATTTTTGCGACATCCCGTACGGACGCCAGGAACGCATCCAGCTTGTCGCTCGTCCCGACCAGCTGAACGGTATAAAGAGAAGGCGTGACGTCGATAATCTGTCCGCGGAAAATATCCGCATTGCGTTTGACTTCTTCACGCCCGTAGCCGCTGGCCTGAATTTTCACCAGCATGACCTCACGTTCAACGTAGGCCCCTTGCCCCAGCTCGCTCACGCGCAGCACGTCGACCAGCTTATGCAGCTGTTTCTCAATCTGTTCAAGCACCTTAGCGTCGCCGACGGTTTGGATCGTCATGCGCGACAGCGTTGGGTCTTCCGTCGGGGCGACGGTCAGGCTTTCAATGTTATAGCCGCGCTGCGCAAAAAGGCCAATGACGCGCGACAGTGCGCCAGACTCGTTTTCCAGTAAAACTGATAATATCCGGCGCATATCAGGTTCTCTCCGTTTTGCTTAACCACATTTCATCCATACCACCACCCCGAATATGCATCGGATAGACGTGCTCGGTTCCATCAACAATCACATCCATAAAGACGAGGCGGTTGTTTTTAACGTGCTCAAGCGCTTGTGCGAGCTTCGTTTCCAGCTCGGCCGGATCGGTTACCCGCATGCCAACATGGCCGTAAGCTTCAGCAAGACGAACAAAATCCGGCAGCGATTTCATGTATGACTGTGAGTGGCGGCCAGAATAAATCATATCCTGCCACTGCTTCACCATGCCAAGGTAGCCGTTATTCAGGTTCAGCACGAGAACCGGCAGTTCATACTGCAGCGCGGTAGACAGCTCCTGAATGTTCATCTGGATACTACCGTCTCCGGTCACGCAGACGACGGTTTCATCCGGCAGGGCCAGCTTCACGCCCAGCGCGGCAGGCAGACCAAAGCCCATGGTGCCTAAGCCACCCGAGTTGATCCAGTGTCGCGGTTTATCAAACGGATAATACAGGGCAGCAAACATCTGGTGCTGGCCCACGTCTGAGGTCACATACGCTTCACCTTTCGTCAGTCGCCACACCGCTTCGATGACCGCCTGCGGCTTAATGTTTTCGCTCTGTGTGTCATATTTCAGGCACTGACGCGCGCGCCACTGTTCAATCTGCTGCCACCAGTCGCGGATCTCATCCAGCGGCTGGGTCGCTTTCTCCTGGGCCAGCAGCTCCAGCATCTGTTCCAGAACCTGACGGGCATCACCGACGATCGGCACATCAGCCGACACCGTTTTAGATATTGACGTCGGATCGATATCAATATGCAGCACGGTGGCATTCGGGCAATATTTCGCCAGGTTGTTGGTGGTACGATCGTCAAAACGCACACCGACGGCAAAGATCACATCGGAGTGATGCATCGTCATGTTGGCTTCATAGGTACCGTGCATACCCAGCATACCCAGCGCCTGGCGGTGGGTGGCGGGAAACGCCCCCAGCCCCATCAGCGACGACGCAACAGGAAGGTTGAGTTTTTCAATCAGTTCACGAAGCTGGGCTTCACAGGCTGCATTGATCGCTCCGCCCCCGACATAGACGACCGGTTTTTTGGCTGCCAGAAGCGTTTGCAACGCCCGCTTGATCTGACCTTTATGCCCCTGCGTTGTCGGGTTGTAAGAACGCATGCTCACCGATTCCGGCCAGACGTAAGGCAGCTTGTTTGCCGGGTTCAGAATGTCTTTAGGCAGATCGACCACCACCGGTCCCGGGCGTCCGCTTGCCGCCAGCCAGAAGGCTTTTTTCAGTACGCCGGGAATATCTTCGGTTTGCTTAACCAGGAAGCTGTGCTTCACCACGGGACGCGAAATCCCGACCATGTCGCACTCCTGAAAAGCATCGTAGCCAATCAGCGAGGTGGCTACCTGCCCGGAGAGGATCACCAGCGGGATAGAGTCCATATACGCCGTCGCAATGCCGGTAATGGCGTTTGTCGCGCCGGGGCCGGACGTGACCAGTACCACGCCCACTTCACCCGTCGCACGCGCCAGACCGTCGGCCATGTGTACGGCCGCCTGCTCGTGACGTACCAGAACATGGTCAATGCCCCCTACCGTATGGAGGGCATCATAAATATCGAGGACCGCGCCGCCAGGGTAGCCGAACACTTGCTTTACGCCCTGATCGATCAGCGACCGCACGACCATTTCCGCACCAGACAACATCTCCATGCTTTGCCTCCAGGCATTTTGTTATAGACGGACTGCCGAATTCATTTCCGCACCGTCTTACGATTGGGATGAACCAATCTTATATTTTGCAGAGTGTTCTTTACCTTAACCGCTCGTTATGAGGCAGGCAATTAGCAAACCCGGGGAGATAAACGGTGCGTAAAGCAGAAAACGCAGCCGTTAACAGAAGATATGGTTAATTCCTCTGAGAATAGAGGACGGTGTGATAAATCATCGCTGAAAAGCAGGACAATGCAGGAAATCATCTATTTTTGCGTGCCGAAGAGCCGCCCGAAAAAAAGACTCACAGAACAAAATAGCAACTATCCAAAAAAACTCAGGATAAATCACATGATCCGATGCGATTTATCCCGATGCGTTTACCGGCGACAGATACCAACCAGCAACTCTTCCATCCACTGGTGTCCTTTATCCCGTCCGGCCGCTTCATGCCAGGAGAGATAACAGGTTCGGCTATTTAACTTGAGCGGCAGTGGCAAAATTTGCAGATTTAATGGGTCAGAAAACTCTTCTGCCAGCCAGCGCGGTGCAATCGCCACCAGCTGTGTCTGGGAGACCACGTTTAATACGCTGACCATGGCCATGCCCTGATAAGCAACGCACGCCTGTTTATCCGCAGTGTCATACCACGGCAGGCTAAAGGAAGCATATCTGTCGAGAGCAACAACGGCGTGCTGTTCGTTATAAACATCGTGTTCTCGCAGCGGAGAATTCAGACGTGGGTGTTTTTTACTGGCGACGAGAACCATTTCATCTTTAAAGAGCGGTACGCAGGAAAATTCCGGACGACGGAACTCTTCATACCCCAGAACGAATTCGATCTCCTGATAGCGTAACTGATGTTCCGTGTTTTGATTCAGGGATGATTTAAAAACCAGATTGATATTTGGTGCGATTTCTTCGACTTTATTATAAATAATCGACGTTAAATAATTATCTAATGGACTGCAGACACAAAGATGGAATACGCGCTCGCTGCTCAAGGGTTCAAAGCCCGATCCCGGCAGCTCATTTTGCACCAACTGCAACGCCTGGCGGATGGAACCGAACAGCTGGAAAGCGCGTGCCGTAGGCTGGATCCCCCTCCCGTAACGAACGAATAATTCGTCGTTAAACATGAGCTTGAGTCTGGCAACGGCATTACTCACAGCAGGTTGCGACATCCCCAACGCCTGGGCGGCGCGGGTGATATTCTGTTCCTGCATGACCGCATCAAACACCGTCAGAAGATTAAGATCCACCGTGCGTAACTGCGGTTTAATCCCATCAGTAGCTTGAGGTTGTTTAATATTATTTTCTGGCACTTCTGACTCCACTGTCACGCTAAACTCCCTTTGCCAACGTACGCTAATCATCTCGAAAAATATGATTTATCATGCAAATACGATCAGCGAAAGATAATTATTTAAAATTCAGAATATATAAAGACGCTATATAAACGAAAAGAAAATAGCGCAAATGATATGTTTGACTTTAGGATTGAAATGAAACCATAAACCAAACAAATACACAATGACCGCCAGGTTAATGATGACTTAAGTATTATTAAACTGTTATCGCCACCGCTCTGCAGTTAGTTAATAACATGTTATCTCTTTTCGTTTTTCATTGAAGCGCAATAGATTCACCATGATTATAACTTAATGATATTAAAACCCTTTACGTACAGAACATTCTCAGTAACGCGCGTCACTCATTTGAAACAATTATATTTATTTGTTTCTGCAACTGTTTTCTTCAGTCCAAAATTAGACAATTAGTCGGGTCGTAAAAGCCAAAACCAGCACAATTAGCTAAAGTAATTATCCTGCTGATTACGCCCGTCGGGCCCGTTTTTATCATCAGGGGTTGACATCAACTGGCGTATCCAGTACCACTAAAAGCATATTGAATTTAACGGAGCACGATTCATGATTCGCACCATTCGTTTCACCGGTCTACTACTACTAAACGCATCCACTGTGCGCGGTAGACTGGCGGGCGAAATTCAGCGTTGAATCGTCACCAGTAAGACTAAAAACCCGCGCCACTGCGCGGGTTTTTTTATGCTCGTAGCAAGGCGCCCTAAGACTGACAAGGACCTAACCCATGAGCCAGCAAGTCATTATTTTCGATACTACTTTACGTGACGGTGAACAGGCATTACAGGCAAGCCTGAGTGTAAAAGAGAAACTGCAGATCGCGCTGGCTCTCGAACGTATGGGTGTCGACGTTATGGAGGTGGGTTTCCCGGTCTCGTCTCCGGGTGATTTCGAATCCGTCCAGACTATCGCCCGCACCATTAAAAACAGCCGCGTGTGCGGTCTGGCACGCTGTGTTGAAAAAGATATCGACGTCGCGGCTGAGTCGCTGAAAGTGGCCGAAGCGTTCCGTATTCACACCTTTATTGCCACCTCACCTATGCACATCGCCACCAAGCTGCGCAGTACGCTGGATGAGGTGATTGAGCGCGCGGTATATATGGTGAAACGCGCACGCAACTACACCGATGACGTTGAATTCTCCTGTGAAGATGCGGGCCGCACGCCAATTGAAGATCTGGCCCGTGTGGTGGAAGCCGCCATCAATGCCGGTGCCAAAACTATCAACATCCCGGACACCGTCGGCTACACCATGCCGTTTGAGTTCGCCAATATCATCACCGGCCTGTATGACCGCGTACCGAACATTGATAAAGCGATTATCTCCGTCCACACCCACGATGATTTGGGTCTGGCCGTGGGCAATGCCATCGCAGCCGTCCACGCCGGCGCGCGTCAGGTAGAAGGCGCGATGAACGGTATCGGTGAACGCGCGGGCAACTGCTCGCTGGAAGAAGTGATCATGGCGATCAAAGTGCGCAAAGACATCATGGACGTGCACACCCGCATCAATCACAACGAGATCTGGCGCACCAGCCAGACCGTCAGCCAGATTTGCAACATGCCGATTCCGGCCAACAAAGCGATCGTCGGCACGGGCGCCTTCGCGCACTCCTCCGGTATTCACCAGGATGGCGTGCTGAAGAACCGTGAAAACTACGAAATTATGACCCCGGAATCCATTGGCCTGAATCAGGTCCAGTTGAACCTGACCTCGCGTTCCGGCCGTGCGGCGGTGAAGCACCGCATGGAAGAGATGGGTTATAAGGACAGTGATTACAACATGGATCAGCTGTACGACGCTTTCCTGAAGCTGGCCGATAAAAAAGGTCAGGTGTTCGACTACGACCTGGAAGCGCTGGCCTTTATTAACAAGCAGCAGGAAGAGCCAGAGCACTTCCGTCTGGATTACTTCAACGTGCAGTCTGGCTCCAGCGACATCGCCACTGCCTCTGTCAAGCTGGCCTGCGGTGATGAAATTAAGGCCGAAGCGGCGAACGGAAACGGCCCTGTGGATGCCATTTATCAGGCGATCAACCGCGTCACCGAGTACGACGTTGAGCTGGTGAAATATGACCTGACGGCCAAGGGCCACGGCAAAGATGCGCTGGGCCAGGTCGACATTGTTGTGACCCACAATGGCCGCCGTTTCCATGGCGTGGGCCTGGCGACCGATATCGTTGAATCCTCCGCGAAAGCGATGGTGCATGTGCTGAACAACATCTGGCGCGCCGCCGAAGTCGAAAAAGAGTTGCAACGCAAAGCTCAGAATAAAGAGAACAACAAGGAAACCGTGTAATGTCGAAGAATTACCATATTGCTGTGTTACCGGGCGACGGTATTGGCCCGGAAGTGATGGCACAGGCGCTGAAAGTACTGGAAGCCGTTCGCGCGCGTTTTGCGATGAAAATCACCACCAGCCACTACGATGTGGGCGGTATTGCGATTGATAACCACGGTACGCCACTGCCGAAAGCGACCGTGGAAGGCTGTGAAAATGCCGATGCCGTGCTGTTTGGTTCCGTCGGTGGCCCGAAGTGGGAACACCTGCCGCCTGCAGAGCAGCCAGAGCGCGGCGCGCTGCTGCCGCTGCGTAAACATTTCAAGCTGTTCAGCAACCTGCGTCCGGCGAAGCTGTATCAGGGCCTGGAAGAGTTCTGCCCGCTGCGCGCGGATATCGCCGCCAACGGCTTCGACATTCTGTGCGTGCGTGAACTGACCGGCGGGATCTATTTCGGTCAGCCAAAAGGGCGCGAAGGCAGCGGCCAGCATGAGAAGGCGTTCGACACTGAGGTCTATCACCGCTTCGAAATTGAACGTATCGCCCATATCGCCTTTGAGTCAGCGCGCAAGCGCCGCCATAAAGTGACCTCCATTGATAAAGCGAACGTGCTGCAGTCTTCCATCTTGTGGCGCGAGATCGTCAGCGAAGTCGCGAAGCAGTACCCGGACGTTGAGCTGTCGCACATGTACATCGACAACGCGACCATGCAGCTGATTAAAGATCCGTCCCAGTTTGACGTGCTGCTGTGCTCCAACCTGTTCGGCGACATTTTGTCAGACGAGTGCGCGATGATCACCGGCTCTATGGGCATGCTGCCATCCGCCAGCCTGAATGAAGAAGGTTTTGGCCTGTACGAGCCGGCAGGCGGTTCCGCGCCGGATATTGCGGGCAAAAATATCGCTAACCCGATTGCGCAGATCCTCTCTCTGGCCCTGCTGCTGCGCTACAGCCTGGATGCAGGCGATGCAGCAACCGCAATTGAAAATGCCATTAACCGGGCGTTAGAAGAAGGCGTTCGTACCGGTGATTTATCACGCGGCGCGGCGGCAGTCAGTACCGATGAAATGGGCGACATTATTGCCCGCTATGTCGCTGAAGGGGTGTAATCATGGCCAAAACGTTATACGAAAAATTGTTTGATGCGCACGTTGTCTACGAGGCACCAAACGAAACCCCACTGCTGTACATTGACCGTCATCTGGTACACGAAGTGACCTCTCCTCAGGCATTTGACGGCCTGCGCGCGCACAAGCGCCCGGTACGTCAGCCGGGTAAAACCTTCGCGACGATGGATCACAACGTTTCCACCCAGACCAAAGACATTAATGCCTCGGGTGAGATGGCGCGTATCCAGATGCAGGAGCTGATCAAGAACTGCAACGAATTTGGCGTTGAGCTGTACGATCTGAACCACCCCTATCAGGGCATCGTTCACGTGATGGGGCCAGAGCAGGGAATTACCCTGCCGGGCATGACCATCGTCTGCGGCGACTCCCATACCGCAACCCACGGCGCGTTTGGCGCCCTGGCGTTCGGGATTGGCACGTCTGAAGTTGAACACGTGCTGGCGACGCAGACCCTGAAGCAGGGCCGCGCCAAAACGATGAAGATTGAAGTGAAGGGCAAAGCGGCACCTGGCATTACCGCGAAAGACATCGTGCTGGCGATCATCGGTAAAACCGGCAGCGCAGGCGGTACCGGCCACGTCGTTGAATTCTGCGGCGACGCGATTCAGGCGCTGAGCATGGAGGGTCGCATGACCCTGTGCAATATGGCCATTGAGATGGGCGCCAAAGCCGGTCTGGTCGCGCCAGATGAAACGACCTTCAACTATGTGAAGGGCCGTCTGCACGCGCCGAAAGGCCAGGATTTTGACGACGCGGTAGCGTACTGGAAAATCCTGAAAACCGACGACGGGGCAACGTTTGATACCGTTGTCACGCTGCAGGCAGAAGAGATTGCCCCTCAGGTGACCTGGGGAACCAACCCGGGCCAGGTAATTTCCGTCAACGACGCCATTCCCGATCCGGCCTCCTTCGCCGATCCGGTCGAGCGCGCCAGTGCGGAAAAAGCGCTGGCCTATATGGGGCTGAAACCCGGCGTACCGTTGACCGACGTGACCATTGATAAGGTATTTATCGGCTCCTGCACCAACTCCCGTATCGAAGATTTGCGTGCGGCGGCAGAGATTGCCAAAGGCCGTAAAGTCGCACCGGGCGTGCAGGCGCTGGTGGTTCCAGGCTCCGGTCCGGTGAAAGCCCAGGCGGAAGCCGAAGGTCTGGATAAGATCTTTATCGAAGCAGGATTCGAGTGGCGCCTGCCTGGCTGCTCCATGTGCCTGGCCATGAATAACGATCGCCTGAATCCGGGTGAGCGCTGTGCCTCCACCAGCAACCGTAACTTTGAAGGCCGTCAGGGCCGCGGTGGGCGTACCCATCTGGTCAGCCCGGCAATGGCCGCCGCTGCGGCAGTCACCGGCCATTTCGCCGACATTCGCAGCCTGAAATAAGGAGACAATCATGGCAGAGAAATTTACCCAACATACGGGCCGTGTTGTCCCGCTGGACGCCGCTAACGTTGATACGGACGCGATCATTCCTAAGCAGTTTTTGCAGAAGGTGACCCGCACCGGCTTTGGCGCGCACCTGTTCAACGACTGGCGTTTCCTGGACGATAAAGGCGAGGTGCCTAATCCGGAATTCGTTCTGAACTTCCCGGAATACAAAGGCGCAACCATCCTGCTGGCGCGGGAAAACTTTGGCTGCGGCTCGTCGCGTGAACACGCCCCCTGGGCGTTGACAGACTACGGCTTTAAGGTGGTCATTGCCCCCAGCTTCGCGGATATCTTTTACGGCAACAGCTTCAACAACCAGCTGCTGCCGGTGACGCTGAGCGACGAACAGGTCGATGAATTGTTCGCGCTGGTTAAGGCAAATCCGGGCATGTCGTTTGAAGTGGATCTGGAAGCGGAAGTGGTGAAAGCCGGGGATAAAACCTACAGCTTCAGCATTGATGCGTTCCGCCGCCACTGCATGCTGAACGGTCTGGACAGCATTGGTTTGACGCTCCAGCACGAAGACGCCATCTCCGCGTACGAGAAAAAACAGCCTGCGTTTATGGGCTAAAGACAATGGCCCGCAAAAAGCGGGCCATTGATTTGTTTCGTGAAGCCGCCTTCCAGAATCAGACATCCTTAACCCGGCAAGTCAGCCCAAGCGTAACCACCGAAATCGCGGCAATCATCCAGTAAACTGAGCCATGCCCGTAACTTTGCGCCAGCGCCCCCTGAATCACCCCCGCCAGGATCACTCCGGTCGAAATGCTGTTGGTAAAAAGCGTGGTCGCAGAGCCTGCGCGTCCGGGCATAAGATCCTGGAACCAGAGCATGCCGATCCCGGCAACGATGCCAATAAACACAGCATTAAACAGCTGCAGCGCAAGCAGCGCTTCACGCGAATGGAAAAGGATCAGTCCCGCGTAAAACAGCACCCCGGCCGCCACGGCGACGATCATCATCCGACGCTTTCCAAAGCGCTTAACGTAGTAACCCGCCAGAATCATCGCCGGAATTTCCAGCCCGGCAGCGGTCCCCATTAAGATCCCCGCGAGCTTGTCCGGTAAGCCCAGATCGCTGCTGATCCACAGCGGCATGTCGATGATGTACATGGTGTTGCAGGTCCACATCAGCGTGGAGGCAATAAACAGCATGCGGACGTTTTTGTCCTGCCAGCCGCTCACCTGGGTGAGCGGTTTATCCGCTGTCTGTTCGACGCGCGCCACGGACGGCAGCGCAAAGGCTATCAGCGCCAGGCTGATGACAAAAATCCCGGCCGCGATGGAAAACATAGCGGTAAAGCCGTAGTTCAGCGCCAGCATGAAGGCCAGCGGCGGGCCAATGACCCACGCCAGCGAGAGCTGGGCACGCATCACCGAGCTGAACATCACCACTTCCCGCGCCGAGTTATCCGCGTATTCGCGGGCCAGCGCGAACAGCTGCGGCATGGCGGTGTTCGCAAGAGAGGCCAGCAGCACGCCGCAGGTAATGAGCGTCAGGTAATGGCGGTTAAAGGCAAAGAGCAGCGCGTTGCCCACGGCCATGGCGCAGCAAAAGAGGATCAGCTTGCGGCGATCGCCCTGGCTGTCCGATCGTTTCGCCAGCGCGAGGCTGACCAGGATCCCGGCAATCGCGTTGACGGTATAAAACAGCCCCACCCAGAACGGCTGTGCCCCCACCTCGCGGCTGAGAAACAGGCTCAGCGTCGGCGCCTGCAGCGCTCCCGCCACGCCCATCATAAAGGCCACCAGCATAAAAGCGGCATACACGCCGTTCAGGCGTCGCCCCATCGTCATCAACCACAGCATGCGCAAGTCCTTGTGAAAGCGAATCGAAATTGGGTGAAAGAATAAACGAAAAAAGCCAGCAAAAACATTTTGCTGGCGGGTGATTAGCACCAATACTCAGTCACACATGATCGAGGCGAGTCAGCGAGAAGAGGCCGGTTTCGTAACGTCCCACTGCATCAGTTCTTCTAACATTTTCAGCCGTTGCTCTGCACACGGGCGGGCCAGCCAGGACGATCCTTTTGTCGCTGAAAAGTACTGCTGATAAAACTGACGTGCGGTAGACCTCTTCATCATTTACCTCCTCGCTTCATCGGGATGCATTATTGGCCTAATATAGGGATTAATAAATTGCTGGTTTTTTGTCAGGAGTTCCTCTTTTATGCCTTCCGGTCGTCTGCAGCAACAATTTATCCGCCTCTGGCAGTGCTGCGAGGGGCAATCGCAGGAAACCACGCTCAACGAGCTGGCTGACCTGCTTAGCTGTTCCCGCCGCCATATGCGCACGCTGCTCAATACCATGCAGCAGCAGGGGTGGTTAAGCTGGGAAGCGGAGGCGGGACGCGGGAAACGCTCGCGGCTGACCTTTCTCTACACCGGGCTGGCATTGCAGCAGCAGCGTGCAGAAGACCTGCTCGAGCAGGACCGTATCGATCAGCTGGTCCAGCTGGTGGGCGACAAGGCCGCCGTGCGCCAGATGCTGGTCTCCCATCTCGGACGCAGTTTTCGTCAGGGCCGACACATTCTGCGGGTGCTCTACTACCGTCCGATGAAAAATCTGTTGCCCGGCACGGCGTTACGGCGTTCTGAAACCCACATGGCCCGACAAATCTTCAGCGGCCTGACGCGGATAAATGAGGAAAACGGGGAACTGGAGGCGGATATCGCGCACCACTGGCAACAGCTTTCCCCGCGCCACTGGCGCTTCTTCTTACGCCCGGGCATCCACTTTCACCACGGTCGCGAACTGGAGATGCACGACGTCATCGCCTCTCTGGAACGCGCCCGCAGGCTGCCGCTCTACTCGCATATTTCGCGCATCCACTCCCCCACGGCCTGGACGCTGGATATTGAGCTGTCGCAGCAGGACAAGTGGCTTCCCTGGCTGCTGGGCTATGTGCCCTCAATGATTTTGCCCGCCGAGTGGGAATCATTGAACAATTTTGCCAGCCAGCCGATTGGCACCGGGCCCTACTCCGTCTCCCGCAATAACAGCAACCAGCTGAAAATCCGCGCGTTCGATGACTACTTTGGCTATCGGGCGCTGATCGACGAAGTGAACGTGTGGGTATTGCCGGATCTCAATGAAGACCTGAGCTGCGGGCTGACGCTTGAAGGCCCCACCACCGGAGAAAAGGCCGTGGAGAGCCGCCTGGAGGAGGGCTGCTACTATCTCCTCTTTGACCGCCGCACCCACCGTGGGGCAAACCCGGCTGTCCGCAAGTGGATCAGCCACGTGCTGTCTCCTTCCAATCTTATCTACCATGCGGAAGAGCAATACCAGACATACTGGTTCCCGGCGTACGGCCTGCTTCCGCGCTGGCACCATGCCCGACCAACGCGCTGCGACAAACCCGCAGGGCTGGAGTCCATCACCCTGACCTACTACCGCGATCATGTTGAGCATCGTTTTATCGCCAGAATCATGACCCGCCTGCTGGCAGCGGAGGGAGTCAGGCTGGACATCAGGGAAGTGGACTATGACGAATGGCATCAGGGGGAAATCGCCAGCGATATCTGGCTCAACAGCGCTAACTTTACCCTGCCGCTCGATTTTTCCCTCTTCTCGCATTTGTATGAAGTCCCGCTGATCCAGCACTGCATCGACCGGGACTGGCAGCAGGATGCCGCCCTGTGGCGTGCGGGCGAGATGAATCTTGCCGTGTGGTGCCAGCAGCTGCTGACCGAGCAGGCGATCGTCCCGCTGATCCACCACTGGCTGATGATCCAGGGCCAGCGCAGCATGCGCGGCCTGCGGATGAACACCCTGGGCTGGTTTGATTTTAAATCCGCCTGGTTTGCGCCCCCGGAGCCATAACGCTTTCGTAATATTCACCAAATCATTACAATAGCGCCGTTCTCAACGGGGTGCTGCATCACAGATGTGCGCTGAGATAATACCCGTCGAACCTGATCCGGATAACGCCGGCGAAGGGATTTGAGGCTGTCGCTCAAAATCCTTTGCCACTCAACCCTGAGGTGCAAAGTGTTAAAAAAAGTTCTCCCCCTGCTGGCGCTGTTCGCGCTGTTCGCGCTGCCCGCTTTAGCCAAGCCCGTTCTGACGGTCTACACCTACGACTCCTTCTCCGCCGACTGGGGCCCTGGCCCGGTTGTCAAAAAAGCCTTTGAAGCGGACTGCAACTGCGAGCTGAAGTTCGTGGCGCTGGAAGATGGCGTTTCGCTGCTCAACCGCCTGCGCATGGAAGGCAAAAACAGCAAGGCCGACGTGGTGCTCGGGCTGGATAACAACCTGCTGGAAGCCGCCTCGCAAACCAAACTCTTTGCCAAAAGCGGCGTCGCGGCAGAGGCCGTTAACGTGCCGGGCGGCTGGAAGAACGACACCTTTGTGCCGTTCGACTACGGCTACTTTGCTTTCGTCTACGATAAAAACAAGCTGAAAAACCCGCCGAAGAGCCTGAAAGAGCTGGTGGAAAGCGACCAGAAGTGGCGCGTGATTTACGAAGATCCGCGGACCAGCACGCCGGGCCTGGGCCTGCTGCTGTGGATGCAGAAAGTCTACGGCGATAAGGCGCCGGAAGCGTGGCAGAAGCTGGCCGCCAAAACCGTCACCGTAACCAAAGGCTGGAGCGAAGCCTATGGCCTGTTCCTGAAAGGCGAAAACGATCTGGTGCTGAGCTACACCACCTCCCCGGCCTACCACATTATCGCCGAGAAGAAAGACAACTATGCTGCGGCTGATTTTGCGGAAGGGCACTATCTGCAGGTGGAAGTGGCCGCGCGTACCGCCGCCAGCAAACAGCCGGAACTGGCCGAGAAGTTCCTGAAGTTTATGGTTTCACCGGCATTCCAGAACGCCATTCCAGCGGGCAACTGGATGTATCCGGTCACCAGCGTTGCGCTGCCTGCAGGTTTTGAACAGTTGACCAAGCCGAAAACCTCGCTGGAGTTTACGCCGCAGCAGGTCGCCGCGCAGCGTGCCGCATGGGTAAGCGAATGGCAACGCGCCGTCAGCCGTTAATTCCCGGCTGGTTACTCCCCGGATTGCTCGCCGCCGTCGTGATGGTGACGGTCAGTCTGGGAGCCTTTCTTGCGCTGTGGTTTAACGCACCGGAGAGCGACCTGCTCGCCCTCTGGCACGACAGCTACCTCTGGCACGTTATCCGGTTCTCCTTCTGGCAGGCGTCTCTTTCTGCCCTGCTGTCGGCGATCCCGGCTATTTTTCTTGCACGCGCGCTCTATCGGCGGCGTTTCCCCGGCAGGCAGGCCCTGCTGCGCCTGTGCGCCATGACGCTGATCCTGCCCGTGCTGGTAGCGGTATTTGGTATTCTGAGCGTTTACGGTCGTCAGGGCTGGCTGGCCTCGCTGTTCGCCCAGCTTGGTATTGAGTGGTCATTCTCGCCTTACGGACTGCAGGGCATTCTGCTGGCGCACGTGTTTTTCAATATGCCGATGGCAACGCGCCTCTTTTTGCAGGCGCTGGAGAACATTCCCGGCGAGCAGCGGCAGATTGCCGCCCAGCTCGGCATGCGCGGCTGGTCGTTCTTCCGTTTTGTCGAATGGCCGTGGCTGCGCCGCCAGCTCCCGCCCGTGGCGGCATTAATCTTTATGCTCTGCTTTGCCAGCTTTGCCACCGTGCTGTCACTTGGCGGCGGGCCGCAGGCCACCACCATTGAGCTGGCGATTTACCAGGCGCTGAGTTACGACTACGATCCCGGTCGCGCCGCACTGCTGGCGATAGTCCAGATGGCGTGCTGTCTGGTGCTGGTGCTGTTGAGCCAGCGGCTGAGTAAAGCCATTCCCGCAGGTAGTCATCAAATAACCGGCTGGCGCGATCCGCAGGACAGCCTGCACAGCCGCATCAGCGATGTTATCCTGATCGCGCTGGCGCTGCTGCTGTTGCTGCCGCCGCTGCTGGCCGTTATCGTTGACGGCCTGAACCTCAATCTTATATCCGTCCTGCAACAGCCCGTTCTCTGGCAGGCGACCTGGACCTCGGTACGCATAGCGCTGGCTGCCGGACTGCTGTGCGTTATGCTGACCATGATGCTGCTGTGGAGCAGCCGTGAGCTCTACGCCCGCCAGGCGCAAAAAGCCGGACAAATGCTGGAACTGACGGGCATGCTGATACTGGCGATGCCGGGGATCGTGCTGGCAACGGGCTTCTTTTTACTGTTCAACAGCACCCTCGGCCTGCCGGAAAGGGCCGATGGCATTGTGATATTCACTAACGCCTTAATGGCCATCCCCTACGCGCTTAAGGTGCTGGAAAACCCGATGCGCGACGTCAATAGCCGCTACGGTTTGCTGTGTCAGTCGCTGGGCATGCAGGGCTGGCAGCGGCTGAAGGTTGTGGAACTGCGCGCGCTAAAACGTCCGCTGGCTCAGGCGCTGGCGTTTGCCTGCGTGCTCTCCATTGGAGACTTTGGGGTCGTGGCGCTGTTCGGTAATGACGATTTCCGCACGCTGCCGTACTGGCTTTATCAGCAAATCGGCTCTTACCGCAGTCAGGACGGCGCGGTTACCGCGCTGTTACTGCTGCTGCTGTGCTTTGCCTTATTTACCGTTATCGAAAAACTCCCGGGGCGTGATGTTAAAACTGACTGATGTAACCTGGCTCTATCAGCATCTGCCGATGCGCTTTACGCTCTCCGTTCAGCAGGGCGAGCGGATTGCGGTGCTTGGCCCAAGCGGTGCCGGGAAAAGCACCTTGCTCAATTTGATCGCCGGTTTTCTGCAACCTGCCAGTGGGTCGATAGCCATCGATAATCGTGATTTCACCAACGCCCCTCCGGCTAAACGTCCTGTGTCGATGCTGTTTCAGGAAAACAACCTGTTTACCCATCTGACGGTGCGGCAAAACATCGCGCTGGGAATGCATCCGGGGCTCAGGCTGAACGATGCCCAACGCGAAAAACTTGAAGTGATTGCCGCACAGATGGGGATCGCTGAATTCATCGACAGGCTGCCGGGCGAGCTCTCCGGCGGCCAGCGTCAGCGCGTGGCGCTGGCGCGTTGTCTGGTGCGCGAGCAGCCGCTGCTGCTGCTGGATGAGCCGTTCTCGGCGCTCGATCCCGCGCTGCGCCAGGAGATGCTCGCCCTGGTGCAGGAGGTCTGCCAGCGCCAACAGCTTACGATGCTGATGGTGTCGCACAGTATCGAAGATGCCGCACGGATTGCGCCGCGATCGGTGGTGATCGCGGAGGGACGCATTTTGTGGGATGGAGCAACAGAAGCATTAATGAGCGGAAAAGAAAGCGCTTCTGGATTATTGGGTATAAAACCGTAGGCCGGGCAAACGCAGTGCCGCCCGGCGCTTAACGGCTCACAACTTTCAACAGGATCTCACCGTACACCGGCATCAGCGGGTGGCGAATCAGCGCCACAAGCGCCACCACGGCCACACCCAGCGTCAGCGGGGCCAGCCACAAAAGACGAGAGCGCGGAAGATAGCGCGTCAGGCGATCGACGCTCGCTTTCGCGCTGCGCCACAGCCGCCAGCAGAGCCAGACCGCCAGCCACAGCAGCACCGCCGTGCCCAGCAGCAGCCACTTAAACTCACTGCTTTGCATGCCGTCAGGAATATCAATCGCCGCACCGGCCAGAATACCCGGCAGGAAGTAGAACGGCGGCCAGAAGACGCAGCCGATAATGTTCGGCACCACAAATTTCGCGACGGGGAGATCCAGCATCCCGGCCACCATCGGCACCAGCGGACGCGTTGGCCCAACAAAGCGGCCCACGAGGATGGTAAACATGCTGTGCTGGTGCAGCGCATGCTCGGTTTTATCGAGCAACGCTTTGTTCTTTTTCATGAACGACCAGCGGTGCAACGGCTTCTTAAAGCGCCAGCCCAGCCAGAATGAGATCCAGTCCCCCAGCAGACAGCCGATAATCCCGGCCAGCCATGCCTGCCAGAAATTGACCTCACCGCTGCCGATAAGCGCCCCAAGCCCCGCCATCATCACGGTGCCGGGCAGGATTAACCCGACAAGCGCCAGCGATTCCAGAAACGCCACCAGCGCCACGGCGATGAGCGAGTACATAACGGACTGGGTAATAAAGTGTTCCAGCAATGCCTGCATAACTATTCCGGTCAGAAAACGAATCAGCGATTCTGCTTAGCGCCCCGCACCGCGTCAAGGCAACAATTGTCTGAATAGTTTACAGGTTGCTTTCCGCATTCACCTGTTTGTTTATCTTTTTTTACCGTTTATTCACATCCCGCGCGAAATTCACTGGGGCTGGCACCGGTGCATTTTTTAAATACGCGGGAGAAATAGAGCTGATCCTCAAAGCCCACGTTGCGCCCCACGGTGGCGATGGGCATCCGGGTGGTGCTGAGCAGCAGCTTCGCCTGGCTGATGCGCTGATCCTCGCGCCAGCTCAGTACGCTGACGCCAAGCTGCTGGCGGAACAGGTGCGACAGCCGCGACGGCGACAGGCAGACGTGCTGGGCGACGCTGGCAATATCAAACTGGCTATCGGCCAGGTGGTCGCTGATGTACTGGCAGGCGTCGCGCACGCGGTTATCCAGCGGCGGATTCAGCGACGCGTTAATCGCCTCCATCCGTCGCAGCAGCAGCTGTTCAAGGAGGTTTATCGCCAGCAGTTCGGCATAGCGTCCACCAGCCTGCCCCGCCTCGATTATCTGGGCAAAAAGCTCGCGAAACTGCGCCAGATGCACCTCATCCGGGCGATAAAACCCGGTGTGTGCAAAAATAGCCGGCCAGGAAAGCCACTCCTGCCAGTAGGCGCGCGGACGGAAGTATACCCACTGGTGATACCACTCTTTGGCATCCGGATGACGGCCATAGTGGTGGATCTCCCCCGGCGGGAACAGCAGGATATCCCCCGGGCGGCAGACGAACTGCTGGTCACCGTTCTTGATGATCCCTTCCCCCCGCACGGTCAGGTTGAGGATATACCCTTTCATCCCGAGCGGTCGGTCGACGTAAAAGTCGAGATATCCCTCAGCCTCGATAGGGGTCAGCCCCGCCACAAGGTGCGCGTTAAACGAGTATCCCGGCAGCAGGGGATCGTTCTGCGTTTCGGCCATAGATTCAGTTCTCCCAAGGGTCCTGAAGGAAACCAATTGTCCATATCACCAAATGCAGGTTAAAAATGGCCCGCGAAAAGATCCAAAAAGCATCACGCCGCTTTTACGTCCGCCATGTTTCAGCCTTTCCACCTGATTTCTCCGCCAGAGCAGGCAGATAACCAGTAACAAAAGTGTCTATAAGTGCGGCAGAAATGTCCACATTGAATATTTGCACGGCGTCACACTTTCCGTTGTAACAGCAATTTAGTCCATAAGATTAGCGGATCCTGCCTGACGACTTTTGTCCCCAGTCTCTAATGTTCTTCCATACCTGTTTTTTCGATGGAGCAACACCATGGCAATTGCGATTGGCCTCGATTTTGGCAGCGATTCAGTTCGCGCGCTGGCAGTGGACTGTACGTCCGGCCAGGAGATAGCAACCAGCGTTGAGTGGTATCCGCGCTGGCAAGAGGGGCGCTACTGCGATGCGCCAAACAACCAGTTCCGTCACCACCCGCGGGACTACATCGAGTCGATGGAAGCGGCGATCAAAACCGTTCTGGCAGACCTGACCGACGCCCAGCGGGCCGATGTTGTGGGGATTGGCGTCGACAGCACCGGCTCTACGCCTGCCCCTGTGGATGCCGAAGGCCGCGTGCTGGCGCTGCGTCCTGAGTTTGCCGACAACCCGAACGCCATGTTCGTGCTGTGGAAAGACCATACCGCCGTGGAAGAGGCCGAAGCCATCACCCGCTTATGCCATCAGCCGGGCAAAACCGACTACTCACGGTATATCGGCGGGATTTACTCCAGCGAGTGGTTCTGGGCCAAGATCCTGCACGTCACCCGCGCGGACGCGTCTGTCGCACAGGCAGCGGCGTCATGGATTGAGCTATGCGACTGGGTTCCCGCCCTGCTCTCCGGCACCACGCGCCCGCAGGATATCCGCCGCGGCCGCTGCAGCGCCGGGCATAAATCCCTGTGGCATGAAAGCTGGGGCGGCCTGCCTCCGGCCGCGTTCTTTGATGAGCTCGACCCGATCATCAACAAGAGCCTGTCATACCCGCTGTTTACCGACACCTTCACCGCCGATATTCCCGTCGGCACCCTCTGCGAAGAGTGGGCGACGCGTCTCGGCCTGCCGCAGAACGTAGCTATCTCCGGCGGCGCGTTTGACTGCCATATGGGCGCCGTGGGCGCGGGCGCACAGCCAAACACGCTGGTCAAAGTGATCGGCACCTCCACCTGCGACATCCTGACGGCAGATAAAGCCACCATCGGCGACCGCGCGGTAAAAGGCATCTGCGGCCAGGTTGACGGCAGCGTGGTGCCAGACTTTATCGGCCTCGAAGCCGGTCAGTCCGCGTTTGGCGATATCTACGCCTGGTTTGGCCGCGTGCTCGGCTGGCCGCTGGATCGGCTGGCGGCGGCACATCCTGAACTGAAAACCCAGATCGCCGAGAGCAAAAAGCAGCTCCTGCCGCAGCTTACCGACGCCTGGGCTAAAAATCCGTCTCTCGACCACCTCCCGGTGGTGCTGGACTGGTTTAACGGCCGCCGCACGCCGTTTGCCAACCAGCGCCTGAAAGGGGTGATTACCGACCTCAACCTGGCGACCGACGCGCCTGCGCTGTTCGGCGGTCTGATTGCCGCCACCGCCTTCGGCGCCCGCGCGATTATGGAGTGCTTCACCGAGCAGGGCATCGACGTGAATAACGTGATGGCGCTGGGCGGCATCGCCCGTAAAAACCCGGTGATCATGCAGGCCTGCTGCGACGTGCTGAACCGTCCGCTCCAGATTGTGGCCTCCGATCAGTGCTGCGCGCTGGGGGCGGCAATTTTCGCCGCCGTAGCCGCTGGCGTCCATGCGGATATCCCCACCGCGCAGCAGCATATGGCGAGTGCCGTCGAAAACACCCTTCAGCCGCGTGCCCAGCAGGCACAACGCTTTGAACAGCTTTATCAGCGCTACCAGCAATGGGCAAAAAGCGCCGAACTTCACTATCTCCCTGTCGCCGCCCCGGCCAAAAGCACCGCGGACACTACGGCAACCCTGACCCATTAAGGACACGATGATGACCATTTTTAATAACTATGAAGTGTGGTTTGTGATTGGCAGCCAGCATCTTTACGGACCGGAAGCGCTGCAGCAGGTAACGAAACACGCGGAGCATGTCGTTAACGCGCTGAACGCGGAAGCCAAACTGCCGTGCAAACTGGTGCTGAAACCGCTGGGCACGACGCCGGACGAAATCACCCACATCTGCCGCGACGCCAACTACGACGTTAAATGCGCCGGTCTGGTGGTGTGGTTGCACACCTTCTCACCGGCAAAAATGTGGATCAACGGCCTGTCTATCCTCAACAAACCGCTGCTGCAGTTCCATACCCAGTTCAACGCCTCCCTGCCGTGGGACAGCATCGACATGGACTTTATGAACCTGAACCAGACCGCACACGGCGGCCGCGAGTTCGGCTTCATCGGCGCGCGTATGCGTCAGCAGCACGCGGTGGTCACCGGCCACTGGCAGGATGGCAAGGCGCAACAGCGTATCGGCGCCTGGATGCGTCAGGCGGTCTCTAAGCAGGATACCCGCCACCTGAAAGTGGTGCGTTTCGGCGACAACATGCGTGAAGTGGCGGTCACCGACGGCGATAAAGTGGCCGCGCAGATCAAGTTCGGCTTCTCCGTGAATACCTGGGCGGTGGGCGATCTGGTGCAGGTGGTGAATGACATCAGCGATGGCGACGTGAGCGCGCTGGTGGACGAGTACGAAAGCAGCTACCGCCTGACGCCTGCGGCACAAATCAACGGCGACAAGCGCCAGAACGTGCTGGATGCGGCGCGCATTGAGCTGGGCATGAAGCGCTTCCTGGAACAGGGCGGTTTCCACGCCTTTACCACCACCTTTGAAGATCTCCACGGTCTGAAACAGCTGCCGGGTCTGGCAGTACAACGCCTGATGCAGCAGGGCTACGGCTTTGCGGGCGAAGGCGACTGGAAAACTGCCGCTCTGCTTCGCATCATGAAGGTGATGTCGACCGGTCTGCAGGGCGGCACCTCCTTTATGGAGGACTACACCTACCACTTCGAAAACGGCAATGACCTGGTGCTCGGCTCGCACATGCTGGAAGTGTGCCCTTCTATCGCCGTCGAAGAGAAACCGATCCTCGACGTGCAGTACCTTGGCATCGGCGGTAAAGCCGATCCGGCGCGTCTGATCTTCAACACCCGCACGGGCCCGGCCATCAACGCCAGCCTGATCGATCTGGGCGATCGTTTCCGCCTGCTGGTGAACTGCGTCGATGCGGTTGAAACGCCACACTCCCTGCCGAAACTGCCGGTCGCCAACGCCCTGTGGAAAGCACAGCCGGATCTGCCGACCGCGTCAGAAGCCTGGATCCTGGCCGGCGGCGCGCACCATACCGTCTTCAGCCACGCGCTGGATCTGAACGACATGCGTCAGTTCGCCGAGCTGCATGATATCGAGCTGACCGTGATTGATAACGATACCCGCCTGCCCGCCTTCAAAGACGCGCTGCGCTGGAACGAAGTCTATTACGGTTCAAAACGCTAAGCCCTGAATGCCCGGTGGCACCGCGTTTACCGGGCCTACGGTTCTGTAGGCCGGCTAAGCGAAGCGCCATCCGGCACTGGAGACAACAATGTTAGAAGAGCTCAAACGCCAGGTGCTCGAAGCCAACCTGGCGCTGCCGAAACATAATCTGGTCACCCTGACCTGGGGCAACGTCAGCGCCGTTGACCGCGATAAAGGCGTGTTTGTGATCAAGCCTTCCGGCGTCGATTACGCGGTGATGACGGCGAACGATATGGTGGTGGTCAGCATCGAAACAGGTGAAGTGGTGGAAGGGAACAAAAAGCCCTCCTCCGATACGCCAACCCACCGCCTGCTGTACCGCTCATTCCCAACCATCGGCGGCATTGTACATACCCATTCGCGCCATGCCACCATCTGGGCGCAGGCGGGCCAGTCCATCCCGGCGACCGGCACCACCCACGCGGACTACTTTTACGGCACCATTCCCTGCACGCGTCTGATGACCGATGCGGAAATCAACGGCGAGTATGAGTGGGAAACTGGCAATGTGATTGTCGAAACCTTCGAAAAACAGGGTATCGACGCCGCGCAGATGCCCGGCGTGCTGGTGCACTCCCACGGCCCGTTCGCCTGGGGAAAAAACGCGGAGGACGCGGTGCATAACGCCATCGTGCTGGAGGAAGTCGCCTACATGGGGATCTTCTGCCGCCAGCTGGCGCCGCAGCTGCCGGATATGCAGCCAACCCTGCTGGATAAGCATTACCTGCGCAAGCACGGCGCGAAGGCCTATTACGGACAATAAACTGTATATATCCCCAGCATAAAACATTCAACCAGGCTATAATCAGGCCTGGTTTTGTTTTGTGGGATAGCGGCGTGACGCAGGCGCAAGAAGGCTTTTTACTGACCCGACACTGGCGGGATACCCCTCAGGGCACCGAGGTCGCGTTCTGGCTGGCAACCGATAACGGTCCGCTATACGTTACGCTGCCCCCGCAGGAATCCGTGGCCTTTATTCCTGAAGCCCACGTCGAGAAGGTGAAACAGCTGCTGCGCGGTGAAAACGGCTGGCGCATTACCCCGCTTGAACTGAAAGATTTCCACCGTCAGCCGGTTTACGGCCTCTACTGTCGCGCCCATCGTCAGCTGATGCGCTATGAAAAACTGCTCCGTGAAGCAGGCGTGACGCTCTACGAAGCGGATATCCGCCCACCCGAACGCTTTCTGATGGAGCGGTTTATTACCGCGCCCGTCTGGGTCGATGGTTCTCCGCAAAATGGCGGTCTCATCAACGCGCGGCTAAAGCCGAACCCGCATTACCGCCCGCCGCTGAAGTGGGTCTCCCTGGATATCGAAACCACCCGTCACGGCGAACTGTACTGTATAGGACTTGAAGGCTGCGGCGATCGGGTTGTCTATATGCTTGGGCCACCGAATGGTGATGACTCCGCGCTGGATTTCCGGCTTGAGTATGTTACCAGCCGGCCGCAGCTGCTGGAGAAGCTCAACCAGTGGTTTGCCGACTTCGATCCCGACGTTCTGATCGGCTGGAATGTGGTGCAGTTCGACCTGCGCGTGCTGCAAAAACACGCCGAGCGTTACCGCATCCCGCTGATGCTCGGGCGCGGCAACAGCGAGCTTGAGTGGCGCGAACACGGTTTTAAGAACGGCGTTTTCTTCGCACAGGCGAACGGCCGCCTGATTATCGACGGCATCGAGGCGCTCAAGTCCGCCTTCTGGAACTTCTCGTCATTCGCCCTCGAAGCGGTGGCGCAGGAGCTGCTTGGCGAAGGCAAATCCATCGACAATCCCTGGGACAGAATGGACGAGATCGACCGGCGCTTTAACGAAGACAAGCCCGCGCTCGCCACCTATAACCTGAAAGACTGTGAGCTGGTCACGCGGATTTTCCACAAAACCGAAATCATGCCCTTCCTGCTGGAGCGCGCGACGGTAAACGGCCTTGCGGTCGACAGGCACGGCGGCTCCGTGGCGGCCTTTAGCCACCTCTATTTTCCCCGAATGCACCGGGCAGGATACGTCGCCCCCAACCTCGGGGACGTGCCGCCGCAGGCCAGCCCCGGCGGCTACGTCATGGATTCCCGACCAGGACTGTATGACTCCGTTCTGGTCCTGGACTACAAAAGCCTCTACCCGTCGATAATTCGCACCTTCCTGATCGATCCCGTCGGGCTGGTTGAGGGGCTGGCCCAGCCGGATGATGAACACAGCACCGAAGGCTTCCTCGGCGCACGCTTCTCGCGGGAAAAACACTGCCTGCCCGACATCGTGGGCAACATCTGGCACGGCCGCGACGAGGCCAAGCGCCACGGCAACAAGCCCCTCTCACAGGCGCTGAAAATCATCATGAACGCCTTCTACGGGGTGCTGGGCACCAGCGCCTGTCGCTTCTTCGACCCGCGGCTGGCGTCGTCGATCACGATGCGCGGGCACGAGATCATGCGCCTGACTAAAGCGCTGATTGAATTCCGGGGCTATGACGTCATCTACGGCGACACGGACTCCACCTTTGTATGGCTTAAGGGCGCGCATTCCGAAGACGATGCCGCGCAAATCGGCAAAGCGCTGGTTGCCTTCGTGAACGACTGGTGGCAGGAACATCTGCAGAAAGTGCGCTTAACCAGCGCGCTGGAGCTGGAATTTGAAACCCATTTTGCCCGCTTCTTAATGCCCACCATCCGCGGTACCGATCAGGGCAGCAAGAAGCGCTATGCCGGGCTGATTCAGGAAGGCGACGCGCAGCGGATGGTGTTTAAAGGGCTCGAGACAGTGCGTACCGACTGGACGCCGCTGGCCCAGCAGTTCCAGCAAACGCTCTATCTGCGGGTATTTCGCAATGAGCCGTATCAGGACTACGTGCGCGAGACGATAGCCAGCCTGATGGCAGGCGAACTTGACGCGCAGCTGGTGTATCGCAAACGCCTGCGCCGCCCGCTCGCGGAGTACCAGCGTAACGTTCCTCCGCACGTTCGCGCCGCGCGCCTCGCGGACGAAGAAAACGTCCGCCGTGGCCGCGCGCCGCAGTATCAGAATCGGGGAACCATCAAATACGTCTGGACGATAAACGGTCCGGAACCGGTGGATTATCAGCACTCGCCTCTGGATTATGAACACTATCTGACGCGTCAGCTTCAGCCGGTTGCCGACGGAATTTTGCCCTTCATCGACGATGATTTTGCTACACTAGTGACAGGGCAACTTGGCCTATTTTGACGCGTGACGAAATGGCTGCCATCCAGTACCATAGCGCCCTTTCCATTCCCGGACCCATTTTTCGATGACCGTCTTTTTTGACGGTGGTCGAACTATTGCCTGCAATTAAAGATTAGAGCCGAACAACTATGCCTTTTACACTTGGTCAACGCTGGATCAGCGATACAGAAAGCGAACTTGGATTAGGAACCGTCGTTGCCGTTGATGCGCGCATGGTTACCCTCCTCTTCCCTGCCACCGGTGAAAACCGCCTGTACGCCCGCAATGACTCCCCTGTAACCCGCGTGATGTTTAATCCGGGTGACACCGTGACCAGCCACGACGGCTGGCAGCTCAAGATTGAAGACGTAAAAGAAGAGAATGGACTGCTCGCCTACATCGGCACTCGCCTGGACACCGACGAGGCCAATGTCATCCTGCGCGAAGTGCTGCTCGACAGCAAGCTGGTGTTCAGCAAGCCGCAGGACCGCCTGTTTGCCGGGCAAATCGACCGTATGGATCGCTTCTCCCTGCGCTATCGCGCGCGTAAGTTCCAGAGTGAACAGTACCGCATGCCCTGGAGCGGCCTGCGCGGCCAGCGCACCAGCCTGATCCCCCACCAGCTGAACATCGCCCATGACGTGGGCCGTCGCCATGCGCCGCGCGTGCTGCTGGCAGATGAAGTGGGCCTGGGTAAAACCATCGAGGCGGGCATGATCCTGCACCAACAGCTGCTTTCCGGCGCTGCCGAGCGCGTGCTGATTGTGGTGCCAGAAACCTTACAGCACCAGTGGCTGGTTGAGATGCTGCGCCGCTTTAACCTGCGCTTCTCTCTGTTCGATGACGAACGCTACGCCGAAGCCCAGCACGATGCGGACAACCCGTTTGAAACCGAACAGCTGGTGATCTGCTCCCTGGACTTCGTGCGCCGCAGCAAGCAGCGTCTTGAGCACCTGTGCGATGCCGAGTGGGACCTGATGGTGGTCGACGAAGCGCACCACCTGGTCTGGAGCGAAGACGCGCCGAGCCGCGAATATATGGCTATCGAGCAGCTTGCCGAGCGCGTGCCTGGCGTCCTGCTGCTGACCGCTACGCCGGAACAGCTGGGTCTGGAAAGCCACTTCGCGCGTCTGCGCCTGCTCGATCCAAACCGTTTCCACGACTTCGGGCAGTTTGTGGAAGAACAGAATAACTACCGTCCGGTTGCGGATGCCGTCGCGCTGCTGCTGGCGGGCAAGCGTCTTTCTGATGATGAACTCAACACCCTGAGCGATCTGATTGGCGAGCAGGATATCGAGCCGCTGCTGCAGGCCGCTAACAGCGACAGCGACAACGCGGAATCCGCGCGTAAAGAGCTGATCGACATGCTGATGGATCGCCACGGCACCAGTCGCGTCCTGTTCCGTAACACCCGTAACGGTGTGAAAGGGTTCCCGAAACGCGAGCTGCATACCATTAAGCTGCCGCTGCCGACGCAGTATCAGACGGCAATTAAAGTTTCCGGCATCATGGGCGCGCGCAAAACGCAGGAAGAGCGCGCCCGCGACATGCTCTACCCGGAACAAATCTACCAGGAATTTGAAGGCGATACCGGCACCTGGTGGAACTTCGATCCGCGCGTAGAGTGGCTGATGGGCTACCTGACCGCGCACCGCTCCCAGAAGGTGCTGGTGATCTGCGCCAAGGCGGCCACCGCGCTGCAGCTGGAGCAGGTCCTGCGCGAGCGCGAAGGCATTCGCGCCGCCGTGTTCCACGAAGGCATGTCCATCGTTGAACGCGACCGCGCTGCGGCGTGGTTTGCCGAAGAGGACAGCGGCGCTCAGGTTATGCTCTGCTCTGAAATCGGTTCTGAAGGCCGTAACTTCCAGTTCGCCAGCAACCTGGTGATGTTCGATCTGCCGTTCAACCCGGATCTGCTGGAGCAGCGTATTGGCCGTCTGGATCGTATCGGTCAGGCGCACGATATTCAGATCCACGTGCCGTATCTGGAAAAAACGGCCCAGTCCGTGCTGGTGCGCTGGTTCCACGAAGGTCTGGATGCGTTTGAACATACCTGCCCGACGGGCCGCACCATTTACGATCAGGTGCACGGCGATCTGATCGGCTATCTGGCCGCGCCGGAAAACACCGACGGCTTTGACGATCTGATTAAGTCCTGCCGCGAGAAGCACGACGCGCTGAAAGCGCAGCTTGAACAAGGCCGCGACCGCCTGCTGGAGATCCACTCCAACGGCGGGGAAAAAGCGCAGGCGCTGGCTGAGAGCATTGAAGAGCAGGATGATGACACCAGCCTCATCAGCTTCTCCATGAACCTGTTCGACATCGTGGGCATTAACCAGGACGACCGCGGCGAGAACCTGATTGTCCTGACCCCGTCCGATCACATGCTGGTGCCAGATTTCCCGGGCCTGCCGGAAGATGGCTGCACCATCACCTTCGAGCGTGATGTGGCGCTGTCCCGCGAAGATGCCCAGTTCATCACCTGGGAACACCCGCTGATCCGTAACGGGCTGGATCTGATCCTCTCTGGCGATACCGGCAGCAGCACCATCTCGCTGTTGAAAAACAAGGCGCTGCCCGTAGGCACGCTGCTGCTGGAGCTGATCTACGTTGTGGAAGCGCAGGCGCCGAAACAGCTGCAGCTCAACCGCTTCCTGCCACCAACGCCGGTGCGTCTGCTGCTGGATAAAAACGGCACGAACCTCGCAGGACAGGTTGAATTTGAGAGTTTCAACCGCCAGCTGAGCGCGGTGAACCGCCATACCGGCAGCAAGCTGGTCAATGCGGTGCAGCAGGACGTGCATGCCATTCTCCAGCAGGGTGAAACCCAGATTGAAAAAGCGGCCAGAGCGCTGATTGACGCCGCGCGCAGTGAAGCCGACGAGAAACTGTCTGCAGAGCTGTCGCGTCTGGAGGCGTTGAAGGCCGTGAACCCGAACATCCGTGACGACGAGCTGGCGGCGATTGAAAGCAACCGTCAGCAGGTGCTGGAAAGCCTGGATCAGGCAAGCTGGCGTCTGGATGCCCTGCGTCTTATCGTTGTGACGCATCAGTAAACGGAGCGCAAGATGGTGATGGAGCCGTACAATCCGCCGCAGGATCCCTGGCTGGTCATTCTGTATCAGGATGAACACATTATGGTAGTCAACAAGCCCAGCGGGCTGTTGTCCGTGCCGGGTCGTCTGGATGAGCACAAAGACAGCGTGATGACGCGCATTCAGCGCGATTATCCTCAGGCGGAGTCGGTCCATCGCCTGGACATGGCGACCAGCGGCGTGATTGTGGTGGCGCTGAACAAAGCGGCAGAACGCGAGCTGAAGCGCCAGTTCCGCGAGCGCGAGCCGAAGAAGCAGTATGTCGCCCGCGTCTGGGGTCACCCGGCGCAGGCGGAAGGGCTGGTGGATTTACCGCTGATCTGCGACTGGCCGAATCGGCCAAAGCAGAAGGTGTGTTATGAAACCGGTAAGGCCGCGCAAACCGAGTATGAAGTGCTTGAGTACGCGCCGGATAATACCGCGCGCGTCCTGCTTAAGCCGATTACTGGACGTTCACACCAGCTGCGCGTGCATATGCTTGCGCTGGGTCATCCGATTCTGGGCGACCGCTTTTACGCGCCGCCTGAAGCGCTGGCCTTAGCGCCACGTCTGCAGCTGCACGCGCAGACGCTTACCATCACCCATCCGGCCTTCGGTAACGCGATGACGTTTAAAGCCCCGGTCGATTTTTAAATTCCTGATGTGAATATTTACTGTCAGCTCACTGTCGACGGTAAATATTCACACAGCATATATATCTCCCCTGCTCATCTGAAAACCCGCCCAAGTTCATTCACGATAATTATCTCTTCCTTAAATAACACTCAGTATTTTTAGAAAGACTAAGGTTTGGATTAAAAAATATTAAATTGAACACGATGCAATTTATTACTGATAATCCAGCTCATTTTAAGGAAATACTAACTCTACCCTATCCAAACGGAGTTATTTTTCTACTCAACAGCCACACTTAGTTTACTCATTGATTCACAAGGAAGTGTATGAACCGTTCGTATAACATCGTCTGGAATTGCGCCAGAAATATGTACATCGTTGCCTCGGAGTTTTCAAAAGGGGACAGCAAAGTTAAATCCTGCGTACGCGCCGGAAGCGCGATCGCAACGTTTATCTTGTCAGGTGTTGTGAGTACCGCACACGCCAGTGACACGACGTTTGTTGCAGCCCCGGGTAATAACACCATCAGTGGTGAATATTCAACGACGAGCCCTAATACCTCGGCGGTATCCGCCTCTGGCTCTGATGTCATCGTCACCGATAACGGCGCCTTAACGATATCCACAACCGGGGATGCAGGCATGGGGCTATCCGTGTCGAATGGAGCGAAAATCACGCTCGATGATTCGGGATCCACAATCCGCACTTCCGGGGAAGGCAGTCATGCGATAACCATTGTCGGTGATAACTCAGAAGCCATGTTGAACAACCTTACCGTTTCGACGGAAGGCGAGATCGCCTCTGCCGTATTGTTTAGCTCTAATGCAAAAGGCACCATTGACGGGGGGAGCTATACGGCGACGGGAGAGGGTTCTTATGGTGTTGAGATATTGAATGGCGCAGACCTGACGATAAAAAACGCGACCATTACGACTTCCGGGTATGGCATGGCTCGGGCTATTGTTAACCGATATGCCACCCTTTCATTAGACAATGTGAATATAAACACCACGGGAGATTTTGGTAATGCAGGTATATATAACGACGGTGAATTGACCGGCTCAAACGTCACGATTACCACTAACGGAAGTCAGAGCTTTGGTATTCAAAACTATACCAACACATTTAATTTAGCGGCATCCCACGTTGAAACTTACGGTGAGCAGTCAGTTGGCATAATGAATACCGGACGCGCAGAACTCACTGATACTCATATCGTCACTCATGGGAAAAATGCTGACGCAATATCCTCTGACGGGGCAAAGAGCACATTCGTACTGAATAACGGTTCAGCGATCGCGTCCGGAGAAAATTCGCGGGCAGTGGCGATGACTCACGGTGGAACCCTTGAGGCGAACAGCACAGATATCACCAGCGAACAATCTGCTGCCATTGCCTTAGAAAGCGCCAGCAGCGCGACCGTCACCCACAGCAACGTTTCCGGTAGCAATGTCGCCTTCTCGTTCAGCGGTGGAAAAAATGTCGCTACGATTGACGGAGGGAGCATTACGGCAACCGCGTCAGGAGGAAGTGCTTTTGCGGTGGATTCCGGATCTGCCGATATTAACGTGAAGAATGTGCAAACGATGAACGCAGACAATCTGCTCACCGTGGCCAATACCACTGATGCAGTCACCCTTCGCGCTGAAAACAGCAAGCTGTCCGGCGCCGTTAAGGCCAGCGGTGATAACGTCAGCATGACGCTGGATGCGAACAGCCAATGGCTGCTGACGGCCGATTCCAGCGTCGGTAATCTTACCAGCAGCGGACGCATCACACTCGGCGATGAAAACGGCAGTACTGGTACACTCAATGTCGGTAATCTCACCCTTCGGGCTAACAGCCAAACTGATGTCTATCTTGACGCAAACGCGACCGATGCGCCGATTGTCGCTCAGAATGCGACGCTTGATGGCACACTAAATATTACAGGTTACGGTAGTGCCAGCACGCTTTCCGCGGATAGCGCCTTCACGGTGATTGACGCTGAAAATGCAATCAATGGCAATTTTACCAACCTCACCGTCGCGGGCATGGCATCTGGCTCCGTTGACTTCATCACCTTTAGCGGCACCATTGATCCCGCCGACGTGACCAATTACGTCCTGACACCGTCATTAACCTGGTATGCCAGCCAGAACCCAGCGGCAACAGCGGCTCACGGCACATTCACTCTGAACAATCCTGACGGCAGCTTTACGCTGAGCACGGCGCTTGTCGATCAAAATGCCGAAGCCACGACCGGATGGGACGGAAAATCGCTGACCAAAGAGGGGCAAGGTACGCTGATCCTTAATGCCGTAAACAGTTACAGCGGCACAACGGATGTCAACCAGGGCACGCTCTGGCTGGACGAGGCCGGCGTTATCGGCGTACAAAACAGCGAGCAGGCCGTGAATGTCGCGGCAGGCGCCACGTTTGGCGGTTCCAGCGGTGTGGTGAACGGCAATGTTAATAGCAAGGGCACCGTTCAGTTCAACGACACCCTAACGATCAATGGCGATCTGAGCAACGCAGGCAGCATTGTCAGCGGCAATATTGAAGGAACCAATGGTGCGACGACCGGCAACACGCTGATCGTAAACGGCGATTACACCAGCAACCAGGGTTCTGTGACGCTAAATACGCAGTTAGGCGACGACACGTCTCCAACCGATATGCTTAACATTACGGGGAATACGTCCGGGAACACCACCCTGTACATTAACAACGTTGGTGGTCAGGGCGCACTGACCCAAAACGGTATTGAAGTGATTCAGGTCGGCGGTGCATCAAACGGCACCTTTGTTCAGGGTAATCAGGTCCAGATTAACGCCTACGAATACCGCCTGTATCAGGACTCAGGGGACTGGTATCTTCGTTCCCAGGCCACGAGTGATAATGGCGACGTAACGCCTCAGTATCGTGCCGATATCGGTTCATACCTCAGCAACCAGTGGCTGGCTCGCGATCTGCAAATGCAGACCCTGTCAGACCGAGAAGGCAGTCAGTTCAAATCGGAAAACGGCACGACATGGGCGCGTTTCAAAGCAGGTAAGAACCAGTCTACTGCGGCAGAGAGCAATATTGATATCGACAGCAACTATTCCCAGTTCCAGATTGGGGGCGATGTTGCCGCCTGGAACAACGGCGAACAAAGCCTGGTGGTCGGGGTTATGGGTAGCTATATCAACGCCAGCAGCGACAGCACTGGCAATAAAGGTGCTGACGGCAGCCGCTTTAGCGCTGACGGTAAAGTCGATGGCTATAACCTCGGAGTCTATGCAACGTGGTTTGCCGATGCCCGACAGCATCAGGGTTTCTATGTCGACAGTTGGTATCAGTATGGGATGTACCACAACAGCGTAGATAACGGTGATGTTGGCTCAACGGATTACGATTCAAACGCCAACGCCGTTTCGCTGGAAACAGGCTACCGCTACGATATCGCACTCGGCGACAACACGCTGAGCCTCACGCCGCAGGCACAGGTCGTCTGGCAGGATTACAGTGCGGATGACATCAAAGACAGCAGCGGCACGACGATTGATGGGCAAAACGGCGAAAGCTGGACCACCCGTTTAGGCCTGCGCATTGACAGCAAGATGAATAAGTCGAACGACGCGGTTATCCAGCCGTTTGCGGAGGCCAACTGGCTGCATACCTCTGAAGACACGGCAGTCAACTTTGGTGACACACAGATCAAACAGGACCTTCCTGCCGATCGTGCGGAGCTGAAAGCGGGTATTCAGGCAAATGTGAGCAAGCAATGGAGCGTTATTGCCCAGGTCTCCGGACAGAAAGGTGATAATGATTACAGCGATGTAAACGGTAGCCTGAACGTGCGCTACAGCTGGTAACGCTGTATAAAGGGCCTGGCAGCTCATGCTGTCAGGCCCTTCATCATTCTAAAAAGGGGCTTATTTGAAGCCTTTCTTCTCTTTAATCAGCTCGTACGCTTTCTGAATTTCCTGCGCTTTTTGCTTCGCCATCTCCATCATTTCAGGCGGTAAGCCTTTTGCAACCAGCTTGTCTGGATGGTGCTCGCTCATGAGCTTACGATAGGCACGTTTGATGGTGGTCTGATCGTCAGAGGGTTTTACGCCAAGCACGTTGCAGGCATCTTCCAGCGTCGGACCACGCTGCGCCTGCTGCCAGGCACCGCCAGAAGACTGCTGGTGATACCCGCCGCCAAACTGCGCGCCACCCTGCATCATGCGCAGGAACTGATCGAACTGCATATGGGAGATACCCAGCTCTTCCGCAATCACGTATAAAACATCGCGTTCGTTAGGGTGAAGCGAGCCGTCGGCGAAGGCCGCCTGAATCTGAATTTCCAGAAACATCCGAATTAAATCAAAACGGCCGAAGCAGATGCTGCGGAACTGGCGCATTTTTTCGCGAAGCGGGTAGTTATCGGATTTCCCGATGCGAAACGCATTTTGCGCCTCCAGGCGGGAGTCACCGTGCAGATTCATGCGATCCATAAAGACGCTGGCAATCTGAATATCGGCTTCCGTGACGCGCCCTTTGGATTTGGTTAAATGCCCCATCACCTCAAAAGTGGTGGAGAAAAAGAGTGACTGGCGCTCGCGCTGGTTGGCAAACCAGGCCATTTTACGGCTGCGCGCCTTATCAAACATATGGCCAATAATAAGCCCCAGCACTATTCCCCAGAACCCGGCACCCATGATGATGGCGAACGCAACGCCGATTATTTTACCCCAATACTGCATATACTCCCCGGATAGTCATATTCCTGGCCGACGCAACGTCATCATCACTGTGTTCAAGTCACGGTCAATTGAAGGACATCGCCTATAATTTGCTTTATCATACTCGTCATTCGATAGCGAGCCTAACACTCTGGCACGCAAACGGGCAGGATTAACGCTGGTACTGCGCAGATGAGTAAGATAGTCTCTGAGCGTTTGTAAGCCGTAGCCACTGATGACGGAACAATAAAATACAACGTATGAAAAAACGTATCCCCACCCTCCTGGCCACAATGATTGGCACCGCCCTGTACAGTCAACAGGGGCTGGCGGCCGATCTCGCCTCGCAGTGTATGCTTGGCGTCCCAAGTTATAATCGCCCACTGGTGAGTGGCGATACCAATAGCTTGCCGGTAACCATTACTGCCGACAGTTCAAAAGGGACTTACCCTGACAATGCCACCTTTACAGGCAATGTCGATATTAACCAGGGCAATAGCCGCCTGCAGGCAGATGAAGTGCAGTTGCACCAGAAGCAGCCGGAAGGTGCGGCCGAGCCGGTACGAACGGTGGATGCGCTGGGTAATGTGCACTATGACGACAATCAGGTCATCCTGAAAGGTCCGAAAGCCTGGTCAAACCTGAATACCAAAGACACTAACGTCTGGAAAGGTGATTACCAGATGGTGGGTCGCCAGGGGCGCGGTGACGCAGACCTGATGAAACAGCGCGGTGAAAACCGCTATACGATCCTGGAAAATGGCACGTTCACGTCGTGTCTGCCGGGTTCAAATACCTGGAGCGTGGTCGGGAGCGAAGTTATCCATGACCGCGAAGAGCAGGTCGCAGAGATCTGGAACGCCCGCTTCAAGGTGGGTCCGGTCCCCATATTCTACAGCCCTTATCTGCAGCTTCCCGTGGGTGACAAACGTCGCTCCGGTTTCCTGATCCCGAATGCCAAATACAGCACCACGAACTACTTTGAGTTCTACCTGCCGTATTACTGGAACATCGCGCCTAACATGGATGCGACGATCACGCCGCACTATATCCACAAGCGCGGTAACGTCATGTGGGAGAACGAGTTCCGCTATCTGACTCAGGCAGGTGCGGGTCTGATGGAGCTGGATTATCTGCCGTCGGATAAAGTCTTCCAGGACGAGCATCCCACTGAAGGTGATAAGCACCGCTGGATGTATTTCTGGCAGCATTCCGGGGTGATGGATCAGGTGTGGCGTTTCAACGTCAATTACACCAAGGTCAGTGACCCGAACTACTTTAACGATTTTTCGTCAAAATACGGTTCGAGTACCGACGGTTATGCAACGCAGATCTTCAGCGTTGGCTATGCGGTGCAGAACTTCGATGCGACGGTAACCAGTAAGCAGTTCCAGGTGTTCTCAAGCCAGACGGCGAGTACCTATGGTGCCGAACCGCAGTTGGACGTTAACTGGTACCAGAATGACGTAGGGCCATTTGACACCCGTATTTATGGCCAGGCAGTGCATTTTGTAAACACCAATTCCTCTATGCCGGAAGCCACCCGTGTTCACCTGGAGCCCGTCATTAACCTTCCATGGTCGAATGACTGGGCTAGTCTGAACACGGAAGCTAAGCTGATGGCGACACACTATCAGCAGAAAAACATAGATGATTACAACGCGAACCCAAACAATACCGGTCACCTGGAAGAATCAGTAAACCGTACGCTTCCTCAGTTCAAAATGGACGGTAAGCTGATCTTCGAACGCGATATGGATCTTCTGGCGGATGGCTATACCCAGACGCTGGAGCCACGTATGCAGTATCTGTACGTGCCTTATCGCGATCAGAGCAATATCAATAACTACGACTCTTCTTTACTGCAGTCTGACTACAGTGGCCTCTTCCGCGACCGTACCTACGGTGGCCTTGACCGCATCGCATCAGCGAACCAGTTAACGACCGGGGTCACATCGCGCGTTTATGATGATGCTGCCGTTGAACGTTTTAACGTTTCTGTTGGTCAAATCTATTATTTCACCGAGTCTCGCACGGGCGATGACAACATTAAGTGGGAGAAAGATAATAAGACGGGTTCGCTGATTTGGGCTGGCGATACCTACTGGCGTATGACCGATCGTTGGGGCCTGCGTGGTGGCGTTCAGTATGACACCCGTCTCGACAATATCGCTAACAGCACGGCGGCTATAGAATATCGCCGGGATGAAGATCGGATGGTGCAATTGACTTATCGTTATGCCAGTCCCGAATATATTCAGGCGACATTACCAAACTATGGTACTGCCGAGCAGTATAAAGACGGTATTTCGCAGGTGGGTGGCGCAGCGAGTTGGCCTATCGCCGACCGTTGGTCAATCGTAGGCGCTTACTACTTTGACACTAACACCAATAAAGCTGCTGACCAGATGTTGGGGCTGCAATATAACTCCTGCTGCTACGCGCTGCGTGTCGGTTACGAACGTAAGCTTAACGGCTGGGAAAACAATCAGAGCAAATACGATAACGTGATTGGCTTTAACTTCGAGTTACGCGGCCTGAGTTCCAACTACGGTCTGGGTACGCAGAAAATGCTGCGCTCGAACATTCTGCCTTACCGCAGTTCCTTGTAATGTGCTTGATTTGCAACGTAATCCGCTTTGCGGTTAATTGAAATGGAAAAAGTATGAAGAACTGGAAAACGCTGCTGCTCGGTGTCGCTATGGTTGCGAATACCAGCTTCGCGGCCCCCCAGGTTGTTGATAAAGTCGCTGCTGTGGTTAACAACGGCGTCGTGCTTGAAAGTGACGTTGACGGTCTGATGAAATCGGTGAAGCTCAATTCGGGCGAAGCGGGTCAGCAGCTTCCGGATGACGCCACGCTGCGCCATCAGATCCTGGAACGCCTGATCATGGATCAGATCGTTCTTCAGATGGGGCAGAAAATGGGTGTGAAGGTTACTGACGAGCAGCTCGATCAGGCCATCGCTAACATCGCAAAGCAGAACAATATGTCTTTAGACCAGATGCGCAGCCGTCTGGCCTATGACGGCATCAGCTACGCTACCTACCGTAACCAGATCCGTAAAGAGATGCTGATTTCGGAAGTGCGTAACAACGAAGTGCGTCGCCGCGTTACTATCCTGCCTCAGGAAGTGGACGCGCTGGCAAAACAGGTGGGTAACCAGAACGATGCAAGCACAGAGCTGAACCTGAGCCACATTCTGATCCCACTGCCAGAGAACCCTACGTCCGATCAGGCTGCGGAAGCAGAAAGCCAGGCGCGTTCAATTGTCGAACAGGCGCGTAACGGCGGTGACTTTGGCAAGCTGGCCATCACCTACTCCGCAGACCAACAGGCGCTGAAAGGCGGCCAGATGGGCTGGGGACGTATTCAGGAGCTGCCATCCCTCTTTGCTCAGGCACTGAGCACGGCTAAGAAAGGCGATATCGTCGGTCCAATCCGTTCAGGCGTGGGCTTCCACATTCTGAAAGTGAACGATCTGCGCGGCCAGAGCCAAAATATCTCCGTTACCGAAGTTCACGCTCGCCACATTCTGCTGAAGCCGTCACCAATCATGACTGACGATCAGGCGCGTGCGAAGCTGGAACAGATTGCGGCAGATATTAAGAGCGGTAAAACCTCGTTTGCGAAGGCAGCAAAAGAGTTCTCTCAGGATCCTGGCTCTGCTAACCAGGGTGGCGATCTGGGCTGGGCAGCGGCGGATATTTACGATCCTGCCTTCCGTGACGCGTTGATGAAGCTGAACAAAGGCCAGATCAGCGCGCCGGTACACTCTTCGTTTGGCTGGCATCTGATCGAGCTGATGGACACTCGTAACGTTGATAAAACGGATGCAGCACAGAAAGACAGAGCCTACCGCATGCTGTTTAACCGTAAGTTTTCTGAAGAAGCAGCCACCTGGATGCAGGAACAACGCGCCAGTGCTTACGTGAAAGTGCTGAGCAACTAATGAAACAGCATCGTGTTGTTATCACGCCCGGCGAACCCGCCGGGATTGGGCCTGACCTCGTTGTCCAGCTTGCCCAGCGCAGCTGGCCAGTAGAACTGGTTGTCTGCGCCGATGCAACACTGTTACAAGACCGGGCAGCGCTGCTCGGTCTGCCTTTAACGCTCATCCCTTACGTTGAAGGTCAACAGCCTGCACCGCAGCAAGCCGGTACCCTCACCCTTCTTTCTGTTCCCCTTCGTACGCCGGTCATTCCTGGCCAGCTCAGCACGGAAAACGGCCACTATGTCGTTGAAACCCTTGCGCGCGCCTGCGACGGTTGCCTGAAGGGCGAATTTGCCGCCCTGATTACCGGCCCCGTCCACAAAGGCGTCATCAACGAAGCGGGTATACCGTTTACCGGGCATACGGAGTTCTTTGAAGAGCGCTCGCACAGTCCGAAAGTGGTGATGATGCTGGCGACGGAAGAAATGCGCGTTGCGCTGGTGACCACCCATCTGCCGATCAAAGCGATTCCGGATGCGATCACGCCTGAACTCCTGCGCGAGATCATCGGGATTTTGCATCACGATCTGCAGACAAAATTTGGGATCCCGCAGCCGCATGTGCTGGTCTGCGGCCTGAATCCGCACGCCGGCGAAGGCGGGCACATGGGTACCGAAGAGATCGACACCATCATTCCGGTACTCAACGAAATGCGGGCGAAGGGGATGAATCTCAGCGGTCCGCTGCCTGCTGATACCCTTTTCCAGCCGAAATACCTGGATAATGCCGACGCCGTGCTCGCGATGTACCACGATCAGGGCCTGCCCGTGCTAAAATACCAGGGCTTTGGCCGCGGCGTGAATATCACCCTCGGTTTACCCTTTATTCGAACGTCCGTTGACCACGGTACTGCGCTGGATCTGGCAGGCCAGGGGAAGGCGGATGTCGGCAGTTTTATTACGGCGCTTAATCTCGCCATCAAAATGATTGTTAATACTCAATGACTAATCGAGTCCATCAGGGCCACTTAGCCCGTAAACGTTTCGGGCAAAACTTCCTTAACGATCAGTTCGTGATCGAAAGCATTGTCTCGGCTATTAATCCACAAAAAGGCCAGGCGATGGTCGAAATCGGCCCGGGCCTTGCCGCACTGACCGAGCCGGTAGGCGAACGCCTCGACGAACTGACCGTCATCGAACTGGACCGCGATCTGGCCGCACGCCTGCAAACGCACCCGTTCCTCGGGCCGAAGCTGACCATCTATCAGCAGGACGCCATGACCATGAACTTCGGCGAACTGTCAGAAAAAATGGGTCAGCCGCTGCGCGTATTCGGCAACCTGCCGTATAACATCTCCACGCCGCTCATGTTCCACCTCTTTAGCTATACTGATGCCATTGCCGACATGCACTTCATGTTGCAAAAAGAGGTGGTTAACCGCCTGGTTGCAGGCCCGAACAGTAAAGCGTATGGTCGTTTAAGCGTGATGGCGCAATATTACTGCAACGTGATCCCGGTACTCGAAGTACCGCCGTCAGCGTTCACACCACCACCGAAAGTGGATTCAGCGGTTGTGCGCCTTGTGCCGCACAAAACGAAACCGTACCCGGTAAAAGATCTGCGTGTACTGAGCCGCATCACCACTGAAGCCTTTAACCAGCGTCGTAAAACGATCCGTAACAGCCTCAGCAATTCCTTCACCGTTGAGGTGTTAGCTGAGCTTGGGATCGACCCGGCAATGCGTGCGGAGAACATCTCCGTAGAGCAGTACTGCAAGCTGGCTAATTACATCAGCGAAAATGCGCCGCCGAAGGAGAGTTAAGCCATGATTGATTCGCCCCGCGTATGTGTCCATGTACAAAGCGTTTATGTTGAATCACAGTCCTCACCGGATGAAGAACGTTTTGTCTTTGCTTACACCGTGACCATTCGCAATCTGGGGCGGACGCCCGTGCAGCTGCGCGGGCGCTACTGGCTTATCACCAACGGCAATGGCCGCGAAATCGAAGTCCAGGGGGAAGGTGTGGTCGGTGAACAGCCTCATATCGCCCCTGGCGAAGAGTACCAGTACACCAGCGGCGCGGTGATTGAAACGCCGATGGGTACCATGCAAGGCCATTATGAAATGGTCGACGTCGATGGCAATGATTTCCGCGTTGCCATTCCTGTGTTCCGTCTCGCCGTAACCACACTCATTCATTAATCTAATGTCTACATATCTGATTGGCGACGTTCACGGTTGCTACGATGAACTGATCGCATTATTAAAACAGGTCGACTTTACGCCAGGACAGGACACACTCTGGCTGACGGGCGATTTAGTCGCGCGTGGCCCCGGCTCCCTTGAAGTATTACGTTTCGTCAAATCGCTAGGCGACAGCGTGCGCATGGTGCTGGGCAATCACGATTTGCATCTGCTGGCGGTGTTCGCCGGGATCAGCCGCAACAAGCCTAAAGATCGCCTCACCCCGCTGCTGGATGCGCCAGATGCCGACGAGCTGATTAACTGGCTGCGCCGTCAGCCGCTGCTGCAGGTCGACGAAGAGAAAAAGCTGGTCATGGCGCATGCCGGGATCACCCCACAATGGGATCTTGAGACGGCGAAAACCTGTGCGCGTGACGTTGAGGCGGTGCTGGCGAGCGACTCCTATCCTTTCTTCCTCGATGCCATGTACGGCGATATGCCGAACCACTGGAGCGAGGATCTCAGCGGTCTGGCGCGTCTGCGCTTTATTACCAACGCCTTCACCCGCATGCGTTTCTGCTTCCCGAACGGACAGCTGGACATGTATTCCAAAGAGACGCCGGAGAGCGCGCCCGCTCCGCTAAAACCGTGGTTTGCCATTCCGGGGCCGGTGACAAGTGAGTACAACGTGGTATTTGGTCACTGGGCTGCACTGGAAGGAAAAGGAACGCCGGAAGGGATCTACGGTCTGGATACCGGATGCTGCTGGGGCGGAGAGTTAACCTGCTTACGCTGGGAAGATAAAACTTACTTTGTTCAGCCGTCCAACCGACAGCTGGATTTAGGGGGAGACGAGGCGGTTGCCTCCTGATATGCACTTCCCTCTCCCGGCCGGGAGAGGGAAAAAATCACTTAACGACGTTCCAGAATCTCGAAGCAGTAGCTGTGAGAATTCTGTGCATCCGCGTCGTGGAATTCACTGAATACCGATTCCCACTCGTCCGGATCGTAGTCAGGGAAATGGGTATCCCCTTCCACTTCCGCATCAATGTGGGTCAGATACAGCTTCTGCGCTTTTGGCAGGAACTGCTCGTACACGCGCCCGCCGCCAATCACCATGATCTCTTCGGCATTGCCGCATGCAGCAATCGCCTCGTCGACTGATTTTACCCATTCGACGCGATCGTCAGTGCCCGGCTGGCTGCTGATAACGATATTTTTACGGCCCGGCAATGGACGACCAATCGACTCCCAGGTCAGGCGGCCCATCACTACCGGCTTGTTTAACGTAGTACGTTTAAACCATGCGAGATCGGCAGGCAGGTTCCACGGCATGGCATTTTCCATACCGATAACGCGGTCCACCGCCAGCGCTGCAATCAGACTGATCATTGAAAATTTCCCGGATGCAAAAAATTGCCGCCACTATACGGAAAGCTTAATCTTTCGTCGACTGGCGGCAGGGTAAAGATAAAGAAATTTTTTATTATTGCTGGCAACTCCACTTCACGCGGAAGGTTTACTCTCCGGTTCGTCAGCCGGATCCCCGGTATGCTTGCCCTCTTCCGTTCCCTGCCAGCCGTGACGCTGGATCAGCGACAGGTGATTACGGTCCTCGTTAATGATTTCCGTCAGCATCGCGCTGGTGCGTTTAAACACCGCCGCACGCTCGGTGGCCGTACTCCCGGCCATCGCCGCCATCTCTTCCACCATCTCAGTATTAAAGCGGCGGAACAGGTCCGCACGCTCGCGCGCTTCGTACGCGCCGAGCCCCAGATTTTCCAGCGCCATGCGGCCAGACTTCAGCGCGCCTTCAAAGGTTTCACGCTCCGGTGCTTCTACCCCCGCCTGCCGCAGCCGGATATAGTGATCCACATCGCGGGCGCGGGAAATGATGGTCAGATTCGGGAAATGTTCTTTCGCCATTTCCACCATCTGCATGCTGGTCTCCGGATCGTCAATGGCGTTAATCAACACCTCCGCTTTTGCCGCCCCGGCAGATTCCAGCAGATCGACGCGGGTCGCATCGCCGTAAAACACCTTCATATCAAATTTTCGCAGGGTATCGACATGGTCGGGGTCGTGATCGAGGATAACCATTTTCACCCCGCTGGACAGCAGCAGACGGCCAACGATCTGCCCGTAGCGGCCAAATCCGGCAATAATGACGCGCGGCTGCTCTTCGTCAATTTCATCGGCTTCGCGCTCCTGCTCGCTACCCGATTTTTCCAGACGCGTCAGCACCACCAGCAGAATAGGCGTCGCGGCCATCGACAGCGCGACCGCGAGCGTCAGCGCTTTCGCCCATTCTGGGTCGAGGACGTTTGCCATCTGTGCTGCGCCAAAGACCACAAACGCAAATTCGCTCCCCTGCCCCAGCAGAACCGCAAACCAGTTGCGCTGCTTATTCGGCACCTTGAGCGGACGCGCAATCAGCCACAGCATCGCCATTTTAATGATCAGGAAGCCGACCAGCAGGACGACGATCCGCAGCGGATGCGTCACCAGCGTGCCGAAGTCGACGGACATCCCCACGCCGATGAAAAACAGCCCCAGCAGCAAGCCTTTAAACGGCTCGATATCGCTTTCCAGCGCGTGACGGTATTCAGAACTCGCCAGCAGAACGCCCGCCAGGAAGGCCCCCATCGCCATCGACAGCCCGGCCTCCTCCAACAGCAGACCGAAGCCAAACACCAGGAACAGCGCCACGGCGCTGAACACTTCGCGAAGGCCCGAGCGGGCAACGAACCGCAGCAGCGGACGGGTGACGTAGCGACCAAGCAGCACCACCAGCGCCAGCGCCCCCACCACTTTTAATGCCGACAGCGCAAACGCCCCCAGCGTCGTGGCGGAACCGCTGGCCGCCAGCAGTGGGATCATCGCCACCAGCGGGATAGCGGCAATGTCCTGGAACAGCAGCACCGAGAACGCGCTGCGTCCCATGTGGGAGACCGTCAGATTGCGCTCGTTCATGGCCTGCATGGCAATGGCGGTCGAGGAGAGCGCCAGCGTCATGCCGATAAGCTCTGCCACTTTCCAGTCCATGCCCAGCAGGATGCAGAACCCACCCAGCAGCAGGCCGCAGGCCACCATCTGCAGCGCCCCGCCGCCAAACACCGAGGCGCGAAGCTTCCACAGGCGCTGCGGATCGAGTTCCAGACCAATCACAAAGAGCATCAGCACAACGCCGATTTCAGCGAAATGGAGGATTGCCTCTGCATCCGTCACCAGTCGAAAGCCCCACGGCCCAATGACGCAGCCCGCAATCAGATAGCCGAGAACAGAGCCCAGTCCCAGGCGAACCGCCACGGGCACAATCAGCGCCGCCGCGCCGAGGTATATCAGCGCCTGTATCAGCGTATGGCTATCCATGGTGCGCCTCCTGCCACTCAAGTAAGCGTTGTTTATAATGGCGCGCCTGCGCCTGCAGCGTTTCATCGTCGCAGACAAAGGTGCAGTGCATCGCAAAAGGCGGGAGCCAGTTCAGCCCGCAATAAAGTGCGGTCGCCTGCAGCGGCTGTGCCAGAACCTCAAACCCCGGGAAGGAACCAATATCAAAGTGGCTTTCCCCTCCACCCGTGGTGACCGCCCACATCAGGCTTTTCCCTTTTAGGGCATGGCCATTGTGGCCATACGCCCAGCCGTGGGAGAAGACTTTATCAATCCATAATTTCAGGAGCGGGGGCGTGCTGTACCACTGCATGGGATGCTGCCAGACGATCAGATCGGCACGGGAGAGCGCCTCCTGTTCGGCGGCAATATCGATGTTGAAATCGGGATAGAGTTGATAGAGGGAACGTATCTCGACGTTTTCAAGCGTCCTTACCTGCTCAAGCATCCGCTTATTCGCATGCGAGTGCTGCGGATAGGGGTGCGCATAAATTATGAGTATCATCAAATGGCCTGTCTTCTTCTCTTCTTGTAGCAGTGAGTGTAGACAGTTAACCCGCCCGGTGAAAGGGGCGCAGCAGCCATGAAAAGGAAAGCGCAGCTATTGGTAATCATCATTCGTTGGACGATTTTTCCTCTCCAAAAAATCCAGGATGTGAATATCTCACTTCAATCCATAAAGGAATGAGATATTTTAAGAAAATCTAAAATAATTATTTAATAAATCGATCTATACATAAAACATTGAAAAAAATAATAATTTTACGCTCTTTGTAGCGAGCTCATTCTTTTTCTCCGCATACTGACGTAATTTTAATACGTCGTATCGCGCCTTTCTAATTCAAATGGATGTGTAAATGAGCAACAAACATTTCAGACTCAATAAAACGACTAAAACTCTGGGAAGTCTCTTTCCTGCCCTATTGTTATTCACCCCCGCCGTCGCTTTTGCCAGCACGATTGACCAATCAACCTCAATTCCACAAAACTTCTCCACCGACGCTGAATACGTCATTAATAAAGACGTTACGATAACCTCTTCCGGGAATGAAGCTGCCGTGTCGGTCAATGGGATTGATGTTTCAAACGTTGAAAATATGGGAAATATTTCTGGTTACGGGAATGGACTTGATATTAGCACTGGAGCACAACGTTTAGTAGTGAATAACGAGGAAGGGGCGACAATTTCCTCTACTTCAGCGACAGGTGTTAATATTGATACCATGCAAGGGGACTTGATTAACAAAGGGAATATTACTGCGGCTGAAAATGGTGTTTTCGTCAGTAAAAACTCATCTGCTGTCAGTATTTCCAATACCGCTACCGGTCTTATTAAAGGCAAATCAGGTCTTAATGCTGAAGTAGGTGTTGCCATTCATAACGCTGGCACCATCAAGGGTACAGAAGTTGACGGTATTACCCTGAGCGATGGCAATATTAAGCTCACGAACACGGGTACCGTAGAGGGCCTTCAGCACGGAATCAACGTAACGAATACCGCTAAAGTCGACATCATAAACAGTGGTTCAATCGGTGGCGGCAATACGGCAATCTCCTTTGCCAGTAATAAAAATAATACGCTGGTACTCAATACCGGTTCCTCGTTCAACGGTGATGTGATCTCTACCGGCTCAACGGGAAATAGCCTCACGCTGGTTGGTGCCGGAATAGAAGACAGCAATTTTGTTGGCCTGAATAAGGGAGACGGTTTTGCCTCTGTCAAAATGGAGGGTGAAAGCTGGACGCTGACGGGCGATCTCGACGTGATCGGTTCTGGCGATTCCCTTCAGGTTAACAGCGGTGATTTAACGCTGGCGGGAACCGTCTCTAATAGCGGCAATACGCTGGTTACTAAAGATGCCTCTCTACAATTAGGCAATGGCCAAAAAACAGCTTCGCTCAGTGGCGGCCTGAAAAACAACGGTACGGTAATATTTAATCAGGGCAACAATTCCACTTTCGCCACCGATATGACCGGTAGCGGCAAGGTTGAGAAAGTAGATTCACACACCCTGACCCTCACCGGCAAGAACAGCTACACGGGCGATACTGTTCTGCACGGCGGCACCACCCTGGTCGCTAATGGTGCTACGCTCGGCGTAAAGAACAGTAACGCCACCGTCACCGTTGAAAATGGCGCTACGTTTGCTACTGCGGGTGAAGTGAACAATAACATTCATGTTCTGGCGGGCGGTACGCTGGCGGCATGGAATGCAGTCCAGGGTAACGCCACGCTCAGCGCTGCCGGCGTTGATACTATCAACGGCAACGTGGCTAATGGCGGCAAACTGTTGCTCAGCGCCGCCAATAACAGCGTTGGCAACAATTTCACCATTAACGGCGACTATACCGGCTCCGCGGGCAGCCAGATCGTGTTAAACAGTACGCTCGGTGAGGATAATGCACCAACCGACCATCTCACCATCACCGGGAGCAGCTTTGGCCAATCCGGGGTCAGCGTCAGCAACATGGGGGGGCTGGGCGCGCAAACCGTAAACGGGATGGAAATTGTCAGAGTTGGCGGCAGTTCAGAAGCTCAGCTCACCCTGGCAAAACCGGTTGTTGCGGGTGCGTATGAGTATAATCTTTATCAGCACGGCGACGGAAACTGGTATCTGGAATCGAAGGCAACGCCATCAGACATTCCGGCAGACGATACCGACAACGGCAATAATACCGACAACGGTGGTAATACCGACAACGGCAGTAACACCGACAATGGCGGTAATACCGACAACGGCAGTAACACCGACAACGGCAGTAACACCGACAACGGCAGTAACACTGACAACGGTGGTAACACCGACAACGGCAGCAATAGCGGTCCCGAAGTCATGGCTCCTGAGGTCGGCGCTTACTTAGGTAACTACCTTGCCGCGCAGAGCATGTTCCTGCACAAGCGTGACGATCGCGATCAGATCACCTTCCGTAACGAGGAAGATCTTAACACCTGGATGTACGTCAAAGGCCGCTACCATGAAAACAATGCGGGCGGTGACAAAGTCAGCTATGACACCACCACCACTGTCCTTCAGGTAGGCAGCGACTTCATGAGTAAGCCAATGGACAACGGCATCCTGCGTGCGGGTGGCATGTTCGGGGCAGGCCAGGCGAAGACCCACTCTGATGCAAAACACAACGTACGTGATGCGCAGGGCAAAGTGGATGGCTTTAACGTCGGCCTGTATGCAACCAGGCAGGAAGATCAGAAGCTGCGTCTGGGCAGCTACGTTGATACCTGGGCCGCCTATAGCTGGTACAACAATAAAGTGACCAGCAACCGTAATGATGAAGATTACGACAGTGAGGGCTTCGCGGCATCCGTCGAAGTGGGCCATGCATGGGTGATTGATTCAGAAAATGAGCGCACCTGGAAAATCGAACCTCAGGCGCAGGTTATCTACAGCTATCTGGATCAGGAAAACCATACCGATCGCGACGGCGTGCGGATTACCACGCTGGACAACGACGGTCTGTTTGGTCGTCTGGGCGTCAAATCAAGCTACTTCGAACAGAAAGACGTGAAAGCCTGGCAGCCGTACGTTGCCGTGAACTGGCTGAAAGGCGCAGGTCAGAACGATCTGGCGTTTAACGGCGAGACCGTCAGCAACGATACGCCGGAAGATCGCGGTCAGTTAGAGCTGGGCGTCACCGGCAACCTGAACGAAACCACGACGCTCTCCCTGCGCGCCAGCGGCGAGTGGGGTGAGAACAGCTATGCTGCTTATGGCGGTCATATCCTGCTGAACCACCGCTGGTAATCTTTCCTGAAAGACTAAAAGCCGTGGCAAACGCCACGGCTTTTTTTATTAGTTATCCAACTCGCCCATTGATTTCACCTGATCGCGGTTGATCTGCTCGGTCTGACCCGTTTCCGCATTTTTATACGACACCAGACCGGTATCGTCATCGACCTGTGGTTTTCCGTCGGTGACAATGGTTTTGCCATCGGTGGTTTTCACTGCCTGGTTAGAGGAACAGCCCGCGACGGTAAACGTTGCAGTGGCGGCAAGAAGGGTGGCGATCAGTAATTTATTTTGCATGGTGTTTTCCCCTGCTCTCAGTTGAATTTCGTTATCGACCTAACAATTTTAGGCTAACTGACTGAAAGAGGATGAAAAACCAGAAGGTTCTGAAGATGGGGTGAATGCCCGGCAACCGAACGGCACCGGGCATTTTTACTTACTTGCTAATCTGCGCGTGCATTTCCTGAACCGAAATCACCTTCTCGGTAGCATCCGCATTCAGCGCCATGGCCGTTGCGAAACCGCCGTTCAGGGTGGTGTCGTAGTGCACTTTGTACTGCAGCGCGCTGCGGCGAATCAGCTTGGAGTCTTCAATCGCCTGGCGGCCTGCGGTGGTATTGATGATGTAGGTGTATTCGCCATTCTTGATACGATCCTGAATGTGCGGACGACCTTCATGCACCTTGTTCACCAGACGCGGGTTGATACCCGCTTCGCCCAGCACAATTGCCGTACCGTGGGTCGCGTCCAGCTCAAAGCCCTGCTTCAGCAGCTTGGCCGCAAGGTCAACCACGCGCTCTTTATCGCCTTCGCGAACAGAGAGCAGCGCACGGCCCGATTTTCTCATGGTCGAGCTGCTGCCCAGCTGCGCCTTGGCAAACGCTTCTGCGAAGGTGCGGCCCACGCCCATCACTTCCCCGGTTGAGCGCATTTCTGGCCCTAACAGCGGGTCAACGCCCGGGAATTTGTTGAACGGCAGCACCACTTCTTTCACCGAGTAGTACGGTGGAATGATCTCTTTGGTCACGCCCTGCTGTGCCAGCGTCTGGCCTGCCATCACGCGCGCCGCCACTTTCGCCAGCGGAATGCCGGTGGCTTTAGAGACGAACGGGACGGTACGTGCCGCACGCGGGTTGACTTCAATCAGGTAGACTTCGTTGTCTTTCACCGCGAACTGGACGTTCATCAGGCCGCGAACCTGCAGCTCGAAGGCCAGCTTCTGCACCTGCTGGCGCATCACGTCCTGAATTTCCTGGCTCAGGGTGTACGCTGGCAGAGAACAGGCAGAGTCGCCGGAGTGCACGCCCGCCTGCTCGATATGCTCCATGATGCCGCCAATCAGCACCATTTCGCCGTCGCAGATGGCGTCAACGTCCACTTCTACCGCATCGTCGAGGAAGCGGTCGAGCAGCACTGGTGCATCGTTGGAGACGCTCACCGCCGTCTGGAAGTAACGACGCAGGTCGGCTTCGTCGTAGACGATTTCCATCGCGCGGCCGCCCAGGACGTAGGAAGGACGCACCACCAGCGGGTAGCCAATCTCTTTCGCCTTCTCTACGGCCTGTTCGATGGCCGTCACCGTGGCGTTCGCTGGCTGTTTCAGCTTCAGACGGTCAACCGCCTGCTGGAAACGCTCGCGGTCTTCCGCGCGGTCAATCGCATCCGGGCTGGTCCCGATAACCGGTACGCCTGCCGCTTCCAGCGCGCGCGCCAGCTTCAGCGGAGTCTGACCACCGTACTGCACGATAACGCCTTTTGGCTTCTCGATGCGCACGATTTCCAGCACGTCTTCCAGGGTCACCGGCTCGAAGTAGAGGCGGTCAGAGGTGTCGTAGTCGGTGGAGACGGTTTCCGGGTTACAGTTGACCATGATGGTCTCGTAACCGTCTTCACGCAGCGCCAGCGAGGCGTGTACGCAGCAGTAGTCGAACTCGATGCCCTGGCCGATACGGTTTGGACCGCCGCCCAGCACCATAATCTTGTCGCGGTCAACTGACGGATTCGCTTCGCACTCGTCTTCATAGGTGGAGTACATGTACGCGGTGTCGGTAGAAAACTCTGCCGCACAGGTGTCGACGCGCTTGTAAACCGGGTGCAGGTCGTACTGGTCGCGCAGCTTGCGGATCTCCGCTTCGCGCACGCCCGCCAGTTTAGCCAGGCGCGCATCGGCGAAGCCTTTACGCTTCAGCATGCGCAGGAAGTCTGCGTCCAGGCCGTTGATGCCCAGCTCTGCCACTTTCTCTTCCAGACGCACCAGCTCTTCAATCTGTACCAGGAACCAGCGGTCGATGTTGGTCAGGTTGAACACGCCGTCGACGGACAGGCCGGCACGGAAGGCATCGGCGATGTACCAGATGCGCTCCGCACCCGCGTCTTTCAGCTCGCGGCGGATTTTGGTCAGCGCTTCAGGGTCGTCCAGGCTCACTTTCGGGTCAAAGCCGGTCGCGCCCACTTCGAGGCCGCGCAGCGCTTTCTGCAGGGATTCCTGCTGCGTGCGGCCAATCGCCATCACTTCACCGACGGATTTCATCTGGGTGGTCAGGCGGTCGTTGGCGCCGGCAAATTTCTCGAAGTTGAAGCGTGGAATTTTAGTCACAACGTAGTCGATGGACGGCTCGAAGGACGCAGGGGTGCGGCCACCGGTGATGTCGTTCATCAGCTCGTCGAGGGTATAACCCACCGCCAGTTTCGCCGCCACTTTCGCAATCGGGAAGCCGGTCGCTTTAGAGGCCAGCGCGGAGGAACGGGACACGCGCGGGTTCATTTCGATAACAATCAGACGGCCGGTTTTCGGGTTCACGGAGAACTGCACGTTAGAACCGCCGGTTTCCACGCCGATTTCACGCAGTACCGCCATCGAGGCGTTACGCATGATTTGGTACTCTTTGTCGGTCAGCGTCTGGGCTGGCGCAACGGTGATGGAGTCGCCGGTGTGGATACCCATCGCATCGAAGTTTTCGATGGAGCAGACGATGATGCAGTTGTCGTTTTTATCACGCACCACTTCCATCTCGTACTCTTTCCAGCCAATCAGCGATTCATCAATCAGCAGCTCTTTGGTTGGGGAAAGATCCAGACCGCGTTCGCAAATCTCTTCGAATTCTTCGCGGTTGTAGGCAATACCGCCGCCGGTGCCGCCCATGGTGAACGATGGACGGATGATGCACGGATAGCCCACTTCAGCCGCAACGGCCAGCGCTTCTTCCATGTTGTGTGCGATACCGGAGCGCGCGGTGTCGAGGCCGATTTTCTTCATCGCCACGTCGAAGCGGCGACGGTCTTCGGCTTTATCAATCGCGTCGGCGGTCGCGCCAATCATGGTCACGCCGAACTCGGCCAGCACGCCCTGACGCTCCAGCTCCAGCGCGCAGTTCAGCGCCGTCTGGCCGCCCATGGTCGGCAGCACCGCGTCCGGGCGCTCTTTTTCGATGATTTTACGCACCACTTCCCAGTGAATCGGCTCAATGTAGGTTGCATCAGCCATTTCCGGGTCGGTCATGATGGTCGCCGGGTTAGAGTTCACCAGGATAACGCGGTAACCCTCTTCACGCAGGGCTTTACACGCCTGCGCGCCGGAGTAGTCGAATTCACAGGCCTGGCCGATAACAATCGGGCCAGCGCCAAGGATCAGGATGCTTTTTATGTCTGTACGTTTTGGCATTGTCTTCTCGGCTCCTGATTATTTAGCGGTCTTACGGTATTGCTCGATAAGTTCGATGAAGTGATCGAACAGCGGCGCGGCGTCGTGCGGGCCCGGGCTCGCTTCCGGGTGTCCCTGGAAGCTGAACGCTGGCTTATCGGTGCGATGAATCCCCTGCAGGGTGCCATCGAACAGCGACTTATGGGTCACGCGCAGGTTAGCCGGCATTGAGGCTTCATCGACGGCGAAGCCGTGGTTTTGCGCGGTGATCATCACCGTGTTGTTATCGATATCTTTCACCGGGTGGTTACCACCGTGGTGGCCGAACTTCATCTTGACGGTGTTCGCACCGCTCGCCAGCGCCAGCAGCTGATGGCCGAGGCAGATGCCGAATACCGGGATGTCGGTTTCCAGGAAGGACTTGATGGCGGCGATGGCGTAATCGCACGGTGCCGGGTCGCCAGGACCGTTGGACAGGAAAATACCGTCCGGATTCATCTTCAACACGTCTTCGGCAGACGTTTGTGCAGGCACCACCGTCAGGCGGCAGCCGCGGTCAACCAGCATGCGCAGGATGTTGCGCTTGGCGCCAAAATCGTAGGCCACCACGTGGAACGGCAGCTCGCTCTCTTTTTTCGCTTCCGGCAGGTCGCCTTCCAGCGTCCAGCTACCCTGAGTCCAGCTGTAGGCTTCAGCGGTAGTCACTTCTTTCGCCAGGTCCATGCCGTTCAGGCCCGGGAAAGCTTTCGCTTTTTCCAGCGCCAGCGTCGCATCGAGGTTATCACCTGCGATGATGCAGCCGTTCTGTGCACCCTTCTCACGCAGCAGACGCGTTAACTTACGGGTATCGATATCGGCAATCGCCACGATGTTATGGCGCTTCAGGTAAGAAGAGAGATCTTCAGTGTTGCGGAAGTTGCTGGCAATCAGCGGCAGGTCACGAATGACAAGGCCTTGCGCATGTACCTGAGAGGATTCTTCGTCAGCCGCATTGGTGCCGACATTGCCGATATGAGGATAAGTAAGAGTAACGATTTGGCGAGAATAGGAAGGATCAGTGAGGATTTCTTGATAACCGGTCATTGAAGTATTGAAAACGACTTCCCCAACCGCCGAACCCGTTGCCCCTATGGCCCGACCGATAAACTGGGTTCCGTCTTCCAGAACCAATAGCGCTGACTTAATCAAAACACCCTCCAGAGAATATTCACTCACTTTATTTGCATATTAATTCATAACTATGTCATGGATCAATGCAAATGTGTTGCCAGCGGATTTTTGGCAAACGGCGGCATTCTGGAGATTTGGTGGGTAAAAGTCAACTTAAAACCGATATTTTGTTTAGTGTTTTGCGTATCTGACGAGGTGAGTGAAGCTTAAGCGACAAAAAGATCAGGTAAATCACTACGGAAAACGCTTGCGCACCGGGTTTAATGAAAAATGAGTCGGTACAGCATCAAAAAGTGGACCAAATGGTCAAAATTTACATTTCAGTAACGATAATCAAGGGGAATAACTATACTTTCAAGGCTAAAAAAACAAAATGAGCACGAAACAGATAAAATAAAAGGGCAATAAATTATTGCCCTATGCAATCAAATGATTACGACTGCAATAACCACATCACGATGGGTAATAATGCTTACAAATTGTTGAGATCCAGCACATCTTTCATATCAAAAAGACCATTTTTTTTCTCTTTCAGCCACAAAGCGGACCGAACGGCACCATTGGCAAACGTCATTCGGCTGGACGCTTTATGCGTAATTTCGACGCGCTCGCCAATATCGGCGAACATCGCGGTATGTTCGCCGACGATGTCACCCGCCCGGACGGTTGAGAAACCAATGGTGCCTGGCACGCGTTCCCCGGTGTGGCCTTCGCGGGCATAGACCGCACAGTCTTTTAAATCTTTATCAAGTGCATGAGCAATCGCTTCGCCCATCGCCAGCGCCGTGCCGGATGGCGCATCAACCTTATAGCGGTGGTGAGCTTCAACAATCTCAATATCGGTGTAGTTGCCCATCACCTTCGCGGCCTTCTCAAGCAGCTTCAGCATGACGTTAACCCCCACGCTAAAGTTTGCGGCGAAGACAATCGCAATCTCTTTGGATGCATCCTGGATAGCCTGCTTGCCCGCATCGTCAAAACCGGTGGTGCCGATCACCATCCCCTTGCCGTGCTGGCGGCAAAATGCCAGATGCGCGAGCGTCCCTTCCGGGCGGGTAAAATCAATGAAGACATCGAAGTCCTCTTTAACCGCATCCAGGCTGCTTTGTACGGTGACGCCGGTCTTTCCCGCGCCCGCCAGCTCACCAGCATCGGTCCCCAGAAGTGATGAACCGTCACGCTCCAGCGCCGCGCCAAGTGCTACGCCATCCATCTGAAGTGCCGCCTGAATCAGCTGACGGCCCATACGTCCACCCGCGCCCGCAATGGCGACACGGATCTGTGCATCATGCATAGTTATTCTCTTACGTTAAAATGATGTAAACCGTTTTCAGATTAACCAGCCTTTCTGAGCACTGCCAACTGAAAACACCAATAATTAGAATTTAACGTGAAACCGACTTAAATATCAGTAAAAGACATGATTTTGTCGTCACGATAAAGTAACGGGTAAAAAAAAGGCCAGCACAGGAGGTGCTGGCCTTTCATCAGAAAAGGGACTATTCGACTTCGCGGGCGTCGATTCTCAGTTCTTTCGGCACTTCGAAAACAATGTTCTCTTCACGTCCTTCCAGCGGCACCGCTTCGCCGCCGCCCAGCTCCTGCAGGCGGGAAATGACGTTTTGTACCAGAATATCCGGCGCGGACGCACCGGCCGTCACGCCAACGCAGGCCGCGTCTTTAACCCACGCTTCCTGAATATCCGTGGCATCGTCGATCAGGAACGCCGCCTTCCCCATTCGCTGTGCCAGTTCAGCCAGACGGTTAGAGTTGGAGGAGTTCTTAGAACCGACCACCAGCACCACGTCCGCCTGTTCAGCCAGCGCGCGCACCGCTTCCTGACGATTGGTGGTGGCGTAGCAAATGTCATCCTTGCGCGGCCCGACGATTTTCGGGAAGCGCTGACGCAGGGCGTCAATCACGTCTGAGGTATCGTCGACGGAGAGCGTCGTCTGGGTCATAAACGACAGGCGCGCTTCGTTTTTCACGTTCAGCGTCAGGACATCTTCAGGCGACTCCACCAGATACATTCCCCCTTCAGGGTTGCTGTACTGGCCCATGGTGCCCTCGACTTCCGGGTGGCCAGCATGGCCAATCAGGATCGACTCTTCACCACGGCGGCTGGCGCGCGCCACTTCCATATGCACTTTCGTGACTAATGGGCAGGTGGCATCGAACACGGTCAAATCGCGGCTTTTCGCTTCGTTCCGTACCGCCTGAGAGACGCCGTGCGCGGAGAAAATCAGGATCGCACCGTCAGGCACTTCGCTGATCTGCTCGATAAAGATGGCACCGCGATCGCGCAGGCTGTCGACCACGTAGCGGTTATGCACCACTTCGTGACGCACATAAATCGGCGCGCCGTAAATCTCCAGCGCGTTTTCAACAATGCTGATAGCGCGGTCTACACCGGCGCAAAAGCCGCGCGGGTTAGCCAACAGGATCTGCATTTCAGGCCTCCAGTACCGGATCGATTTCCAGCACTTCAACATCAAAATGAACGGTACGCCCGGCAAGCGGATGGTTGAAGTCAACGGTAATCGAGTCGCCGTTGATTTCGCGGATCACGCCAGGCATTTCGCTGCCGTCCATAGCGGTAAAGAGCATAATTGCCCCGATCTCCGGTTCACCCGCGTCCATAAACTCACGACGGGAGAAATACTGGATCAGATCCGGGCTTGGCACGCCAAACGCGGCATCCGGCTCCAGCGAAAAGGCTTTTTTCTCACCCTCTTTCAGACCGAGAAGCTGCTGTTCAAGGCCTTCAGACAGGGAGGTATCACCAAGACGAAACAGGGCCGGTTTGCCGTTATTGCGGGTGGATTCAGCCGTTGAGCCGTCATCCAGCTTCAGCGTAAAGTGAACGAGAACCGCGCTGTTGCTCTGTACGGATTTAGACATGCAAATTGCTCGCTTGTTTTGGGTCACCTGTTGCCCGGTGGCGCTACGCTTACCGGGCCTACGGGAAGCCACAAATTCTGTAGGCCGGGTAAGCGTAGCGCCACCCGGCATTGATGCTTACGCCTGCTCTTTCGCGGCCGGTTTAGGCAAGAAGCCTTCCAGCACGATTAACGCCGCACCGATGCAAATGGCGCTATCGGCGAGGTTAAAGGTCGCGAAGTGCCAGTCGCCGACGTAGAAGTCGATCATATCGACCACAAAGCCGTGCCACAGGCGATCAAACAGGTTGCCCAGCGCGCCGCCAATGATCAGCGCGTAGGCGATGTTATTCAGCTTTTGCGTTGCCTTCGAGCGGTACATCAGCACCGCCAGGATCACGCAGATACCGAGAGCGATACCCGCAAAGAACCAGCGCTGCCAGCCACCGCTGTCGGCAAGGAAACTGAACGCCGCACCGTAGTTGCGCGCGTAGTGCAGGTTAAGCGACGGGAACAGCGGCACCGTCTCCCCCAGAGCAAAGTTCTGGAGGATCAGGAACTTGCTGCCCAGATCGATAATCAGCACCACCACAACCAGCCACAGCCAGCGCAGTCCTGTTGAACAGAGAGTTTTACTCATCAGGCAAACTTACGTTTTTCGCCGTCACCGGCGACGTTGCTTACACAGCGTCCGCAGATGTCTGCGTGTTCCGCCACCTGACCGACATCGGTGGTGTAATGCCAGCAACGCGGGCATTTCTCACCGTCGGCTTTGCTCAGCGCGACTTTCAGTCCTTTGAGCAGTTCGCTCTGCTGAGCATCAGCAGACGCGTCAGCATAATCCGCAACTTTCGCACCGGAGGTCAACAGGACAAATCGTAATTCATCGCCCAGCGCCGTCAGCTTCGCCGCCAGCTCTGGCTCCGCGTACAGGGTCACCGCCGCTTCCAGAGAGCCGCCGACTTTCTTATCAGCACGCGCCTGCTCGATAACCTTGTTCACTTCGCCACGCACTTTCAGCAGCTCGTCCCAGAAGGCATCGTTCATCGCTTCGGTGCTGGAGAGATCGAACAGACCTTCGTACCATTCGCCGGTGAAGACATACTTCTCACGATCGCCCGGCAGGTAACCCCAGATTTCATCCGCGGTGAAGGACATGATCGGCGCCATCCAGCGTACCAGCGCTTCTGCGATATGGAACAGCGCGGTCTGGCAGCTACGACGCGCCACGCTGTCCGCTTTCGCGGTGTACTGGCGGTCTTTGATGATGTCGAGGTAGAACGAGCCCATCTCGATGGAGCAGAAGCGCATCAGGCGCTGCACCACTTCGTGGAAGTCATAAGACTCATAGGCCTTCAGGATATCTTCCTGCGCCGCTTTCGCGCAGCCTACCGCCCAGCGGTCCAGCACCACCATCTCTTCCGGTTTCACCATGTCTTTTGCCGGATCAAACCCGTTCAGGTTCGCCAGCAGGAAGCGCGCGGTGTTACGGATACGACGATAGCTGTCGGCAGCGCGTTTCAGGATCTCGTCAGACACCGCCATTTCGCCGGTGTAGTCGGTCGACGCCACCCACAGACGCAGAATGTCTGCGCCCAGCTTGTTCATCACATCCTGCGGAGAAACGGTATTACCGATAGATTTAGACATCTTACGGCCCTGACCATCCACGGTGAAGCCGTGAGTCAGTACCTGACGGTAAGGCGCTTTACCCTTCATGGCGGTAGAGATCATCAGAGATGACATGAACCAGCCGCGGTGTTGGTCAGACCCTTCCAGATACATATCGGCAGCGTGACCGGCAAACTCCGGACGCACGTCAACCACGGAGGAGTGGGTAGACCCGGAATCGAACCATACGTCCAGGGTATCCGGCACTTTCTCGTAGTTGTCAGCATCAGCGCCCAGGATGTCACGGGCGTCGAGATCCCACCACGCCTGGATGCCGTCAACTTCGACGCGCTTCGCCACTTCTTCCATCAGTTCCAGGGTGTTCGGGTGCAGCTCATGCGTCTCTTTATGCACGAACAGCGACATCGGCACGCCCCAGGTACGCTGACGGGAGATACACCAGTCAGGACGGTTAGCCACCATGGATTCGATACGCGCCTGGCCCCAGTCCGGGATCCACTGCACGCCTTTGATCTCTTTCAGAGACTGCTCGCGCAGGCCCTTCTGATCCATGCTGACGAACCACTGCGGGGTCGCACGGAAGATGATTGGCGTCTTGTGACGCCAGCAGCACGGATAGCTATGCTGCATTTTTTCAACGTGCAGCAGCGCGCCGCTGGTGCGCAGCATGTCGACAATAATGTCGTTCGCTTTGAAGACGTTGATGCCGTCCAGCGCCGGGTAGGTGCCAGGCAGGTAGGAGCCGTCCGGCCCCACCGGGTTAGCGATTTCCAGACCGTACTTCAGGCTGATGTTGTAGTCGTCAGGACCGTGGCCACCGGCGGTATGTACCGCACCGGTACCCGCGTCCAGCGTTACGTGGTCGCCCAGGATCGCCGGAACGTCGAAGTCCAGGAACGGGTGTTTGAAGCGCATCAGCTCCAGCGCGTCGCCTTTAACTGTGCCCAGCACGGTGTAATCGGCGATGTGCGCGCGCTTCAGCACACTTTCAACCAGATCTTTCGCCAGGATAACCGCCTGGCCGTCAATCTGCACCAGCGCGTATTCGAACTCACCGGATAGGGAGATCGCGCGGTTGGCTGGTAGGGTCCACGGGGTGGTGGTCCAGATCACCAGCGAGATCGGGCCGTTAACGGACGACACGCCAAATTTGGCTTTCACCGCATCCTGATCGACGGCATGGAAGGCTACGTCGATAGATGGAGAGGTTTTGTCGTAATACTCCACTTCCGCTTCTGCCAGCGCAGAACGGCAGTCCACGCACCAGTGCACCGGCTTCGCGCCTTTGTGAAGGTGGCCGTTACCGATGATTTTGCCCAGCGCACGGATGATGTTGGCTTCGGTTTTGAAGTCCATGGTCAGGTACGGATGCGACCAGTCGCCCAGTACGCCCAGACGGATGAAGTCAGCGCGCTGACCGTCAACCTGGGTGGCTGCGTATTCGCGGCACTTCGCACGGAACTCAGCGGCGGTGAATTTCTCACCAGGCTTGCCAAATTCCTGCTCAACTTTCAGCTCGATTGGCAGGCCGTGGCAGTCCCAGCCCGGAACGTAAGGCGAGTCATATCCCGCGAGTCCTTTGGACTTCACGATAATGTCTTTCAGAATCTTGTTTACAGAGTGACCAATATGAATGCTGCCATTCGCATAGGGAGGGCCATCATGCAGAATGAAGGTTTTTTTGCCTTTTTTGGCTGCACGAATGATGCCGTACAGGTCATCATCGGTCCAACGCGCCAGCATTCCCGGTTCACGCTTGGCGAGATCGCCGCGCATCGGGAACCCTGTTTCCGGCAAATTCAGGGTTGATTTATAGTCACTCATCAGATTCTCGGTTCCGTATTTATCACGTAGGCAGTTAAGCCGGGTTCAAAGCCCAAAAAACTCGCGGGCTGTTAATTCATCTCGCGCAATTTGCGCTTTGAGTTCATCCAGCGAACCAAATCGCTGCTCGTTGCGTATTTTTTTACGCAGTATCACATCTATATGGCGACCATACAGGTCCATTACAACGTCCAGCAGGTGCACTTCTAGCTGTTGACGCACACCGGCAACGGTCGGACGCGTGCCAATATTGGCGACGCCGTAGAACGGCTTATCGCCCAGTCCTGCCACTTCTACCGCATAGACCCCTTTAACCGGGGAAACCTGACGACGCAGCGGTATATTCGCCGTCGGGAAACCTATCGTGCGGCCCAGCGCATCGCCATGGACCACGCGACCAGAGATGGTGAACGGATGTCCCAGCAGGTTTTCTGCCGTATCCAGTTCATCGTTGGCCAGCGCCTGCCGCACTGCCGTGCTGCTGACGCGCACGCCGCCTTCACAGAAGGTCATCGCGCTGGTGACCTCAAAACCGTACTCCAGACCAGCCTTCTGTAATAGCAAGAAATCACCCTGACGACCAGCGCCAAAGCGGAAATCATCGCCCACGGCAAGAAACTGCACGCCAAGACGCTTCACCAGCAGGTCGCTGACGAAATTTTGTGCTGTCAGCGCGGCAAAGCGGCGATCGAAACGTACGCACAATACATAGTCCACGCCGGACTCAGCCAGATAGCGCAACTTCTCGCGCAGGCGTGTAAGACGGGCGGGAGATTTATCGCCCGCAAACAGCTCCAGCGGCTGCGGTTCGAAAATCATCACTACAACGGGCAGGCCGCGGGCCTCCCCTTCTTTACGCAATCCCTGCAACAGCGCCTGATGACCACGATGCACGCCGTCGAAATTACCAATGGTCAGCACGCACCCGTGCGGGGCTCTGCTGAGATTATGTATGCCGCGTATCAGCTTCATGTCTGGCTCAAAACAGTGAAAATCGCCAAAGTATACCTTGTACAGCGGTTAAGGTTAACCGGCGATTGTTCGTGCAAAACAGAAAGCCGTAATGATTTCATCAGGCTGACCTTTCGCAGCGAAAAAATCTGCTCGCGAACTGCGATTTTTATGCCGAAAAGCTGTATTCACGGACAACAAGCTGGTAGAATCCTGCGCCATCACTACGTAACGTAGCGTCGCCACATTAACGGCGCTTATTTGCACAAATCCATTGACAAAAGAAGGTATAGAGGGCATATTCCTCGGCCTTTGAATTGTCCACATAGATCATATTTGGGAGTTGGACCTTGGCTAATATCAAATCAGCTAAGAAACGTGCTATTCAGTCTGAAAAGGCTCGTAAGCACAATGCAAGCCGTCGCTCTATGATGCGTACTTTCATCAAGAAAGTATACGCAGCTATCGAAGCTGGCGACAAAGCTGCTGCGCAGAACGCATTTAACGAAATGCAACCAATCGTGGATCGTCAGGCTGCTAAAGGTCTGATCCACAAAAACAAAGCAGCGCGTCATAAAGCAAACCTGACCGCGCAGATCAACAAACTGGCTTAATCGCCGCTTGTTGTTGCTTGTTTTAAAAGAACCCGCTTAACGCGGGTTTTTTTATATCTTCAGATTGCCGGTGGCGTAAACAGCGCCGAGTAGTCACGGTTACAGATTCGCTGTACCGCCGGATGCTGAATCATCCTTTCAGCAAAGATGGCGTGATACTCCTCCATCACGTTATCCACTCTGCCTATCTCCGTAATCTTGTCGTCCGAATAGAGATCGTGCGCGTAGAGCGTCGGCGCAACGAAGATGGCGTTGTGCGCTTCACCAAAGGCTTTCATCAGCGCCGCATCGTCAAATTCGCCGAGGATTTCCACGTTCAGCCCCTGCGAGTTAAACCAGTTCAGGAGCTTGCGCCCCAGCATGGAACGTCTTCCCGGCACCAGCAGTCGACGCTCTTCCAGGCAGGCCGGGAAGGGTTTCTCCGGCGGCGGATTAATGCACCAGAAGCTCACGCCGCATTCCCCAATTTTCACCGAGAACAGCCCTTCCTGCTGCGTGGAGTCGATCGGACAATCCGAGATAATCATGTCCAGCTTGTGCTGGCTCAGCTGTTCCAGCAGCATCTCGTGAGTGGATTCAAAGCAGCGCAGGTGGATTTGCTCGTCTTCGACCACCGCCGCATCCAGCACGCCGCTCACCAGCCGTTTGGACAGCGCATCCGCCACGCCAACATCAAAGAGCAGGTTCGACTCTTTGCGGTAGTTGACGATATCCAGCATCTCCTGGCTAAGGGTAAACATTTTGTCCGCGTAGCGGAAAACCAACTCACCCAGCTCGCTGGGTTCAATCCCGCGCCCCTTACGCTTGAACAGCTTGCCCTGCAAACGTTCTTCCAGCGCCTTGATTTGCCCGGTGATGGTTTGCGGCGTCAGGTAGAGCGCCTCTGCAGCCCCGACCACCGAGCCCTGTCTATAGACGTGCCAGAAGTAGTAAAGATGGTTGTAATTCAAATGAGACATCGCGTCTTCGCTCCTTGAGTGTGTTTCGGGAGAAGGATCGCCTCCTCCCGGTGTTCCGTTATGCCTGGACGGCCTGTCCGGACAATTTCACCTTCAACAAGGTATAACCAATTACGGCGGCCAGTAATGACCCGATGAGAATGCCGAGTTTCGCCCAGACGATCAGCTCAGGCGCATGCGCGCCAAACGCCAGCGTCGAGATAAAGATCGACATCGTAAACCCTATTCCACACAGCACGCCGACGGCCATAATCTGCTTAAACGTGGTGCCGTGCGGCAATGACGCCAGCTTCAGTTTCGTCGCCAGCCAGCAAAAGAGGCTAATACCCAGCGGCTTACCGATAAACAGACCGGCAATAATGCCCAGCGGCAGCACGGACGTCAGCCCGTCCAGCGTCACGCCGCCCAGCGAAACCCCGGCATTGGCAAACGCAAACAGGGGCAGGATCATAAAGGCGACCCACGGGTGCAGCACATGCTCCAGCTGTTTGGCCGGCGACTTGCCGTTCTGCGGCTTAAGCGGCACGAAGAAGCCGACGATCACCCCAGCCAGCGTGGCGTGCACGCCGGATTTCAGCACCGCTGTCCACAGCACCATCCCCACGAGGATGTAGATACCGATGCGGCGCACATTAAAGATGTTCAGCAGCGCCAGCACCGCAATCGCTCCGGCAGCCACGCTCAGAGACAGGATCGACAGATCGCTGGTGTAGAACAGCGCGATAATCACAATGGCGCCAAGGTCATCGATGATCGCCAGCGCCATCAGGAAGATTTTCAGCGCAACCGGCACGCGGCTTCCCAGCAAGGCCAGCACCCCGAGCGCAAAGGCGATATCCGTCGCGGCCGGGATCGCCCAGCCGTGACGTGCAACCGGATCCTGCCAGGTGAACGCCAGGAAGAGCAGCGCCGGCACCACCATCCCACCGAGCGCGGCAATGACCGGGAACGCCGCGCGCTGGCGGCTGGCAAGCGAGCCCAGAACCAGCTCACGCTTAACTTCAAGCCCCACCAGCAGGAAGAACACCGCCATCAGCGCATCGTTGATCCACAGCAGCATGTTCTTGTTAATTTCCAGCGCCCCGACCTTCAGCTCAACGGGCGTTTCCAGAAATGCATGATAGAGATCCCGCGTGATGCCAAGATTAGCCAGCACCATCGCGGCCGCTGCGGCAATAATCAGGAGCACGCCACCGGACGCCTCACTGCTAAAGAAACGGTGTAGTAATTTCATTTAAGTTCTCTCTTTTACAACAATACCTCGATAAAACCATAATACCAAGCCAAATAGCTCGGCAAAAACAGATTAATATTGAGTATAGATTCACTTTTACCGAGCAATAACCGTAAATAAAAAAAGCCCGGAATCGCTTCCGGGCTTTTTGAAGATGAAAACCAGCTAACGGATTAGCGGGTCAAATCATCGAAGAATTTTTTGACGCCATCGAAGAAGCTTTTGGAACGCGGGCTGTTTTTCTCACCCGTCGGACCACCAAAGCTTTCCTGCAACTCTTTCAGCAGCTGTTTCTGCTTATCGTTCAGGCCAACCGGCGTTTCCACGACGACGCGGCACAGCAGGTCGCCCTGCGCACCACCGCGAACGGATTTAACGCCTTTCCCGCGCATGCGGAACAGCTTACCGGTCTGGGTCTCGCCCGGGATCTTCAGATTGACGCGACCATCCAGCGTCGGCACTTCGATTTCGCCGCCGAGAGCCGCCATCGCGAAGTTGATCGGCACTTCACAGTACAGGTTATTCCCTTCGCGCTCGAAGATAGCGTGCTGTTTCACCTGCACCTGAACGTACAGATCGCCTGCCGGTGCGCCGTGTTCACCAGCTTCACCCTCACCCGCCAGACGGATGCGGTCGCCCGTATCCACGCCAGCCGGGATTTTAACGGACAGGGTCTTGGTTTTCTCAACGCGACCGTGGCCGTGGCATTTGGTGCACGGATCTTTAATCAGCGTACCGCGACCGTGACAGTGAGGGCAGGCCTGCTGTACCGCGAAGAAGCCCTGACGCATCTGGACCTGACCGGAGCCGTGACAGGTTGGACAGGTCTGCGGCTGAGTACCCGCTTTCGCGCCGCTGCCGTGGCAGACGTCACACTCTTCCAGCGTCGGAATACGGATCTCTTTGGTAACACCGCGAACGGCCTCTTCCAGCGTCAGATCCATGTTGTAGCGCAGATCCGCGCCGCGCGCCGCGCGCTGACGACCACGCCCACCGCCGAAGATGTCGCCGAAGACATCGCCAAAGATATCGCTGAAGTCGGCACCGCCGCCAAAGCCGCCGCCACCGAATCCACCGCCGCCCATGCCGCCCTGTTCAAAGGCTGCGTGACCGTACTGGTCATAGGCTGCACGTTTTTGTGCATCGGTCAGGACTTCGTAGGCTTCTTTGATCTCTTTAAATTTGGCTTCAGCCTCTTTGTCACCCTGATTACGGTCCGGGTGGAATTTCATGGCCAGGCGCTTATACGCCTTTTTGATTTCACGCTCTTCCGCAGTTTTCGGAACGCCTAAAATCTCGTAATAGTCTTGCTTTGCCATTGGTTTTTTTAAGCCCCTTAACATGCGAGCACGGGCGTGGAGAGTTCTCCTACGCCCGTGCCGATTAATTACCCTGCATCAGGGCGATTATTTTTTATCTTTAACTTCTTCGAACTCAGCGTCGACAACGTCGTCGTCTTTCGCATTGTTCGCCGAAGCGTCAGCGCCCGCCTGCTGTTGAGCGTGCTGCTGCTGAGCGATTTCCATCAGCTTCTGAGAAGCCTGTGCCAGTTCCTGCATCTTCGCTTCGATGTCCGCTTTATCTTCACCTTTCAGTGAGGATTCCAGCGCACTCAGTGCAGCTTCGATAGCAGTCTTGTCTTCCGCTGGCAGTTTATCGCCTGCTTCTTCAACCTGCTTACGGGTGCTGTGCAGCAGATGGTCACCCTGGTTGCGGGTCTGAACCAGCTCTTCGAACTTACGGTCGGATTCCGCGTTAGCTTCGGCATCGCGAACCATTTTTTCGATTTCCGCTTCGTTCAGACCAGAAGATGCCTTGATGGTGATCTTCTGCTCTTTACCGCTGTTTTTGTCTTTCGCAGACACGTGCAGGATACCGTCAGCATCGATGTCGAAGGTGACTTCGATCTGTGGCATGCCGCGCGGTGCCGGGTTAATACCGTCCAGGTTGAACTGACCCAGAGATTTGTTATCCGCCGCACGCTTACGCTCACCCTGCAGCACATGGATGGTTACCGCAGACTGGTTGTCTTCAGCGGTAGAGAACACCTGGCTGTGCTTGGTTGGGATGGTGGTGTTTTTGTTGATGAGCGCAGTCATCACACCGCCCATGGTTTCGATACCCAGAGACAGCGGGGTAACGTCCAGCAGCAGTACGTCTTTCACTTCACCGGTCAGTACGCCACCCTGAACCGCAGCACCGATAGCCACTGCTTCGTCCGGGTTAACGTCTTTACGTGGCTCTTTACCAAAGAACTCAGCCACTTTCTTCTGCACCATTGGCATACGGGTCTGGCCACCAACGAGGATAACGTCGTTGATATCAGACACGGACAGGCCAGCGTCCTGCAGAGCAACTTTCAGCGGCTCGATAGAACGGTTCACCAGGTCTTCTACCAGGCTTTCCAGTTTCGCACGGGTCACTTTGATGTTCATGTGTTTAGGACCGGTCGCGTCTGCAGTGATGTACGGCAGGTTCACGTCGGTCTGCTGAGCGGAAGACAGTTCGATCTTCGCTTTCTCAGCGGCTTCTTTCAGGCGCTGCATAGCCAGCGGGTCGTTACGCAGGTCAATGCCCTGATCTTTCTTGAACTCGTCAACGAGGTAGTTGATCAGACGGGTATCGAAGTCTTCACCACCCAGGTGGGTATCACCGTTGGTTGCCAGAACTTCGAAGGTTTTTTCGCCGTCAACTTCGTCGATTTCGATAATAGAGATATCGAAGGTACCACCACCCAGGTCGTAAACCGCGATAGTACGGTTGCCGACTTCTTTATCCAGACCGTAAGCCAGAGCAGCCGCGGTTGGTTCGTTGATGATACGTTTTACTTCCAGACCTGCGATACGGCCAGCATCTTTGGTTGCCTGACGCTGAGCATCGTTGAAGTATGCAGGAACGGTGATAACAGCTTCAGTTACCGGCTCACCCAGGTAATCTTCCGCGGTTTTCTTCATTTTTTTCAGCACTTCAGCAGAAATCTGCGGTGGTGCCGTTTTGGTGCCTTTCACATCAAGCCATGCATCGCCGTTATCTGCCGCGATGATTTTGTAAGGCATGATGGAAACGTCACGCTGAACTTCTTCGTCCTGGAAGCGGCGACCGATCAGGCGTTTAATCGCAAACAGAGTGTTTTGCGGGTTTGTCACTGCCTGACGTTTAGCCGGCTGACCAACCAGAGTTTCACCGTCCTGGGTATAAGCAATGATAGAAGGCGTGGTGCGATCGCCCTCGGCGTTCTCCAGCACGCGTGCAGTAGTGCCATCCATAATCGCTACACAAGAGTTGGTAGTACCCAGGTCGATACCAATAATTTTACCCATCTAAACGTCTCCACTAAAAATTCAGTCAACATGTGGTTGTGTACCTGTAATAAGGGCAGAACGTGCTTTTTCAACTGCCCAGATTTGATTTTTTTCAGGTCCACACACTGCGGTTGACTACAAGATGGGGTCGCGACGGCATCCATCAAGGGGCAAGCATAAAAAAAATTTTAATTTCACCCTGATGAGATCATAGACGCCATCGATTGCGCCCATTATGATGCCGCGCCCCGTCAGGGAGAACTGACGCGGGTTTAACCATTTCACCATATTAATGATGATTTTTTTGAGGACTTATGGGCAACACTAAGTTGGCTAATCCGGCTCCGCTGGGCCTGATGGGTTTTGGCATGACCACTATTCTGCTGAACCTGCACAATATCGGGATGTTCCCGATGGATGGCATCATCCTGGCGATGGGCATTTTTTATGGCGGTATCGCGCAAATCTTTGCGGGCCTGCTGGAATATAAGAAAGGCAATACCTTCGGCTTAACCGCCTTCACCTCTTACGGTTCTTTCTGGCTGACCCTGGTCGCCATTCTGCTGCTGCCTAAAATGGGCATGGCAGACGCGGCAAACGCCCACTTCCTGGGCGTCTACCTGGGCCTGTGGGGCGTCTTCACCCTGTTCATGTTCTTCGGTACTCTGAAAGGCAACCGCATGCTGCAGTTCGTCTTCCTGAGCCTGACCGTGCTGTTTGCCCTGCTGGCAATCGGTCACCTGGTGGATAACGAAGGCATCGTTCACGTTGCCGGCTGGATTGGTCTGGTTTGCGGCGCAAGCGCTATCTACCTGGCAATGGGTGAAGTGCTGAACGAGCAGTTTGACCGCACCGTGCTACCGATTGGTGAAAAACACTGATCCCTCTGTCGTGCCCGCCTGGCGGGCACGACATCCCCCCGCCTGACGAAGCCAAAATCCCAATACCAGCCCCATCACCGACAGCGCCAGCACGTACCAGGCCGGAGCCATGGGAGACACGCCCATCAGGACCGTCACCGCAATCGGCGTCAGCCCACCGAAAATGGCATACGACACGTTGTAGGAAAATGAGATCCCGGTGAAGCGAACCTCCGGCGGGAACGCGCGCACCATGACGTAAGGCACCGCGCCGACAACGCCCACGCACAGCCCTACCACGCCGTACAGCAGGAACAACTGTTCAGGATGGCTGCCTGCCAGATGGTAAAACGCCCAGCTTGAAGCGGCCAGTAACAGGCTGCCGACAATAAAGGTAACGCTGGCCCCGAAACGATCTGCCGCCAGCCCGGCGGCCAGACAGCCAAAGCAGAGCATGATTGTCGCGATACTGTTCGCCTGTAGCGTCACGGCTGGGGCGAAACCGTACTGCTTTTGCAGCCACACCGGAGACATCAATATCACCACCACAATCCCGGCCGAGAGTAGCCAGGTGAGCAGCATCGACACCACCACCGCCTTTTTATGACGTACCACAACCGCCTTCACCGGCAGCTCCTGCGCCAGCGCTTTACGCTGCTGCATCTCGAGGAAAATCGGTGTCTCCTGCAGCCAGCGGCGCAGGTACATCGCCACCAGGCCAAACGCCCCGCCCAGCAGGAACGGAATACGCCAACCCCAGTCGTGTACGGCCTGCTGCGTCATGCTGGTATTCACAATGGTGGCGACCACCGAGCCGAGCAGGATCCCGATGGTCAGCCCCGCGGTTAAGGTTCCACAGGCGATACCAATGCGGCGCGCCGGAACATGCTCTGCGACAAACACCCACGCGCCCGGCACTTCACCGCCAATCGCCGCGCCCTGAAGCACGCGCATCAGCAACAGCAGCAGCGGCGCGAGAATGCCCATCGAGGCATAGGTGGGCAGCAGACCAATGGCCAGCGTGGGGACCGCCATCAGCAGGATGCTGAGGGTAAACATCTTTTTACGCCCGACCAGATCGCCAAAGTGGGCCATAATAATGCCGCCCAGCGGACGCGCCAGATACCCGGCAGCAAAAATGCCGAAGGTTTGCACCTGACGCAGCCACTCCGGTATATCTGCCGGGAAGAAGAGCTCCCCCACTACGGCAGCGAAGAAGACGAAGATAATGAAGTCGTAAAACTCCAGCGCACCGCCTAAGGCCGCGAGCGTGAGGGTTTTGTAGTCCTGTCGATTCAGAGGTCGGGTGTTATGTGACATAGCGAACCATTATGCGTGTATTGTGGATTTATTTTTACAGCAATCGTAAAGAAAAAATTACTATACCGTAAAACCGTTACCACGCTATCGCCGCTTCAGCTTATGTCACATATTGATTAATTTCAGGAGATTGTTTCGCGACGCGCGTTTTTAGGACGAAAAGCTGCTACCACTTTCTCATCGGTTTCGACATACGGGCCGTCAAGCAGCTGTATACAATACGGTACACTTGCAAAGATGCCGTGAACGATGACGCTGCCGTCTTCCGCTTTTAGCCCTTCCAGCGTCTCTTTGATCGACTTCGGCTGGCCCGGCAGGTTCAGAATCAACGCCTGCTTGCGGATCACCCCTACCTGGCGGGAAAGAATGGCCGTCGGGACAAAGTGTAGACTGATCTGGCGCATCTGTTCGCCGAAGCCCGGCATTTCACGATCGGCAATCGCCAGCGTCGCGTCCGGCGTCACATCACGGCGCGCGGGCCCGGTTCCGCCGGTGGTTAACACCAGGTGACAGCTCATCTCATCCACCAGCTCACACAGGGTCTGCTCGATAATCGGCTGTTCGTCGGGAATCAGGCGAGTCTGGATCTCAAACGGGGTAGTCAGTGCACTGGCCAGCCACGCTTCCAGAGCGGGGATGCCTTTATCCTGGTAAACACCGCTGGAGGCGCGGTCAGAAATCGACACTAAGCCGATGCGTAAGGTATTCATATCCATTCCATTCAAAGAGTACTGATTAAAGGGAATGATACACGCAGAGAGGAAATTCAGACAGGGTACGAAAGCAGTCGCGTGACCGGGAGCCCGGTCACGCGGAATGATTACAGCAGGTCGCCGATCATTTTTTCCAGTTTTTCCTGGTCAACAGCAAACTTACGGATACCGTCCGCCAGTTTGTCTACGGCCATTGGATCCTGGTTGTGCTGCCACAGGAACTCGGATTCAGTGATGCGCTCTGGGCGTGCTTTCACTTCACCGGTGTAGGACAGTTTACGCTCCAGAGTACCTTCGCTTTCAGCCAGCTCTTTCAGCAGTGCAGGCGCGATGGTCAGGCGGTCACAGCCAGCCAGCTCGATGATTTCACCGACGTTACGGAAGCTTGCGCCCATAACCACAGTCTCATAGCCATGCTGTTTGTAGTATTCGTAGATTTCAGTCACAGAAATCACGCCTGGATCTTCAGCCGGTGCGTACTCTTTCTTATCGGTGTTGGCTTTGTACCAGTCCAGAATACGACCCACGAACGGAGAAATCAGGTATACGCCAGCTTCTGCACATGCACGCGCCTGTGCGAAGGAGAACAGCAGGGTCAGGTTACAGTTGATACCCTCTTTTTCCAGCTGCTCTGCCGCGCGGATACCCTGCCAGGTAGAAGCCAGTTTGATCAGGATACGATCGTTGCTGATGCCCGCATCGTTGTACAGTTTGATCAGACGTTTTGCTTTCGCGATAGACGCTTCGGTGTCGTAGGAGAGACGCGCGTCCACTTCGGTAGAGATACGGCCCGGAACCAGTTTCAGGATCTCCAGACCGATGTTCACGGCCAGTTTATCAGTAGCGTCCACAACCTGCTGCGCGCGGTCGTTGCTCTGCGCTTTCGCCCAGGTCACAGCCTCGTCAATCAGTTTGCGATACTCAGGGATCTGTGCGGCGTTAAGGATCAGAGAAGGGTTAGTTGTGGCATCCTGCGGCTGGTACAGCTTCATTGCCGCGATATCTCCGGTGTCAGCTACGACAGTGGTGAACTGACGAAGGGAGGTCAATTTATCCGTCATGATAGTGTTTCTCTTTTAACGTGCCCTGGATAATTCACGCTACCGACAGCATGCCTGCAGCGGAAAAATGACAGGTTTACTTGTTAGGGGGATGTAACCGGTCTGCCCTGATGATAACACGACGGAGGGGTAGCGCAACCGCAGACAGTGCGCTTAGGCAGAGTATGATAAACTCAGAATATTAACAGGCTGCTAAGCAACAGCATGCCCAATCAGTGGTAGCGCTTACATATTCACGTTGGCATCAACAAGAGGGACGTTAATGCCTGATTTCTTTTTCTTTATTAACGAAGTCCTCTGGGGTTCGATAATGATTTACCTGCTTCTGGGAGCAGGTATTTGGTTTACGCTACGCAGTGGGTTTATCCAGTTTCGCTATATTCGCAAGTTTGGCAGAAGTCTGAAAAACAGCGTCACGCCCCAGCCGGGCGGATTAACGTCGTTTCAGGCGCTCTGTACCAGCCTTGCGGCACGCCTGGGTAGCGGGAATCTGGCGGGGGTAGCACTGGCCATCAGCGCCGGTGGGCCAGGCGCGGTCTTCTGGATGTGGATGACGGCACTTCTCGGTATGGCCACCTCCTTTGCCGAAAGTTCGCTTGCGCAACTCTACAAAGAGAAAGATAAGCGCGGCCAGTTTCGCGGTGGTCCAGCCTGGTACATGGCGCGTGGCCTGGGGATGCGCTGGATGGGCGTCCTGTTCTCGCTTTTTTTACTGCTCGCGTACGGTCTTATTTTTAATACCGTCCAGGCGAACTCGGTCGCCCATGCCATGCGCTATGCCTTCTCCTGCCCCGAGTGGCTCGCGGGTCTCGCTTTAGCTTCGATCGTTCTGCTTACCATTTCATTCGGTCTCAAGGGTATCGCTCGCCTGATGCAGTGGCTGGTACCCATTATGGCGCTGCTCTGGGTTGCCGCGAGCCTGTTCGTCGCCGCACTGCATCTCGACCAGGTGCCGGGCGTGCTTGCCACCATCGTCAAAAGCGCCTTTGGCTGGCGCGAAGTGGCTTCCGGCGCGCTGGGCTACACCTTCAGCCAGGCGCTGATGGCGGGTTTTCAGCGGGGCATGTTCTCCAATGAAGCCGGTATGGGGTCAACCCCCAATGCGGCAGCCGCCGCCTCTTCCTGGCCGCCACACCCGGCCGCACAAGGTATTGTGCAGATGATTGGCGTCTTTACCGATACCATTATTATCTGTTCCGCCAGCGCCATGATTTTGCTGCTGGCAGGCCCCGTACCCCACGCGTCGGGAACCGTCGGGATACAGCTTCTTCAGCAGGCGCTGGTGACCCTGACCGGCGGCTGGGGAGCCGGATTTGTCTCGCTCATCCTGATCTTATTTGCCTTCAGCTCGATAGTGGTGAATTACCTCTACGCCGAAAATAACCTTATTTTCCTGAAACTCGACTCCCGCGCCGCGATCGGAACTCTGCGTCTGGGGGTTATCCTGATGGTGGTAGCAGGCTCCCTGCTCAGTATGCCGCTGGTCTGGCAACTGGCCGATATCATTATGGCGCTGATGGCAATCACTAACCTCACGGCGATCCTGCTGCTCTCGCCCGTGGTGACCCTGATTGCCAGAGACTATCTGCGTCAGCGCAAACTCGGCGTTCCGCCGGTCTTTGATCCCGCCCGCTATCCCGATATCAAGGCGCAGCTTGCCCCCGGCACGTGGGATGATTTGCCACGGCAATAACAGCTATCGATCAATTCAGGGCGATTTTTTGCTAAAGTCGCTCTAAATTTCCTGCAAGGACTGGATATGCTGATTCTGATTTCACCTGCAAAAACGCTCGACTACCAGAGCCCGCTCGCCACCGAGCGCTATACCCAGCCTGAACTGCTGGACTACTCGCAACAGCTGATCCGCGAAGCGCGTAAGCTCTCTGCGCCGCAAATCGCCTCGCTGATGAGCATCAGCGACAAGCTGGCCGATTTGAACGCGACCCGCTTTCACGAGTGGCACCCGGATTTCACCCCTGCCAACGCTCGCCAGGCGATTCTGGCGTTTAAAGGCGATGTGTACACCGGCCTGCAGGCGGAAGATTTTAGCGAAGCCGATTTTGATTTTGCCCAGCAGCATCTGCGCATGCTGTCGGGCCTGTACGGCGTACTGCGCCCGCTGGATCTGATGCAGCCTTATCGTCTGGAGATGGGGATTCGCCTGGAGAATGCCAAAGGCAAAGATCTGTACCATTTCTGGGGCGATATCATTACCGATAAGCTGAATGCGGCGCTGCGCGCGCAGGGCGATAACGTGGTGATTAACCTGGCATCCGATGAATACTACAAGTCGGTGAAGCCGAAAAAACTGGATGCCGACATCATCAAGCCGGTATTCCTCGACGAGAAAAACGGCAAGTTCAAAGTGATCAGCTTCTACGCCAAGAAAGCGCGCGGTCTGATGAGCCGCTACATCATTCAGAACCGCCTGACGAAGCCGGAGCAGCTAACCGCCTTCAACAGCGAAGGCTATTTCTTTGACGAGGCGTCGTCAGGGAAAGGCGAGCTGGTATTTAAGCGCCACGAGCAGTAAAAACAAACCCCGCCCGCTGGCGGGGTTTTGCATTAGTAGTGTTTCCAGTCCGGACCTGGACGGCGATCGTCATGATGGTGGTCACGCTCGCGATGCTCATCGTGAGGACGCCAGCGGTTATCGCGCCAGTCATAATGCGCCTTCCACCAGTCATGGTCGCGCCAGCGGCCACCGTCCCAGTAGTGCCCGTTATTATCCCGGTCGCCAATCTGCAGTTTGACCGCAGGTACGAGGGTAATTTCAGATGCCTGAACCGCCATGGGAGCGACCAGCATCAGTGAAAGCGCAATCAGCGCAGGTTTCAGTTTTGACATCGGTGACTCCTTATTATCGTTGCCCAACGTGGGCCGTTGTAAGGAGATTACGCGAGGGGAACGGGGGATGTTATTCTCTGCAATCCTAAACGCTAAGTGACCGCATTTATTGGGAATTTCTGCTTTTTCCCTGCTATTTTTCTCCTTAATTTCTTCACAAAAAAAGCCGGGTGGCGCTTCGCTTACCCGGCCTACGGTTTGTTCGTCTTTGTTGGCCCGGTAAGGCGAAGCCGCCACCGGGCAACACAATCACGCACGCGTCATCATCAGTTGTAGGTCGGGTAAGGCGTAGCCGCACCCGACAAAAATCACGCGCGGGTCATCATCAGCTTACGCAGCGCCGCAAAGTCCGCCGGCAGCTCATGGGACAGCAGCGGCAGATCGGCACGCTCGGCCAGTTCTTTCGGCAGCGGCAGCGTTTCGCCCAGGATCGCTTCCACGCTCTCTTTGAACTTCGCCGGATGTGCGGTTCCCAGGAACAGGCCGTATTCACCCGGATTAAGCTGATCGCGCAGCGCGCGGTAAGCAATCGCCGCGTGCGGTTCAGAGGTATACCCCACCGCCTTCAGCTCGCGCATGGTGGATTTGGTGGTTTCATCCGTTACCGCAGCATAGCCCAGGTCACCCAGGCGCCAGATCTTACGGCGGAACAGCTCTTCCACGCGCGGCCAGTTGTTCGGCTGAGACACATCCATCGCATTGGAGAGGGTCGCCTGCGTGGCGTTCGGCGCCCACTTCCCGTCTTTCAGGAAGCGCGGCACGGTGTCATTGGCGTTGGTGGCGGCGATAAAGCGTTTCACCGGCAGACCCAGGGATTTCGCCAGCAGGCCAGCCGTCAGGTCACCGAAGTTACCGCTCGGCACGGAGATCACCAGCTGGTTACGCGCGTCCTGCGGCAGCTGCGCCACCGCTTCGAAGTAGTAGCAGATCTGCGCCAGCAGACGGCTGATGTTGATGGAGTTGGCGGAGTTCAGACCCAGCGCCACCTTCAGCTCTTCGTCGTCGAAGGCCTGCTTGACCAGCGCCTGGCAGGCATCGAAATCGCCGTCAATTGCCACGGTTTCAATGTTGCCGCCGAGGGTGCAGAACAGTTTCTCCTGCAGCGGGCTGATTTTGCCTTTCGGATAGAGGATCACCACGCGGACGTTTTTCAGGCCGTAGAACGCGTGGGCGACCGCCGCGCCGGTATCCCCGGAGGTCGCGGTCAGTATGGTCACCGGCTTGTCGCCACTGATGTGGGTCAGCATCTGCGCCATAAAGCGGCCGCCGAAGTCTTTGAACGCCAGCGTCGGACCGTGGAACAGCTCCAGGCAGCCAACATCAGGCTCAACCTGCTGAACCGGCGCCGGGAACGCGAATGCCGCGCGTACGCGCTCTTCCAGCAGCTCCTGCGGAATTTCATCGCCGATAAACGCGGACAGAATTTTGGTGCTGCGGGTGACAAAATCCTGCTTCAGCAGGTCATCAATCTCGGTCAGCTGGAATTCCGGCAGGTCATGCGGGAAGAACAGCCCCTGATTTTTGCCCAGACCCTGAGTCACCGCCTGCGCGAAGCTGACCTGCTCGTTATGATCTTTAAGGTTGTAGAGTTTCATTAATTATCCCAGTACTCGTGCGCCAGCCGTGTCCAGACGGCAAATATGAACAAAGCCTTCCTGATTTTGCAGGTAGTGTTTAGAGAGCCAGTCCGCCACGCGCTGCGCAGTGTTAGGCTTGTCGCACAGGGCGAACAGCGTCGGGCCGGAGCCGGAGATGCCACACGCCTGCGCGCCGATATCCATGGACGCCTGTCGCGCCTCGTTAAAGCCGGGCAGCAGCTTCGTGCGATACGGCTCGGCAATGACATCCTTCATCAGTTTGGCCGCCAGCTGCGGCTGACGGGTGTAGCAGGCGTGGATAAAGCCCGCCAGATGACGCCCGTGGGCGATACAGTCCTGACGGCGATACTGCGCGGGCAGGATCGCACGCGCTTCCGCGGTTGATACCTTGATACCCGGATAGGCCAGCACCCACAGCCATTCATCAAACCCTGGCACCTGCTGGCTGATGATGCCATTTTCTTCGATCATCAGCTGCATGCCGCCGAGGAAGCATGGCGCGACGTTATCATAATGAATGCTGCCGGAGATACGCCCTTCCAGCTCGCCCATTAAGGCAAGCAGGCGGTTGTTGTTCAGCGGCTTGCCGCAGTGCTCGTTCATCGCTACCAGCGCGGCGACCACCGAGCAGGCGCTGGAACCCAGCCCGGAGCCAATCGGCATACTTTTTTCCAGCGTCATGGCAACCGGCACGTTTTTACCGATCTCCTGACAGAAACGCTCCCAGCACTGATAGACGATATTCTCGCGTGGCTCAGACGGCAGTTTGCTGGCGAAGCGGCCTACGTTATTCAGGCTGAAGCTGTCTGCCGCTTCCACCGTCACCGTATCGCCCAGCAGCGAACCGTCCACCGGCGTCACCGCCGCACCCAGCACGTCAAATCCGACGCTCATATTCGCGCTGGAAGCCGGGGCATAAACTTTGACCATGTTAAACTCCTAACTTCCATGACAGGGTACGCAGCAGATCGGCAAAGACACCCGCCGCCGTAACATCGTTCCCTGCGCCATAGCCGCGAAGCACCAGCGGCAGTGGCTGATAATAGTGGCTGTAAAACGCGAGGGCGTTTTCGCCGTTTTTGACTTTGTACAGCGGGTCGTTGCCATCCACTTCGGCAATCTTCACCCGGCACACGCCATCTTCTTCAATGTTGCCAACATAGCGCAATACCTTACCTTCATCACGGGCTTTCGCCACGCGGGCGGCAAACGCGTCGTCAAGCTGCGGCAGCCTGGCCATAAAGGCGCTGACGTCACCGCTGCTGTCAAATTCTGCCGGCAGGACCGGCTCAATCACAATGTCGGAAAGCTCAAGCTCACGGCCCGTTTCGCGCGCGAGGATCAGCAGCTTGCGCGCCACGTCCATACCGGAAAGGTCGTCACGCGGATCCGGCTCGGTATAGCCCAGCTCGCGCGCGGCGCGGGTGGCCTCCGAGAGGCTCATCCCCTCATCCAGCTTGCCGAAGATAAACGACAGCGATCCGGAGAGAATGCCGGAGAAACGCTGCAGCTCATCGCCCGCGTTAAGCAGGTTCTGCAGGTTCTCGATAACCGGCAGGCCTGCCCCCACGTTGGTGTCGTAGAGGAACTTGCGGCGCGACTTGCTCGCCGCCAGACGCAGCTGGTGATAGTAATCCATCGACGAGGTGTTGGCCTTTTTGTTCGGCGTCACCACGTGGAAACCTTCGCGCAGGAAGTCCGCGTACTGGTCGGCCACCGCCTGGTTCGAGGTACAGTCGACGATGACCGGGTTAAGCAGATGATACTCTTTTACCAGACGGATCAGGCGACCCAGGTTGAACGGCTCTTTTGCCTCATTCATCTCGGCCTGCCAGTTTTCCAGGTTCAGGCCGTGGACGTTGGTCAGCAGCGCTCTGGAATTCGCGATCCCGCAGACGCGCAGGTCGATGTGTTTCTTCTTAAGCCATTCCTGCTGACGCTTCACCTGCTCCAGCAGCGCGCCGCCGACGCCGCCCAGGCCAATCAGGAACAGCTCGATGACCTGATCGGTGTTGAACAGCATCTGGTGAACCACACGAACGCCGGTGGTGGCATCGTCGTTATCCACAACAACAGAAATTGAACGCTCTGACGAGCCCTGGGCAATCGCCACGATATTGATATTGGCGCGCGCCAGCGCGGCAAAGAATTTGGCGGAGATACCGCGCAGGGTGCGCATACCGTCGCCCACCACGGAGATGATCGCCAGACGCTCCTGAATCGCGAGCGGCTCCAGCAATTCTTCTTTCAGCTCCAGATAGAACTCTTCCTCCAGCGCGCGGCGGGCGCGAAGGCAGTCAGCCTGCGGCACGCAGAAGCTGATGCTGTACTCGGAGGAAGACTGGGTGATCAGCACCACCGAAATACCGTTGCGGGACATGGCCGCAAACACGCGTGCCGCCATGCCGACCATCCCTTTCATCCCCGGACCCGAGACGCTGAACATCGCCATGTTGTTCAGGTTGGAGATGCCTTTCACCGGCAGTCCGTCCTCATCGGTACTCGCGCCAATCAGCGTACCCGGCGCCTGCGGGTTACCGGTGTTTTTAATCAGGCAAGGGATCTGGAACTGGGCAATCGGGGAGATGGTACGCGGGTGAAGTACTTTGGCGCCGAAGTAGGAAAGCTCCATCGCTTCCTGGTACGACATCGACTTCAGCAGCCTGGCGTCCGGTACCTGGCGCGGATCGCAGGTATACACGCCGTCAACATCAGTCCAGATCTCACAACAGTCCGCGCGTAAGCAGGCGGCCAGCACGGCGGCGGAGTAGTCGGAACCGTTACGGCCCAGCACCACCAGCTCGCCCTTCTCGTTACCGGCGGTGAAGCCTGCCATCAGGATCATGTGGTCAGCGGGAATTTTGCTGGCGGCGATACGGCGGGTTGATTCGGCAATATCAACGGTGGATTCGAGGTAGTGGCCCACCGCCAGCAGTTTTTCAACGGGATCGATCACGGTCACGCTATGGCCGCGCGCTTCCAGCACGCCGGCCATGATGGCGATAGAGAGTTTTTCACCGCGACAAATCAGCGCTGCATTGATGCTGTCCGGGCACTGACCGAGAAGGCTGATGCCGTGCAGGACATGTTTAATTTGCGCGAATTCTTGTTCAACAAAAGACTTCAGCTGCGCATGCGGGAAGCCAGGCAGCGCTTCTGCCAGGCCTTGCAGTAAGTCAGCGAAGATACGCTCTGCGTCGCTGATGTTCGGAAGTGCATCCTGACCACCGATGGTTTTTTCAATCATCGCCACCAGATGGTTCGTGATTTTTGCCGGGGCAGAGAGCACGGTCGCAACCTGCCCCTGCCTGGCGTTGCTTTCCAGGATATCGGCAACACGCAGAAAACGTTCTGCATTTGCCACTGATGTACCGCCGAACTTCAACACTCGCATGGTTCTACCTCGTTTCCTTTAGCCGAAAAAAAAGCCCGCACTGTTCAGGTGCGGGCTTTTTTCTGTTTTTCCTGTACGCGTCAGCCCGCATCGTTACCAGTGGTAATGATGATGGTTGTGGTAATGGTGGTGATGCTGATGCGTTTCATGGATGTTGTGTACTCTGTCATTATTATCTGTCTGTGCTGTCTTCTTTTAGGGTTAAAGGATCGGGCCCCTTAAGTCAATGGATTTTTAATTTGATCACATTTTGGGAGACTCTCAGGTCCCGCTGCGTGCCGCTTTATTTTCATCCGATTACCCCAAACGCAACCCGTTCAGACAGACTTATTCGCCATAGTAAAAACTTATGGCAGTATTTTACTCGGCCAATTTTTTTTCAATATCGTGCAGCAAACGGTGCAACATGGCGGTGTCCCGTTGCTCAAGACGACCAAGACGCTGCTGCAGCCAGTCGGCCATTTTCTGATCGTCCGCGACGCCAAGGCTCGATAACAGCCCCTGCACGCGAGTTCGCAGCGCGGCCAGCTGATTTTCATTTGCCGCTTCTGGCTGAGGTTGAGGGATTTGCATTAGGGAGGCTAATTGATAGCAATAGACCATGACCGCCTGGCCCAAATTCAGGGAAGGATAATCGGCCACCATCGGCGCACCGGTAAGAACGTCCGCCAATTCCAGCTCTTCGTTGGTTAATCCGGAATCTTCACGTCCAAATACCAGCGCGGCTTTCTCCAGCCACTGGCTTTTCTCTTCGAGCATGGGTACCAGTTCAGCAGGCGTGGCGTAATAGTGGAACTTCGCCCGGCTGCGCGCGGTGGTTGCAACGGTAAACGAAATGTCATGCAGCGCGTCGGCAAGCGTAGCGTAAGTGGTTATATTATCGAGAATATCTCCCGAACCGTGCGCCACCCACCGGGCGGCTGGCTCCAGATGGGCCGTGCTGTCCACAATACGTAAATCGGTAAAACCCATGGTCTTCATCGCACGCGCCGCTGCGCCTATATTTTCTGCTCTGGCTGGTGCAACCAGTACAATCGACAGATGCATTTATGCTCTCTTTTTAATCAGTTAGCCGGTAAAAATGTGATGCACTTCAACATATTACGCAGCGCGAATTTACAAAATTGCAACACAAATCACCGAAATAGCGTTTCATAACAAATTAAAAACGCTAAACTATTCTGTGTCTGAACAATCAGTTAGAATGTTAACAGAACACTATTATCCCTATGTTTTATAATGATAATAGTAACATGAATACTCTATTCTGATTGGATTCGCTTCGTTTATAAATCAATGTCCGCAACTAGTTGGTTTATTGAAAAATTGTGACAAAGGCTAGCATTCGGCTACGATGATTTCATCAAACTGTTAACGTGCTACAATTGAACTTGATATATGTCAACGAAGCGTAGTTTTATTGGGTGTCTGGTGTCACTTAGCCTGTTATGTTGCTGTTAAAATGGTTAGGATGACAGCCGTTTTTGACACTGTCGGGTCCAAAGGGAAAGTACCCAAGACCAAGCTAATGATGTTGTTGACGTTGATGGAAAGTGCATCAAGAACGCAATTACGTACTTTAGTCACGTTAAGCCGATCATGTTAATTTGCGACATGCATCAGGCAGGTCAGGGACTTTTGTACTTCCTGTTTCGATTTAGTTGGCAATTTAGGTAGCAAACATGCAGACCCCGCACATTCTTATCGTTGAAGACGAGTTGGTAACACGCAACACGTTAAAGAGCATTTTCGAAGCAGAAGGCTACGATGTCTTTGAAGCGACCGATGGCGCAGAGATGCATCAGATCCTTTCTGAAAATGATATCAACCTGGTGATCATGGATATTAACCTGCCGGGCAAAAACGGTCTTCTTCTGGCGCGCGAACTGCGCGAGCAGGCGAACGTCGCGTTAATGTTCCTGACGGGTCGTGACAACGAAGTTGATAAAATTCTTGGCCTGGAAATCGGTGCGGATGATTACATCACCAAGCCGTTCAACCCTCGCGAGTTAACCATTCGTGCACGCAACCTGCTGTCCCGCACCATGAACCTGGGCACGGTCAGCGAAGAGCGTCGTAGCGTCGATAGCTACAAATTCAACGGCTGGGAACTTGATATCAATAGCCGTTCGCTGATTAGCCCGAACGGCGAGCAGTATAAACTGCCGCGCAGTGAATTCCGCGCGATGCTGCACTTCTGCGAAAACCCGGGCAAGATCCAGTCCCGTGCAGAGCTGCTGAAGAAAATGACCGGCCGTGAGCTGAAGCCGCACGACCGTACCGTAGACGTCACCATCCGTCGTATTCGTAAGCACTTCGAATCTACGCCAGATACGCCGGAAATCATCGCCACGATCCACGGCGAAGGGTACCGTTTCTGCGGTGACCTGCAGGAGTAATCCCGCAGTTAACGCAATAAAAAACGGCGCATTTGCGCCGTTTTTTTTATTTCCAGATCCGCATCGTATCGTCATCCGGCGATGCAGGTGGCTCAGGCCGCTTCGGCTGTGAAAGTGAATACCAGTCGAGATGTCGGGTCAGGTACATCACGGCGAACAGTGCCAGCGCCAGCACCGCTGACCCCAACAGCAGCGCGCTATCCTCCGAGCGCAGCAAGAACCACATCACCACGTCCAGCCCCAGCAGGGCCAGCACGAACAGCCCGCTACGCTTCCAGCTTTTCAGCACAGCCCGCAGGTACATCCCGTTCATCGCCGCGCCAACCAGACTTGCAACAACCCAGGCTGGCGTAAAGCCGACGTGTTCTGACAGCGCCAACAGCACCAGATAGAACAGCACCAGCGACAGCCCCACCAGCAGATACTGCATCGGGTGCAGGCGCAGCCCGGTCAGAGTTTCGAAAACAAAGAAGGCCATAAACGTCAGCGCAATCAGTAAAATAGCGTACTTTATCGCCCGGTCAGTCAGTTGATACTGATCGGCGGGCGTGGCCACCGTGACGCTGAAAGCGGGGATCGACTCCCACGCCGGAGATTCACTGCCGTTGAACCAGCTCTCAAGGTTGTTCGCAAACCAGCTGCTCTGCCAGTTCGCCTGGAAACCGGAATCACCAATTTTGTGCTTCACCGGCAGATAGTTACCCATAAAGCCTGGATGTGGCCAGTTGCTGTTCAGCGCCATTTCACTGTTACGCCCCACAGGCACCACGGCAAAACTTCCCGTCCCTGCCAGATTCAGCGACATCTCCATGACAAACGTTTTTGGCTCCAGCGCTTTGTCCGTCAGCGGGATATGAATCCCGGAAAGCCCCCCATACACGCCTGAACCCGGCTCTACGCCCAGCGTCTCACCGTTGATACTGGAGACGTTCACCGTGCCAATACCGCGAGCGTCGCCCACGCCAACAACGATAAACGGCTGCCCCAGGGTCATCGCCTCCCCTTTCAGCTGCGTGATTTTTTCGGTGTTGAACCGCGCTTTTATGTTGAGTTTAGTGTTCCAGATCTGCCCGTCATAAATACCGATATTTCGGGACTCAACGTGCTGGTTACCCTCAACCAGCAGAGACTCCGGCAGGATAAAGCGCATATAACTTTTCTTGTATTCGACTTTCTTCTCATCCTCTAACTTGTAGAAGATCTCCGTCACCGGGATAGCAATCAGCGGGCCGACCAGTTTTTGCGGTCCACTGGTACTCTGGCGAAGCGTATTTTCGACATCGTTACGGTAGCTTTCACGCTCTGAAATGAGGTTACTCACCATAAACAGCGGAACTAACAGCAGCAGAATGCACCCCAGCAGGGTGCTGACTTTCCAGAACAGGGGGGATTTCATCATTACGTCTCCTTTGTGATGAGGAGAGCGTAACCAGGCTGTGTGGGGGCAGTTTGAAGTTATGTGAAGGGACGGTGAAGTCTCAGCGTGGCCATCACGCCACCTTCATCACGATTGCGCAATGTAATGTCTCCCTGATGCAGACGAGCCACCTCCCGGACAAAGGCCAGCCCAAGCCCGCTGCTCTTAACCCCGTTCTCCCGCGGCAGGGAATAGAAGCGTTCAAAAATACGATCCTGCGCGTAATCCGGGATCCCGCTTCCGCTGTCGGTGACGAGAAGCTGTATCTGCCCGCGCTCTTCCCGGGCCGCCAGTTCTATGGAGCCGCCCTGCGGCGTAAAATCGATAGCGTTATCCAGCAAATTGCCGAGCGCCTGTTCGAGCAGATCGTGATCGCCTTCAACATAAAGCGAAGCAGGCTGGAGGGTCAGCGCAATCTCTTTTGTCGCCAGCTGCGCCGATCGCGCGTCGGCAAGCCGGGTAAACAGCGAGTCGACCCGGACGGCCTTGGGCGTAATCTCGACCCGATTTTCAAGCCGAGCCTGAGCGAGCAGTTTTTCAACCAGCGACTGCATTCGCGCGTTTTGTACCAGAATATTATCGATGAAACGAGCAGCCACCTGCGGCGGCGGCTGCTCGGAGAGAATTTCTGCCGCGCCGCGTATAGCGGCGATGGGGCTTTTCAGCTCATGGGTCAGCGCATGGACATAGCGTTCAATGTAGTTTTTCCCTTCAAGGCGAATGCGCATATTCTCCAGCGCCTGGGCCAGCTTGTGCAGTTCGCTGCTGCCAGGATTAGGCAGCGGGAGAGGTGTATCGGTGGTTACCGAGTCGGCATAGCGCGATAACGTACCGATAGATCGATTGATCCACCATGCCACAACGAGGCCAATCAGCAGGGCAATGCCGAGCAGCGCCCCGCCTGCCCACAGTATCCGTCGCTCGCTGCGGTGAATCACCGGCGCCATCGCGCTGTTCGGTTTCCCCACGGACAGCACGCCGATAATCTTGCCCTGATCCACAACCGGCGCGGCAACATACATCACCGTGCTCTCCGGATCGTCGGGATGGCTCTGGGTACTGCGCGCGCCGTATTCGCCGCGAAGCGTCAGCCAGACATCGTTCCAGCGCGAGTAATCTTGCCCCACGGCCAGACCGGCGGAATCAAACACGACGAGGCCCTGCGCATCGGTCATGTAGACGTGATACTCGTTACGCACTTTATGGATCCCGCCGATATTGGCGCGGAAAGGGCGCTGATGAAGCTGGGAAAAGGCCTGTGCCAGCTTGCCCTGCTGCGCATGACCCGAAAGCAAATCATCACGTCCGATTTCGGCCAACAGGGTCGCGGTATCGATTAACGTGCCCTCGGTTGCCCTGCGCACGCCGGGCTTCACTTCCTGAACAAAGATCGACAGCACAAACCACGCGGCAATGGCCACGATGAGGAAATATCCCAGCAACAACCGCATCCCAATGCGCATCAGTAAAGGCCCAGACTGTAGCCCATACCGCGATGGGTGCTGATGGGGGACAGTTCCTCGTTCACCGCCCGCAGCTTGGCGCGCAGGGTTTTGATGTGGGTGTCCACGGTACGATCGAAGCTGTCGCCGTCTTCACCCCATACCTTGTCCATGAGCTGCTGACGCGAAAAGACCCGTCCGGGTGCCTGTAACAAGGTTTTGAGCAGCAAGAATTCGTAGCGGGTCAGGGGCAGTGCTTCCCCGCACCAGCTGATTCGCGCGGCAGGTTCGTTCAGTTCAAACTGCCCGATACGCAACGTTTCTGACGGTACAGCGGATTTTTGCATGCGCCTCAAAATCGTCCGCACCCGCGCGCAGACTTCACGAGGGGAGAAAGGTTTCGCAACGTAGTCATCAGCGCCCATTTCCAGGCCAAGCAGCTTATCGACTTCATCACTGCGCGCCGTCAGAAACAGCACAGGCAGCGAGGGATGCTGCGCCAGCAGCCGACGGCAAAGCTCAAACCCGCTGATGTCGGGCAGTCCGACATCCAGAATGGCGAGCGCCGGAACCTGCCGCCGCGCCTCCTCCAACACGGGTAAGCCGCGTTCAAACGCCTTTACCGCGAATCCTTCCTGCTGAAGCATGTAGATCAGCGTATCGGCGATACTGGTTTCGTCTTCAACCAGCCAGACCACAGGTTGTTGCATGATTCATCCCTGAATTACTGCCACGGCATAATCGGCACCGCGCTGATCGCGTTTTTCGGTGAACCTTCCACCACTTTGTCGGAATAGGCCAGGTAAGCCAGCGTATTGCGTTTGGCATCATAGAAACGCACAACCTGCAGCTTTTTGAACACCAGCGAGGTTCGTTTTTGGAATACCACGTCGCCCTGCGCTTTGCCGTTTTTAATTTTATCGCTCAATTCAACCGGGCCCACCTGCTGACAGGAGATCGCCGCATCGGAGGTGTCTTCCGCCAGCCCCAGACCGCCCTTGATACCGCCCGTTTTCGCACGGCTGACATAGCAGGTGACGTTTTTCACGTCCGGATCGTCAAACGCCTCGACCACGATTTTGTGGTCCGGGCCAAACATTTTGAACACGGTATCGACAGAACCAATCTGTTCCGCCTGTGCCACGCGCCCGGCCATCAACATCAGCGCGGTGAAGAGCAAAGTCTTGTATTTCATATTGTTACCATTCTTTAAAATTACACTGAGCGATTATTCAACACTTTAGACAAAAATGTAGCAAGATCACAGGATTAGAATATTTTTGCCCATAATGCCCTACAAAAAGCATGAAAGCGCAAAAAAAACACTGAATGCTAAAACATCAAAAAATGCTATTATCCGCTAACCTGTTATCAGGCACCTGCTGTTTTAAGGATGAGGATAGTATATGGATCAGGCTGGAATTATTCGCGACCTGCTCACCTGGCTGGAAGGTCATCTCGACCAGCCTTTGTCACTGGATAATGTGGCGGCTAAAGCAGGCTATTCCAAGTGGCATCTGCAAAGGATGTTCAAGGATGTCACCGGTCATGCTATCGGGGCCTATATTCGCGCACGTCGTTTATCGAAATCTGCTGTGGCTCTGCGCCTGACCGCGCGCCCGATTCTGGATATTGCCTTGCAATATCGTTTCGATTCGCAGCAGACCTTCACCCGCGCCTTTAAAAAACAGTTCTCGTTGACGCCAGCGCTGTATCGTCGCTCGCCTGACTGGAGCTCGTTTGGCATGCGTCCGCCGCTGCGTCTGGGCGAGTTCGCGATGCCGAAGTATGAAATTATTACCCTGCCGGAAACCCATCTGATCGGCACGACGCAGAGCTACTCCTGTTCGCTGGAGCAGATTTCCGAGTTCCGTCATCAGATGCGCGTCCAGTTCTGGCGCGACTTCCTGAGCCACGCACCGGCGATCCCGCCTATTCTGTATGGTCTCAACGAAACGCACCCAAGCCAGGAAAAGGACGACGAGCAGGAGGTGTTCTACACCACCGCGCTGACGCCAGAGATGGCCAATGGCTACATTCAGGGTTCAAAACCTGTCGTGCTGGAAGGCGGTGAATATGTGATGTTCGCCTATGAAGGGCTGGGAACGGGCGTTCAGGAGTTCATCCTGACCGTTTACGGAACCTGCATGCCGATGCTGAATCTGAATCGCCGTAAAGGTCAGGACATTGAGCGCTACTACCCGGCGCAGGATGCCAAACCGGAGGAAGGCCCCATCAATCTGCGTATGGAATTCTTGATTCCGATACGTCGTTAACGCTGCAGTTCGTCAAGCGCAGGGGCATCGAGATGCGAAATGTCCCCTGCCATCTCCACCACCCAACCTGACGCCAGCCACGCGCTCTCCTGATAATCAATTCGGGAAATAGAGCAGTTGCGCAGACGCAAACGGCGCTCAGCGTAAGCCGGTAGTCCCAGAATGGTGCTCACCAGGCATCCCAACGCAATCCCATGACTCACCAGCAGCGGACGGCTTCCTGCCGGGAGCTTCAGGCATTCCGCCAGGGCGGCATGCATACGTACGCTGAGCTCCTGCATGGATTCGCCCTCAGGAATACGGCCATCTTCGGTACCGTTTACCAGCGTGCGGCGCCAGCCCTCTTCCGTTTCCGTCAGCGTATCGATATGGCGTTTTTCCAGCACGCCCATATCCAGCTCGCGCAGGCGCGGCTCAAGCATGACGTCACAGCCGCAGGCGTCTGCGATGATGCGCGCTGTCTGCTGTGTGCGACCTAAATCGCTGGTAATCACGTGGGTAATGCCCAGCGTTCTGGCGCGTTCCGCCACCTGCCACGCTTGCTGCACACCCTTCTCAGTGAGAGGACTGTCTGACTGGCCTTGAATACGTCGCTCGGCGTTCCACTGCGTTTCACCGTGGCGAACAAGGTATACCTGTAACATGCTTTTTTTCCGTTATACTGCGATGAGTTTTTTTGAATCGAGCTTAATTATGCACCATGTTGTCTCTGCTACCACTAATCCTGCCAAAATTCAGGCAATTCTAAGGGCATTTGACGAGATCTTCGGCGCAGGATCCTGCCATATTGAGGCCATCGGCGTCGAGAGTGGCGTTCCTGAACAGCCGTTTGGCAGCGAGGAAACGCGCGCTGGCGCACGAAATCGCGTGGCAAATGCCAGAGCTGCGGCCCCGGATGCGGACTTTTGGGTGGCGATTGAAGCCGGTATCGACGAAGGCGCAACCTTTAGCTGGGTGGTGATCGAAAGCCGCGAGCAGCGCGGCGAGGCGCGTTCGGCCACCCTGCCCCTGCCGGAGATCATTCTGGAAAAAGTGCGTGCGGGTGAAGCGCTTGGGCCGGTGATGTCGCAGTACACCGGCATTGATGAGATTGGCCGTAAAGAAGGGGCGATTGGCGTCTTTACCGCCGGTGCGCTGACGCGTTCAGGCGTTTATCACCAGGCGGTGATCCTGGCGTTAAGCCCGTTCCATAACGCGATCTATCGTTAGGCGTTTTTCAACAACACCGCTTCCAGCCACTGGCGCAGCTCAACGGGCGCCGACTTCAGGCTGTTCGATCCGCGGGTAATCGTCGCGATGCCCGCGCCGAGCTCATTTTTCAGCTCGCGCTGGCTCATCTCGCCGCGCAGCAGCTCTTCAATGATCCGCACGCGCGTGCCCAGCGCCTCACGCTCGTCCGGCGTGAGCATTAGCTGCATCAGGGGTAAATGCAAATCCTGCTCGTAAGACTGGCGAAGCAGCTCCACAAAACGAAGCCACTCCTGATGACGTTGTTCGGCCATTGCCGAGGAATACGGGGAATGCTGGGTCATGTTATGCTGCCTCTTGTACTCATTAGCGAGTACAGCATAACACAACCTGCGCCGATCAGTAACGTCTCTGCCACTCGGCATCGCTCATCAGGGTATCTTTCTGCCCCATGAAGTAGCGATAGTAGGCGTCATAAGCCAGCACATTCTTCACGTAGCCGCGCGTTTCCGAGAACGGGATGCTCTCGACAAACGCCACGGCGTCGATGCGTCCGGCGCTGTTGCCGAGCCAGGTGCGCACGCGACCCGGTCCCGCGTTGTATGCCGCCGACGAGAAGATGCGGTTGTTGCCGAACTGCTGGTACACATACTGCAGGTAGCTGGTACCGATGTTGATGTTGGTATCCGGATCGAGAAGCTGTGACGGGCTACTGTATCCAGGGATGTTAAACATCTTCACCGTGTGCGTCGCCGTGCCCGGCATAATCTGCATCAGGCCGCTGGCGCCCACCGGGGAACGGACTTTCGGGTTCCAGGCGCTTTCCTGACGGGCAATCGCCATCGCGTAACTTTGCGGGATATCTTTGCCGCGGGTGTAGCGATCGAACAGATCCTTGTAAGCCAGCGGGAAACGCTCTTCGAGATGATCCCACAGCTTACCGGCGATCGTCGCCTGCACGCTCAGATCCCACCAGTGGTTATCAAACGCATAGCGGGCAAGCTGAGCTTTTTCATCGGTGGTGCGGCTGGTCACCAGATTCGCCCACTCGCTGCGCGCGGTGTTGTCCATATTCCAGTACATCAGCTCGCGAACGCGCGCCATTTCTGGCCCCTGGGTCAGCGCCGGATTCGCGTTAGCGGGCGCTTTATCGATGCGGAAGGTGTACTCCTCGCCCAGGCGCTGCGCGGCCGCCATCGGGTAGAACCCGCGCTGCTGCATCAGCGTATGAAGAATTTCTTTGGCCTCGTCATCACGACCGCGCTCCAGCAGCAAATCGGCCTGCCAGTAACGCCATTCATCTTTCTCTTTGGCCTCCATAGGCAACCGGGCGAGCCAGGTATTGAGCCCACAACGGTCGCCCGTACCCAGCGCCATTCGCACGCGGCGCTCCACCAGCGACGTGGAGTTCGAACGCATAATCGCATCGTCTCGCCAGCGCGCCTGCTCGTCGGTCACATCGGTGCCCATCAGTCGCCACGCCACGATATCGCGCAGCTCCTGCGTTTGCTCCTCATTAAGCTGCTGCGCCTGCACCAGCTGCGGGATCATCAGCCGCGCGTTTTCCACATCGTCACGCGCCACGCTGGCAAAAGCCACCGCCGCCATCTGGCGGGTAAAATCGGTCGCGCCCGTACTGCGGGCAAAGGTCAGGACGCTGTTGGGATCGTTTGCCAGCGAGATAACTGCCGTGGAGATCGTCTGGTAATCGGACGGCATCTGCCCCGCCAGCGCAGTCACCAGACGCGTATTACCGGCTTTCATCGCCAGGCGGATACGCTCAAGGTAGGACAGCGGATCCTGCTTGCCGGAAGCTCGCCACGCGCCGAACAGGGAATCACAGGCGTTCGGCTGGTTTTTCCCGGTCAGCCAGAGCTCTTTCGCCCCGGCCCAGGCCTCTTCCTGCTGGCCGGTCGCCCATTTTGCGTAGTAGTAGTTACACTGCGCTTCGGTGGTATTCGGCTTTTCAGGGCTAAACGCCAGCAGTCCGCGCCAGTCTTCGCGTCGCGCCAGTTCGTTCACAAATCGAGACTGGAGATTTCGGGCAGGCGGCAGGGTCGGGTTCGCCTGAATGAAGTTATTCACAGTAACGGTGGGCTGGTTCATGAGATCGTCCGTAATTTGACGATACTCCAGATACGGATACAGCGGATAATCCTTTAGCGTCGGCATCAGCGCCTGCACGGTATCCATCTGCTTGTTGTCCCATGCCTGCTTAATCTGGGCATACCGGCTACGTTGTTCATCCAGTGAATCGGCATGCACCGCCTGGCTTACCGCCATTACGCATACGCTGGCAGCCAGCAGACGCCAGACCACCCGTTTGGCTTTTTCCACAAGCTCTTCCTCATTGTTTTTTCGTCAATTGCAGCGTCTTGCCACGTCAAAGTCTCATTAACTTATGCTAACCAGGCATCCTGCAACGCGCCACGTCATGGACACTTTTTTACCTTTCTTGCGCGTTTTAACACTCCCGACGTTCCTGGCTGGGATTAGGGCGGGAAAAAGGCTACACTTCGAGGCTGAAATTCCTTCTCATTACGATAAAAGAGGCGAAGTCCAACGTGGCTCAATTCGTTTATACCATGCATCGTGTCGGCAAAGTTGTCCCGCCGAAACGTCATATTCTTAAAAATATCTCGCTGAGCTTCTTCCCGGGCGCAAAAATCGGTGTTCTGGGTCTCAACGGTGCCGGTAAGTCCACCCTGCTGCGCATCATGGCCGGCATTGATACAGACATCGAAGGTGAAGCCCGTCCGCAGCCTGGCATCAAGATTGGCTACCTGCCGCAGGAACCTCAGCTGAACCCGGAACACACCGTTCGCGAATCCGTTGAAGAAGCGGTGTCCGAAGTGGTTAACGCTCTGAAAGGTCTGGATGAAGTGTATGCCAAATATGCCGAACCGGATGCGGACTTCGACAAGCTGGCCGCACAGCAGGGCAAGTATGAAGAGATCATCCAGGCGCACGACGGTCACAACCTGAACGTGCAGCTGGAGCGCGCGGCGGATGCCCTGCGTCTGCCGGACTGGGATGCAAAAATCGCGAACCTCTCCGGGGGTGAACGCCGCCGCGTGGCGCTGTGCCGCCTGCTGCTGGAAAAACCAGACATGCTGCTGCTCGACGAACCGACTAACCACCTGGATGCGGAATCCGTGGCGTGGCTGGAGCGCTTCCTGCACGACTTCGAAGGCACCGTTGTGGCGATTACCCACGACCGTTACTTCCTCGACAACGTCGCCGGCTGGATCCTGGAGCTGGACCGCGGTGAAGGCATTCCGTGGGAAGGCAACTACTCCTCCTGGCTGGAGCAGAAAGATCAGCGTCTGGCTCAGGAAGCGTCTCAGGAAGCGGCGCGCCGTAAGTCTATCGAGAAAGAGCTGGAGTGGGTGCGTCAGGGCGCGAAAGGCCGTCAGTCTAAGGGCAAAGCCCGTCTGGCACGCTTCGAAGAGCTGAACAATACCGAATACCAGAAACGTAACGAAACCAACGAACTGTTTATTCCACCTGGAGCGCGTCTGGGGGATAAAGTGGTTGAAGTGACCAACCTGCGTAAGTCCTACGGCGACCGCGTGCTGATCGACGATCTGATCTTCTCCGTACCGAAAGGCGCTATCGTGGGCATCATCGGTCCGAACGGCGCGGGTAAATCGACCCTGTTCCGCATGATGTCCGGTCAGGAACAGCCAGACAGCGGCTCTATCACCCTGGGTGAGACCGTGAAGCTGGCCTCCGTTGACCAGTTCCGCGACGCGATGGATAACAGCAAAACCGTGTGGGAAGAAGTCTCCGGCGGTCTGGATATCATGCGTATCGGCAACACCGAGATGCCAAGCCGCGCCTACGTTGGCCGCTTTAACTTCAAAGGCACCGACCAGGGCAAACGCGTGGGCGAGCTGTCCGGCGGTGAGCGCGGTCGTCTGCACCTGGCGAAGCTGCTGCAGGTGGGCGGTAACGTTCTGCTGCTCGATGAACCAACAAACGACCTGGATATCGAAACCCTGCGCGCGCTGGAAAACGCCCTGCTGGAGTTCCCGGGCTGTGCAATGGTTATCTCGCACGACCGCTGGTTCCTTGACCGTATCGCGACCCACATTCTGGACTACCAGGATGAAGGTAAGGTGGAGTTCTTCGAAGGTAACTTCACCGAATACGAAGAGTACAAGAAACGCACGCTGGGCGCCGACGCGCTGGAGCCGAAGCGTATTAAGTACAAGCGTATTTCTAAGTAAGTGCCCAAAAGCCGGGTGGCGCTCACGCTTACCCGGCCTACGGTTCTGCGCTGTTTGTAGGCCGGGTAAGGCGAAGCCGCCACCCGGCTTTTTTATTTACCCACGTAATACCGCTTCACCTCGTCAAACTGCATCGCAAAGTCGATATAGCTCATCAGCGCGGGTGAGTTGAGCTTACGGCTCGGATAGGCCAGCCACAGGTCGTTTCCTTCAACGTTCCACTCCGGCAGTACCTGCACCAGCGCCCCTTTCTCGACCTTATCTTCCAGCAAAAAAGCCGGAAGGAGCGTAATCCCCGCACCGGCAATCGCACATTCGCGGGCGTATACCAGGTTATCGGTCATGTGCGCGTTATCCGGCAGGTAGCGGTAATCCTCGCTCTCGCTTCGCAGAAGCCACTCCGACCAGGCTCTGTGCGTAATGCTGCGGTGCTCCACCAGCTGACGGGGATGCGTTAGCGGCCCACGGCGCACCAGATAGTCCGGCGAGGCCAGCATGTAGCGCGGGCAGTGCCCGATCATGCGGCCAATCAGGGAGGAGTCCTGCGGCTTGCCGGTACGCAGCGCCACGTCAAAGCCGGCCTCAACCAGATCCACCACGTCATCAGAGATCGACACGTCCAGCGAAACCTCGGGATAGCGAAGCTGGAACTCGGCATTCATATGCGCCAGCAGCGTCGCGCCAATCCCCGCCGGGCAGGTGATGCGCAGCCGCCCGCTGGGGTTTTCGCGCAGGCGCTGGATGGCGTACTCCGCCCGCTCGCTGGCTGCCAGCATTTCGCGACAGTGCACCAGATAGTGCTCGCCCGCAAACGTCAGGTTCAGCCTGCGCGTGGTTCGGTTAAGCAGGCGAATGCCTACCTGCTGCTCCAGCTGGCTAATCCGCTGGCTCACGCTGGATTTTGGCAGCTCCGCCTTCTGGGCTGCCGCGGTAAAGCTGCCCATCTCGGCCACCAGCGCGAATAGCGCCATATCCTGCAGCTGTTTAAACATGATTGTTCATCCTGTACGAACGCTGAGTTCTTGATTGTCCATCTTATCACGCAGATGGCCACTTAATAGACTAGCCTCAACAAAACGCATGCCATTGAGGAGCACACCATGTCAGTTAAAGCCATCGCCGTTAACCCTGAAAATCCCTCTACTTTCATTGAAATCACTCCACCGATGCCGCAGCCCGGCGAGCACGATCTTCTGGTGGAGGTGAAAGCCGTCTCCGTTAACCCGGTCGATACCAAAGCCCACGCGGGCATTGCTAAGAACGGGCTGAACGAGCCGCGTATTCTCGGATGGGATGCCAGCGGGATCGTCAAAGCCGTTGGGGCTGGCGTCACCGGATTCAAACCGGGAGATGAAGTGTGGTACGCAGGCGACATCACCCGTCCGGGCAGCAACACCACACATCAGCTGATCGATGCGCGCATTGTCGGGCACAAACCGTCAAGCCTCGGCTGGGCGGCTGCCGCCGCGCTGCCGTTGACCGCGCTCACCGCGTGGGAAGGCCTGTTTGAACGGCTGAATATTCAGGATGCCGGTACGGACAAAACCCTGCTGATCATCGGCGGTGCGGGCGGGGTGGGATCGCTGGCGATCCCGTTTGCGAAGCACAACAGCAAGGTAAAGGTGATCGCAACCGCGTCCCGAGAAGATTCCGCCCGGTGGTGCCGCGATCGCGGTGCAGATGTGGTGGTGAACTACCGCGATCTGAAAGGCGAACTGGCGAAGCACGGGCTGACCTTTGTGGATTACATTTTCATCCTCAACGACACCGACGGGCACTGGGATGCGGTCAGCGACCTGATTGCACCGCAGGGGCATATCTGTTCTATCGTGGAGAATGAACACCCGCTGAACCAGGACAAGCTGAAGTCCAAATCCGCCGCGCTGCACTGGGAATTTATGTACACCCGCAGCATGTACCAGACCGCTGATATGGCGCGTCAGGGTGAGATCCTCAATGAGGTGGCGAAGCTGGTGGATAACGGCGTGGTGGAAAGCTCACTGAGTGAAACGCTGCACGGGCTGAGTGTGGAGAGCATTACCGAGGCGCACCGTAAGGTGCTGGACGGGCATATGCGCGGAAAAGTGGTGGTGGAGTTCTGAGTGGCTTGATGCCCTCACCCTGGCCCTCTCCCACAGGGAGAGGGCGGTTAACGCTTACCCCTGCTCCCCCATCATCTCCTTCACCAGCTCGACGCAGCGCAGGAAACGGGAGTCGTAGTCCGACTCTTCCACGTGCACAAACTCAACGTTGTTTTCGTTGAGCATCTCCACCAGCATGGACTGGAATTCCCGCCTGTCCACCGAGCTGCCGAGGCTGCGCATGCCGTCGGCCACCCACGGGGTGTTGTTTTCCAGCAGGATCACCAGGTCAAAGCGGTATTCGTCAATCAGCGCCTGCACGAACGGGTGCTCGCGCCCCTCGTACTTTTTGCAGAACGCCTGGGTGGTGACAAAATCGGTATCGATGAACGCCACCTTGTTGGCGTATTTCACCGCGAAATCAATGTACTGAGCGTGACCGAGCGCGATTTTGTCGTAGTCGGAATACTGCAGCGCCATCTCATCGCCGCCCAGATGGGAAAAGACATAGTCGCGGCCATACTCCCACGCGCTGGTGGTGTTGAAGATGTTCGCCAGCTTGTTGACCAGCGTCGATTTACCGCTCGACTCACCGCCCAGGATCGCGACGGTGCGCACAAAGAACGGCTTCACTTCGGTCGGAATGTAATCCCAGTAGCGGAACGGGTTTTCGCGGATCTGCGCCCCGCTGATGTTCATAAAGGTGCGTTTCGGGTCGATCAGCACCGTCTCGATGCCCAGATGCTCGCGGAACTGCGGCGCATCGGACTCTTCAGAGGTGTAGATCCAGTTAGGCGCAATGCCCTTCTCTTCCATAAACGCTTTGATGCCGTTGCTCCACACGTCCCAGCCGTGCGGGTACGGCTCCATACCCTCTTCGTTAAAGGCATGAATGCGAATGTTTTTCTGGTACTTGAAGGTCTGAAGCAGCCAGCGCAGACGGTCCGGCACGGTCGGCTGCTGCGACATGGCGCTGTCTTCAAACAGCTGACGATCGCGGGTTTCGTCGTACCCCATGATGATGTGCAGCTCGTCCACCTGGCTACAGGCGCGCTGGATCAGATAGATATGCCCGGTATGCAGCGGGTAAAACTTGCCAAACACCACGCCGATGTTCTTTTGCATACGCGGGAATTCCAGCCCCAGAAAGCGGTGCAGCGCTTCCAGCTTCTGCGCGCTGGGGCTTTTGATTTTGGCGTTCAGCAGTTGGCTCAGGTAGCCTTTGGTCATGCCGCTGGCGTCTGCCACCTGCTGCAACGTGCAGCCTTTCTGGCGGATAGCGGTCTTGATGTAGTCAAATGATGACATAAATTACGGTGCCTCCTGCAAAATCGAATACGTAATTATAAGTCGTCAAAGACATTTAACGCATCTGCGAGTTTCTTCACGCCAAAGACCTGCATCCCTTCCGGGATTTTTTTCGGCACGTTGGCGGCGGGAACGATAGCCCGACGGAAACCGTGTTTTGCCGCCTCGGAGATACGCTCCTGGCCGCTCGGCACCGGACGGATTTCCCCGGCGAGGCCCACTTCGCCAAAGACGACCAGATCCTGCGGCAGCGGTCTGTCGCGCAGGCTGGAGACCATCGCCAGCAGCAGCGCCAGGTCTGCGCTGGTCTCGGTGACTTTGACGCCGCCGACCACGTTCACGAAGACGTCCTGATCCGCCATCTGCAGCCCGCCGTGACGGTGCAGCACCGCCAGCAGGATTGCCAGGCGGTTCTGTTCCAGACCGACCGCCACGCGCCGCGGGTTGCCCATCATCGAGTGATCCACCAGTGCCTGAATTTCGACGAGCAGCGGGCGCGTCCCTTCCCACAGCACCATCACCGAGCTGCCGGAGGTGATTTCATCTCCCCGGCTCAGGAAGATGGCCGACGGGTTGCTGACTTCGCGCAGCCCCTGTTCGGTCATGGCAAACACGCCCAGTTCGTTAACCGCCCCAAAGCGGTTTTTATGGCTGCGCAGGGTACGGAAGCGAGAGTCTGCGTCGCCGTCGAGCATTACCGAGCAGTCGATACAGTGTTCGAGCACCTTCGGTCCCGCCAGCGAGCCGTCTTTGGTCACGTGACCCACCATCACAATCGCCACGCCGCGCGTTTTGGCAAAGCGCGTCAGGTAGGCCGCGGTTTCACGCACCTGCGCGACGCTGCCCGGCGAGGACTGGATGTCCGCCATGTGCATCACCTGGATGGAGTCGATCACCATCAGCTTCGGCTGCTCTTCTTCGGCGATCATGCAGATCTGCTCGATGCTGGTTTCCGACAGCATATTCAGGTTGCCGGTCGGCAGGCCGAGACGGTGCGCGCGCATTGCCACCTGCTGGAGTGATTCTTCGCCCGTGACGTACAGGGTTTTCATCTGTTCGGCGAGCTTGCAAAGCGTTTGCAGCAGCAGAGTCGATTTACCCGCCCCCGGGTTACCGCCGATCAGGATCGCGCTGCCCGGCACCACGCCGCCGCCGAGCACGCGGTCAAATTCCTTGAAGCCGGTGGAGAAGCGCGGCAGCGCCTCCAGGCTGATGTCTGAAAGTTTTTGTACCTTCGACACGCCTGCATTGCCCGCATAGCCACTCAGGCGTTCATTGCGCGCCACGCTCGGCGAAGCCGCCACACCACGCACTTCGGTGATGGTGTTCCAGGCATGGCAGGCGCTACATTGCCCCTGCCAGCGCGGATAATCCGCACCACATTCATTACAGACAAATGCGCGTTTTGGAGCTTTCGCCACGGTTTACCTCGTTATTTCTCTGCGGCCTGCGAGCCGGGGGGCGCTTACGCTTACCCGGCCTACAAAGCAGACCGTTATTTCTGATTAAGGCTGCCGGAGAGAATGCAGAACACCCCCATCAGGTCAGCGTGACGGATAGTCACTTCCGTCTTTTCATTCACTTTTGGCTTGGCATGGTAGGCAATGCCCAGGCCGGCCGCTTTGATCATCGGCAGGTCGTTCGCGCCGTCACCGATGGCGACGGTCTGGACAACCGGAATTTCATATTTTTCCGCGAGGCGCGTCAGCGTATTGGCTTTGTACTGGGCATCCACAATATCGCCGATCACCTGACCGGTCAGCTTGCCGTCCATGATCTCCAGCTCGTTGGCCACCACCGTGGTCAGATGCAGTTTTTCCCGCAGATAATCCGCGAAGAAGGTGAAGCCACCGGAGGCGATCGCCACCTTCCAGCCGAGGGACTGCAGCTTCAGCACCAGCTGCGTCAGCCCTGGCATCAGGGGCAGTTCATCGCGCACCTGACGCAGAATGTTGGCATCGGCCCCTTTCAGGGTCGCCACGCGCTGTCGTAGGCTGGCGGTGAAATCCAGCTCGCCGCGCATCGCACGCTCGGTTACTTCCGCCACCAGCTCGCCGCTGCCCGCCAGCTTCGCAATTTCGTCGATACACTCGATCTGAATGGCGGTAGAGTCCATGTCCATGACCAGCAGGCCAGGCGTTTTCAGGTGCGGAATTTTACCCAGCGGTGCGACATCCAGCCCGGCGTCATGCGCCAGGCGCGTGGCGCGCTGGGTCAGAGAGCCCGCCAGGCGAATGACCTGGTAGTCTTCCACGCACCAGGCGGCGACGATGACCATCGCGGCCCCCAGTTTGGTTTGATACTGGGTCAGGCGTTGCTTATCCAGACCGCGTCCATACAGCAGCCAGCCGCTACGACCGGCGTGGTAATCCAGAGGCATCACCTCATCGCCACTTAAAGAGAGCGGCAATCCTGGCCATAAAGAGACATCCGTTGGCAGGTCACACCAGGTAATGTTCGGCATTAAAGCTCCTGTAATTTCGTTCGCGCCGGAAGGTTGCAGAGGGAAAATAACGCATGAGGCTACCCTGTAACCATCACTTCTGGCAACATTAAGCCGTAAATTTTCAGCAGGTGGAATATGGCTCGCGCAAAACTGAAATTCCGGCTCCATCGCGCCGTGATTGTCCTTTCCTGTCTCGCACTCTTAGTGGTGCTGATGCAAGGGGCATCGTGGTTTAGCCAGAACCATCAACGGCAACGCAACCCGCAGTTTGAAGAGCTGGCCCGCACGCTGGCACGCCAGGTCACGCTCAACGTCGCGCCGTCCATGCGTAACGAAACGCCTGACGAGAAGCGGATAGGCCAGGTTTTACGCCTGCTCACGGAGAACAGCCGCATTCTTGATGCCGGTGTCTATGATGAGCAAGGCAACCTCATTGCCCGTGCGGGCGAGCACGTCGACGTGCGAGACAGGCTGGCGCTGGACGGCAAAAAAGCCGGCGGCTACTTCAACCAGCAGCTTGTTGAACCTATTCAGGGGAAGAATGGCCCGCTGGGCTATCTGCGCCTCACCCTTGATACCCACACCCTGCCCACTGAAGCCAAACAGGTCGATAATACCACCAATATTCTGCGCCTGATGCTGCTGCTTTCACTCGCCATCGGCGTTGTGCTGGCACGCACTCTGCTTCGGGGCAAGCGCACGCGCTGGCAGCAATCCCCGTTCCTGCTGACCGCCAGCCGGTCAGTCCCCGAAGACGAAGAGAGCGAGAAGAAAGAATAGTGATAAAGTAGGCGGATGATTCGGAAAAGGAACTCTGCCATGTCGACGTTACGCCTGCTTATCTCTGACTCTTACGATCCCTGGTTTAACCTGGCGGTGGAGGAGTGCATCTTCCGCCAGATGCCTGCCACCCAGCGCGTACTGTTTCTCTGGCGCAATGCCGATACGGTGGTTATTGGTCGTGCGCAAAACCCGTGGAAAGAATGCAACACCCGCCGTATGGAAGAGGACAACGTCCGTCTGGCGCGCCGCAGCAGCGGCGGCGGCGCGGTATTCCACGATCTGGGCAATACCTGCTTTACCTTTATGGCGGGCAAACCGGAATACGACAAAACCATCTCAACGTCCATCGTCCTCAACGCGCTCAATTCGCTCGGCGTGACGGCGGAAGCCTCCGGACGTAACGATCTGGTGGTCAAAACGCCCGATGGCGACCGCAAGGTATCCGGCTCTGCCTATCGCGAAACGATGGAACGCGGATTCCACCACGGCACCCTGCTGCTGAACGCCGATCTCAGCCGTCTGGCTAACTACCTTAATCCAGATAAGAAAAAGCTACAGGCTAAGGGCATCACCTCCGTGCGCGGGCGCGTGGCGAATCTGGTGGAACTGCTGCCCGGGATTACTCACGAGCAGATTTGCGATGCGATTCGTGAAGCCTTCTTCGAACATTACGGCGAGCGGGTAGAAGCTGAAGCGATCTCCCCTGACAAAACACCGGACCTGCCCAACTTCGCGGAAACCTTTGCGCGCCAGAGCAGCTGGGAGTGGAACTTCGGTCAGGCCCCTGCCTTTTCCCATCTGCTGGACGAACGGTTTACCTGGGGCGGCGTGGAGCTGCACTTCGACGTGGAGAAAGGCCATATCACCCGCACGCAGGTCTTTACGGATAGTCTCAATCCGGCACCGTTAGAGGCGTTAGCCGCTCGTCTGCAAGGCTGTCTGTATCGGGCGGATATGTTGCAGCAGGAGTGTGATGCGCTGATCGGCGATTTTCCGGAGCAGGAAAAAGAGTTAAGGGATTTGTCAGCATGGGTTGCACAGGCCGTGCGCTAGTAAAAAAGCCCGCTGGCGCTGCGCTTAGCGGGCTTACAAAACCGTAGGCCGGGTCAGGCGAGGCCGCCACCCGGCACAACAGCGCTTACTCTTTATCGCCCAGCAGAACGGATTCCAGCGCGATTTTGATCATGTCGTTGAAGGTGGTCTGACGCTCGGCAGCGGTAGTCTGCTCGTGGGTACGGATATGGTCAGATACGGTGCAGATGGTCAGCGCTTTCGCACCGAATTCAGCCGCTACGCCGTAGATACCGGCCGCTTCCATTTCCACGCCCAGGATGCCGTATTTTTCCATCACGTCGAACATGTCGCCTTCTGGCGAGTAGAACAGATCGGCAGAGAACAGGTTGCCCACGCGCGCGTCAACGCCCAGCGCTTTTGCCGCGTCAACCGCGTTACGCACCATGTCAAAGTCAGCGATGGCTGCAAAGTCATGATCCTTAAAACGGATGCGGTTGACTTTAGAGTCGGTACACGCGCCCATGCCGATCACCACGTCACGCAGCTTAACGTCCATACGCACCGCACCGCAGGAGCCTACGCGGATGATTTTCTTCACACCGAAATCGGTGATCAGCTCTTTGGTGTAGATGGAGCAGGATGGGATACCCATGCCGTGGCCCATAACGGAGATTTTGCGGCCTTTATAAGTACCCGTGAAGCCCAGCATGCCGCGAACGTTGTTCACTTCACGCACGTCTTCCAGGAAGGTTTCTGCAATGTGCTTCGCGCGCAGCGGGTCGCCCGGCATCAATACGACGTCAGCGAAATCACCCATTTCTGCATTAATGTGAGGAGTTGCCATCTTCAGTTCCTTTTAACTTGTTGTTTTTGCCGGGTGGCGGCTACGCCTTACCCGGCCTACAAAACCGTAGGCCCGGTAAGCGAAGCGCCACCGGGCAATGACATCAGAACATGGCCTTGCCATATTCCATGTCAGACGTACCAAAGTATTTCGCCAGGGTCTGGCCAATGTCCGCGAAGGTTTCACGGTGACCCAGCGAACCCGGCTTCACTTTCGGGCCGTACACCAGCACCGGAATGTGCTCACGGGTGTGGTCGGTACCGGTCCAGGTCGGATCGCAGCCGTGGTCCGCGGTCAGGATCAGAATGTCATCTTCACCCACCAGCTCCATCAGCTCCGGCAGGCGGCGGTCGAACAGCTCAAGACCCGCAGCATAACCCGCTACGTCGCGACGGTGACCCCAGGAGGAGTCGAAGTCGACGAAGTTGGTGAAGACAATGGTCTTGTCGCCCGCTTCTTTCATCTCTTTGATGGTGGCATCGAACAGCGCATCGAGTCCGGTCGCTTTGACCTTTTTGGTGATGCCGCAGTTAGCGTAGATATCCGCGATTTTGCCCACGGACACCACGTGGCCGTCTTTCTCATCGACCAGCTTCTGCAGCACGGTTGGCGCCGGCGGCTCAACGGCCAGATCGTGACGGTTACCGGTACGCTGGAAGTTACCCGCTTTGTCGCCGATAAACGGACGCGCGATCACGCGGCCAATGTTGTAGCCGCCTTCGGTCAGCTCTTCACGGGCGATTTCGCACAGCTCGTAGAGTTTATCCAGGCCAAAGGTCTCTTCGTGGCAGGCAATCTGGAACACGGAGTCAGCAGAGGTGTAGAAAATCGGCTTGCCGGTTTTCATGTGCTCTTCGCCGAGCTGGTCCAGAATCACGGTACCGGAGGAGTGGCAGTTGCCGAGGTAGCCCGGCAGGTTGGCACGCTTCACCAGCTTATCGAGCAGCTCCTGCGGGAAGCTGTTCTCGTGATCGGAGAAGTAACCCCAGTCGAACAGCACCGGTACACCGGCGATTTCCCAGTGGCCAGACGGGGTGTCTTTACCGGAGGAGAGCTCGTGCGCCCAGGCATAGGCGCCCACGACTTCCGCATTGCCGTCCATACCGGCTGCGATTTTACCGGTAGAACCTTCATGTGCTTTCACCAGCCCGAGGCGGGTCAGGTTGGGTAGAGTCAGAGGGCCTTTACGACCGTTATCCGCTTCGCCTTTCGCACAGGCTTCCGCGATGTGACCCATGGTATCGGAACCCACGTCACCAAAACGTTCCGCATCTTCGGTTGCGCCGATGCCGAATGAGTCCAGCACCATAATAAATGCACGTTTCATAATTGTTCTCCGTACGTAGTGCTTCAAAAATTATCGATCAGATCAGTATACCGCTATTCGGTGATACGGCGATAGACAGTCGGTGTGGTTTCCGGCGCTTTATTGTCAAGCGTAATAGCCGCCTTCACCGCTTTCGCCGCTTCCTGCCAGCTGGCTTCATCTTTGGCGTGGATCACCGCCAGCGGACGTTGGCCGTCAACGCTGTCGCCCAGACGGGCCATATCGGTGAAGCCGACGCTGTAATCAATGGTATCTGACGCCTGACGACGGCCGCCGCCCATAGACACGACCGCCATACCCAGCGCGCGGGTATCCATTGCCGAGACAAACCCTTCGCTGTCGGCATACACCGCTTTGCTGAGCGTCGCGGTCGGCAGGTACTTCGCATAGTTTTCGACGAAGTCGGTTGGGCCTTTCTGCGCCGCAACCATGCGGCCAAAGATCTCCGCCGCTTTGCCGTTGTCCAGTACCGCCTGTAGCTTCGCGCGGGCGTCGGCGTCGTCTTTGGCAAGCTTGCCGGAGATTAACATCTCCACGCACAGCGCCATGGTGACGTCGAACAGACGCGGGTTGCGGTATTCGCCCGTCAGGAACTGGACGGCTTCACGCACTTCGACGGCGTTACCGGCGCTGGAAGCCAGCACCTGGTTCATGTCGGTGAGCAGTGCGGTAGTGCGCACGCCCGCGCCGTTGGAGACGCCAACGATCGCTTCGGCCAGCGCCTCAGAGAGTTCATAGGTTGGCATAAACGCGCCGCTGCCTACCTTCACGTCCATCACCAGCGCGTCCAGCCCTTCTGCCAGCTTCTTCGCCAGGATAGAGGCGGTGATCAGCGGGATGGAGTCTACGGTCGCGGTAATGTCGCGGGTCGCGTAGAAACGCTTGTCTGCCGGAGCAAGAGAGCTGGTCTGGCCGATAATCGCCACACCAACGTCTTTAATAATGTCGCGGAAGCGGTTGTCATCCGGGAAGATATCGAAGCCCGGAATGGCTTCCAGTTTGTCGAGCGTACCGCCGGTGTGGCCCAGGCCGCGCCCGGAGATCATCGGAACGTAACCGCCGCAGGCGGCCACCATGGGGCCAAGCATCAGGGAGGTCACGTCGCCCACGCCGCCGGTGGAGTGTTTATCCACAATCGGGCCGTTAAGGTTGAGGCTTTTCCAGTCCAGAACGGTTCCTGAATCTCGCATCGCCATGGTCAGCGACACGCGCTCAGGCATCGACATATCGTGGAAGAAAATGGTCATCGCCAGAGCCGCAATCTGCCCTTCTGAGACGGTGTTATCACGAATGCCGTTGATGAAGAAGCGGATCTCTTCGTCGCTTAATGCATGACCATCACGTTTTTTACGAATAATTTCTTGTGCGAGAAACACGGTAACCCCCATGAGGAATCGGGTGAATGGTGGCGGGTACGGTTTACCCGACCACGATCCGGGTAGGCCGGGTAAGCGTAGCGCCACCCGGCAATTCAAACTTAGTAGCTGCTTGCGCTCTTACCGTCGCCGTGACCCAGCGCTTTAAGCAGGCTGGCCAGCAGGCTGGAGGCGCCGAAGCGGTAGTGACGGGAATCGGCCCAGTCGGCGCCAAACAGCTCGTCGGCAATCGCCAGGAACTGCTGCGCGTCTTCCGCGGTACGCACGCCGCCCGCAGGTTTGAAGCCCACGGTTTTGGACACGCCCATGTCGCGGATCACTTCCATCATGATGCGCGCGCTTTCCGGGGTCGCATTTACCGGTACTTTACCGGTAGAGGTTTTAATGAAATCCGCACCGGCTTTGATGGAGATTTCAGAGGCTTTACGAATCAGCGCCTCTTCTTTCAGCTCGCCGGTTTCGATGATCACTTTCAGCAGCACGTTTGCCGCCGCACACGCGTCTTTACAGGCCTTCACCAGGTCAAAACCGACCTGCTCGTTGCCGGCGATCAGCGCGCGGTACGGGAACACCACGTCCACTTCGTCTGCGCCGTAGGCAATCGCCGCGCGGGTTTCTGCCAGCGCAATCTCGATATCATCGTTGCCATGCGGGAAGTTAGTGACGGTTGCAATGCGCACGTCCGGGGTGCCCTGCTCTTTCAGCGTCTTACGGGCAATCGGGATAAAGCGCGGGTAGATACAGACGGCTGCGGTGTTGCCCACCGGCGTTTTCGCCTGATGGCACAGGGCGATGACTTTCTCATTGGTGTCGTCATCGTTCAGGGTAGTCAGGTCCATCAGTTTCAACGCGCGCAGGCTGCTTGCAGTTAAATCGGTCATAACATTCTCCAACGGCAGTGCCGTATAAATTTTACCTTGCGGGTCTGTGAGTATTCTAACATCCACCCGCATCCACACTTCGACATTCATCACAGTTAATGAAAACTGCGTGCAAATTTGCATTACTGTAATGAGATCTTCTTCAAACTTTAGCGCGCATATTGCGGACTAAAGCAGCGATACCCCCTGTCGGATCAAAAGTGCCGACAGGCAGGCTTTCTACAATCCGTTCATCATCCGCAGAACACTCAAGGAAGCGAACATGTCCCACTCCAGCCCCGACGCCCTGCAACAACGTTGCCAGCAGATTGTGACAAGCCCGGTGTTATCCCCGGAACAAAAACGTCATTTTCTGGCGCTGGAAGCGGAAAACAACCTGCCGTATCCGGCACTTCCTGAAGCTGCGCGCGCCGCGCTGGACGAGGGGTTCATCTGCGACATGTTCGAAGGCCATGCGCCTTACAAACCCCGTTACGTTCTGCCGGATTACGCAAAATTTCTGGCTAATGGTTCAGAATGGCTGGAGCTGGAAGGGGCAAAAGATCTCGACGACGCCCTCTCACTGTTAACCATCCTCTACCACCATGTTCCGTCCGTCACATCGATGCCGGTCTATCTCGGTCAGCTTGATGCGCTGCTGCAACCGTATGTTAGAATTCTAACACAAGAAGAAATCAATAGCCGAATAAAACGTTTCTGGCGCTATCTCGACCGTACGTTGCCCGATGCCTTTATGCATGCCAATATCGGGCCGGAAGATACCCCCGTCACGCGCGCCATTCTGCGTGCCGATGCAGAGCTGAAGCAGGTCGCGCCGAACCTGACCTTTATTTATGATCCAGCGATCACCCCGGATGATTTGCTGCTTGAGGTGGCGAAAAACATATGTGAATGCAGTAAACCGCATATTTCTAATGGCCCGGTGAATGATAAAATTTTCACAAAAGGCCATTACGGCGTAGTGAGCTGTTACAACTCCCTGCCTCTGGCAGGCGGTGGCAGCACCCTGGTGCGCCTCAACCTCAAGGCCATCGCCGAACACAGTACGTCAATGGAAGACTTCTTCAGCCGCGCCCTCCCGCATTACTGCCAGCAGCAAATGGCCATCATCGATGCCCGCTGCGATTTCCTGTATCAACAATCCGGCTTCTTTGAGAATAGCTTCCTGGTGAAAGAGGGGCTGATTGATGCCGATCGGTTTGTGCCGATGTTTGGCATGTACGGCCTGGCAGAAGCGGTAAACGTGCTCTGTGAGAAAGCCGGGATGACTGGGCGTTACGGCAAAGACGAGCAGGCCAACGCGCTGGGCTATCGCATCAGCGAACAGCTTGCGGCGTTTGTCGAAAACACGCCGGTGAAACACGGCTGGAAGCAGCGCGCGATGCTGCATGCGCAGTCGGGGATCAGCTCCGATTCGGGCACCACGCCGGGCGCGCGCCTGCCCTACGGCGACGAGCCGGATCCCATCAGCCACCTGCTGGCGGTGGCGCCGCACCACAAGCACTACGCTTCCGGGATCAGCGATATTTTGACGCTGGATGAGACGGTAAAACGTAACCCGCAGGCGGTGGTCCAGCTCTGTCTCGGCGCGTTCAGGGCGGGGATGCGCGAGCTTACCGCCAACGTCGCGGGTAACGATCTGGTGCGCGTTACCGGTTATATGGTGCGGTTGTCGGATCTGGAGAAGTACCGGGAAGCCGGATCGCGCACCAATACCACCTGGCTGGGTGAAGAAGCCGCGCGCAATACCCGTATTCTGGAACGTCAGCCGCGCGTGATAAGCCATGAACAGCAGATGCGCTTTAGTTAGTCAGGTCATCCCTTTTTCCTGCGTGGACGGGCCGGGCAGCCGCCTGGCGCTGTTCCTGCAGGGCTGCAACCTGCGCTGTAAAACCTGCCACAACCCGTGGACGATCGGCCGCTGCAACGACTGCGGGGACTGCGTGCCCCACTGCCCGCACGACGCGCTGACCATACAGGCGGGACGCGTCTGGTGGCAGGAGAGTGACTGCCAGCAGTGCGACACCTGCCTGCACCTGTGCCAGCAGCAGGCAACGCCCATGGCGCACCGCCTGAGCGTGGAGGAGATCCTTTCACAGCTCCGCAAATCCGCACCGTTTATCGAGGGGATCACCGTGAGCGGCGGTGAGGCCACAACGCAATTACCGTTTTTAGTGACGCTGTTCACCGCGATCAAAGCCGATCCCGACCTGAATCATCTGACCTGCCTGGTCGACAGCAACGGTTTGTTAAGCGAAACCGGCTGGCAAAAGCTGCTGCCGGTACTGGATGGCGCGATGCTGGACCTGAAAGCATGGGGGAACGAACACCACCGCTTCCTGACCGGGCGCGAAAACCCGCAGATCAAGCAGAGTATCCGCTGGCTGGCAGATCGTAATCGTTTAACGGAGCTCCGCCTGCTGGTGATTCCGGAACAGTGTGATTATCTGGAACATCTGAAGCCGCTGACGGCGTTTATCCACGGGCTTGGGAATGTGCCGGTCCGCATCAACGCGTTTCATGCGCATGGCGTGTACGGCGAGGCGGCGTCATGGCGCAGCGCCACGCCGGAAGACGTTGAACCGCTGGCGCGGGCGCTGGAAAAACAGAAGATAACGGTGATCCGTCCTGCGCTTTATCTATAGCGTGATGCCAAATACCGAACGCGTATTTTCCAGCAGCGCACCGGCTATGGCCTCTTCAGTCTCTTTTCGCAGTTCGCACAGGGTGGCAAACACGCGCGCCGCCTGTTCCGGACGATTCGGCTGGCCCTGAAAACCGTTCAGCGGCATGTCCGGCGCGTCGGTTTCCAGCAGAAGCGCCGACAGCGGCAGCTGTGCCATCACGTCCCGGGTTTTGCTGGCGCGCGGATAGGTGATGGTGCCCCCAACGCCGATTTTGTACCCCAGCTCGATAAAACGCTGCGCCTGCTGCAGGCTGCCTGAGAAACCATGCACGACGCCCTTACGCGGCAAATCGATACGCTTCAGGTGCATTGCCAGCTTATCGTGTGTGCGTCTTGAATGAAGGATCACCGGCAGATCGTGACGCTTCGCCAGCCTGAGCTGCGCGTCGAGGATCGTCTGCTGGCGCTCAAAATGCGGATGCTCGCGATAAAGATCGAGGCCGATCTCACCGATGGCGACAAGCTTGTCGCCTGCGGTCTGCACTATCTCATCAAGTCGCTCAATGTCCTCATCCCGATGCCGCTCAATCACGATCGGATGCAGGCCGAGCGCCGCATAGAGCGCAGGGTGACGCGTGGAAAGATCCAGCACGCGGGAAAAGTAAGCCGCTTCCACTGAAGGCACAATAATGGCCTGAACGCCTGCCTCGGCCGCTTTCGCAATGCTTTGCTCTTCATCTCCCGTAAACGGCGGGAAATCAAAGTGGCAATGGGTGTCGACAAAGCGGTGCATCACGCCAGATCCTCGTTATCCAGTAAAGCGTCATTCGCCTGCGGAATGTCAACCAGGGGCACCGTCAGGGCGTCGTTGGCGACAACCGCAGGCGGCGTAATAATGCGTTTATGGCGATGAAGCGGCGGCTGCTCTGCCAGCATTTTCCCCACCGTCGCCAGGAAGTAGCGCCCACACAGCCGCCCCGTTTTGTAATCCATACGCAGCGCAGGAACGCGGCTGCCCAGCGCCATGCTCAGCAGCGGCTTAGGCGGATAAATTTCAAAAATACGCAGCTTGCCCGGCGGTTTCTCAATGAAGCGCTGCATCGCGCCGTAGGTGGTTTCATGCTGCTTCGCGATGTTCACCAGCGGCTGCAGGCTGCTGTCGCCCAGCCAGCGCTCCATCCGCTTAAACCACTGCGGGGTGTAATACATTTGCGACGGTACGGTACGGATCACCACAATGGTTTTCGCCCCGCGACGGGCGGCTTCCTGCACCGGCACCGCGTCACTGATCCCCCCGTCCAGATAGCTAATACCGTCCAGCAGGGCACCGGTACGATAAAAGCCGGGGATCGCGCTGGAGGCGCGGATAATGTCCAGCCAGTTCTCTTTCTGAGGCGAAAAATAGCCCGGCGAATAGTCATCGCCCCGGCTGGCACACATCCAGAATTCTTTACCGCTATCAAACAGACGGGCGGCAGTATCCATGGCCAGCGGCATCTGGCTGGAGGTTGACTCCAGCAGCCAGTCGAGATCGATCAGGTTGCCGCCGCGCACAAACCGCACCGGGTTAAAAAATTCTTTCGCCGTGGTGTAGCGCATGATGACCTTTCGCGCGTAGCCGGGCTGGTTACAGACATAGGCAGAGAGGTTCTGCGCCCCGGCAGAGGTGCCGAAGTAAAGGTCAAAGGGGTTGAACTGCGCGCGCATAAATTCGTCCAGCACGCCAGCGGTGAAAATGCCGCGCTGTCCGCCACCCTCGCAGACCAGCGCGAGTTGACCCGCGCGAAACGGTTTTAACGTCAGCGGCGCAATATTGCCGAGCGTAACGGGAATTCGTTGCCCCACCTCTGCTTTCCTGTTTTGATTATTTTATAACACCACAGTAACGCACCCGACCTGTTACGCAAATAAGAAAAAGCCAGTCACAGTGACTGGCTTTATTTTGTTGAAGGAATATTGCGTTTGCTACGGACGTCTACGACCCGTAAACAGGCTGACCAGGAACAGAATAATACCCACAACGAAGACAATTTTAGCTGCCCATGCCGCTGTACCTGCCAGACCACCAAAGCCCAATGCGGCGGCAATTAACGCGATAACCAGAAATATAATGCCCCAACGAAACATAAGCTTCTCCTTTACCATAGTTAATGTCGGCCGCTAAACGTGAGCGCTCAGGTCACTCACCGGCGTTTTTCCAGAGTCGTTCTTATTTCGCCCGCAGGGTTTAGCCAGACGGGCGAATGGTCGAGATTTACTTCGTTTTCAGATCGTTTTTAACGCTTTTCACACCATCAATCGCCTTCGCGATGGACTCGGCACGTTCACTTTGCGCCTGCGAATCTACCGTACCGGAAAGCTGAACCACGCCATCGGTGGTTTCCACTTTCACCTTACGGGACGGCACGATGTCATCTGCTAAAAGTTTAGCTTTGATTTCGCTGGTGGTGGCTGCATCACCGGCATAACCTTTCACCGACGCGTTTTTGCCGTCACGGACGTGCAGCTTATCGCTGACGGAGGCGACGCCTTCGACGCCTTTCGCCACTTTTACCGCCTGTTCAGCCTGAGCCTGGCTTTCAACAAAGCCGCTCAGCGTGACCACTTTCTTGTCGGTCTTAACGGAAATATCGGTGCTCTTGATGGCTTCATCATCCACCAGTGCGGCCTTCACTTTTGCTGTGATAGAGCTGTCATCCATGAAATTGCCGACTTTATTCATAGAGCTATCGATTTTTTGCCCTGCGCTATCGGCCGTGGATTGTGCTTTATCCATGGTGCTGCTTTCCGCCAGGGCGGAGCCGCTCACCAGAACGCTACCCAGTGTTACAGCCAGCAGAGTTTTAGAAATCTTCAGTCTTGTCATATTCATCGATCTATTCCTGTGTTGACCCGTTATTCGGGCTACATACTTCCTTAGTAGTGATATATATTGCGAATAAACACACGGGCAAATTGGATAACCTAAAGCCATGCATTGAACAGTTAATTTATCCACGCCCGGTGTTAAACACTGAGTTAAATATAGATCACTCTCACAGAGCCGCTTTCAGAATTGGGTAAAAAATGGGCGAATAGCGTGAAATTGCGTTGAATTAAGAACATTCCGCAAGGGATTAATAAGACAGGAAATAAAGAAGAGCACGGCGAATGCCGTGCTCTGAGAGGGGATTAGTGCTCGCGGGTTTTACGGAACTGAACGTCCGGATAACGTTCCTGCGTCAGGTTCAGGTTGACCATCGTTGGCGCGATATAGGTCAGGTTATCGCCGCCATCCAGCGCCAGCTGAACTTCATTCTTACGCTTGAATTCTTCGAATTTCTTCACGTCAGGACACTCAACCCAGCGCGCGGTCGCGACGTTCACCGATTCGTAAATCGCTTCTACGTTGTATTCGCTCTTCAGGCGCGCAACGACCACGTCAAACTGCAGCACGCCGACCGCACCCACGATCAGATCGTTGTTCGCAATCGGGCGGAACACCTGCACGGCGCCCTCTTCGGAGAGCTGAACCAGGCCTTTCAGCAGCTGTTTCTGCTTAAGCGGATCGCGCAGACGAATGCGACGGAACAGCTCCGGCGCGAAGTTCGGAATACCGGTGAACTTCATCATTTCGCCCTGCGTGAAGGTATCACCGATCTGAATGGTGCCGTGGTTGTGCAGACCGATGATGTCGCCCGGATAGGCCTCTTCAACGTGGGAACGATCGCCCGCCATAAAGGTCAGCGCATCGGAGATGACAACGTCTTTCCCGATACGCACCTGGCGCAGCTTCATGCCCTTTTCATATTTACCGGACACCACGCGCATAAAGGCCACGCGGTCACGGTGTTTCGGGTCCATGTTGGCCTGAATCTTAAACACGAATCCGGTGAACTTCTCTTCTTTCGCTTCCACTTCACGGGTGTCGGTTTTGCGCGGCATCGGCTGCGGCGCCCACTCCACCAGACCGTCGAGCATGTGGTCAACGCCGAAGTTACCCAGTGCGGTACCGAAGAAGACCGGGGTAATTTCGCCGCTCAGGAACAGCTCTTTGTCGAATTCGTGAGACGCGCCCTTGACCAGCTCCAGCTCGTCGCGCAGCTGCGCGGCCAGCTCTTCGCCGACCGCCGCGTCCAGATCCGGGTTGTCCAGACCTTTCACGATGCGCACTTCCTGAATGGTGTGGCCTTTACCGGTCTGATACAGGTAAGTTTCGTCTTTATAGAGGTGATAAACCCCTTTGAACAGCTTACCGCAGCCAATTGGCCAGGTGATTGGCGCACAGGCGATCTTCAGCTCGTTTTCCACTTCATCCATCAGCTCCATCGGATCGCGGATGTCACGGTCGAGTTTGTTCATAAAGGTGAGGATCGGCGTATCGCGCAGACGGGTGACTTCCATCAGCTTACGGGTACGATCTTCTACACCTTTCGCGGCGTCGATCACCATCAGACAGCAGTCCACCGCCGTCAGGGTACGGTAGGTATCTTCGGAGAAGTCTTCGTGACCTGGGGTGTCCAGCAGGTTCACCAGGCAGTCATGATACGGGAACTGCATCACGGAGGTGGTAATCGAAATACCACGCTGTTTTTCCATCTCCATCCAGTCGGATTTTGCATGCTGGCTGGAGCCACGGCCTTTAACGGTACCCGCAGTCTGAATCGCCTGTCCGAACAGCAACACCTTCTCAGTGATGGTCGTTTTACCGGCATCCGGGTGCGAGATAATGGCAAAAGTGCGGCGCTTGGCCACCTCTTGCAGATAAGGAGACAACGTCATAATTAAATCTTCTTTTATAAGCGCGGCAGCACGCCACGCATCATGGAATACAAAATTGCGGCTATTTTACCCATCAACGGGGGGCAGGCAATCATTGTTTACACAGGAGTTGCTCCAGTTCGTTCAACGACGTCACGGTCCAGGTCGGCTCGATGCCTTCAGGCTTCACGCGGCCATGCGCATTGAGCCAGACGGTCGACAGACCAGCCTTCATGCCGCCCAGAATATCTGACTCTGCGGTATCCCCCACCATCAGGACACGATCGCGGTCGGGATTGCCGGCCTGCGCCAGCGCATAGTCGAAAATTCGCGGATCCGGCTTCGGCACGCCAACCTCTTCCGAGATCACCAGCGCGTCAAAATGATCGCGCAGGCCGGTGCGCTCAAGGCGGATCTGCTGCAGGGCGGTAAAACCGTTGGTGATGATCCCCAGTTTCACCTTACCTTTCAACGCATTCAGCAGAGAAACCGCACCCGGCAGGGGCGCACAAATATCGGCCATAGCGTTGAGGAAAGCCTCGTTCAGCGTTCCCGGACTGACCTTTAAGCGTTCCGCCCAGATGTCAAAGCGCTGGTGCTGAAGCTGTAACGCGGTGATGGCACCGTTCTGGTAATCCACCCACAGCGGTTTGTTGACCGCCTGATAGTCCTGAAAATCTTCAGCGGTGAAGGTTACGCTATAGTCGAGAAACATCCGCTGCAGGCCGCCGAACGAGTCGAACGTAAACAGCGTTTCGTCGGCATCAAAGAAAATCCAGTCCCATTTCATCGTTACAACCTTATTTTTTATTATCCAATCGGCAGAGCCATTATGATGGCGTCTTCACGTCCCTCTGCGGTGGGGTAGTAGTTACGGCGGATTGTCGCCTCGTTAAAGCCTAAGCTTTCATAGAGCGCGATGGCGGCGACATTCGACGCGCGCACCTCCAGCCACAGGGTGAAAACGTCACGGGTTTCGAGCTCACGGATGAGATGCTCAAGCAGTTCTCTTCCCAGCCCGCGGCGCTGAAACGCGGGATCAACCGCGATATTAAACAGCGTCGCTTCATCAAGAACAACCTGCGTGATCGCGAAAGCGGCCATGGTGCCGTCAACGTCCAGGCGGTAGTTCAGATACCGTTCGCCCTGATTGCTGGCGAAGGTTTTTTCGCTCCACGGAAACGCGTGGGCGCGTGTTTCAATCGCGAACGCGGTGGACAGGTCAGGCGTCGTGAGGGAAGAAATCGTGTTCATATTCGCAGATTTGTTGCCATAGCGCGCTGCGCGCTTTTGGGTTGGCTTTCAGTTCGTCCAGCGCTGGCGTGCAGATCTGGCTCCCCTGAAGAGAGATCTCATTTGCCTCTCCGATACGCCAGCTGTTACAGCGGCTATCAGGAGGCAGCATCGCGACACGCTCTGGCGTCAGCGGTAAAACCTGGTCGGCCGTCAGCTTCAGACTGCGAAGGACATCACCGATCAGGGGGTCATTCAGGGCAGGCAGTTCTTCCGCCACCATCACCAGGCGAACGTGCGCCGGTATGGAGATGGCGATTTCGCCCTGCAACGCCGTCGGGCGACGCAAAGCCCACTGGGTGATGCCCAGCTGCTGCAACTGCCAGTCTCGTCGGGATGTCATAGGGAAAACTCCTGTCTCTCAGGCGCGCAAATATAGCAAATGTGTCGAAAGTGCGCCATCTACCTACTATAATCCCCGCCTGAGTTTATTGAGGAACAATTCATGTCTGCATTTACCCCGGCAAGTGAAGTCTTGCTGCGTCACAGTGATGATTTCGAAGAAAGCCGTATTCTGTTTGCCGGAGATATGCAGGATGACCTGCCCGCGCGTTTCGACTGTGCTGAAAGCCGTGCCCACACCCAATACTACCACCACTGGCAGGTGCTGAGCCGCCAGATGGGCGAGCGCGCGCGCTTTAGCCTGGTGGCAGAGCAGAGCGATATCGCCGACTGCGATACGCTGATCTACTACTGGCCGAAGAATAAACCGGAAGCCCAGTTCCAGCTGATGAACCTGCTCTCCCTGCTGCCGGTCGGCTGCGATATTTTCGTGGTCGGTGAAAACCGCAGCGGCGTGCGTAGCGCAGAACAGCTGCTGGAAGGCTACGCGCCGCTGAATAAAGTCGACAGCGCTCGCCGCTGTGGTCTGTACCATGGCCGTCTGGAAAAACAGACAACGTTTGATGCGCAGGCATACTGGGACGAGTACCAGCTTGACGGCCTGACCATCAAAACCCTGCCGGGCGTTTTCAGCCGCGATGCGCTGGATACGGGCAGCAAGCTGCTGCTTTCCACCCTGACGCCGCACACCAAAGGCAAAGTGCTGGACGTGGGCTGCGGCGCGGGCGTGCTCTCTACCGTGCTCGCCAGCCATTCGCCAAAAGTGCGCTTAACCCTGTGTGACGTGAGCGCCCCGGCGGTTGAAGCCAGCCGCGCAACGCTTGCCGCAAACGGCATTGAAGGCGAAGTCATTGCCAGCAACGTCTTCTCCGACATCACCGGTCGCTTCGACATGATCATCTCTAACCCGCCGTTCCACGACGGTATGGAGACCAGCCTGGAAGCGGCACAAGCGTTGATCCGTGGCGCAGTTCGTCACCTCAACAGCGGTGGTGAGCTGCGTATCGTCGCGAACGCCTTCCTGGCATACCCGAAAGTGCTGGATGAAACTTTTGGCTTCCACGAAGTTATCGCCCAGACCGGCCGCTTTAAGGTGTACCGCACCGTGATGACGCGTCAGGCCAAAAAGTAATCGCCTCCCCTGTAGGCCGGATAAGCGAAAGCGCCATCCGGCTATACACGGCGCGTCCATCGGCCATTTTTGCATCAATCAAGGCATCACGCGCACTTTTCTGTTGACGTAAAGCTGAAAACAACTAGAATGCGCCTCCGTGGTTACGATACTTTTACAGTATCGATGGTATGCGAAGGTGGCGGAATTGGTAGACGCGCTAGCTTCAGGTGTTAGTGTCCTTACGGATGTGGGGGTTCGAGTCCCCCCCCTCGCACCATAAATCACGATGATATTGCTCGCACTGGGCGAAGGTGGCGGAATTGGTAGACGCGCTAGCTTCAGGTGTTAGTGTCCTTACGGATGTGGGGGTTCGAGTCCCCCCCCTCGCACCAACGAGGCGATATCAACATAGCAATAAAGAGTAAGATGACTGTGCGAAGGTGGCGGAATTGGTAGACGCGCTAGCTTCAGGTGTTAGTGTCCTTACGGATGTGGGGGTTCGAGTCCCCCCCCTCGCACCAATTATCTTACAACCCCTCTGAATTTCTTCTTTATCCCTGTTATTTCAAACTCATCAGTATCACCAGAATTCCGCTGACCAGCGCGACACAGGATGGCAGTAAAACAAAGTGACGCAGTTGCTTATGCCAGATCATGCCTGACGTGACTAACAGTCCTGACGCGATGATGACTTTCCAGGTATCGAGAGAGAGATCGGCAAACGTCAAACCGCCGAGAATGGCTCCCGGTAGCAGTACCCCCCAACCACTGCCCAGCGCTCTGTTCAACATGCTTTTCCCTCTACCAACGATAATGATAACCAATATCATATAACAAAAATTATCATTTGCCAGCTGAATGAATCAAAATCCATCGACCTTTACCTTTCCCGTAATGACAGGAATTGTCTAAGGTGATAAATTGCGCACCTGTTAACAACGTCTAAAGATTTTCTGATAATTACTCTTTGAGTTTTTTGCATATTTTATTGCGAAATAACACCTATTTATCTGTTTTAATTAAATTTTAATAAAAACACGCGACTATGACATCACAATCCTGGCGGTCTTTGGTTCACAGAAAATATCAATTATCGTTACGTTTATTTTTATTTCTGAACGCAACTTCGGCAGTGTTCTCGGTAACAAATCCGCTCAATTCTGTACGCCTGTTTTCCGCCCCTCTGATTGCTATTTTCGCCATCAGTACTGGCCTGTTCGTCTGGCACTGGAGAAAGCGCGCGCGGAAGATAAATATTCCTGTCGTTTCAGGTATCTTCGGTATTTTGTGGGCCTGGCAAATTGTCTCCAAATTCGCCTTAATTACTCAGGACCATGCGACATATTTGCTAATTGCTCTTTTAACAGTACTTTTTATCGGCACGCTGGCGTTCGCCAGTAATATCAAAGCGTTTACGCTGCATTCATTGCCCACCTTTATTGTCTGCCTGTGGTTAAGCGATCACGATATATGGCTGCGAATGACCTATTCTTTCGCACTTCCTGTGGTGGCAATTGCTATTCATAACATTTTGCAAAGACGCAACGACCGTTTCGCTCAGGAGCTGCTCTCTCGCCTTCTGGAAGAACGAGAAACCCTTACCGACCTCAGCATGATGGACCCGCTTACCGGGCTCTATAATCGTCGCGGTCTGCAAAGCCGTCTGGAGAATCTGCCCACGGTAGAAAATGGCGAACACTTTGTCCTGCTGATGGATATCGACCACTTCAAAGCCTATAACGACCATTACGGCCATATGATGGGCGACCAGGCGCTGAAGCGCGTCTCTGCGGCAATCCGCGACGCCGTGCGTTCTCGCGATATTGTGGCGCGTTTTGGTGGGGAAGAGTTTATGGTGCTGCTGACCAACATTTCACTCGAACACGCTCGCCAGACGGCCGAGCGGATCCGTCAGAAAGTGTATGATTTGAAAATCCCGCATCTGTTTAACGAAAGCGTCGCGACAAACGTCACTATCAGCATTGGCATCGCCATTTTCGAGGATGAAGACGTGGAAGGCGCGCTGGAAAAAGCGGACAAAGCCCTCTATGAAGCAAAGCATATGGGACGCAATAACATTCTGCTAAGCGAAGAGATTCAGACGGCATAACCCTACCGACGAGGTCACCAGGACAAAAGTCTTGCCATTGGTATGAGCAATAGTTAGGATTGGCAATCATTATCATTTAGATTTCTATCTATACTATGGCCACGCATACCGCACACATCGTCGAACCTCTCCTCTGGCGAGCGCCGCTCATCAGTGGGAATGCTTCGCTTGCAGATGCGATACGGGAAAAGATTGCGGAAACGCGTGCCCACCTGCTGGACTTTATCCGGCTTGATGAAGCGCCCCCGTCCCACGCGATGACGCTCTCAGAGTGGCGCCAACCGTCTAAGCTGCAATCACTGCTGGCCACCTATTCCGACCATATTTATCGCAATCAGCCTACCCTTACGCGGGAAAATAAACCCCTGCTCTCCCTCTGGGCGCAGTGGTATATCGGGCTGATGGTGCCTCCGCTCATGCTGGCGCTGTTAACACAGAAGAGCATGCTTGAACTCTCGCCGGATAATTTCCACGTCGAGTTTCACGAAACCGGACGTGCGGCCTGTTTCTGGATTGATCTCCACGAAGACCACAGCGCTGAACGCCTTACTGCTCAGGAACGTATGGAGCGGCTCATCACGCAGGCCCTGATCCCGGTGGTGGAAGCGCTGGAAGCGACGGGAGAGATTAACGGGAAGCTTATCTGGAGCAATACGGGCTATTTAATCCACTGGTATTTAACGGAAATGAAGCCGCTTCTCGGTGATGAGAACGTTGAGGCCCTGCGTCAGTCCTGTTTCTTTGCAAAGCAGCTTTCCGATGGCCGTGACAACCCGCTATTCCGTACCGTCGTGCTCCGTGATGGGCTTCTTGTTCGCCGCACCTGCTGCCAGCGCTATCGCCTGCCGGACGTTAAGCAGTGTGGGGATTGCACGCTCAAGTAGAGCAGTGAATTGCCCGGTGGCGCTTCGCTTACCGGGCCTACAAAAACAAAAACGGCAACCTGAGTTGCCGTTTTGCTTTTACCTAGGCCACCTGCTGATTGTCCTCTTCCGCGCTACGCTGCGCTTCTTCCGCTTCCTGCTCCAGCAGCTGCTTCTCATACACTTTGAAGAACGGGAAGTAGATGATCGCCGATACGCAGGCCAGAACCACAACCAGAATCGCCGCGCGGAAATCCCAGCCCAGGGCCCACGCTGCGCCTATCGGCGCTGGTGCCGTCCAGGGAACCACGGAGATGACGCGCCCAATCAAATCAAACGTCATCGCCGCCCACGCCAGCACGGCGTTAACCATCGGTGCCAGCAGGAACGGGATAAAGAACACCGGGTTCATCACGATTGGCGTACCGAAAATGACCGGCTCGTTGATGTTAAAGAAGCTGGGTACTACGCTCAAACGCCCGATAGAGCGTAAATGCGCTGAACGGCTGCGCAGATAGCAAATCACCAATCCCATCGTGGCGCCCGACCCGCCAATTACGATAAAGAACGTCCAGAACGCCTCCATGAAGATATGCGGCAAAGGCTGACCGGCGGCCAGCGCGGTCTGGTTTGCGCCCAGGTTCGTCAGCCAGAACATCTGCAGCATCCCGGAGACGATGGCGGCACCGTGGATCCCGGCGAACCAGAGCAGATGACCAATCAACACGGCCAGCAGGATCGCAGGCAGGGAATCTGCCGCGGAAACCAGAGGTTTAAAGACCGACATAATGGCCTGCGGGATCAGCATGCCAAACTGTGACTGAATCACCAGGCTCAGAGGATAGAGGGTCAACACCACCACCAGCACCGGGATCAGCAGATCAAAAGAGTTTTTGATCATCGGCGGGACCTGCTCCGGCAGACGAATGCCGATGTTATGCGCTTTGAGGAAACGCATCATCTCAACGCAATAAATCGCCACCAGAATCGCGGTAAAAATGCCCGTTCCCCCCAGACTGTCGACAGGGAGCGTGCCTTTGGTTTTCGGTGCCGCGACCAGCAGAAACGCCATCAGCGACAGCATGGCGCACATAAAGGGGTCCAGCTGATGAGATTTGACGTAGTGTTTGCCAAGGTTATAGGCAATGGCGGCACAGATATAAATGGACATGATGCCCATCGTCATATCAAACGGCGTCAGGATTTGGCCTTCAAACTGCTTCGCCATATCCAGCCAGGCGCGGGCGAAACCCCAGGTGGTATCAGGCGAAAAAGGTGGGTAAGCAAAGACTAACAAAAACGAACCCACAATCATAAACGGCATCGCGGAGATGAACCCGTCACGAATCGCCATAACGTGACGCTGGGAAGAGATCCGCCCGGCTATCGGGCTGACGTAATTTTCGACGAAACGGAATATCAGATTAAACGCAGCATGGTTGGCAGACATGGCAGATCTCCTGTCAGACGTTTGTTACGGGCACATACGCGCCGCACGTTGTTCCATACATCAGCTTCACAACCTTGCTGGCTTGCCAACCAGCGGTACTGCTCAGACGAAATGGTTTCATATTTGGCTCTTATTATTGGATACAGGGGACGTTACGTACTCAGTATTAATCTACGCTCCGCGCTCTGCAACCGGTTACTGTAACCGGTTTCTGTGATTGTGAAGAGGATCCAGAAATCAGCCGTTTGGGGTATTTGTTACTTAAGAGATATTTACAGAGCATAAATTCTTATGACAGATTACGCAGGATATTTGTCAGGAGGAAACAATGAGTTTGCAGTCTGTACAGCAGTTTTTTGCCGACAACGCGCCGGATATAGACGTTATTGAGCTTAGTCAAAGTACTGCTACCGTTGCGTTGGCTGCAGCCGCCCATCGTGTCGAGCCGGGACAAATCGCCAAGACCCTGTCACTCAAGGTTAAAAATGAGGTGATCCTGGTGGTGGCGAAAGGCGACGCGCGTCTGGATAACAAAAAGCTCAAAGACACCTTCGGTGCGAAAGCGCGCATGCTCAGCAGTGATGAAGTGGTGACCATTACCGGTCATCCCGTTGGCGGTGTATGCCCGTTCGGACTGGAAAACCCGCTCGCGGTATATTGCGATATCTCTTTGAAGCAGTACGCCGAAGTGCTGCCCGCCGCAGGCGCAATTCACAGCGCTGTGCGCATTTCACCTGACAGAATGGCAGAACTGACTTCCGCAAAATGGGTGGATGTCTGTATCTGATTGACGCGCCAGAGTGTATCTGGCGCGCAAAAGACGGGTTATAAAAATGTGGGCGTGAGGAGAGCCAAACATTGCGGCTCTCTTGCAGGAAGATGCGTAATAATATCCGCCGCATCGAGCAACCCTACGTCTGAATTCACACCCAGTTTCACCATCGCATTAAACTTATGTGCCCGAATGGTCTTAATATTCCGTTCAAGCTGTGCCGCGATTTCAGGGATGGAATACCCGCAGGACATATAACGCAATATTGCCCGTTCTGTGGGGCTTAGCATCCTGTTCTGACTCCGGTACCAGTGATTCAGCATATTGTCATTGATGCGCAGCGTTTCGCTGAGCAACTCCACGAGTTCCTTCTGCAGATGCTCAAGCGTCACCGATTTACTGACTACTCCGTGCAGGCGCGATGGCGAAAGATGGCTAATTAGCCGTGCTTCCATCTCGTCAGAAACCAAAATGATGCGCTGGATATGACCGTGCGTAAACGCCAGATCCCGCAGGTGCGCCAGGCAGTTACGGCGCTCCTCTCGCGCATCGGAAAGGGAGTAGATCAGCGAGAAAAAATTAACGTGATGAAGTGCATTCTTAAAACTGTCAAATTCACTAAACAGGTGTAGCTGATAATGGCTCAGGCCGGGCATCGCAAAAAGATGCTGTAGCCCGACGGCACTCATCGCGCAATTTTCGATGATGGCGATATGTCTTGTTGAATCGGTTTTTTCCATTCCTCGAACTCTCCATAGGCTGATAGCAAACTCAGCTCTCTCATTCCCTGTGTACTGTTGATCCAGGCATACATATCCGCATTACTTCGTAATGACAGCCGTCGCATCGCACTGTTTTTCTGCGCACTGATGGTTTTATTGCTCTTCTTGAGCAATGTGGCGATTTGGTTAATCCCCCATCCTTTCCCTAACAGACGCAGGACCTTACGTTCGGAGTGCGTGAGCGCGATAACGTGTTCATTTTCATTCTCCGTACTCTGAGGTTCCGGAGTTAATAACGTCTGGCTAATCCGCTCTGCCCGCTCGCTACCGGCCCGAATAGCGTTAACCACGCCTTCAATAGGCTCCATGTCAGAAAGCAATGTGCTTTCCGGGCGCATAAGTAACTCAACCGCAATAGGGTAAAGCGGCCGCGAGACTAAAAAGATCCAGTGAATATCCCGGTATTGATTTAATAAACCGTAATACTCTTCAAGCGCCCCCCGAGGGTTTCTGTATTCGCCTGAAATATCGGCAATAATGACGTCCGCGCGGCGCAACTGGAGCAGCGTTAATTCCTGCAATGAGCGGCAATAGCTCAATTCAAATTCGGGGAAATGACGTGCCATCAGGCCCCCTAACCCGTTTTGCATCACGGGCATCCGGCTAATGACAACGCCATGCTTACCATGCAATGACAACATAGACCCTCCGTGTCCATTTTTCATTTGATGAGTAAAGTTAAAACGCATCAACGTATGAGTATTTTCGTCCCTGAGTGTAAGACTGGTTAATACAAGCAGAAGATGAGATGTATGCTTAGTTTAAGAAATGCCTAAACAGCAGTAATATCTCACAAAGCGAAACAAAAATTAATTGTGGAGACATTAAAATAACGACAATATAAAATTAGAATAACTAAATACAAATATTTTATATTTTGGTATTTATAATTCACGGTATTGATAAATTAATCCATTCCCCCTTCCACGACACGGACTGCAACTGTTTGCACAAACCTTGATCTGGCCCACAGCAAGAGGGACTGCACTCTGTGCTAAAAGTACCCACTATGGGTTAACAGATAGCTATCCATCTTTTTCCAGGACAATACATGCAGGCAGAGCGGTCAACGCAGCGTGCAATCACGCGGCTATGTATTCAGTGCGGTCTTTTTCTGCTCCAGCACGGCGCGGAAAGCGCGCTGGTTGAGGAGCTTTCCACCCGGCTGGGGCTGGCGCTAGGGATGGACAGCGTCGAAAGCGCAATCTCATCCAACGCCATTGTGCTGACCACAATCAAGGACGGTCAGTGCCTGACCTCCACGCGCAAAAACCATGACCGCGGCATCAACATGCACGTCGTGACCGAAGTGCAGCACATTGTCATCCTTGCAGAACATAAGCTTCTCGATCTCAGTGACATTGAAAAACGGTTCAACCAGATCAAGCCATTACGTTATCCGCGCTGGCTCGTCGTGGTGATGGTAGGGCTCTCGTGCGCCTGCTTTTGTAAGCTCAACAAAGGCGGCTGGGACGGTGCAATCATCACCTTTTTCGCCAGCAGTATCGCCATGTATGTTCGCCAGCTGCTGACGCATCGGCAGCTGCATCCGCAAATTAACTTCTGCATTACCGCATTTGTCGCCACTACGGTTTCCGGTCTGCTGCTGCGCCTGCCGCAGTTTGCCAACACGCCGACCGTTGCCATGGCCGCCAGCGTGCTTCTGCTGGTCCCGGGCTTTCCGTTGATCAACGCTGTCGCCGACATGTTTAAAGGTCACATCAATACCGGCCTGGCTCGCTGGGCTATCGCCAGCCTGCTGACGCTGGCGACCTGCATCGGCGTGGTCATGGCCATGACACTTTGGGGGTTACGCGGATGGGCGTGATCGATTTTCTGCTGGCGCTGGCGCAGGACATGCTTCTGGCCGCCATTCCAGCCGTCGGCTTCGCGATGGTATTTAACGTACCGCAACGCGCGCTGCCGTGGTGTGCGCTGCTGGGCGCGATTGGCCATGGCTCGCGAATGGTGATGATGACGGCGGGTTTTAACATCGAATGGTCAACATTTATGGCCTCCATGCTGGTCGGCAGTATCGGCATCCAGTGGTCGCGCTGGTATCTGGCGCATCCCAAAGTATTCACCGTTGCGGCCGTGATCCCCATGTTTCCGGGGATATCGGCCTATACCGCGATGATTTCCGCGGTGAAAATCAGCCATTTCGGCTATACCGAGCCTCAGATGATCCTTCTTCTCAGCAACTTTCTTAAGGCCTCGTCCATCGTCGGCGCGCTCTCCATCGGGCTGTCGATCCCCGGCCTGTGGCTGTACCGTAAACGCCCACGCGTTTGATATTTGTGTTATTTCGCTGCCGTGGAGATAATCCGTCTGGTCCGTTTGGTGAAAATAAGGAAAGGATGTGGCTAACCCTGGCAGCGAACACCCCGAGCACAGTGAAGAATCCAGCCTGAAAGAGAAAATCTTTCAGAGCGCCATCGCGCTTTTTGCCGAGTATGGATTGAACGGTGCACGGATGGAGCAGATCGCAGAGAAAGCGGGCACCACCAAACGCATGGTGGTTTACCATTTCAAGAATAAAGAGAACCTCTATCTCCTCGTACTTGAACATGTTTACACCCAGATTCGCGCCAGCGAAAAAGCGCTAAGCCTGACGGGAATGCCCCCGGTCGAAGCGCTGGTCAATCTGGTTGAAGCCACCTTTGACTATCATGCCGACCACCCTGACTACATCCGGATTATCTGCATGGAAAACATGCAGCGCGGCCGCTTTATGCAGCAGTCGAGCTATCTCCGCCAGGTCAACCGCAGCGCGCTCGACCTGCTGGAGGAGATCCTGCGCCGGGGGAAAGAAAAACAGCTCTTCAGTAAGACGGTTGACGCCCGCGATCTTCATCGTCTGATAAGCAGCTTCAGCTTTCACTACGTTGCCAACAGCTACACCTTTACGCTGCTGTTTGAAGAAGGCGCAGACGAGCAGGCGCAGCGCCAGCACTACCGTAAAATGGCCGTTCAGGTGGCGCTCCGTTACACCTGCCCATAAAATTGCTTGCAATTAAATCGTACACTATCTATATTCATATCATGAACGCGAAAACGAACGATGCAACCGCTGCGCTCAAGCTGGATAACCAGCTCTGCTTTGCCCTCTATTCGGCAAACCTGGCGCTTAACAAGCTGTACCGGCAGCTGCTGGCACCGCTGAACCTGACCTACCCGCAATATCTGGTGATGCTGGTGCTGTGGGAGCAGGATGATATGACGGTGTCGGACATCGGTGAACGGCTGTTCCTTGACTCTGCGACCCTGACGCCGCTGTTGAAACGTCTGGAAAGCGCCGGGCTCATCAACCGCCACCGTTCGCGCAAAGACGAACGTCAGGTCGCCGTCACCCTGAGTGAAGCGGGACATGAACTCCAGCAGCAGGCATTGGGTATCCCCCATGCGGTGGGTTGCGCAGCGCAGTGTGATACAGACACCTTGTTGGCACTCAAACAGCAGCTCGAACTTTTGCGACAACAGCTACACCGCGCGTAACGCTATACTTTACGCGTCATTATTTACCTATATATATCGCACGCTATTTAATAGCACGCATTAAAACAAAATGAGGAACCTGCCATGTCTTTAGAAAAAGTTGTTTATACCGCCAAAGCAAAAGCCACCGGTGGCCGTGACGGTCGTGCCACCTCCTCCGATGGCGTACTGGACGTCAAACTGGGTGTGCCAAAAGAGATGGGCGGCATGGGGGGAGACGTGACCAACCCTGAGCAGCTGTTTGCCGCGGGCTACTCTGCCTGCTTCCTGGGCGCGATGAAGTTCGTGGCGGCACGCGACAAATTTACCCTGCCAAAAGATGCCTTTATTGAAGGCGAAGTGGGTATTGGCCCGCTGCCTACCGGTTTTGGTATCGAAGCAAAACTGAACATCCACGTTGAAGGTATGGATCCTGCGGAAGCTAAAAAGCTGGTCGATGCGGCACACATTGTTTGCCCGTATTCTAACGCGACCCGCGGCAACATCGACGTCACGCTGAACATCATTGCGTGATAACTGCCTGATGGCGCTGCGCTTATTCGGCCTACGACTGTAGCCCCGGTAAGCGCAGCGCCACCGGGGAAATCCCCTCCTTTCCTTTCCCCTCTCTGTGCTACCATAAGCCCATATCACGCCCGTAGTAATCAGTAGAGTAAGCGTTATGTCCTCCAGAATTCTGACCACCAGCATTGCTGGTATTGATGCCTTTATGCGCGACCCACGCGGTGTGTTGACCCACGCCGAAGGCGGCACGGTTGCGGTTTTTGCCGACAACGCGCCAGCGTTTTACGCAATCACACCGGAACGTCTGGCACAGCTTCTGGAGATCGAAGCGCAATTGGCACGCCCGGCAAGCGATGTCACGCTGGATACCCAGTTCTTTGATGAACCGGTTAACGTTCCCGTGACCGTTCCGATGGGTAAATTTGCCCTCTATGCGGGCTGGCAGCCGGATGCAGATTTTCAGCGGCAGGCCGCGCTGTGGGGCATTGCGTTAACCCAACCCGCCACAGCGGAAGAGCTTGCCGCGTTTACCGCCTGGTGGCAGGCGGAGGGTAAAGTGTTCACCCATATTCAGTGGCAGCAAAAGCTCGCGCGTCATCTCCAGATTACCCGCGCCGGCAACAACGGCCAGCCAAAACGTGATATCAATGCCTTTTCAGAACCGGATAAACAGATCCCCAGCGGATTCCGAGGTGCGAAATGAAGAACGTCGGCGACCTGATGAAACGTCTGCAAAAAATGATGCCTGCCAACGTGAAGCCTGCTTTCACCACCGGTGAAGAGCTGCTGGCGTGGCAAAAAGAGCAAGGCAAGATCCGCGCCGCCGCGCTCGCCCGCGAAAATCGGGCGATGAAAATGCAGCGCACCTTTAACCGTTCCGGTATTCGTCCCCTGCACCAGAACTGCTCGTTCGATAACTATAAAATTGAGACCACCGGGCAGATGAACGCGCTCGCTGCCGCGCGTCAGTACGTGGATGAATTCGACGGCAATATCGCCAGCTTCATCTTTAGCGGCAAGCCGGGCACCGGCAAAAACCACCTTGCTGCCGCCATCTGCAACGAGCTGCTTCTGCGCGGTAAATCGGTCCTCATCATCACCGTGGCCGATATCATGTCCGCGATGAAAGACACCTTCAGCAACCGTGAAACCAGCGAAGAACAGCTGCTTAACGATCTGAGTAACGTCGACCTGCTGGTCATCGATGAGATTGGCGTTCAGACGGAATCCCGCTATGAAAAAGTGATCATCAACCAGATTGTCGATCGCCGCTCCTCGTCCAAACGCCCCACCGGCATGCTGACAAACCACAACATCGACGAGATGACCCGCCTGCTGGGGGAACGCGTCATGGACCGCATGAAGCTGGGTAACAGCCTGTATGTCATCTTCGACTGGGACAGTTACCGCAGCCGCGTTACCGGCAAAGAGTATTAAGACAGTTCCAGGAATCGCCGACAGGTCGCAGGTATATACTGGAACCCCTTCGGCCCAAAACGGACCTTTTTGAGAGAGCCATGATGAAAAAACAGATTCTAATCAGCACCTTTTTAGGCGCGCTGCTGGTAACCGGCGCAGCGCAGGCGGCGTCCTGGCAGGAGTCCCTGTCAAGCGCAGCAAATGAGCTGACCAAAGAGAGCAGCAGCACGCAGGGCGGACTCTCCGCCTCTTCCCTCACCAGCCTGCTGGGCAACAGTTCCCAGAGCCTGAGCGCGGGGACGATGAACAACGCGGCGGGGATTCTGGAATATTGCGCGAAGCAAAAGCTGGCCTCCGTGACCGACGCGCAAAATGTAAAAAACCAGGTGCTGGGTAAACTGGGTCTGGATACTCAGGAGCAAAAAGCGGACACCAACTACATGGACGGCATTCAGGGCCTGCTTAACGCGCAGAACGGTCAGCAGCTTAACCTGAGCACCCTCGGCAACTCTTCTCTGGCCAAACAGGTGAAAACCAAAGCCTGCGATCTGGTGCTGAAACAAGGCGTTAATTTCATCTCCTGATCCACCCCATTTTCTGCCACAACACGCCGCGTTTAGTGCGATAGTCTTGCAGCGCGGCGCTAAATGAGCGTTTTTCCTGCCTGCCACCGTCTCAGCGTCCGTTTGTCAGGATGTGCACATCTTCATAAAAACGATTTTCTAAACCAAATCCTAACAACAGCACACTTTCGTGACACTAAAATTGCAGCTTAACGACATCGCAATTACATTGTATCACCCAAAAAATAAACAGTTAGCCAGCGAAGCACCTGGCGTCATGAGGATATGCTGTTGTCAGAATTCTTGTCTCTTATCCTTTTTCTGGCTTCTGTCGGCGTTTACGCCTGGAAAGCCGGCCGTCACACCTGGTGGTTTATCGCCACGCTGGTGGTGCTCGGCATTTTTATTATTTTAAACATTACCTTATACGCCAGCGATTACTTTACCGGTGACGGTATTAACGATGCGGTGCTCTACACCCTGACGAACAGCCTGACGGGCGCAGGTGTGGGTAAGTACATACTTCCGGGGCTCGGCCTTATCGTCGCGCTGGTGATGATTTTTGGCGCGCTGGCCTGGGTGCTGCGTCGCCGTCGCCATCATCCACACCATCATGGCTACAGCCTGCTGGCGTTATTCCTGGCGCTGGCCTCCGTCGACGCCAGCCCGGCGTTCCATCAGATCACCGAACTGGTGAAATCCCAGTCGCGCGACGGCGATCCGGATTTCGCGGCTTACTACAAAGAGCCGTCGAAAACGATCGCTAACCCGACGCTCAATCTGGTCTATATCTACGGTGAAAGTCTGGAGCGCACGTACTTTGATAACGATGCCTTCCCGGACCTGACGCCAGATCTGGGTGCGCTGAAAAATGAAGGTCTCGATTTCAGCCACACTATGCAGCTGCCCGGTACGGATTACACGATTGCCGGGATGGTTGCCTCCCAGTGTGGTATCCCGCTGTTCGCGCCTTTTGAAGGTAACGCCTCAGCCTCCATGTCGACCTTCTTCCCGCAGAATATTTGCCTCGGCGATATCCTGAAAAACTCCGGCTACGAAAACTATTTTATGCAGGGAGCAAACCTGCGCTTCGCCGGAAAAGATGTGTTCCTGAAATCCCACGGTTTTGACCACCTGTACGGCTCAGAAGAGTTAAAAACGACGGTTGCCGATCCAAGCTACCGCAACGACTGGGGCTTCTATGACGATACGGTACTCGACGAAACCTGGAAGAAATTCGAGGAGCTGTCCCGCGCGGGCAAGCGTTTCTCTCTCTTTGCGCTGACGGTGGACACCCACCATCCGGACGGGTTTGTCTCGCGCACCTGCAAGCGCAAAAGCTATGAGATTGATGGCAAAAACAACAAATCGTTCAGCGCCGTCACCTGCAGTCAGGAGCACATCGCCGCACTGGTCGAGAAAATCAAAGCCTCGCCCTGGTTTAAAAATACCGTCATCGTCGTCTCATCTGACCATCTGGCGATGAAAAACAGCGCGTGGGATCAGCTCAACAAGCAGGATCGCAGCAACCTGTTCTTCGTCCTGCGCGGCGACAAGCCGCAGCAGGAGGAGATCGCCACCAAACGCAACTCCATGGATAACGGCGCCACCGTGCTGGACATTCTGGGCGGCGACAACTTTATTGGCCTGGGCCGCAGCACGCTGTCGGGGCAATCCCTGTCGGAAGTGTTCCTCAACATGAAGGAAAAAATTCTCGCCTGGAAGCCAGACATCATCCGCCTGTGGAATTTCCCGAAAGAGATGAAAGACTTCACCGTCGATCGGGATAAAAACACCATTGCCTTCTCGGGCAGCAACTTCCGTCTGCCGCTGCTGCTGCGCGTATCGGAAGGACGCGTTGAGCCGCTGCCGGAAAGCGAGTATTCCGCGCCGCTGCGCTACCAGCTGGCCGATTTTGCGCCACGCGATAACTTCGTCTGGGTCGACCGGTGCTACAAAATGGGCCAGCTCTGGTCGCAGCCGCTGGCGCTCTCGACCGACTGGTGCGTCTCGCAGGGCCAGCTTGGCGGAGAGCAAACCGTGCAGCACGTGGATAAGGCGCAGTGGAAGGGCAAAACCGCCTTTAAAGATACGGTGATAGATACCGCGCGCTATCAGCGTAACGTCGACATGCTGAAAATCGTCGACAACGATATTCGCTACAAAGCGGACAGCTTTATCTTTAACGTGGCCGGCGCGCCGGAGGAAGTGAAACAGTTTAGCGGCATCTCGCGGCCGGAGTCCTGGGGACGCTGGTCCAACGCGCAGCTGGGCAATGAGGTGAAAATTGAGTACACCCATCCCCTGCCGGAACAATTTGATCTGGTGATCACCGCCAGGGCCTATGGGCCTAATGCTAACAAGCCCGTACCCGTGCGCGTGGGCGATCGGGAGCAGACGTTAACGCTTGGAAACGACGTGAGCACACAAACGCTGCATTTTGAGAATCCTTCGCGCAGCAATACCCTGGTGATTGTACCGCCGGACCCGCAGTCCACGAATGAGGGAAATATCCTTGGGCATTCGCCGCGCGAGATCGGAATTGGCATGGTCGAAATCAAAATCATCAGCAAAGCGGGTTAATGCGCGTCGCGCCCGGCGTTCTGCCGGGCGCTTATGAAAATAAATAATCCTTTATAAATCTCATAAAATAGATAAAAACACTTTATATAAGCCATTTTTATCTATAAATATCCTGTCAAAACCAAATATATAAAATGTGCAGCTCCTGAAATCACCACGGAGCGTTACGCACTTTTATCATGCTAACCGGCCTTAAGTTCGAATCCATCCGGGCACTGCGCAGTGAAAATGTGATTGCTTGGGAGGTATTGTCCACGGCAAAGCCCCACGTCAATCTTGAAGATTACTTTGGCTCGATGACCGCGACGCAGCGTAAAGCGCACTTCTTTGCGCAGCTTCGTCACGCCATGTTTTGCAAGGATGGCGACAAGTATTACCTCAATGCGACATCGGATTTACTGCTGGACACGGACTTCCTCGACAGGCTCAAAGAAGAAACACCCTGCCCGGAGAGACTTGCTATCGAGGTCACCGATCTCCATTCGATGGTACAACTCGACGATACGCAAAGCCGGGCGCTGCGGAAATGCATCGCAACGCTCCATCAGTGGGGGATAGAAGTGTGGGCAGACGATGTTTGCGAAGACCTTCTTCCCGAACTTCTGACCAGCCAGATCCGCTTCTGCGGCATCAAAATTGACAAACATACCTTCTGGAACGGACGGACCGAGCAGGCGAAGTTTCTGCATCTCACCCGCCAGTGCAAGCGCGTCGCCAGCAAGGTGCTGATCGAAGGCATTGAAACCGCAGGTGATTTCGCACTGGCCCGCGCCAGCGCGGCCGATTACGGCCAGGGCTATCTGTGGGGCAGAAAATGACCCCTCTCATTCCGAATGCTGGCGATATGGTCATCGTTCTGCGCGGCAATGCCTGTTTATGGCCTTGCCCCACTTGTTGCTGCCACAACCTGGCGGCATTCCATCAAAAACGCTGCCTGCTGGACGCTCAGTCATTCGCTTTGTAATTGCACTGTTACTCACGTCAGGAAATAAGATCATGAAAATTATTCCCACCGTTGTATGTTGTTCCGTTCTCCTGCTTCCTGCTGCTGCGATCGCCGCAGACAGCACCGCAAGCGCGACGATGCACGTATCACTTGAGGTCGTGAAGTCGTGCACCCTCAAAGCCAACGACCTCAACTTCTCGCGTCACGGCTCCGATGAGTCGAGCGAAATCCAGGCCAAAACGCAGGTCGATATCGTCTGCACCAACGGCACGCCGTTCACTCTGACCGCCACCAGCAACGACGGCGAAAATGGAACCTTCTGGCTGAAGCCGGAAAACGGCGACACGGGCGCGCAGAAGATTGCGTGGAAACTCTTTGCTGACGAAGGCAAACAGACGCAAATCACCGGCACGAATGGCCTGGACGATACCGGCAACGGCGCGGAACAGGAAGAAACGCTGTATGGCGTGATTGACGCCGGGGCGCTGACAACCGCCCAGGCAGGTACCTACAGCGACGATATCACGTTAAAACTGGAGTACTGATCGTGCGTCGCTATCTTTCCTGCTTCATTCTGTGGCTCATGATGCTGGCGCTGCTGTCACGCTACGCGCTGGCCGCCACGCTTCAGGTGGCCCCGGTAACGCTCGATCTGCAGAGCGACCAGCGGGCAGCGGCTATCTATCTCACTAACAGTGGGAAAGCGGCCATCCATGCGCAGATTCGGGTGTACGAATGGACGCAAAAAAACGGTAAAGATGTTCTGGTGGCCACCGGGGAGGTGGTCAGCAGCCCGGCGATGACATCTCTGGCGCCGGGCCAGCAGCAGCTGGTGCGTATTATCGTCATGCAGCCCGGCATCCGTGCACAGGAGCAAAGTTACCGGCTGGTTATCGACGAACTGCCGGACGCCACGTCCCGTGCCGCCAATCCCACCGCGGTGCACTTCCTGCTGCGCTACTCGATTCCGGTGTTTATTGCCGGGAACCAGAGCGCGCCCGTCAGCCACGATGCCCTGAGCTGTGAGCAGTCTGAAATACCGGCCACCCTTCGCTGCTTTAATGCCGGAAACCGCCACATCCGTCTCAGCCACCTTGAGGCCCTGACGGTCGATGGGCAGGTTGTCGGGTCGATTAAAGGCCTGGCGGGCTATGTGCTCCCGGGACAAACCGCCCTTTTGCCGCTTAAACACGCTTCACGTCACGCGCTCAGCACGCTGCGCGTCTATCTCAATGATGACCACCATGCCAGCCAGATACCCCTGCGCCCGCTCGCTTCTCGCGCTCCTGTTTTGGCTACCGCTCATGCTGTCAGCCCGGACTGAACCCGCAGACACCGTACAATGGCTGGCCATTACCGTGAACCACGCCCCGCGAGGCGAGCTCTGGGCCTGCCGGGTGGTGGATAATGCGTTATGGATAAGCCGCAGCGACATGAAAAAGCTGGGGCTTCACGCCCCGGACGATCGCGCCGAATGGGTTGAGCTGACGTCCCTGCCGGGCCTGAAGGTTAATCTCGACGTGCTGTCCCAGCAGGTGTCGATTACCGCAGAGGCTGACGCACTCGAGGGCCAGCAGCATCTCACCGCCTCAAAGCCCGCGCCGATGTATCGCTACCCTGATGCGCAACCCGTCAGCGCCTATACGCTCGGATACGCGCTCTACGCCAGCGATGCGCAGGGGAAGCGCCAGCTCAACGCCCAGACCATGCTGACCGCATCCGGAGGATTACCCGGAACGTTCAGCAGCAGTTTCTCAAGCCATGCCGGGGAGGAAAACAGCGCCGGTCGACCGACCCACACGCGTCTCGAAACCCGCTGGCAGTGGGACAACACCGACTCGCTGACCACGCTGGCGCTGGGCGACAGCATCACCACCGGCGCCCGCTGGAGCCGACAGGTGCGCTTTGGCGGGCTGCACTGGGCACGTAATTTTGAGCTCAATCCGCAACTCAATACTGAACCGCGCAGCCGCTACAGCGACACGGCCGTACTGCCTTCCACGGTCGATTTGTATATCGACGGCCTTAAGCAGAGCAGCCAGCGCGTCACGCCGGGTGACTTTCTGCTGGATACCCTGCCCTCCTTCACCGGAAGCGGGCAGGCGGAGGTGGTGATTACCGATATCAACGGCCAGCGTCGCACCGTACAGCTCGATCTCTACGGCGCGCCGGGCATGCTGGCGGAAGGGCTCAGCAGCGGTTCGCTGGACATCGGCTGGATGCGGGAAAACTACGCCCTGCACTCCGACGACTATGCCGCCTCGCCGCTGCTGGACGCGGGCTGGCGCTATGGGGTGAATAATCACCTGACGCTGGCACTGCATACGGAGCAGCAGCGCAGGCTGCACAACGTGGGCACGGGCGCAGACTGGCTGGTCTCTCCCGCCGTAGGGGTGGTCAGCCAGCACGTTGCCGTGAGCGACAGCCCTTACGGTCAGGGCGTTCAGTGGGGCCTCGGCTGGCAGTGGAACGGCAGAGGAACGGGCATTTCTGCCAGCACCGTCCGCACCGAGGCGGATTTCGCCGACAACGCCCGCATGAGCGGTGCCGCCCCCGTCAGACGCAGCGACAGCGTTTGGGTAAGCCAGTCCGTCCCCCACTTCGGCACCGTGGGCGCGGGCTGGGTACAGCAGAACATTCAGGGCAGCGCGCAGCGCTACCTCAATGCCTCGTGGTCGGTGTCGCTGCCGGCACACATCTCCACCACGCTGAGCTATACCCGCTCGTTTACGGATGCGTCGAGTCAGGTTCAGCTACTGCTTTCCGTCCCAGTGGGTCGCGAGGACACGCTCTCCGTTCAGGCCAGCCGGGATAAACCACGCATGGATTACCGCCACCAGCCGGACGATGAGGCCGGCGGCTGGTCATGGGAACTGGGCCAGGGCTTTGGCGAACGACGTGAAAGATATGCAGACGCAGGCTATCTGGGCCGCGCGGGCGAATGGCACGTTGGGCTGCAGCAAGATGCCAGCCAGCGCAACCAGTACGCCTCAGCCGAAGGGAGCCTGACGCTGCTCGACGGCAGCCTGCACGCGCTGCGCTACATCCAGCAGGGCATGGCGCTGGTCTCCACGCACGGTATTGGGCACGTACCGGTGATGCTGGAAAACCGCCCGGCCGGTGAAACGGATGAGGACGGTTATCTCCTGCTGACCGACCTGCCGCGCTACCACAACAGCAAAGTCAGCATTAACCCGCTCGATCTGCCCGCCGATGTGATCGCCCCCGTCACCGACATGCATGCCAGGCCGGGCAACAACAGCGCGGTCAAAGTCGATTTTAACGTCCATCACGCCGTCACGGTTCAGGCCCGGCTGGTCGACAGCCGCCGCAGGCCGCTCCCGCTGGGCAGCGTCGTGTCAGCGCCGCAGGGTGCCACCATCGTGGGCCGCGATGGCTTTATCTGGCTTGAAGATCCGCCTCTGCCGGGTGAACTGGTGGTGAAGACCGGTGAGGGAGAGTGCCGGGTCGCGCTTCCGGCGCCCCGTACCGCGTCATCTATACAGAATATGGGAGAACAACTGTGTCATTAAGAGCGCCGTTATTATTGCTGCTCGTCCTGTCCGTAAAGGCGATGGCGGCAGCCTGCTGGATAACCTCCATGCCCGCCATTAACTTTGGCAACGTCGTGGCGGGCAATACCACCTCCGTCAACACCGAGGTCAAGTTTAGCTGCCAGGCCGACAACGAGGGCAGGACGGAATATCTCAACGTCTGCCTGAGCAGCGTAGACGCCCCGCCCTTTGAGATGATCTCGCCGGGGGACCAGGAGGGAAAACAGTACACCCTCCTCTTCCGCCTGCTGAACGGCGCAGCACGCTCTCAGGAGCTGGGGCCTGCCAGCAGCGGGAACCTGATTCAGCAGACTCTGGCCGCGCAAAGCAATGCCAACGTCAGCGGTACCTTTCCGCTTATCGCTACCATTCCGGCAGGGCAAAGCCAGCTTCCGGCCTACCACTATTACAACTACAACATGAATCTGCGCATCGCCTGGCACAGCGCCCTGCGTCAGGATGCCCTGCAAAACTGCTCGGACGGTTCCGCAGAGGGGGAGCAAGTGCAGGGCGGCACCAGCGCGCAGGCCGAAATCAGCCAGGGATGCTACATCGAGCGCGTGACGCCCCTTAACTTCGGCACCCTGACCAGCACCGCGACCCTGCGTCCGACGCGTTCCACCGCCACCCTGACCACGCGCTGTCCGGCCGGAACCGCGTTCACCCTTGCCATGGGCAAAGGCAACCATGCCAGCGGTAACCAGCGGCAGCTCTGCAACAGCGAGGGCCAGTGCCTGCACTACGGGCTCTGGCAGGATGAGGCGGCCACGCAACGCTGGGGAGATCAAAGCAGCGGCGATGCGCTGCAGGTCACCAATCCCGCTGGCGGCACCCAGAACTACACCGTTTACGGCGAGGTCCCGGCACAGCCGCTAACCGGTACCGGGGAATTTATTGATGACGTGATTATCACGCTGACTTATTAAACCACCCAAAATCCTGTCTGGATCAATGTTATCGGTAACAGTGGCGTTAAAATAGCCAGCAATGCAGCCCGGAAGGCGTAGACCTTCTCTTTTTATTTTTTATCTCTGTTTTTATTACAACAACTTATGAAATACCTGCTTGCTGACGCCATCGTCTATAACGACGAGGACGGTTCTGTTTCTCTTATCAATGCGCCGGATGAGGATGCGCAGCTCCTCACCTGTACGGCCAATACCATCATGAAGCTGCTGGTTCAGCATCATGGGAACGTGGTTGAACGGGAAACCTTTCTCCAGGAAGTCTGGGATCGGCGAGGGCTTCAGGGGTCTAACAACTCCTTAAACCAGTACATCAGCATTCTGCGCAAGATGCTGGCGGCCCTGCTTCCCGACGCGCTGCTTATCGTTACCGTACCGAAAACGGGCTTTATGCTCAGCGCGGACGTTACGGTCACTCCGCTGGAGGAGGCTCCACCGACCGCCGAAACGGCGAAACCTGCATGGCGCGTTCGCCCTGAATGGCTGTTCTGCGGCGCGCTCACGCTGGTCGTCGTTGCGCTATGCCTCTGGATCGTGCTGATCAAGCCAGAAAATTCACAAAGGGAGATCCATCTGCTGACGCATATCGGCACCTGCCCGGTCTATACCTTTACGCCGCTGGCGGACGTATTTCACGGGAAGGCAATAGCGCTGGCGCAAACGCTTCAGAAGGACGGCCATCTTCCGTGCCTGAAAAATTCAATTTTCTACATGCACATTCAGAGAACGCTTTTCTACGGCCACGAAGGGCGGCTGGTGCTCTCCCAATGTTCCCTCACGCAGGGTAAAGCCAGCGCCTGTCGTACGCTTTACTATTACGAGTGGTGATGATGAGACACAAAAAAGTTTGGCTAACCCTGATCCTCAACCTGCTGCTGCTGGGCACCGTGCTGGCGTGGTACTTTCACACGCCCCCGCTGTCGGTGGCCTGCGACGGAAACCTGACCTTTTCCGACCGGCGCGACAACCACGATTTCACCTTTGACGGTGAGATCATTATGCGTTTTCATCCCGACAAAACCGGGTACATCACGGTTAACGGCAGCGTGGTAAATGCCCCACGCAGCTGGGAGGTTTCTCGCCAGGAGATGTTTAAATGGCGTCACGTGGAGGGCGAACTGTATGAGATCGCTATTCAAAAAGTGGAGCGTTTTAGCCATGACGCCATGCCGCCCGGGGTCTTTGAAAAATACGTTGCCGGCCTGACGCTGGGCAATAAAAGGCTTCTGACGATCGAGCGCACGCCGGAAGACGCGCTGGTGATCAGCAATTTCTATTCGCCGGTGCTGATCTGCTCGGAATAATGTCGACGGGTCAGGCTATACTTGCCGCCATGACTCTTCGCATTCGCCCCACCACCCTCAACGACATTGCCGCCCTGCCCGCCATTGAACGCGCGGCGGCCGGGCGCTTCCGTGACTTCCCGGCACTCGCCTGGCTTGCCGACGGCGAGGTCATTTCCGCTGAGCAACACCTCGACTATGTCGAACGCGGGTTAAGCTGGCTGGCGCTGGCAAACGACCAGCCCGTCGGGTTTATCCTTGCCGAAGCCCATCCGTCTTCACTGTTTATTGTCGAACTCTCGGTTGATCTGGACTGGCAGGGAACAGGGATCGGCAGGCAGCTCATCGCCTGCGTGGCAGACCATGCCCGTAACAGGGGGATGACCGCGCTGACGTTGACGACGTTCAGGGACGTACCGTGGAATGCGCCGTTCTATGCCCGGCTGGGGTTTGAAAAAATGACGACCCTGACGCCTGAACTGCGTCAGAAAAGGGAAGAAGAGACGGCGCACGGTTTCGCATATGAAACGCGCTGCGCCATGCGCCTGCCTCTATAATACCGCCCGGTGGCGCTGCGCTTACCGGGCCTACAAAACCCTGAACAGTAGGCCGGGTAAGGCGTAGCCGCCACCCGGCAAAAGCCACAAACCTTAGGCCGGGTAAGGCGCAGCCGCCACCCGGCACAACCACGAACCGTAGGCCGGGTAAGGCGTAGCCGCCACCCGGCACAACATACGGCGTTAGAACGTTTCCCAGTTATCACCAGCATCAGCGGTAACCGTTTTACGCGCCATCGCCGGTGCTGCAACGGTTTTCGCAGAAGCGAACTCACGCGCTTTCATCTGCTCCTGCTGAATGCGGAACACCGCCACGGCCTGCGTCAGACGGCTTGCCTGTTCTTCCAGTGCGGCTGCCGCTGCGGCAGACTCTTCCACCAGCGAGGCGTTCTGCTGGGTCACGCGATCCATCTCTGCCACCGCCAGACCGACCTGGTCGATACCGCGGCTCTGCTCGTCAGACGCAGAGGCGATTTCACCCATGATGTCCGTGACGCGGGTAACCGCATTCACGATCTCACCCATGGTTTCACCGGCGCTTTCGACCAGCGTTGAACCCACTTCCACGCGACCCACGGAGTCTTCGATCAGGCTCTTGATCTCGCGTGCCGCCTGGGCGCTGCGCTGGGCCAGGTTACGCACTTCACCTGCCACCACCGCAAAACCACGGCCCTGCTCGCCCGCACGCGCCGCTTCTACCGCCGCGTTCAGTGCCAGGATGTTGGTCTGGAAAGCAATGCCGTCGATCACGCTGATAATGTCGGCAATTTTCTGCGAACTGCCCGCGATATCGCGCATGGTCTGCACCACGTTGTCCACCACTTTGCCGCCTTTCTGCGCGGTTTCAGAGGCGCTCAGCGCAAGATGGCTCGCCTGACGGGCGTTCTCGGCGTTCTGCTTAACGGTCGCCGTCAGCTGCTCCATGCTGGCAGCGGTCTCTTCCAGGGAAGCGGCCTGCTGTTCAGTACGGGAGGAGAGGTCGTTGTTGCCCATCGCGATTTCACTCGCGCCGCTGTAGATCGCATTCGCGCCGTTACGCACGTCGCCAACGGTACGCACCAGTTCGCCCTGCATATGACGCAGCGAGTCGGCCAGTTCACCCATCTCGTTGGTGCCCTGAACCTCAATGCGCTTCACCAGATCGCCGCTGGCGATATGGCGAATGTTGTCGATCAGACGATTCAGCGGGGAGATCAGCGTCTGCTTGATGTTGAGCCAGACGGCCACAATCACCACCAGCACGGCAATCAGGACGCTAATCAGCACCCAGATAGCCTGGCTGTAGGAGCTGTTGCTGTCTTCGACCGCCATCTGGTACAGCTTGTCGTTCTGCTGCAGGTAGCTCACGTACTGCTTCTCAAAACCGTCCTGGTAACTCTGGGTTGGCTGGTCGAAGAAGGCGTTGATTTTGCCCGCGCCCAGCAGCTGGATCAGCTCCGCCAGCGCGCCGTGGTAAATATCATAGTTACGCTTGATCTCCATGGCATCCGCATCGCTTTGACGCGGATCGCGCGGCAGGGCTTCGTAGGCAGCCCAGTTTTTTTCCGCCTGCTTCAGAGACGCAGACGCGATTTGCATCAAATCGTTCACGGTCGCGCCGCTACCGATATTGCTCTGATCCATCATGTAGCGGATACCCGCGCGGTTCAGGGTATTACGGGTTTGCAGCAACGCAACCCAGCTGCCGTTCAGCGTGGACTGTTGCTGGCGAATGGTTTGCAGGACGGTGAAATTCTCTTTGTCATTCTTCAGAGCATTAAAGAAAAGACCACCGGATGTGAGTTGTAGAAGGCCAAATATCGCTAAAACCAGCATTAAGCTGGTGACAATCTTGATACGGTTTAACATGTTTTCTCTTTCCTCAGACAGATACAGAATTTTCGGCCTGGAAAGGGAAAACTTTACGAAATTCATCCTGAAATTTGTGGTTTTTACTCTTCTTCCCGCGCTGCGTTATGTCGGTTTCCGAGTTCAATAAACTCTTCCAGCAGCGCGGTCAGCTGTTTCATCTTCTCCGGCGTATATTCCGCCTCAATCTGCTGATACGCCTCCTCCACCTGCGCCTGGGCGTGCTCATACAGCGCATTGCCCTCTTTGGTCAGCGAGACGTACAGCTTGCGCTGGTCGTTCAACGGCTTTAAGCGCAGCACCAGACCGTCGCGCTCCATGCGCGTCAGAATGCCGGTCAGGCTCGGGCGCAAAATACAGGTGCGAAACGCCAGATCGTGAAAATCCATCGACGGATGTTCAGCCAGCACGCGCACGATGCGCCACTGCTGCTCGGTGAGGTTATGCCGCTTCACGATCGGACGGAAGTAGGACATCGCCGCTTCCCGCGCCTGCAGCAGCGCGATGGTTAATGAATCATGCATAGCCTCTCCCCTTCACATCATTAACACGTAAACAATTCATATAAGATGCTTTTATAAACAACACGTTTTCCGTCAAAAAGTCTAACAGAAACCCACTAAGTTTATTAACCATCTGATTTTAATATCAATAAAAACCAATATGTAAATTTATTGTTATTCGTATCACAAATCTTTCACTTCTGATTGCGAAATAATCAGCAAAAGCATAAAACCAGATCATTAACATATTAATGAAATCCAAACCGGACCTCCGGCCTGAGGAGTATGTGAATGAAAGGTACCGTCTTTGCCGTCGCCCTCAACCATCAGAGCCAGCGCGAAGCCTGGCGAGAGGCGTTTGAAAAAGCCCCCTACAACACGCCGCCGAAAACGGCGGTGTGGTTTATCAAACCGCATAACACCGTGATCCGTGCAGGCGAGCCCATTCCGTTCCCGCAGGGGGAAACGGTGCTGAGCGGCGCCACGGTAGCGCTGGTGGTCGGTAAAACCGCCAGCAAGGTACGCGTGGAGGACGCCGCGGCGTACATCGCCGGATATGCGCTGGCCAACGAGGTGAGCCTGCCGGAAGAGAGCTTCTACCGTCCGGCCATCAAGGCCAAATGCCGCGACGGATTCTGCCCGCTCGGCGAACCGGTCGCCATTGATAACGTGGATAGCCTGACCATCATCACCGAGATCAACGGCCGCGAAGCGGACCACTGGAACACCGCCGATCTGCAGCGTAACGCTGCCGAACTGCTGAGCGCCCTGAGCGAGTTCGCCACCCTTAATCCCGGCGATGCGATATTGATCGGTACCCCGCAAAGCCGCGTTGAGATCCGCCCGGGCGATCGCGTGCGTATTCTGGCGGAAGGATTTCCACCGCTGGAAAACCCGGTGGTGGACGAGCGCGACGTCACTATTGCGCACAGCACGCCGCCGCACGCCACGCTGTTTGCCCTCGGCCTGAACTATGCCGATCACGCCAGCGAGCTGGACTTCAAGCCGCCCACCGAGCCGCTGGTCTTTATCAAAGCGCCTAACACCTTCAACGGCGACAACCAGACCTCGGTGCGCCCGAACAACGTCGAGTACATGCACTATGAAGCGGAGCTGGTAGTGGTCATCGGTAAAACCGCCCGCAAGGTGAGCGAAGCCGAGGCGATGGACTATGTTGCGGGCTATACGGTCTGCAACGACTACGCCATTCGTGACTATCTCGAAAACTACTACCGCCCGAACCTGCGGGTGAAAAGCCGCGACGGGCTGACCCCCATTTCCCCCAACATCGTGCCAAAAGAAGCCATTCCCGACCCGCACAACCTCGCCCTGCGCACCTTCGTCAACGGCGAGCTGCGCCAGGAAGGCACCACGGCGGATCTGATCTTCAGCATCCCGTACCTGATCGCCTACCTGAGCGACTTTATGACCCTGCAGCCGGGCGACATGATCGCCACCGGCACGCCGAAGGGGCTGTCCGACGTGGTGCCGGGCGATGAAGTGGTGGTGGAAGTGGAGGGCGTGGGGCGCCTGGTGAACCGAATTGTGAGTGAGGAGACGGCAAAATGAAAAAGATTAACCACTGGATAAACGGTAAAAACGTCGCGGGAAGCGAGTACTTCCACACCACCAACCCGGCCTCCGGCGAGGTGCTGGCAGAAGTGGCCGCCGGCGGCGAGGCCGAAATCCATCAGGCCGTTGCCGCCGCCAAAGAGGCGTTCCCGAAGTGGGCTAACCTGCCGATGAAGGAGCGCGCGCGCCTGATGCGTCGCCTGGGTGATCTGATCGACCAGAACGTGCCCGAGATCGCCGCCATGGAAACCGCCGACACCGGCCTGCCGATCCACCAGACCAAAAACGTGCTGATCCCCCGCGCCTCGCACAACTTCGAATTCTTCGCCGAGGTGTGCCAGCAGATGAACGGCAAGACCTACCCGGTCGACGACAAGATGCTCAACTACACCCTGGTGCAGCCGGTGGGCGTCTGCGCGCTGGTGTCGCCGTGGAACGTGCCGTTTATGACCGCCACCTGGAAGGTCGCACCCTGTCTGGCCTTAGGCAATACCGCGGTGCTGAAGATGTCCGAGCTCTCCCCGCTGACCGCCGACCGTCTGGGCGAACTGGCCCTCGAAGCGGGTATTCCGGCGGGCGTGCTCAACGTGGTGCAGGGCTACGGCGCGACGGCAGGCGATGCGCTGGTGCGGCATCACGACGTGCGCGCGGTCTCCTTCACCGGCGGCACCGCCACCGGGCGCAACATCATGAAAAACGCCGGGCTGAAGAAGTACTCCATGGAGCTGGGCGGCAAATCCCCGGTGCTGATTTTTGAAGACGCGGATATCGAGCGCGCGCTGGACGCCGCCCTGTTCACCATCTTCTCCATCAACGGCGAGCGCTGCACCGCGGGCTCGCGCATCTTTATCCAGCAGAGCATCTACCCGGAATTCGTCAAGCGCTTTGCCGAGCGCGCCAACCGCCTGCGCGTGGGCGACCCGACCGATCCGAACACCCAGATTGGCGCGCTCATCAGCCAGCAGCACTGGGAAAAAGTCTCCGGCTATATCCGCCTCGGCATCGAGGAAGGCGCAACCCTGCTGGCGGGCGGCCCGGACAAACCGACCGATCTGCCTGCGCACCTGAAGGGCGGCAACTTCCTGCGCCCGACCGTGCTGGCGGATGTTGATAACCGCATGCGCGTGGCGCAGGAGGAGATCTTCGGGCCGGTGGCCTGCCTGCTGCCGTTCAAGGACGAAGCGGAAGGGCTGCGCCTGGCCAACGACGTGGAGTACGGCCTGGCGTCGTATATCTGGACCCAGGACGTCAGCAAAGTGCTGCGTCTGGCGCGCAGCATTGAAGCCGGTATGGTGTTCGTCAACACCCAGAACGTGCGCGACCTGCGCCAGCCGTTTGGCGGCGTGAAGGCCTCCGGCACCGGCCGCGAGGGGGGCGAGTACAGCTTCGAGGTATTCGCGGAGATGAAGAACGTCTGCATCTCCATGGGCGACCATCCGATTCCAAAGTGGGGGATCTGAAAATGGGCAAATTAGCGTTAGCGGCAAAAATCACCCACGTGCCGTCGATGTATCTCTCCGAACTGCCGGGCAAAAACCACGGCTGCCGCCAGGGCGCCATCGATGGGCATAAAGAAATTAGCAAGCGCTGCCGGGAGCTGGGCGTCGACACCATTATCGTCTTCGACACCCACTGGCTGGTGAACAGCGCGTATCACATCAACTGTGCGGACCATTTTTCGGGCGTCTACACCAGCAACGAGCTGCCGCACTTTATCCGCGACATGACCTACGACTACGACGGCAACCCGGAACTCGGCCAGCTGATTGCCGACGAAGCGGTGAAGCTGGGCGTGCGCGCCAAAGCGCACAACATTCCGAGCCTCAAGCTTGAGTACGGCACGCTGGTGCCAATGCGCTACATGAACGCGGATAAGCACTTCAAAGTGGTCTCCATCTCGGCGTTCTGCACGGTTCACGACTTCGCCGACAGCCGCAGGCTGGGCGAGGCCATCGTCAGCGCCATCGAAAAATATGACGGCACCGTGGCGGTGCTCGCCAGCGGCTCGCTGTCGCACCGCTTTATCGACGACCAGCGCGCGGAAGAAGGGATGAACAGCTACACCCGGGAGTTCGACCGCCAGATGGACGAGCGCGTGGTGAAGCTGTGGCGCGAGGGTCAGTTCAAAGAATTCTGCAGCATGCTGCCGGAGTACGCCGACTACTGCTACGGCGAGGGCAACATGCACGACACGGTGATGCTGCTGGGGATGCTCGGCTGGGACAAATACGACGGCAAGGTGGAGTTTCTCACCGAGCTGTTCGCCAGCTCCGGCACCGGCCAGGTCAACGCCGTTTTCCCCCTGCCCGCATAAGGAGCCACCATGCCGCACTTTATTGCTGAATGTACCGACAACATCCGCGAGCAGGCCGACCTGCCGGGGCTGTTCGCCAAAGTGAACGAGGCGCTCGCCGCCACGGGCATCTTCCCTATCGGCGGTATCCGCAGCCGCGCCCACTGGCTGGACACCTGGCAGATGGCCGACGGCAAGCACGATTACGCCTTTGTCCATATGACGCTGAAGATTGGCGCGGGGCGCAGTCTGGAGAGCCGGGAAGAGGTCGGTGAAATGCTGTTTGCGCTGATTAAAACGCACTTCGCGGCGCTGATGGCGAGCCGCTATCTGGCGCTGTCGTTTGAGCTGGACGAACTGCACCCAACGCTCAATTACAAACAAAACAACGTGCACGCGTTGTTTAAATAGACATCTTTTCCGCCCGGTGGCGCTTCGCTTAACGGACCTACAACGGCTCGAACGTAGGCCGGGTAAGCGCAGCGCCACCCGGCAACAGCCGCATAAAGGATACGCCATGCTCGATAAACACACCCATACCCTGATCGCCCATCGTCTGCATCAGGCGGAGCAGTCCCGGGAGCAGATCCGCCAGATCTCCCTCGACTACCCGACGATCACTATCGACGACGCCTACGCCGTCCAGCGCGAATGGGTCAGCCTGAAGATCGCCGAAGGCCGCGTGCTGAAGGGCCACAAGATCGGCCTGACGTCCAAAGCGATGCAGGCCAGCTCGCAGATTAGCGAGCCGGACTACGGCGCGCTGCTGGACGACATGTTCTTCCACGACGGCAGCGACATTCCCGTGGATCGCTTTATCGTCCCGCGCATTGAAGTGGAGCTGGCGTTCGTGCTGGCAAAACCGCTGCGCGGCCCGAACTGCACGATCTTCGACGTCTATAACGCCACGGACTACGTGATCCCCGCGCTGGAGCTGATCGACGCCCGCTGCCACAACGTCGACCCGGACACCCAGCGCCCGCGCAAGGTGTTCGACACCATCTCCGATAACGCCGCCAACGCGGGCGTGATCCTCGGCGGCCGTCCGATTAAGCCCGACGAGCTGGACCTGCGCTGGATCTCCGCCCTGCTCTACCGCAACGGCGTGATCGAAGAGACCGGCGTGGCCGCAGGCGTCCTTAACCACCCGGCCAACGGCGTGGCGTGGCTGGCCAACAAGCTTGCGCCGTACGACGTGCAGCTTGAGCCTGGCCAGATCGTTCTCGGCGGCTCGTTTACCCGCCCGGTGCCCGCCAGCAGAGGCGACACCTTCCACGTCGACTACGGCAACATGGGCTCCATCAGCTGCCGCTTTGTCTAGGAGATAACCATGCAAAACGCATTCAAAGCGGCGCTGCAGGCGGGCCGTCCGCAAATTGGGCTATGGCTGGGGCTGACCAGCAGCTACAGCGCGGAGCTGCTGGCCGGAGCAGGCTTCGACTGGCTGCTGATCGACGGCGAGCACGCGCCGAACAGCGTGCAGACCGTCCTGACCCAGCTGCAGGCCATCGCCCCTTATCCCAGCCAGCCGGTGGTCCGCCCGGCGTGGAACGACCCGGTGCAGATCAAACAGCTGCTGGACGTGGGCGCACAAACTCTGCTGGTGCCGATGGTGCAAAACGCCGACGAAGCACGGCAGGCGGTACGTGCCACCCGCTACCCGCCCGCGGGCATTCGCGGCGTCGGCAGCGCCCTGGCGCGCGCCTCGCGCTGGAACCGCATTCCGGATTACCTGCAGCAGGCCAACGACGCCATGTGCGTGCTGGTGCAGATCGAAACCCGCGAGGCGCTGAAAAACCTGCCGCAGATCCTGGACGTGGAAGGCGTCGACGGCGTGTTTATCGGCCCGGCGGATCTCAGCGCCGACATGGGCTTTGCCGGCAATCCTCAGCACCCGGAGGTGCAGGCCGCCATTGAACAGGCGATCGCACAGATACGCGCTGCGGGTAAAGCCCCCGGCATCCTGATGGCGAACGAGCCGCTGGCAAAACGCTATCTTGAACTCGGCGCGCGGTTTGTCGCCGTCGGGGTCGACACGACCCTGCTCGCCCGCGGCGCGGAAGCGCTGGCGGCACGCTTTATCGAAAAACCGGTTACTTCAGTTAATAACAATAAATCCGTCTACTAAACGTAAGATCTGGAGCGCACCATGACGACCTCTACCCTGCAAACCCATGATAATAAAGCTGTTGAACACCGCGTCATTCACAAGCTGTTCCGACGCCTGATCGTCTTTCTCTTTATCCTGTTTGTCTTCTCGTTCCTCGATCGCATTAACATCGGCTTCGCCGGGCTGACGATGGGCAAAGATCTTGGCCTCACCTCAACCATGTTTGGCCTGGCCGCGACGCTCTTTTACGTCACCTACGTGCTGTGCGGGATCCCGAGCAACATCATGCTGGCGAAGATCGGCGCGCGCCGCTGGATCGCCGGGATCATGGTAGTGTGGGGTATTGCCTCCACCTGCACCATGTTCGCCACCAGCCCCGAAACCCTCTACGTCCTGCGCATGCTGGTGGGCATTGCCGAAGCCGGCTTCCTGCCGGGGATTCTGGTCTACCTCACCTGGTGGTTCCCGGCCTATCACCGCGCCCGCGCCAACGCGCTGTTTATGATTGCCATGCCGGTCACCATGATGCTCGGCTCAATCCTCTCCGGGTACATTCTGGCGATGGACGGGCTGTGGAACCTCAAGGGCTGGCAGTGGCTGTTCCTGCTGGAGGGTCTGCCGTCGGTGGTGCTCGGCGTGGTGACCTGGTTTTACCTCAACGACACCCCGGATCAGGCCACGTGGCTGGATGAGGACGAAAAGCGGGCGCTCAAAACGTTGATCGCCCGCGAGCAGGAGGTCGCGATTGCCCAATCCGTCACGCCGCGTTCGACGCTGCGCGAGGTGCTGACCCCGGCGGTACTGCTCTACACGCTGGCCTACTTCTGCCTGACCAATACGCTGAGCGCGATCAACATCTGGACGCCGCAGATCCTGCAAAGCTTCAACACCGGCAGCAGCAACATCGTCATCGGCCTGCTGGCGGCGATCCCGCAGTTCTGCACCATCCTCGGGATGATCTGGTGGAGCCGCCGTTCCGACAGGCTGAAAGAGCGAAAAAAGCACACCATCCTGCCGTACCTGTTCGCCGCGGCGGGATGGATGCTGGCCTCCGCGACCGATCACAGCCTGATCCAGCTGCTTGGCATCATCATGGCCTCAACCGGATCGTTTACCGCCATGGCGATATTCTGGACCACGCCGGATCGGGTGATTAGCCTGCAGTCCCGCGCGGTGGCGCTGGCGGTGATCAACGCCATCGGCAACGTCGGCTCCGCCGTTAGCCCATTGCTGATTGGGATCCTGCGCGACGCGACCGGCAGCTTCAGCTCGGGACTGTGGTTCGTGGCGGGTCTGCTGGTGGTCGGCGCGCTGGTGCTGACGCGCATTCCGATGACGCAGCGGGATCAACAGAGGAACGATCATGTGCCAGAGCCCTATCGCCAACATTGATATCAGCAAGGAGTACGACGAAAGCCTGGGCACCGACGATGTGCACTACCAGTCGTTCGCCCGCATGGCGGCCTTTTTTGGCCGCGACATGCAGGCGCATCGTCACGACCAGTACTTTCAGATGCACTTTCTCGATACCGGGCAGATTGAGCTCCAGCTCGACGATCACCGCTATTCGGTGCAGGCCCCGCTGTTCGTCCTCACCCCGCCGTCGGTGCCGCACGCGTTTATCACCGAATCCGACAGCGACGGACACGTGCTGACGGTGCGCGAGGATCTGATCTGGCCGCTGCTGGAGGTGCTCTACCCCGGCACGCGGGAGGCGTTTGGCCTGCCGGGGATCTGCCTTTCGCTTGCCGACAGGCCGGACGAGCTGGCGGCGCTGAAGCACTACTGGCAGCTGATTGCCCGGGAATCCACGGAGCAGCTGCCCGGGCGCGAGCATACGCTGGTCCTGCTGGCCCAGGCGGTGTTTACCCTGCTGCTGCGCAACGCTAAGCTCGACGACCACGCGTCAGGCGGCATGCGCGGCGAGCTGAAGCTGTTCCAGCGGTTTACCCAGCTGATCGACACCCACTACCACCAGCACTGGACGGTGCCGGAATACGCCAGCGAGCTGCACCTGACCGAATCCCGCCTGACCGATATCTGTCGCCGCTTCGCCAACCGCCCGCCAAAACGGCTGATCTTCGACCGCCAGCTGCGCGAGGCCCGACGCCTGCTGCTCTTCTCCGACAGCACCGTCAGCGAGATTGCCTGGCAGCTGGGGTTCAAAGATCCGGCCTATTTCGCCCGCTTTTTTAATCGCTTAGTGGGGTGCTCGCCGAGCGCATACCGGGCCCAGAAAGTACCGGTTTCCTGAAGGCATCACGGTTCGTAGGGCGGGTAAGCGCAGCGCCACCCGCCGAAAAGCCGCACAGATCACAAAACCACAACCCACCCGAAAAGTACCCGTCGTTGTCCCAATCGTCCCTTCACGTTACGCCCCTCTCAGGCTTCAATTAAACAACAAAAACAAAACATAAATTTAACAACACAATTCCGATACGAGGTCCCTATGAAGCCTGAAGAGTTCCGCGCAGACGCCAAACGCCCGTTAACCGGTGAAGAGTATTTAAAAAGCCTGCAGGACGGGCGTGAGATTTACATCTACGGCGAGCGCGTCAAAGACGTCACCACCCATCCGGCGTTTCGCAATGCGGCAGCCTCCATCGCGCAGATGTACGACGCGCTGCACAAGCCGGACATGCAGGACACGCTGTGCTGGGGCACCGACACCGGCAGCGGCGGCTATACCCATAAGTTCTTCCGCGTGGCGAAAAGCGCCGACGACCTGCGCCAGCAGCGCGACGCCATCGCCGAGTGGTCGCGCCTGAGCTACGGCTGGATGGGCCGCACGCCGGACTACAAAGCCGCGTTCGGCTGCGCGCTGGGCGCCAACCCGGCCTTCTACGGCCAGTTCGAGCAGAACGCCCGCAACTGGTACACCCGCATTCAGGAAACCGGCCTGTACTTCAACCACGCCATCGTCAACCCGCCGATCGACCGCCACAAGCCGGCGGACGAGGTGAAAGACGTCTACATCAAGCTGGAGAAAGAGACCGACGCCGGGATTATCGTCAGCGGCGCGAAAGTGGTGGCCACCAACTCCGCCCTGACCCACTACAACATGATCGGCTTCGGCTCCGCGCAGGTGATGGGCGAAAACCCGGACTTCGCGCTGATGTTCGTCGCGCCGATGGACGCCGAGGGCGTGAAGCTGATCTCCCGCGCCTCCTACGAGATGGTGGCAGGCGCAACCGGCTCCCCGTACGACTACCCGCTCTCCAGCCGCTTTGACGAAAACGACGCGATCCTGGTAATGGATCACGTGCTTATCCCGTGGGAAAACGTGCTGATCTACCGCGATTTCGACCGCTGCCGCCGCTGGACGATGGAAGGCGGTTTCGCCCGCATGTACCCGCTGCAGGCCTGCGTGCGCCTGGCGGTGAAGCTCGACTTCATCACCGCCCTGCTGAAGAAATCCCTGGAGTGCACCGGCACCCTGGAGTTCCGCGGCGTGCAGGCGGATCTCGGCGAAGTGGTGGCCTGGCGCAACATGTTCTGGGCGCTGAGCGACTCCATGTGCTCCGAAGCCACGCCGTGGGTCAACGGTGCGTATCTGCCGGATCACGCGGCGTTGCAGACCTACCGCGTGATGGCCCCGATGGCCTACGCCAAGATCAAGAACATCATCGAGCGTAACGTCACCTCCGGGCTGATCTACCTGCCGTCCAGCGCGCGGGACCTGAACAACCCGCAGATCGACCAGTATCTGGCGAAATACGTGCGCGGCTCCAACGGCATGGACCACGTCGAACGCATCAAGATTTTGAAGCTGATGTGGGACGCCATCGGCAGCGAGTTTGGCGGCCGTCACGAGCTGTACGAAATTAACTACTCCGGCAGTCAGGATGAAATTCGCCTGCAGTGTCTGCGCCAGGCGCAGAGCTCCGGCAATATGGACAAGATGATGGCGATGGTCGACCGCTGTATGTCCGAATACGACCAACACGGCTGGACGGTGCCACACCTGCACAATAACAGCGATATCAACATGCTGGACAAGCTGCTGAAATAGCGCAGCGGGAGGTTGCAATGCATTCAGATGAACAACGCCTGCGTTTTCGCGACGCAATGAGTAGCCTGTCGGCGGCGGTTAACGTGGTCACCACCGAGGGCGAGGCGGGCCGCTGCGGCATCACCGCCACCGCCGTCTGCTCGGTCACGGACACCCCGCCGTCGGTCATGGTGTGCATCAACGCCAACAGCGCCATGAACCCGGTATTCCAGGGCAACGGCAGGCTGTGCGTTAACGTGCTGAACCACGAGCAGGAGATCATGGCGCGCCATTTCGCCGGGATGACCGGTATGGCGATGGAAGAGCGCTTTGCCCTCTCCTGCTGGCAGAAAGGGCCGCTGGCGCAGCCGGTACTCAAGGGCGCGCTGGCCAGCCTTGAAGGCGAAATAAGCCAGGTGCAAACCATCGGCACGCATCTGGTTTATCTGGTTGAAATTAAAAACATCATTCTGAGTGACGCGGGCCACGGCCTGATCTACTTCAGACGCCGCTTCCACCCGGTCATGCTGGAGACGGAAGTCGCCGTGTGATCCCCCCTCGCGCTGGCCTTTTTTCCGGCCAGCGCCGCTTTCTGCAAAAACTCCTAAGGTTTCCGCTAAATCACGCCGTTATATACCCATAAGAGAAATTTTCTGTGCCTGAATACTGACGCCGCCTGTCAGTGCACCCGCATCATTCAGCGCATACCTATATATACAGGATGACCTTATGGCTAAAACGACGCGGAGCCGCTCGGCTGAACGTCTGGTCGATATTCTCCTTGAGCTACATTTAAACGGTGTGGTAAACCGCGGTGCGCTAATGGAGAAATTTAAAATTACCGAACGCACCGTCTACCGGGATTTAAATGCCCTCTCGCCCATTGTTGAACATACCGGTAACGGTCTATATCGGCTGATTCATTCCGCACAATCGCCGGGTGGGCAAGGATTACATCACACTCTGGCTAACTTTCTGAATGCCGACAGCTTTTTCCCTGAAAGAAATATGGAATTCTGGCAAAAGCTTGAAACGCGCGTAGACGAAAACCATATTCTTATTCTTGGCAATGAAGCGGAACATACGGTAGAACGCGATATTCGCCGTCATTTAACGAAAATCGAGAAATCGATTAAAAACCATAATGTTTGCCAGATCGTTTATAAGGGTAAAACCCGCCTGATTAATCCCTATAAACTCATTAACAAAAAAAATATATGGTATTTACAAGCCACCGAAAATAGCCGGCTGAAATCCTTCTCATTGAGCCAGATTAGCTGGTTTGATATTCAGAAAACGACCTTCACTCCCGAAGAAAATGTTCTTGAGCTGCTGGAGAAAAGCCTCGATCCCTGGGTGTCCGAAGATACTTTCGCGGTGAAAATATTCATCAAAGATAATATTTCACATTACTTCCTGCGCCGGGATCTTCTGCCGGAACAGGAGCTGCTGGAGGAGCAGCAGGACGGCGTCACGCTGCGCTGCCAGGCGGCCCACGAGAACCAGATCCTGCCGCTGCTGTTCTACTGGCTCCCCCATATTCAGATCCTGGAACCGAGCTGGCTGAAGGAGAAACTCATCAGGACGCTGGAGAGCTATCTGGCCGTGGAGCGCAACCCGAATAATCAAGTGATCTCAATCACATAATTTCGCCCTCCGGCGGCGCGCCGAAACCGCTCGTCGCCGCCTTTGACCGCTCACCCGGCACTTTCAACCACTCATTCATTTACCGTCCTTTACGCGCGCGGGGATCTGGCACGATCGCTCCAGCATTAATCAATACCTCCTCACAACGAACCCTGACCCTTTTTTCTTTACATAAAAAACCAGGTCTTACTATGGATATTAAAAAACTACTGAAGCACGTGCCCTGGGCCTTACTCGGGATCCTCGGTGCTTTCTGTCTGGCGGTTGTCGCATTACGCCGGGGCGAACACGTCAGCGCCCTGTGGATCGTGGTCGCGTCGGTTTCCGTCTACCTTGTGGCTTATCGCTACTACAGCTTATACATCGCGCAGAAGGTCATGAAGCTCGACCCGACGCGTGCCACCCCGGCGGTCATTAACAATGACGGCCTGAACTACGTGCCTACCAACCGCTACGTGCTGTTTGGTCACCACTTTGCCGCCATCGCAGGCGCTGGCCCGCTGGTCGGCCCGGTACTGGCCGCGCAGATGGGCTACCTTCCGGGTACGCTCTGGCTGTTGGCGGGCGTGGTGCTGGCGGGGGCGGTGCAGGACTTTATGGTGCTGTTTATCTCCTCGCGCCGTAACGGTTCGTCGCTGGGTGAGATGATCAAAGAAGAGATGGGCCGCGTGCCGGGCACCATCGCCCTCTTTGGCTGCTTCCTGATCATGATCATCATCCTCGCGGTGCTGGCGCTGATCGTGGTGAAAGCGCTGGCCGAAAGTCCGTGGGGCGTCTTCACCGTCTGCTCTACCGTACCGATTGCGCTGTTCATGGGCATCTACATGCGCTTCCTGCGCCCTGGCAGCGTTGGCGAGGTATCGGTGATCGGTATCGTGCTGCTGGTCGCCTCCATCTACTTCGGCGGCGTGATTGCGCACGACCCGTACTGGGGCCCGGCGCTGACCTTTAAAGACACCACCATCACCTTCGCGCTGATCGGTTACGCATTCGTTTCTGCCCTGCTGCCGGTGTGGCTGATTCTGGCTCCGCGCGACTACCTGGCGACCTTCCTGAAAATCGGCGTGATCGTCGGGCTGGCCATCGGGATTGTGATCATCAACCCTGAGCTGAAAATGCCGGCGGTAACCCAGTACATTGACGGTACCGGACCGCTGTGGAAAGGCGCCCTGTTCCCGTTCCTGTTTATCACTATCGCCTGCGGTGCCGTGTCTGGCTTCCACGCGCTGATCTCCTCCGGCACCACGCCGAAGCTGATGGCCAATGAAACCGACGCGCGCTTCATCGGTTACGGCGCAATGCTCATGGAGTCCTTCGTGGCGATCATGGCGCTGGTTGCGGCGTCGATTATTGAGCCTGGCCTGTACTTCGCGATGAACACGCCACCGGCGGGTCTGGGCATCACCATGCCTAACCTGCATGAGATGGGCGGCGAAAATACCGCGCTGATCATGGCCCAGCTGAAAGAGGCCAGCGCACACGCGGCGGCGACCGTCAGCTCCTGGGGCTTTGTGATTTCGCCTGAGCAGATCATGCAGACCGCGAAAGACATCGGCGAACCGTCCGTGCTGAACCGCGCAGGTGGTGCGCCGACGCTGGCGGTAGGTATCGCACACGTGTTCCACAAAGTGCTGCCGTGGGCGGACATGGGCTTCTGGTACCACTTCGGTATTCTGTTCGAAGCGCTGTTCATCCTCACCGCGCTGGATGCCGGTACCCGTGCGGGCCGCTTCATGCTGCAGGATCTGCTGGGTAACTTCGTGCCGTTCCTGAAGAAAACCGACTCTCTGGTGGCGGGCGTACTCGGCACCGCGGGCTGCGTAGGCCTGTGGGGTTACCTGCTGTATCAGGGCGTGGTTGACCCACTCGGCGGCGTGAAAAGCCTGTGGCCGCTGTTCGGTATCTCTAACCAGATGCTGGCGGCCGTGGCCCTGGTGCTGGGTACCGTGGTCCTCGTGAAGATGAAACGTACCAAATACATCTGGGTTACCGTGGTGCCTGCGCTGTGGCTGCTGCTCTGCACCACCTGGGCGCTGGGTCTGAAGCTGTTCAGCACCAACCCGCAGCTGGAAGGCTTCTTCTTCATGGCTAACCAGTACAAAGAGAAGATTGCCGCAGGTGGCGCGGATTTAACCGCGCAGCAGATTGCCAACATGAACCATATCGTGGTGAACAACTACACCAACGCGGGTCTGAGCATTCTGTTCCTGGTGGTGGTGTACAGCATCATCTTCTACGGCATCAAAACCTGGATGAAAGTGCGCAACATCGATGGCCGCACGGATAAAGAAACCCCGTACGTGCCGGTACCGGAAGGCGGCGTGAAGACCTCTTCACACCACTAAAACAATGGCGGGCGGCGCTGCGCTGACCCGCCCTACAACGGTGCTGTAGGCCCGGATCGCTGCGCGCCACCGGGCTTTTTCTTATCAGGACACGTTATGTTTGGTAACTTAGGCGAAGCAAAAAAATACCTCGGTCAGGCGGCGAAAATGCTGATTGGCATCCCGGACTATGACAACTACGTTGAGCACATGAAGACCAACCATCCGGATAAGCCGTACATGACCTACACCGAATTCTTCCGCGAGCGCCAGGAAGCGCGCTACGGCGGAAGTGGAGAAGGCGGCGTCCGCTGCTGCTAAAGGAGAGACCATGACCCCGATTGCCGTTACCCTGCTGACCGGTTTCCTCGGCGCCGGTAAAACCACCCTGCTGCGCCACATCCTGAACGAGCAGCACGGCTTCAAAATCGCCGTCATCGAAAACGAATTTGGCGAAGTCTCCGTAGACGACCAGCTGATTGGCGATCGCGCCACGCAGATCAAAACCCTGACTAACGGCTGCATCTGCTGCACCCGCTCTAATGAATTAGAAGACGCCCTGCTTGACCTGCTCGACAGCCGCGATCGCGGGGAAATCGACTTTGACCGCCTGGTGATCGAGTGCACCGGCATGGCCGACCCCGGCCCGATCATTCAGACCTTTTTCTCGCACGAGATCCTTTGCCAGCGCTACCTGCTGGACGGCGTCATTGCCCTGGTCGATGCGGTCCACGCCGACGATCAGATGAACCAGTTCACCATCGCCCAGTCTCAGGTGGGCTACGCCGACCGCATCCTGCTGACCAAAACCGACGTGGCGGGCGAAAGCGTTAAGCTTCGCGAGCGCCTGACGCGCATCAACTCCCGCGCGCCGATTTACACGGTGACGCACGGCGATATCGACCTGTCTCAGCTGTTCAACACCAGCGGCTTTATGCTGGAAGAGAACGTCACCACAAAACCGCGCTTCCACTTTATGTCCGACAAGCAAAACGACGTGGCGTCGATTGTGGTGGAGCTGGATTATCCGGTGGACATCAGCGAGGTCTCCCGCGTAATGGAGAAGCTGCTGCTGTCGTTTGCCGACAGGCTGCTGCGCTATAAAGGGATGCTGTGGATTGACGGCGAGCCGAACCGCCTGCTGTTCCAGGGCGTGCAGCGCCTGTACAGCGCCGACTGGGACCGACCGTGGGGCGATGAAGCGCCGCACAGCGTGATGGTGTTTATTGGTATCCAGCTGCCGGAGGAGGAAATTCGGGCGGCGTTTGCGGGTCTGAAGAAATAGCCTCCCCGCTTAACTATGCGCTCCGAACAATCCCCTCTCCCCTGTGGGGAGAGGGGTGAGCGGTAAACTTATTTCACCGCCTCCGGCAGCGTCACAATCCACAGCTCGCTGTCGGACTCCGGCTTCTTCAGCGGCTTCACGCTGAGCGTGGTTTCCACCGGTTTATCCTCCAGCGTCAGCTTGCCTTCCGCGTTCACCCGGTAATCCTTAAGCTTCTTGCCCTCGACCGGGTTTTGCATCGCGACCTTCACGCCAAAATCGTTATCGTTCGCCACCGCAAGCGTTTTGCTGTCGATCAGCGCCAGTCCTTCAGCCTTCTCCTGCTGCCAGCCCAGCGCGCGGAGATCGACCACCTGCGTTTTTGCCGCAAGGGTAATGCCGCGCTGCGCCAGGGTTTTCTCATCATCAAACTCCGGGTACTCGCCCGGCTTGTCGAAGGCGGAAAGATCGCTCGCCTTGCTGAGATCCACCTTGTAAATCAGGTTGCGCATCCCGTCGTTTTTATCGCTTCCCTGCTCAATCAGCAGGATGTGCTGATTATCGAGCGCCACGATGTCGCCGATTTTGGCATCGCTGTTTTTGTCGTAGGCCGCGCTGTCGATAGGGTAACCGTACATCGCGGTTTTGCCGGTCGCCGGGTCGAAGCTCACCAGACGGGTGAACAGCGCCTGCTTTTTGCTCTTCCCGTCGATGTCCAGCGTGCTTTGCACGGCGGCGATAATCCGTCCGTCCGGCATCCGGGTCAGGCCTTCAAAGCCCCGGTTGGGCTGGCGCCATTTGATGATGTTTGGCAGACCGCCCGCGATAGATTTTTCCCCTTCCGCGGCCTGCGGCCCGTGGATCGCGAGGATCTTGCCTTTGCTGTCGACGTTAATCAGGAACGGGCCGTACTCGTCGCACAGCCAGTAGCCGCCTTTGCCGTCAGGCGTGATGCCTTCCGTATCCAGTCCGCGGTTATCACCTTTCAGGACCTTGAGGGTGTCGCTGAACGCCACTTCATTGGTGGAGCCAATCACGCCGCTTTGCAGCGGCAGACCGTTAATCTCGCCTTTATCGTCATGCAGCGGGCGGGCATCAACCGCCTCCGCTTTGCCGTTCTGGACGCGGATGGTCATCAGGAGCGGCGCGAAATCCGGCGTAACAAAGATTTTGGCTTCGTTTTTACCCATTTTTGGCGCATCGGCGTTGGGACCGCGATCGGTCACGGTCGCAAACGTCAGGGCATCGCCCTGCTTGCCCGTAAACAGCAGGCCAGAACCAATCCCCACCGGGAGCCCGTTCGGGAACGCATCGGCAAACGCGCCGCTGTATTTCACATGGAAGCCGTCAGGGAAGCTGACGATATAGCGCTCAGCGGTAGGCTGCGCAGCCAGGCCAGAGAAAGAGAGCGCACAACCGATAAGCACAGGAATAATTTTTCTTTTCATATTGTTAGTGTCCAGTGAGTGAAGCCAACAACGTAAAGAATAAACGTGTCAGAAAAATGACATAGAAAGGTAACCGGCGTGCGCGGGTGAACGTATATTCATTGCCCTGAAATGTAAGGTTGTGTTGTATTATGTGACATCTGAAATACTTCTGGAAATTATTAGAAACCCAATTAATTCACCTCTAATCACTATCCCTTCCTCGTTCAGTTTATGTTTAGTCAAAAAATTAAACGGTGCCTAAACGTCCGAACATCACGCGTTGACACCTCGACAATCAAACATCGATGCAACATTTCGAATAAAAAAGTTAACAATATCAGCATAAAACAGCGACCTTCATCACATTTTCAGTCATAAACATCGCTTGTTAAGGTGCCCCCAGATGAATTTAATGACGAGGCATAAAACATGAAAAAACTGAATATCCTTCTTCTTTCTGCTCTGACCGCCCTCTCGGGTTCCGCTCTGGCAATGGGCGGCAGCATTGAGCAGGGTAAAAACTTTACCAACCTCAACCTCGAGATGGGGAAATCCTCATCCGGCCTGTATGCCGAAAGCAACTGGCTTAAAAACACCGATGACGGTACCCAGACCGGCGGCGTGGGCGCAGGCTACAACCTGGAAGTGGGCCCGGTAATGCTGAATGCAGGTGCCAAAGCCATTTACATCGGCCCGAAGAAAGGCGATAACGGCGTGGCGTTCCCGATCGGCGGCGGTGTGAACGTTGCCCTGACCGACAGCATCCACGTGTACGGTGAAGGCTACGTGGCGCCAGAAGGGCTGAACAACAGCGTGAAAAACTACGTGGAAGCCAACGGCGGCGTAAGCTGGACGCCAATTACGCCTGTGACCCTGAAAGTGGGTTACCGCCACGTGAGCGTTGATGGCAAGGACGGCCGCCCTGGCCACACGCTGATTGACGGCGCATATGTAGGCGGTGGAGTCACCTTCTGATGAAACACCGCATGACCGCGCTTTGCGTTCTGAGCCTCACGCTGATGCTCACCGGCTGCGTCCAGTACAAATGGGTGAAACCGGGCGTCAGCGATGCGGAAATGAATAAAAAGCTCACGGAATGCGAAGCGCAGGCGCTGATCGATCTTCCCCCGGATAACGTGGTGACCGGTTCGAGCTCGGAAAAAACGGACAAATCGAAAAAGAAAAAGGATATTTCCACGAGCTACACGGTTGAAGACGCGAATGAATATCGCCGGGATACGCTGGTTGACAGCTGCATGTTCAAAAGCGGCTGGGACAAGATCGAAGTGCAATAACTCCATAAAAAAACCTGCCGGCTGGCAGGTTTTTTTTATGGCCTCTTACTGACGCACCACCACCAGCTTCTGGTTCACAAACTCTTTGATCCCCAGATCCGACAGCTCGCGTCCGTAACCGGAGCGCTTCACGCCGCCGAACGGCAGCTCTGGCGCGGTATCGGTGAGCCAGTTGATATACACCATCCCGGTCTCAATCCGCGACGCCATCTTCTTCGCGCGCTCGATATTCTGGCTGAATACCGCCCCACCCAGGCCGTAGTGTGAGTCGTTCGCCAGCGCGACCGCCTCGTCGTCGTTTTTTACCACGTACATCTGCGCCACCGGGCCGAAGAACTCTTCAAAGTACGCCGGGTTGTCGCGCGAGATATTCGTCAGGATCGTCGGTTCGAAGAAGCTCCCCTCACGCTGCACCGGCTTGCCGCCATAGTGCAGCGTCGCGCCGTTTTTCACCGCCTCGTTGACCTGTTTGGTCAGCGTTTCCAGCGCATCTTTCGACGACAGCGGCCCCAGCGTGGTGCTTTCGTCGAGCGGATCGCCAATCTTCACCTGCTTAAACGCCTCGGTGAATTTGCTCAGGAAGGCGTCGGCGATCTTTTCATGCAGGATAAAGCGCTTCGCCGCGGTACAGACCTGCCCGGCGTTGTTGAGCCGCGCATTCACGCCAATCCTGACGGCTTTGTCCAGGTCCGCATCGTCCAGCACCACGAACACGTCGTTACCGCCCAGTTCAAGGGTGGATTTCTTGATGTGCTTCGCCGCCTGCGCGGCCACCACGCTGCCGGCTTTTTCAGAGCCGGTCAGCGCTGCACCCTGCACGCGATCGTCAGCAATGATGTTCGCCACCTGCTCGGACGAAATAAACAGGTTGGTCCACGCCCCTTCCGGCGCCCCCGCCTCACGCACCAGGTGGGCAAAGGTCTCGGCGCAGTGCGGCACGATGCTGGCATGCTTGGCGATAACGGGGTTACCCGCCGCCAGGTTTGGCGCCAGAACGCGCATCAGCTGGTAATACGGGAAGTTCCACGGCTCAACGGCCATCAGCACGCCGATGGGGTGATGTTCCACCCACGCTTCCCCAAGTTCGGATTGATACTTCACCGGGGCCAGGAACTGCTTCGCGTTGTCGGCGTAGTAGCGGGCGATCTGCGCGCACAGCTTCACTTCGCCACGGCTCTGTTCGATGAGCTTACCCATCTCCTGACTGGCAATTTTCGCCAGCTCCTCGGTGCGCTCGTCGATCAGATCGGCAAGCTTATGCAGCACCGGCAGGCGCTGGCTGATGTCGCCTTTCGCCCAGTCCGAATGGTAAAGCGCATCGGCCGCCTTCAGCGCCGCTTCGATATCCGCGTCGGTATGCGAGGGGTATTCTTTGATGAGCTGGTTAGTGGCAGGATTTACTGTCTGATAAGCCATGTCGAATCTCCTTGTTTTACCGCTTAGGGTATTAAGGGTAGTCAACATGACTGGCCGTGGACGTAAAGTTGGGTATATCCGGAAGGTTCTTAATGAAGCGCTGCCAGACGGTTCGCTGACGTGGTATAAAAAACGTCCAGAAGGAGTTCATATGACCGATACCCGACACATCCGGCAGACTTTTCACCGCGCCTCAGGCCTTGAGCTGCGCAGCACGTGGCAGAGCACGCAGGCGTACAAACGCCACAGTCACCCTCAGCTCTCTATCGGCGCGATTATGGAAGGCCAGACCTGCTGCATTTGTCATGACAAAGAATACATCCTTAACCCCGGGGACCTCATTGTGATCCCGGCCTCTGCGCCGCACAGCTGCAACCCCGTCGCCGGGCAACCGCGCAGCTACCATATGCTCTATATCGACACCGATATTCCTCTGGCGTTACAGGTGATTCGCGACCCTGCGCTCTTTAAGCGCTACCTGGATATTGTTGAGATGATGTCGCCTGTATCCGTGGACACGCTGCTTTCAGCCCTGCCCCGCCGCCTAGAAAACGCAGATGCGCTTCGCTCAACCAGCCAGCACGTGCGGCAGGCGTTTCTTGCCGACCTGGCCGCACCGCCTTCGCTTGACGAACTTGCCCAACGATTCTCGCTGCGCAAGGAGACGCTGATCCGCACCTTCCGGCAGGACACCGGCCTGACGCCGGGCAGCTTCCTCAACATCTCCCGCGTGGAGTTCGCCAAAGCGCGACTGCGTGCCGGGGACGACATCGCCGACGTTGGCTACCAGAGCGGGTTTGCCGACCAGAGCCATTTTCATAAGACCTTCGTCAGCTATACCGCCGCCACGCCGCGCCAGTACGCGACGGGCCGATCAATATCTGACAATAAATAACGTTGGCATCACCGTAGCCTGACCTCAGATTGTTAACCGAGGCTGCTATGGAACTGTTCTTCCCTTCCGCTTTTCTCGCCCTGGCGCTGGCGCATTTTGTCGCCCTGTTAAGCCCGGGGCCGGACTTCTTCCTGCTGGTGGGCTACGCGGCGCGCTACCGACTGCGCGGCAGCGCCGGATTGTGCGTCGGCATCGCCGCGGGTAACGCGCTTTATATTGTTCTGGTGATTATCGGCTGGAGCGCGCTACGGCAGTTTGCGTGGCTGTTTACGCTGATAGAGCTTTGCGGGGCGCTGTACCTGCTGTGGATCGGCTCGCATCTGGTGCGCAGCCAACCGCAGGCGATGAGGCTGAATGAAACCCATCAGCGCTGCCCCTCGCTGCGCAAGCAGATCATGCTGGGGCTCGGCTCGGCGCTGCTTAATCCGAAGAACGCGCTGTTCTATCTGGCCCTGATGACGGCGCTACTGGGACCGGATGTGACGCTGCTTCAGCAGGCAACGTGCGGCGTCTGGATGGTGATGGTGGTGCTGGCGTGGGATCTGGCGCTGGTATCGCTGATGGGGCTATCGTCGGTGCAACAGAAGCTCAGCCGTGCGCTGTGGCTGATAGAGCGCACGGCGGGGGTGGTGCTGATGGGGTTTGGCGGGTGGGTGCTGTGGCGGGTGATATGAAAGAATCTTATCAGCCGTTTTCTATGCCCCTAACCGATAATCCCAGTCATCCATGTGAATAACGTTACCGTCACGGTAATGCCAGGTTATCTTTTCATAACGAAGCAAAACAAGCTCAAGATGCCCCTGTTTTTCATGGTAAGTCTCTTTCACGTCATGCATTAATGAAAACACCGTGACGACCTTCACCGCTTCCAGCGTTATCGTGAAATAGATGTCTTCCTGACCGGCATCATTGATTCTGTACAGGTCGATAGTCGCTTTTCTGAACGTACCGCCCGTGCTGAGTGCTTTATAGAGAAAAACGCTGGAGGCATCTATTTCTTTCTCAATCAGAAAGGGACGATGCTGGCGTTTGCTCAATGCTCTGCCATTATGCAGGTCAGAATTATAGCTTACGTTATGATAGAGCCCTAAAACCTCAATCTGGTTTTCACGACCATTAACTTTCACGCTGCCTTTTATGTTATTACCTGCATCGTCAGTTAATGACATATATCCCGGAATGGCCATTTACATATCCTTATCGAATGGAACAGAGTGTTCAACAGTTGATATCATAACGGCGAGACATCTTTTACCCGGCGGGCTTTTTATTTTGAACATCTCCCTGATTGAATCCACAAAAAGCTTATTACTTTCTGCCTCTGTTTCGGGGAAATTATCAAACGAGCAAATTTGTTCAATAGTGAGTAATGGTTTATCGTCTTTTAAGATTGCTAAGACACCTTGAGGATTATGTGGGATAGCTTCAGAAAGCGCTGCTTTTAAGTCTTCAGCCGTACTGGCGTCCACGCCCGGCTCAAGCGCACTCGCGACAGCTAACCATTTCTGATTTCCTTTGCTAATCTCTGGGATAACATGATTCCACCATTCCGACTCATCGCTATCATTAGCATATAATTGTGCAACAACATGCCTGGCGCCTTTGCCGTTTATCATCTGCAAGATCTGTTCAGGAGTGTGGTTTTTGGCAAATAACCCCATCGGTAAGCACAAGAAGAATAGCGCAATAATATACTTCATTATCGCACCACCAGTATTGTATCACCCGAATCATAAATCATATGACGTTTGTCCTGGCCGTTCATAATGATGCAACCAGCTGATGCTGATCCTGGTGGCTGACCTTTTTTATCGCCATGAATTTGAAAATGATCCCTACCAAAGGTATTGGTCCCGGCTATAGGCTCAAGAATAATGGCCTCTGCACTTTTATGATTATTCCACCCGGCGATAAAATAAATACCTCATGGAATAGGCCCTCTGTTTCGTTGACTTTCACACTCTGGCTTATCTTTCGATTCACCCGCACCGCTGTAGCAGTTAGCAACAAACTCACCATTATGGCTCAATACCCCCGTCGAAACTTTATACTCCCATGTCATCAATACCGTCTCCTTTCATAAATAGTCCTTTATCTTATGGCTAATAAGAGCGTTAAAATGACAACGATGGTCACAAAACATGACGTCCGAAAATAAATAAGCACAAAAAATATAGAAAAATTAATAATAGATAATTTTGATGTATATAATTTTTATATAAAAGCCGTGTGTTCAGGCAGAGATTGCGTCTACCCTTTCACCAGTTTTGCACTTTTGGTTCACTTGCCTCTATCCTTAACCCATGGAAAAAATAGCTGAACTCAAACGCGCCAAGCTGCTGGCGCTGTCGCTGCTGCTGGTTGCCGCCGCGGCCTTTATCACCACCCTGTTCCTGCCGCAGACCTTCTGGGTGCGCGGCGTCAAGGCCATTGCCGAGGCGGCGATGGTCGGCGCGCTGGCGGACTGGTTTGCGGTGGTCGCGCTTTTCCGCCGGGTGCCCATTCCCTTTATCTCGCGCCATACGGCGATCATCCCGCGCAATAAAGACCGGATTGGCGACAATCTCGGCCAGTTCGTGCAGGAGAAGTTTCTGGATACCCAGTCGCTGGTGGCGTTGATCCGCCGCTATGAGCCCGCACAGATGATTGGCGCCTGGTTCAGCAAGCCCGACAACGCCCAGCGCGTCGGGCTGCATCTGATGCAGGTGATGAGCGGTTTTCTCGAACTCACCGACGACGGGCGCATTCAGCGCCTGCTCAAACGCGCGGTACATAAGGCCATCGACAAGGTCGACTTCACCGAAACCAGCGCCGTGATGCTGGAGAGCATGACCAAAAACAACCGCCACCAGGTGCTGCTGGACGCCATCATCAACCGGTTGATTACCCTGATTCAGCGGGAAAGCACGCGAGAGTTTATCTCTGACCAGATCGTCCACTGGCTGAAGACCGAACACCCGCGCAAGGCGATGGTGCTGCCCACCGAGTGGCTGGGCGATCAAAGCGCGGAGATGGTATCGAACGCGGTCAACACGCTGCTGGACGATATCAGCCACGACCGCACGCACCAGATCCGCCAGGCGTTTGACCGCGCCACGCTGAAGCTTATCGACAACCTGAAAAACGATCCGGAGATGGCGGCAAAAGCCGACAACATTAAGCACTACCTGAAAAACGACGAGGCGTTTAACCGCTATCTGGGGGAGATGTGGGCCGACCTGCGCCAGTGGCTGAAGGCAGATATGCAGAGTGAGGACTCGCGCGTGAAGCAGCGCATCGCCAACGCCGGGCTGTGGTTTGGCGAAACGCTGACAAACGACGCCAGCCTGCGGGCATCTCTGAACGAGCATCTGGAGCAGGCGGCGCACCGCGTCGCGCCGGATTTTGCCGCGTTCCTGACGCGCCACATCAGCGACACGGTCAAAAGCTGGGACGCCAAAGACATGTCCCGCCAGATTGAACTGAACATTGGCAAGGATCTGCAGTTTATCCGCGTCAACGGTACGCTGGTGGGCGGGACGATTGGCCTGATCCTGTTTTTACTCTCGCAGCTGCCTGCCGTGCTGGGACATTAATCTACTTTGGGCGGCGCGATGACGTAGCGCGTCGCCTCGAAGCGGTTGAGGATCAGGTGCACCAGAAAGACCATCGTCAGCGTCGCCACCAGCGAAAAGGTAACGGAGGTGATGCGGTACAGATCGCTGAACACCAGGTCAGTGTCCGGGTGCATGTTCTGCCCGAACATTATCCCGATGGTGGTGATGCTGGAGAAGCCTACGCCCGCCCCGACCTTCTCCATCACGTGGAGTCGCGCGCCAAACGCCAGCCCAAGGCCGATCAGCGGCATCATCAACAGCATATGACTGCTGTGATCGTAGAGGATCAGCTGCACCACCAGAATATAGAGGCAGCCCAGCACCACGCCGACCACGCGCCAGATGGAGCTCATCACCGCGCCGCGATAGTGCATCGGGAACAGGATCAAAATCCCTGCCATCAGCGCCGAAAGCGAATCGCTTAAGTCGCTAATCTGAAACACCACGAAAATCAGCGTCGCCACGGTGCCGGATAGCAGCGACTCGTGGCGCACGCGGGCGTCGTCTTTCTCAATCAGCGGCGGCGGCTTGCGCGGCTCCACGTCCGGCAGCAGGTAGTTCATCAGCGCGCTCAGGCACACCGCCATCACGCTCGCTTCGATGTTAGAGAATAAAAGCGTGTGCCAGTTGGTGGTGGGGTAGCTCATAAAGTTGAGCATCACGCTCTGGCAAACCACGCCCATCGAGCCGAACAGGAACAGCGGCCCCTTACTCATAAAGCGAAAACGCATCACGTACAGGGCAAACACCACCAGCGTCATGATGACCGGCCACTGCGACAGATAGCCGATAATCAACACCATTTCGACGCAGTTCAGCGAGGCGCTGAAGATAAACTGCTTCGCCACGTGGCGATTAAACACTGGTACCAGAGACAGCAGCATGATCGGGTAGACCACAAAAAACACGCCGTAGCTGGTGTTGTAGAAACTCGAAATGCTGAGCGCAATCATCCCGGCAAAGACGATACGCAGGGTCTGGCGAAAGTCGTTTGCCGTATAGACGATGTTGCCGTGCGGGGTAAATACCCGTGCCAGGGTGCTAATAGACATAGTGAAGCAGGCTCACCAGATGGATTTGCATCCCGGAGAAGAATCGCGCAAACGGCCCTTCGCTGTTGTAGAGCTGCACGGTGGCGCGCGCGCCGGTCGGCAGCGGCTTCGGTAAGGCTTCGTCCAGCGCTACGTGAATGCGCATACGCTGGGCATCACGCACCCAGCGGTTGGAGGTTTCCGGTTCAGAAAGTTGACCGTTTACGGCCTCCTGTCCGGCGAGGATCCCCGCGTCGCTGCTGGTAACGTGGGCACGGAAAACGTGCCCCGGGAAGGCGTCAAACACCACGGCAGCGTCGGTCCCCTGATGGGTATGACGCAGGCTCTTCTCGCGGAAATCCGCCACGATATCGATCCGGGTGTTCACCAGCGCCAGCGCAGCCGAACCGGATGAGGCGTAAAAACCGGGGCTTAATTGCAGGTTACTGACCGTGCCGTCCGCCTCGGCGTAGACCTTCGTCCAGCCAAGATTCAGCTCCGCTTCATCCAGCGCGTTACGGTATTTTTGCAGCGTCACGTTACGGTGCTCATCCCGCTCGCCGCGCTGAATGCGCAGGTTATGAATATTCGCCTGGATCGAGCTGACGGACTGCTCGCTGCTCTGCCAGGTGGTACGGACCTTATCCAGATCCGCCTGCGATACGTTCTGCAAGGTGCTCAGTTTCTGGTAGCGGTCGAATGTCACTTTGTCGTTACGCGCGGTCAGCACGGCGGTTTTCAGGCTGGCCTGCGCTGCGGCAATCTGCGCATCCAGCTGATCGTTAGACAGACGCGCCTGTTCCAGCGCGATCTGCGCCGCCTCGACCTTATTGCGAAACGGCGTGGCGTCGAGCTCAAACAGCAGATCGCCTTTCTTAACCTGGCTATTGTTATGGACATGTACCGCCGCCACATACCCGGAGACGCGGGCAGACACCGGGGTCACCACGCGCATCACGGTGGAGTCCGGCGTCAGCGGGATCCAGATATCCGCGACGATAAAGTAAACAAACATCAGCAGGAAAGAGGCAATACTCACCCTTACCCAGCGGGCAAACTTTTGTTCAGGAGTCATTATTTTTCGGTCTTATTATCTTCTTCGCGGATTGTCCGCAAATTGCAGGCGATTTGATTGAGAGTAGCGCTGAAAATATCGATATGTTCCGGCGCGATGTTTTGCGATACGCGCGCCTGGAACGTCTCAATCACCTGAGAGAGCCTTTCAAGAATGGCTTTTCCCTCAGGCGTCAGCGTCAGCAGCCGGATACGCTTGTCATACGGCGAGACGGTGCGCAGCAGGTAGCCCTGCTTTTCCAGCTGTGTCAGCGTGCGCATTAGGGGAGGCAGTTCAATGCCCTGCACTTCCGCCAGCTCGCTGACCGAGACGTTATCCCCGAGTTGATGAAGCTGCATCATCACCGTCCAGCTCGACTGGGTTAACCCGGTGTCGAGAATGGCGTCGTCGATGACTGCGCGCCACTGACGCACGATCATCGCCATCCGCATGCCCATCGGCCTACGGCTAAACAGATCTTCTTCACTCATGGGGAGCCCTCTCGTAGTACGCCATCACGATAATAGTTATCAGGATAAGTATCAAGAAACGAGAAGTTAAAGCGCAGGAATTGCGAAACGATGTTCTCCCTCTCCCTGTGGGAGAGGGTCGGGGTGAGGGCATCAGCCCGCAGCGGCGTTTAGCGGCTAAAATGCTTCCTGACGGCACTTTTCCCCGAAGCCGTCACCACCACCTCCCGATAACCCGCCACCCGCTGGATCCAGCCTTTGCTTTCCATGTGGATAAGCAGCGCAGCGCCCGCCTCACCGCCAAGATGAAACCGCCGCTCGCTCCAGTCCAGGCAGGCGCAGCAGGCCTTCCGACGCGGATGAGCGCTTAACGGAATACCGAGTGCCAGGAACTGCTCCCGACCATACAGGGTCAATGCGGAACCGTCAGCCTCCAGCCAGCCTTCCGCCTGCATGAAATCATAGATCTGCACCGCCACCGCGCCTGCGAGATGGTCGTAGCAGGTCCGGGCTTCACGCATGGCTTTCGGCGCGCTGGTTTCCGGCGGGGTAATGCGGCTCCACGAAAGCCCCATCATCTGTTCCACCAGCGCCGCCACGTCGTGCCCGGCAAGACGATAATAACGATGCCGCCCTTGCGACAGGCAGGTAATTAGCTGCCCTTCAACCAGCCGGGCAAGATGCCCGCTGGCGGTCGACGGCGCAACGTCTGCCGCCGCACTCAGTTCAGTGGCCGTCCACGCACGCCCGTCCATTAGCGCACAAAGCATCTTCACGCGCGACGGATCGGCCATTGCAGCCGCCACCGCGGCAATCGCCTTTTCCAGCATCGCGCTGTTATCAGAGGGTAAGCTCGTCTTTAACATTCGTCGCCCAGGGTGTGGTGATCTCAGCGGCCAGCTTATCATCATCCGTCAGCAGAATAAGGTGATTCGCATGGTCACTGTACTGAGTCAGGATAGACACGCCGCGTGCCGCCAGCGCCGCCGCTATCTCGCCCAGCTCGCCAGGACGCTCCTGCTTAAGCTTTCTGATCACCGGCTTTCGCAGCGCCTGCACGGTAAACCCGGCGTCGAGCAGCACACGGCGGGCTTTTTCCCCGTCCTCCACCAGGAAATGGGCATCGGTACCGAATACGCCGCCACCCTCAAGCCCCACGCCGTTGCGCCCCAACAGCTGTCCAAAGCGCGCCAGCTCGCCGGGCCCGTCGCGGAAAATCACGTGAACGTCATACATCCGCGTGCCCTCCGGTTTCGGAACTGTATTCCCGCACCAGCTGCGCCACGCGAATACGGTAGAAAGAGAAAATCGACGCCCGTCCTTCGGCCTGCGCCGCCTGATGGAAGACGTTCTGCTTCCAGCGGCGGACGGCCTCTTCATCCCGCCACCAGGAAAGGGAGAGGATTTTGCCGTCGGTCGTCAGGCTCTGGAACCGTTCGATATCGATAAAGCCGTCGATGTCGGCCAGCAAAGGCTTAAGCTCTGCGGCAAGTTGGAGGTAGCGCGCCTGATGGGCAGGCGCGGCTTTGGCTTCGAAAAGGACTGCGATCATGATGGTCTCTCCGCTGTGATATTGAGGAGAGAATGCAGGATGGAAAAGCACAATGCTTCGGTAAAGAGCGAAGCTTTAGCCCAGAACCGACCTCGGCTCCATAAACGCGCGGATCCCCCACTCGCCCATCTCGCGCCCCACGCCGGAGTGCTTAAACCCGCCAAACGGCGCTTTCGGTTCATGAGCCAGGGTGTTCACCAGCACGCGACCGGAAACAATCTGCTGTGCCACGCGTCGCGCGCGGTCCACATCGCCGCCCAGCACCATCGCGCTCAGGCCGTACTCGGTATCGTTGGCAATGGCAATCGCCTCCGCCTCGTCCTGATAAGGGATTACGCACAGCACCGGGCCGAAAATCTCGTCGCGGGCAATGGTCATCCGATTGTTCACGCCGGCAAACAGCGTCGGACGCACAAACCAGCCGTCCCGCGTGCCTTCCGGTCGCCCTTCGCCGCCCGCCAGCAGGCGCGCCCCTTCTTCGATTCCTTTGCGGATATAGCCCTGCACCCGCAGCCACTGCTTTTCGCTGACCATCGGGCCGACGTCTGTCGTGCTGTTGCGCGGGTCGCCGGATTTCATCGCCGCCACGGCCTGCGCCAGCGCGGTTTCGATCTCCGCTTTGCGCGAGTAAGGCACCAGAATGCGCGTCCCGACCACGCACGCCTGCCCGCTGTTCATAAACCCGGCCTGGATCACCAGCGGGATCGCCTGCGCCAGATCCACATCATCCAGCAGGATCGTCGGTGATTTACCGCCCAACTCCAGCGTCACGCGCTTAAAGCTTTCCGCCGCGTTGCGCAGGATCGCCTTGCCGGTATTCGTGGAACCGGTGAACGAGATTTTCGCGACGTCCGGATGGCGGCTGATTGTGTCACCGACCGTCTCACCCCGTCCGGTGACGATGTTAAACACGCCCGGCGGTAGCGCAGCGTCGCGCAGCGCTTCGGTGACAATCTGCGTTTGCAGTGCGCTCATTTCACTCGGCTTGATGACCGCCGTGCAGCCCGCCGCCAGCGCGGCCGCCAGTTTGCCGCAGATAAACCCCGCATCGCTGTTCCACGGCGTAATCAGCCCGGCCACGCCGAGCGGCGTCATCTGCACCGTTGCGGCACCTGCGGAGGTGACAAACTCAAATGCCTCCAGCGCCTCGATGGCCTGAGCAATCACCTCTGCCGGATAGCTTGCCATCCACGCCGAGCGCGAGGCGGGCGCGCCGTACTCTTCAATGACCGCTTCCAGCAGAGCGTCGTGACGAGCGGCCACGGCGGCGTGCATGCGCTTCAGCGCGGCGATGCGTTCCTGCTTTGTGGTCTGCGACCACGCCGGAAATGCCGCTTTCGCCGCCGCGATAGCGCGTTCAGCGTCAACCTCATCCGCCAGGCGAACCTGGCCGATGACCTGCGCCGTCGCCGGATTGTACAAATCAAACCGTTCGGTACCGTGCGGGGTAACAAACTCGCCGTTAATAAAGATCTGTTCGATGGTGTGCATATAAACCTCCTCAGGCTGTGTGAGCCCAGTCTGTCACGGCTTCTCCGTTGCGATAATCCACGCTATGCTGCAAGGGTTGTTTCGATTTTCAGGATAATCTATGCATCGTTCAGGTCTGACAGAGCTGGAAGTGGTGATGGCGGTGGTGCGGCGCGGCAGCTTTCGCGGCGCGGCGCAGGAACTGGGGATGTCCGCCACGGCGGTCAGCAACGCCATCGCCGGGCTGGAGAGCCGCCTTGAGACGCGGCTTTTCAACCGCACCACCCGCAGCGTGGCGCTCACCGACGCCGGACAGCGCTACGTGGCGCGTATCGGCCCGGCGCTACAGGAGATCCGCCTCGCCGGGGAGGAGATCCACAGCGACTCCGGGGAACCCGCCGGAACGCTGCGCCTCAACGTGCCGAACCATATCGGCACCCTGTTTCTGGACCAGCTGCTGATCGATTTCATGATCCGCTACCCGAAAATGCGCGTGGAAACGGTGAGCGAAGCGAGGATGATCGACATCGTCGCCGAAGGCTATGACGCGGGGATCCGCCTCGAAGAGTCCGTTCCGCAGGACATGATCGCCGTGCCGCTGACCGGTGAGATCCGCCAGCTCGTCACCGCCACGCCGGACTATTTCGCCCGTCACGGCACACCCGAGACGCCGGACGATCTGCTTTCACACCAGGGGATCGGCATGCGTATGGCCCACGGCGGGATCTACCGCTGGGAGCTGGCCCGTCGGGGTGAAACGTACGCGCTTGCCGTGCCGCCGCGCTTTGCGACGTCCGATCTTTTTGCCTCGATCCGCGCCGTAAAAGCGGGGTTAGGGGTGGGATTTTTACCGGAACTCTATATTCAGGACGAGCTGAAAAGCGGGGAGCTGGTGAGCGTCTTAAGCGACTGGGCGCAGCCGTTTGCCGGGCTGCGCCTGTACTACCCGGGCCATCGCCACGTCCCGCCGGGACTGCGGGCGCTGGTGGCGATGATCCGCGAGCGCGGAATTATTCCAGGTTAGCCTTATTCAGCCCGTACGCCGCGTCCAGCGAACCGGGCGCCATGCGGGAGGTGATCCCCAGACGGTTCCAGGCGTTGATCGCCACGATGGCGAAGTTCAGCTCTGAAATCTCCACGTCCGAGAAGTGCTCCGCCACGCTGCGGTAGAGCGCATCGCTCACGCCGTGAACGCCAATCTGGGTCAGCGCTTCGGTGAACGCCAGCGCGGCTTTTTCACGGGCGCTGAACAGCGGGGACTCGCGCCAGGCCGCCAGATGGTACAGGCGCAGCTCGCGCTCGCCGGCGATTTTCGCCTCTTTTGAGTGCATATCCAGACAGAACGTACAGCCGTTCAGCTGCGACACGCGAATGTCGATCAGGTGCTTCAGCGCCGGATCGATGGAGGATTTTGCCACCTCCATGCTCAGGGCAGACAGCGCGTTGGCGAGGGCAGGTGTAGCTTTATGGTGGTTAACGCGAGTGCTCATGGTCTTTCCTCTTTTTGTGCGGCATGTGTCATGCGATGAGGCAAATCTACGCCGTTCATGACATAGTAAAAAGATACAAAAAGCGTGAAACGAGGTAGGACATGAAGCCGGGCTATCACGAGATTTATTCCCGCTATCGCGACAACATCATGCGCGGCGTGCTGAAGCCGGGCGACAGGGTACCTGCCATCCGCCTGCTGGCGGAAGAGCTGAAGGTGGCGCGCAAAACCGTCGAGACGGCGTATGCCATTCTGACGGGCGAAGGGTATCTGGTGAGCCAGGGCGCGCGCGGGACGCGGGTGAATCCGGATCTTCTGCTGCCCGCGCAAAACGCCCCCACAGAACAAGCGACCGGCACGCTGCCGGCGTCGTTGATTAGCCAACGCGAACGAGCCGGTTTTCTGCGCCCCGGCATTCCCGCGCTCGACAGCTTCCCCTATAAAAAATGGCTGCTGCTGGCGGGCCAGGCGACGCGCGCCATGCGTCAGGATGAAATGCTCAACCCGCCCGTTCTGGGCTGGTATCCGCTGCGCGAGGCGATAGCCCGCTATCTCAATATCTCGCGCGGGTTATCCTGCACTGCGGAACAGGTAATGATCACCAGCGGCTACAGCGGCAGCCTGCGCCTGATCCTCGACACGCTCGCCAGCCGCAGCGATAAGGTGGTATTTGAGGATCCAGGCTACTTTATGGGCCAGCAGTTGCTCAAGCGCATTGTGCCCCGCCTGCACACCGTGCCGGTCGATCGCGCAGGGATGGATACGGACTACCTGCTGCGTAATCACCACGATGCCCGCTTCGCCATCGTTACTCCGTCGCACCAGAGCCCGCTGGCGGTGACGCTCTCCCTGCCGCGCAAGCAGCAGTTGCTCGACTGGGCGTCACAAAACGAGGCGTGGATTATCGAAGATGATTATGACGGCGAATTTCACTACACCCGCAAAGTGCTGCCGTCGCTGAAAAGCCTCGACCAGCATGACAGGGTGATCTTTATGGGCACCTTCAGCAAAACCATCATGCCATCGCTGCGCATGGGGTACGTGGTGATGCCCGCCAGCACCGTCGGCGCGTTTACCGACAGCGCGGACATCCTCACCAGCGGCCAGCCGGTGCTGACGCAAAAGATCCTCACCGCGTTTCTCAACGAAGGGCATTTTTTCCGTCATCTGAAAAAGATGCGCGCGCTCTATCAGACCCGCCGCGACTGGATGATTGCCGCCCTGCGTGAGGTCTATGGCGATCTGTTTTTCACCGAGCAAAACGACGGCGGGATGCATATTGTCGCGTTCCTCGCAAAGGGAAGCGCTGACCGGGAGATCGCCCGCTGCTGGCAGGAACAGCAATTGCAGGTCAATGCGCTTTCGGCGTGGTATCACGGATCAGGAAAACGCTACGGGCTGGTGATGGGCTATAACAACGTGCGGTCGTATCAGGAGGCGCTGGATTTGCTGGAAATGCCGAAACGGCAGACGCTAGAACTGTTGAGCTGAAAACCACCGGGTGGCGGCTGCGCCTTCCCCGGCCTACGGTCTCCTGTAGGCCCGGTAAGCGTAGCGCCACCAGGCAACCCTATGCTCACACATCATATCGCGATAACCCGACGTCCTTGAGCTGCTCGTCGCTCATCTGGCTCAGAATACGGCGGGTACGGTTGATGCGATACCAGTTACGCAGCGTTTTCGCTACCCAGACAAACGCGATAAACGGACGTTTTGAACGATTCTCGTAGAATTCCATGATGCTCTCCTCGCTGTGCCAGTGGGGTTATCATCCTGGAAATCGACCTGCGCAATACAGATGCAAAAACAACTTTTTTTTAACATACAGATCCGCTAAAACGGTATCTGCATGCCGTTTTTTGCGGCAATCTGTACTGGTTTAATAATCTGTATGGTGAAAATAAAGGATACAGCATGACGCGCTATCAACATCTGGCCAACCTCCTGGCGGAACGCATTGAACAAGGGCTGTATCGCAGCGGCGAACGTCTGCCGTCGGTACGCACGCTGAGCCAGGAGCACGGCGTGAGCATCAGCACCATACAGCAGGCCTACCAGATCCTCGAAAACCTCCAGCTGATCACGCCTCAGCCGCGCTCCGGCTATTTCGTCTCGAAACGCAAAGCCCAGCCGCCCGTCCCGGCGATGACCCGTCCGGTACAGCGCCCGGTGGACGTTACCCAGTGGGATGAGGTGATGATGCTGCTGGACGCCCGCGCCGACAAAGAGATGATCTCTTTTGGCGGCGGCTCGCCGGATATTAACCAGCCGAGCCTGAAGCCCCTGTGGCGCGAGATGAGCCGCATCGCGCAGCATAACCCCGGCGAGATGCTGAGCTATGACGTGCTCGACGGGCGCCTGGAGCTGCGCGAGCAAATCGCCCGCCTGATGCTGGACGGCGGCTCCACCGTCGCGGCAAACGACATTGTGATCACCAACGGCTGCCACGGCGCGCTGTCGATCGCCCTGCTCTCGGTGTGCAAACCGGGGGATATCGTGGCGGTGGAATCACCGTCGTTTCACGGCACCATGCAGATGCTGCGCGGGTTTGACATCAAGGCGATTGAAATTCCCACCGACTCTGAAACCGGGATCAGCATCGAAGCGTTGGAGCTGGCGCTGGAGCAGTGGCCGATCAAGGCGGTGATCCTGGTGCCCAACTGCAATAACCCGCTCGGGTTTATCATGCCGGAGGCGCGGAAAAAGCAGGTGTTGGCCCTCGCCCAGCGGCACGATATCGTGATTGTCGAGGATGATATTTACGGCGAGCTGGCGGCGGAGTACCCACGCCCGCGCACCATTCATTCCATGGATATCGACGGCCGCGTGATCCTCTGCAGCTCGTTTACCAAAACCGTGGCGCCGGGCCTGCGCGTCGGCTGGATTGTGCCGGGACGCTACTACGACCGGGTGATGCACATGAAGTACGCCGCGGGCGGGTTTAACGTGCCGGGCACGCAGATGGCGGTGGCGGCGTTTATCCGCGACGGCCATTACCATCGCCACGTGCGGCGTATGCGCCAGATTTATCAGCAGAATATGGAGACCTACACCTGCTGGGTGCGGCAGTATTTTCCGGCAGAGATATGCGTCACCCGCCCGCAGGGCAGCTTCCTGCTGTGGGTTGAGCTGCCGGAGACGGTCGATATGGTGTGCGTCAGCAAGCAGCTGTGCCGGCTGAAGATCCAGGCCGCGGCCGGGTCGCTGTTTTCCGCCTCCGGGAAGTACCGCAACTGCCTGCGGATCAACGTGGCGCTGCCGCCAACGGAGAAACATCGCGAGGCGTTGAAGAAGATGGGTGAAGCGATTGTGATTGCGATGGAGGAGGGCTAGTGCGGCCTGATGCCCTCACCCCAGTCCTCTCCAACGGTTCAGTAAGTCCCTATAGCGGGCTGGTTTAGATGCCATTACTCAACCAGCCGCTGAGTTACAGAGCGCTGCCCTGCTCCTGACGTGACGGCGCGTGCGTCAGGAACTGCACCTCAACGCGGCGATTACGCTCATCGCTGGGTGAAATCCCTTTTAGCGGCTGAGAGTCGCCAAAACCGGCCACAATCACACGATGCGATTGCTGATCGTTGAGGTTCGCAATTAACAATTTACGTGCTTCACGGGCTCTGGCAGCCGAGAGCGTGTAGTTATCGTCATACACGGTACAGAACCTGGTGTAATCGACCACAGGGTTATTCACGTTGATGTTATCCGTATGCCCCTCAACAAAAACCTGAGTGTTCGTCGAACCGCTCACGAACGCCTGAATCCGTGGTGCCAGACGAGCAAGTGCATCTCTTGCCTGATCGGTGATACAGGCACTACCGCGGGCGAAGATTTTATCCCGCAGCGTAATTTTTCCGCTGGCTATATCAAACCCCACCAGCGCAGCATCTCCCTGATCCACCATCTCCTGCTGCATGCTGTGCATCATGGCATTCAGTTTCTGTTGAGCGGCTGCCTGGCCGCTGTTTTTCTCCTGCTCGCGTTTTACGTCAGCCACTTTGTTTTGCAGTACCGATAACACCAGCATCAGCATCACCACGGCCATGACCCCTGCCATTAGATCGGAAATAGAAATCCACTCATTCGGTTTATCTTTCATCGGCAATATCAGACCTCAACACGTTCGGCGACAAGCTGTTGAGCCGGGAGCAACTTATCGATGCGGGTGCACAATGCAGACACCTGAGTGGTGATCTGCTTAACGGTTTCCGGCAATGCACCAAGCTGATCGAAGGCCTCGTTAAAGCGCGTGATGTAGTGCTCCATCTTACGGTTGCCTTCGGAAACGGCGGCCAGACCGAGAGCGATCTCCTTCGTGACGCGCTGAATATAGTTTGTCATAGAGGTGACTTGTTCATTCAGCGTCAGGCTGGTTTCGGAGAATTCATCCATCGCCTGACGTTGAATTTTCGCCGCGGCTTCGGTTCTCTCTTTCACCGTGGTCATGGTTGAATCGATCTGCGAAGACATGTTGTTAACCGACTCGCTGATCTGCGAAGTGGCGGATTCCAGCTGGTTGGCCATCTGCGTCATGTTGCCGCGGAAAGACGCATCCATGCTGGCGATAGCACCGTTAAGGGAGGTTTCTATCTGGCCCATTGTCGTACTGAGCTGATGAGTAGACTCCGCCAGCTTATCGCTCATCTGCTGCACGTTGCGAGTGAAGTCGGCATTCATCTCATTCACTACCTGCGACAGCTCTTGCTTAATGCCGGTCATGACCTCACTAAGTTCGGCACCCAGCGCGGTAACCACTTTTTCCAGGCTCATCGCCGAGCCAGAGACTTGCTGCGAAGCATCACTCATAGTAGTCGCCGCCTGCTGCAGTGCTACCAGGTTCTCTTCACTTTTACGGGTGTAAGTTTCCAGCAGATTGCGCGACTGATTATTAATATCTGCGATCTCTTTTAACGCCGCCAGATGGTATTGATGACGCTGCGCTTCCTGCTCTTCACTGCGTTTTGCCTGCTGACTGAACTCCTCGCGCAACGCGACAGTTTGCAGCGCCATCGCCTCCACCAGACGCTCGGTAGCCGCGTTACGTCCAGCTTCACGCTGCTGCTGCCTGGAAGCATTTTCCTCCGCCTGCAGGGCATATTCTTCGGTCAGGGAGTGCTGCAGTTTGGCCATACACCAGTTGAGACGGCGCTCTTCATAGCCATTTTTCGACTCCCAGATTTTGAGGGCGATAAAGGCAATAATCCCCCAGGTTGAGGTTTTGAATTTCGTGCCCAGGCCCTGCATCATCTCCATCAGGTCGCGCATGGAGGAGTCCATTGCACCAATGCTGTTTCCCGCGTTATGCAAAATGCCGGAAGCTTTATCGAGCGCCAGCCCCAGCCCAAGAAAGGTTCCCAACAGACCAAGGATCAACAGCATACCCGGCATAATGGCGGCTATTTTCTCAGCTTTGGTCGCCAGTGATTGGCTCAGCTCAGCGGCCGATCCCATTTCTGCACTCACCCCCGGCTGAGCAGCCTGTAATCCACTTTGCTCCCAGGCATGCTGCCAGCGCGCTTCCTGCGCATTGCGCCTGACGGAGAGCCAGGTGTAGATTACTGCCAGCAGCATTACGCCGAAAAAGCCCATCTGCAGCGCATCAAAGCCTGGGATCAAAAAGTGGCCAATTTCAGTCAGCAGATTCATGCAACCACCTCGACGAGCAGACCCGCTTCAGTACGTTTCTGGCAATCGGCAGCAAAGATGTTGGCGAAATCGGTAATTAAGCTCTGTTCCTGCTGGGAAAGAGAAGACCAGGCGCGATCGTTTTGCGAGCAGTCGATCAGCAGTGCACCCACAATCGCCCCCTGATCGAGCAGATACGCTTTGCCTTCCGCAATCAGCTGCTGTTCTTCTTTTTCGAGCATCTGCAGAAAGCCTTCCGCCGCGTTGACGTAGCTATGGCGCGCCAGTAGATCGTCGCCTAGTTGTTCCAGATCGGCCGTATCACGCGGCAGGGTGATTTTAAGATCGTTCAGCACGCCCACTTCACCCGGTTCAAGTTCTTCGTATTTTAGCGCGCGCACCAGACGGTTATGCAGCAAACGATCTTTCGAAAGCGCGCTGTTTTTCTTCTCCCACTCCTCTTCCAGAAGCTGACGGCTTTTCTCCCATGCAATAATCATCTCTTCGAAGACAAACGGGATAATCGGCTTGCCGAATAGTCTCTGAGTGAGGTTATCCAGACGCAGAGTATCGGCATCGCTAAACTCTGCCTCCTGCTGGATCAGCGCGTTCGCGGCATAAACCATAAAGTGCATATCCGCATCGACATCACTGATGGACTTCACGGCCTGCATACGGGTTTCATAGAAGGCGAGCAGCTTTTGCACTGCACGCAGGCGCAGGAAATACTCGAAGTCCTGCAGCGTATCTCGCTTCACGGCGATATCCACTTCTGCTTTTGCGATAAGATAGCTGTTCACCAGTGCGAAAGCCGACACAGCCTCTTTCTCCTCACCACTCAACTCACCTCCCGCTTCAGCCATAGCCTGAGCATGATGGCGAGCCTCTTCAAGCTCCTGCTCCTCCATTTGTTTCTGGTGGGCGTTTTTACACCAGTTAATGACCCACTCCAGGGCTTTCTGCAGCTTTTTTACCAGCGGCTGTTTATCAAGTTTTTCCAGCCATGCCAGCGCGCGATCCAGCCCTGCCAGCGCGCTCTTTACCCATGGCAATGTGATAAAACCGCCTAGCATCTGAAGAATTTTACGTCCCGTGCCGATATGCGGCTTAATGCGTTGCCACATCTGGCTGACTTTACCAACAAAGCCTTCCGCTTTTTCTGCCATGAAACCGATCGCTTTTCCGGCAATTTCTTTTGCTTTGCTGACGACGGATGAAGCGACATCTCGTACGTACGAGACTGCAGAGCAAATACGACTCCATAAACCCATGATTCAACCCTTAGCTCAAACCGAGCATTTTTTTTGCTGTGTTAATGTGTGGTGGAACGAAAGAGGCCGCGTTCGATATCGCGTCGTAAGCATCACGAATTTGCGCAAGTGCACTTTCAAGATGCTTAAGCGTAAGTTTTTGTTCTGATTCCAGTACGGCTTTAGGTAGCGCCAGGCGCATGGCATTGCGGATATCTCGGCCAGAGAGCCCTTCGGAGAGAGACACGGCGCTTTCCAGCATCGTTTCCCGTGCATCGGCAAGCGGAATAGCGCGCACGAGCAATTTTTCCCAGATGCGAAAACGCTCCTGGCTGCCGGGTAACGTAAAACCAACATGGTGAGAGATACGGCTGAGGAATGCGCTGTCGTAGTTTTTGACGAAGTTGGTAGCAAAGATGACGATACCGGTATGCTTTTCCAGCTCAATCAATAAGGTGGAACGCATCGCGTTTACTTCATTATCAATGCCCTGAGTAACAGATGAGAGACGTTTACCCAAAAGGGTGTCTGCTTCATCAAAGAACAACACGGCCTCTTCCTCCGTGGCCTGACGGAAAAGAGCAGCGATATTTTTCGCGGTTTCACCCATAAATTTGCTTTCGAGATCGGCAATACTGACAACCATAATCTTGCGCTTAAGCGAACCTGCCAGCGCCTCTGCCGTCAGGGTTTTGCCGGTTCCTGGTGGGCCAAAAAAATTCAGCACGATCCCGTTCCCCATAGGGTCGACCGCTGCGAATTCCCATTCCACGTAAATTTTATGGAAGTGGTCAATTTTGGCTCTGGCTTCATCAAGCTGGGCAATGACCTGCGTCGTCAGCGCCACATCGTTTTCTAGCGTAAAACGGGGAATAACCGCTGATGCAAACGCCTTATTTTCTTCACCGGCTGCTTTCTCCAGGCCCTGCGTAAATTGCGGTCGAATTCGTCCCAGAGACATGTATTACCTCATTATGGGCTGTAGGAAATTTGAATTAAGTTGCTGGTGCAATATTGGTTAACGGCAGGAGCGTCGAAAACTCCAATGATATTTCCTACCGTTTCGAGCAGACCTACCAATATTGGTCAGTGAAGAGAAAATAGAGGATGGGACTGACAAAATGTGTCAGAAAAAAATATGCTTCAAGAAATAAGAAGAATACCTGGAAAAAGTTCCAGGCATCATCATGATTACGCTTTTAGAGGAAGGGGGGCGATGGAAACCAGCTCCTGGAGCAGTAGCGCGTTATCTTCCGATTTAAATAACAGACGCAAATCTTCCTGCTTACGGGTAAAGGCAAGCGACTGTGGCTCAACGCGACCGCTGATGCTCTCCTTAACTTTGCTATTACACCACTGGCGATAATGTTCCAGCGTGGCAGCATAGCGGCGTGAGTTTTCGCGCATCAGGTGCTCTGCCAGCCTGAATTTTCCGTAGCGATCGCAAAGTTGGCTCTCGATGTAGATCGCTTTTGGCACCAGATCGAGCATGAGAGTAATGAAATCCAGAACCTGTTCTAAATGCCTGTCGCTGAGTTTATCGGCAAAGGAGAGCAAGTTATCAATAAACGAGAGAACCTCGTTGCGTTCATTGCCCATTCGGACAATGAGGTGTGCCGCAACGTCATGCGTCTCATCCACCAGCGTGCGATCCAGCAACATAACGCGAGCAGACTCTACGACGCCAAAGTAGCGAGACAGTTTATCCATGTAGAAAATAACATTCTGCGCGTGCACATCTTCGGAGATCAGATCCATGCTCTGCTGCAGTTGATCAATTTTTTTCGACAAATACATGGTTTGTACCACCATTGCCCCCACGATGATCCCCGTGGAGACGCCGACTGCAGCCAGCTGAACGGTCTGTGCCATTTGTATAAGTTGTTTGATGTCGCCAATCGAGGCCGTTTCCAGCACCACCTCTTTTAGCGGAAGGTGTTGAGCGATCCCGCTTTTACCGGACATGGCGTGCCAGTACGCTACCCCATCACGAATAATGACGTGCCCGGTTTCCAGCGCGCTTTGAACCTCTTTGTACACATTCACCCAGTCGATAGTAAGCAACGTTTCCTTCATCAAAAGAAATCTCCACCTTTGTTTAGCATTTGCTGGCGCATGGCAGCAATTTGCACCACGGCAGGCAGCGTAACGCGAAACGCCGGGCCGCTGATGGCCGGGATAGTCAGTAACGCCGTAATGGCCATGCCGATCGGACCGGCAAAAATCCCAATCGCGCGTACCAGTCCCGCATTGGCGGCCAGCGCCAACCCCCTGCCCAGCACCGCTTTCGCTACGGCATTCGCTACGATCATCGCCACCTGGTAGGACATAAATCCGCCCATACGGATTGCGGTGATGATTGCCGTCAGTGCCGCACCACTAGCAAGATTCCCGTCAATTTTGAGTTCGCGACGGATGTTGCGGCGCTCTTCCTCATTCATTTTATCCCAGGAGTCAGTGAATAATTTTGCGAGAAGGGCCTGCTCAATATCGACAGTATCCGCAGAGAAATCGGTTTTAACGGAGAGTTTCTTGCATACGTCCGTCAGGATTTCTTTATAAAGCACGCCGTTACCACGGAAGAGGTTAACAAAGGTATCGCCACCGAAATGTTGTAGCTCCGCCCCGATGAGTTGCCAAACCTGCTTATAGTTTTTACCTGCATCCTGAAATGCTTTCTCACCCGTTAAGGACTCAGTGTAACGCGTCGACCCGTCTTTATCCGTGGTGAGATAGTTAACCAATACTTCCAGCATCTCGTTGTCTGAGTAGCGAAGTAGCTCCAGGTCTTGATCTGTTCTGTATTTTCCCATTATCTCTTACCAGCCGAAGGCTATTTTCAGTTTTAATTGCGTAATTATTAAGGGTGCCTGATAGGTGTTAACGGCATTTGCAGAAAAAACTGCAATGAAAACCCTTCTCTTTTTAGGTAGTACAAGAATAACCGCAGGTAATGACAGAACATGTCAGCGGAAAGCAGAAAAAACGGCCTTAACCCGAAAGCTAAGGCCGTATTGACGGTAAACGTCACTACTCGTCGAAGTACCAGTATCCCTGGTTAATCAGCCCGGTGAGCTCCTCGACAAACGCCGGGTTTTTCAGCGCATCGCCCAGCTCGGCCTGGCCGAGTTCGGTGTAGCGGCACAGCGCATCCGCCGCCTTCGCGTCTACCGTCTCCAGCTGTTCGCTGTTGATGAAGAAGCTGCCGTTAACGTTCAGCACGCGCAGGCCGCTCAGGCGAGACAGCGTTTCGCCGCCCTGCAGCGCGTCCAGCACCTCTTCCGGCGCGTACGGCGGCTCGGCGGCGGCAATATCCAGCTCGTGACGCGGCGTGGAGACAAAGCTGCCAAACCATTTTGTGAAATCGTCCGGCTTGCCGATCATGTCGATCATCATCTGACGAATGCGATCGAGCTCGTACTGCTCCACGCGGCCCGGGTGTTCGCGACAGGTCAGATCCGGATCGCTGTAGTGCTCGCCGCCCAGATCGTTTTCCAGCGCGTAGTCGGCGAAGCTGCTGATCAGATCGCGGCCGTTCGGCCCGCGGAAGCCGACGGAGTAGTTAAGCGCCGTTTCCTGGGTAAAGCCGTCGTGCGGGAATCCAGGCGGGATGTAGAGGATATCGCCCGGAGCCAGATCTTCGTCAATAATCGGCTCGAACGGATCCACATGCAGCAGCGCCGGATGCGGGCAGAACTGACGCATCGGCAGCTTGTCGCCCACGCGCCAGCGGCGGCTGCCCATCCCCTGAATGATAAACACGTCGTACTGATCGATATGCGGGCCCACGCCGCCGCCCGGCACGGAGAAGGAGATCATCAGATCGTCCAGACGCCAGTCCGGCAGAACGCGGAACGGACGCACCAGCTCCGCGGCGGGCATATGCCAGTGGTTCACCGCCTGCGCCAGCAGCGACCAGCCGGTTTCGCCCAGATCGTCGAAGTGCTCAAACGGACCATTGCTGGCCTGCCATTTACCGTTGAAATGGCTCACCAGACGGCTATCGACCTCCGGCTCCATCGCCAGCCCTGCCAGCTCGTCCGGGGTAATCGGATCGACAAAATTCGGGAAGGCATTTTTCAGCACAACGGGTTGTTTTTGCCAGTATTTCTCAAGAAACTCCGGCCAGTTCAGGTTCAGTTGATACGCCATGGGTAGCACCAGTGAGAGGGGAAACAGGCGCGATTATAGGCAAGAAGGCAGAGGGGGAACTTGTCATGGGTCAAACGAGGGCGTGTAGGTCGGGTAAGGCTAGCCGCCACCCGACACGTACACGGCGGTAAAAACTTAGTCCAGCTTCAGCTCGTCATAATGGGTGATCAGCTTGCCCACGATGCCGTAGTCCAGCGCTTCCGCCGGGGACATCCAGAAGTTGCGGTCGGTGTCTTTTTTCACTTTTTCCAGCGGCTGGCCGGTAGCGTCAGCGATCAGCTTGTTCACGCGATCCAGCATGCGGATGATCTCGCGCGCTTCGATCTCAATATCCGTCGCCTGACCGCGCACGCCGCCCAGCGGCTGGTGGATCATAAAGCGGGTATTTGGCAGCGAGTAGCGGTGCTCTTTTTTCGCGGCCAGGAAGATGGTGATCCCGGCGCTCGCCACCCAGCCGGTGCCGATCACGTGCACTTCCGGGCGAATGAATTTGATGAAGTCGTGGATGGTGTCGCCCGCTTCCACATGGCCGCCCTGGCTGTTGATGTACAGCTTGATCGGATCGTTGCTGACGCTTTGCAGCAGGATCATCTGGGTGATCACTTTCTGCGCCAGCTCCTGGTTGATCTCACCGGAGATCACAATCGAACGGGACTCCAGCAGTTTTTGCTGCAGAGCGCCCGCGCCGTTTGACCCTTCCGCTTTATCCTTGTCGCTTTCTTTCAGTGTGTAGTGCATTGTCTTTTCCTCAGCTTGTCGCGCTCAAAACCAGAGTGTAGCCTGTTTTACCGGTGAAAGTCCTCACCGACACATCACGAGGGAACTTATGCATATTGCCCATGTTGCACTCTGGACCCGCAGCCTGAACGCCCAGGTTCAGTTCTGGGAAACGGTTTTTAATGGCCGCAGTAACGAACGCTACGTCAGTAAAAATCGTCCGGGGTTTGAATCACACTTTATTACGCTGGATGACGGTCCGACCATCGAGCTCATGACGCTGCCGGAGCTGCCCGACGCCCCGCTGCACCCGGAGTTTATCGGCTGGGCGCATATCGCCATCAACGTCGGCAGCAAGGCAAAAGTGGACAGCATGGCCGAGCGAGCCCAGGCCAACGGCACGCTGCTCAGCGCTCCGCGCCTGACCGGAGATGGCTTTTATGAGGCGGTGATCGCGGACCCGGACGGCAACCGCATTGAGCTTGTCGGTGCATAAAAACAGCGTTTCGTTCCTTCACCGCCCCCGCCCCGGCTCGCTATACTTCATACGGTTATCATATTGTTAAATGATAATGATAGTTAATGTGTTAAGATGAAAGGCAGCATAAACAGTCTCTTACGTCGCCGTAGTGACTGTTTGCATCCTCGACATGTCAATCAGCACCGGGGCGGTGAATGGAACACATTGTGTATGTGGTAGATGACGATGACGCCGTCAGACAGTCCGTGATCGGGCTGCTGGACTCGGCAGGCCTGAACGCCATCGGCTTTTCATCGGCAGAAGCGTTTCTGCAATACCGCTTTGAGGATCTGCCGTCGTGCGTGATCCTCGATATGCAAATGCCCGCCATTTCGGGTTTTGAGGTAGCAGACGCCCTCAAGGAAAGCGGGCGCGAAATCCCGATTATTTTCCTCACCGGCCACGGCACAATCCCGATGTCGGTGCGCGCCATCAAAGGCGGCGCGTACGAATTCCTCACCAAGCCCGTCGAATCTAACGCGCTGATAGACGCCATCGAATCTGCACTGCAGCTGGCGGAAAACAACGCCGAGCGCAATAAAGAGCACTACGCCCTGAAGCAGCGCCACATGTCCCTTACGCCGCGCGAGCATGAGGTGCTGACGCTGGCGATAAGCGGCATGCTGAACAAGCAAATTGCCGCCGAGCTGGGCGTCAGCGAGATCACGGTGAAGGTGCACCGCCGCCGCGTGATGGAGAAAATGCAGGTGCGCTCCGTGGCCGAGCTGGTCAGGGCCGTTGAGCGCCTGACCAAAAGCCAGCCCGCGGAGTAACGTTTACGCTTCCTGCGCGGCCAGCGGCAGCGCGAAGGCAAATACCGTGCCGTGCGGCTCCCGGCGGCGCGCGCTCAGCTTCCCGCAGTGGCGCTCGATAATGCTGGCGCTGATGGTCAGCCCCATCCCCATTCCCTGCGGCTTGGTGGAATAGAACGAGTCAAAAATCTGCTCCAGCCGCTCGGGCTCAATGCCGCTGCCAGTGTCGGCGATCTCAACGATCACCTTCCCGTCCGCGTTGCTGGTGCTGAGGGTGATGGTGCTGGCACGCTCCTTCACCTCGGCCATCGCCTCAACCGCGTTCATCACCAGATTCAACAGCACCTGCTGGATCTGCACGCTATCGCCGGTGATAAAGCTGTCGCTGGCGTTCAACAGATAATCAACGCTTATGTGTCGCTGCTCCAGCTCGCTGCGCGAAAGCGTGATGATATGGTGGATCAGGGAGTGCATGTCGATGCGCGAGAAGGTGGGATCCTGCTTGCGCGTCAGGGACTGAATGCTGCGAATGATCTCCCCCGCCCGCGCGCCTTCGGCGGCGATCTCCTCCAGCCCTTCCCGCACTTTATCCAGCCGGGCGGGCTCGCGGCTGAGCCAGCGCAGGCTCGCTCCGGCGTTCGAGACGATCGACATCAGCGGCTGGTTGATCTCATGGGCGATGGAGGAGGTCAGCTGTCCGACGGTGGTGGCCCGGGACACCCGCGCCAGATCCGCCTGCGCCACCCGCATGGCATCCTCCGCGGCGCGCTGGCTGGTGATATCGGTGATGATGCCGTAATACTCGTTCACCTCGCTGCCCACGCCCACCGGATCGCCAATGCCGAGGATGTAGCGCGTTGAGCCGTCGGGACGCTTAACGCGAAACTCCGCGCGCATCGAGAGCCCGTCGCGCACGCTTTGGGTAACAATGGCGCTGATGCGGGCGTAATCGTCCTCATGGACGAAGGTCAAAAACTCCGCCATGGAGATCGTCTTTTGCTGCTCGGGCAGGCCGAGAATGCGGGCGTACTCGTCCGAGACAAACATCAGATCCTGCTCCAGCTCCCAGCGCCAGCTGCCGGTGTGGCTGATCTGCTCGCCCAGCATCAGCGAGGTCTGGCTGGCGCGCAGCTCTTTCTCCACCCGGCGGCGCTGGATGTTCTCCGCCAGCAGCTCGGCGTACAGCCGCGCCGTCTCCAGGGAGACCGCCGCCTGCGCGCCCAGCAGGCTGACCACGCGCGAGTGTTCGGCGGTAAACACTTCCGGCATCAGGCGGTTTTCCAGGTACAGCACGCCCACCAGCCGCGCCTGTTTGAACATCGGGACGCACATCACCGCCGCCCCCGAGGTCACCAGATAGGGGTCCTGGCTGAAGGGGTGAAACTCCTCCGGCCTGCCGGTGCGGATCTCCTGCCCGGTGCGGATCACCGCCGCGAGCACCGACAGCGGCAGGTCGGTCGCCGTCGGCACGTCTTTCAGGATCCGCACCCGCACGCCGTCGGTGCTGGTCCAGGCGCTGGCCTCGATCTCCGGAATGAGACTATCGCTCACGCGAAGCAGCAGGCCGCGCTGCGCCCCGGCGCGTTCGAGGAGGATCGTCATCAGGTTTTCGATTAAGCGCTCAAGGTTGATCTCTTCCGACAGCGCGCGGGAGGCTTTGATCACGCTCTGCAGATCGCGGATGGTCTCGTTCTGGGCGAACGCCACCGTGTCATAGGCGCTGGTCTGCCCGGAGGCCAGCAGGTGCGGGAAATCCTGCTCCAGCTGGCGCACCTTGGCCTGCGCGCCCGCCCGGCCCCAGGCGGCAATTGCGCCGCGGAAGTGTGCATCCGAGGCGGTTGGGTAGCCGCAGGCCAGCGCAAAGCGGCCCGCCAGCTCGTGGGCCAGGGCATTAATCGGATTAAACCCGCCCTCGCGGGAGAGCCGGACCGCCTTCTCATACTGCTCAAGCGCGATGCTGTTCATCCCGTCAAGACGCACGATTTCGGCGTAGATCAGCGCCTCTTTATCCGCGAACGTGCCGGGATTAATGCGCGCCCAGAGGGCGATTTTGTCATAGTGGGCGTGAATGCTGCGGCGGTGGTTCGCCGAGAAGGTCTCCGGCGTCAGCTGACGCGAAAGCGCCAGCGCGCTGTAGAGATGGTAATCCAGCAGATGGATGTGCCCCGGCGCGGACCACGCGTACCACCCCGCCATCTCGAGATCCGCCTGCGCGTCGGCGTACTCGCCGCAGGTAAAGTGCGCCATGCCGCGATAGAGCCAGTACCAGAACAGCATGGTGGAGGTCTGCTCCGGCGACGCGGGAAGCAGCGCCTCGGGCAAGACCTGCGACGCGGTCCAGGTGCCGATGACCGGCGTGCGCAGGAACTCAACGTAGCCGCGCTGCACCATCAAAATGCTTTCCACGTCCTGGAAGTGGGTTTTCCGCACGAACGCCAGGCCGCGATCGATGCTGGTCAGCACCCCGTCCAGGTGATCGCCCCGCGAGAGGAAATTAATGACCTGGTGGCAGGCCGCAAAGCAGGCCATCGTCATATCCCCGTGGGTGACCGCCGCGCTGAAGCAGGCTTTCGCGCACTCGATGGTGAACGACAAAGGCTGGGTCCAGACGCTGAGCTGGTCGAGCGGCAGCAGGGTCTTGGCTTCAAAGGCATCGTAGCCGTGGCGGGTCACCAGCTCGCGGGCCAGCGTGCCGTACTGAAACCCGAGGCGATACTCGGCGTAGCGGTGGCCCATCAGCACGCCAAACCAGGCCATCGCCGTGGTGGAGGCGCCGGTGATGCCGTGGTCGAGGGTCAGGTGCATCATGCGGCAGAGCAGTAAGAAATGCAGGCGCGGGCAGATGAAGCTGGCGCAAATGCTGGCGCTGTAGAGCAGGTTCATCACCGCTTCCGTTTCCGGGTTCTCCATCCGCGAGAGCGGGGCAAAGAGATGTTGCGGCGCGTCATTTGCGCGGTTGCAAAAGCGTTCCCAGGCCTCGTCGCAGTCGGCATCTTCCGGATAGCGGCCAATCTGGATGCCAAACACCCCCAGCCAGCAGAGCGCCGCCTCCAGCGCCAGACGGCTATCCGACTGGCGAATGTACACTTCCACCAGCAGATTGGCCGCCAGCGCTTTTTCGGTCAGCCCGCCGGGGCAGCCGAGAATGGCGTCACACAGTTCGCGGGTGCGCTCCAGGTGCCCCAGCGCAAACTCGCAGCCCGCTTCTTCGATATCGAGCATAAAGTCCGACACCGTCCCGGCGTTGCCCAGCGCTCTGGCGGTCTGGATATAGCTCAGCGCCGAAAGATAATCTCCCGAACGCTTCGCGCGTCGCGCGGCCAGCAGGCTCAGCTCACGGAACCGCTGGCGCTGCGGGGCGGGCTGGATGCTGTCCAGCGCGGCCGTGACGTGATGTACGGCGCGGAACAGCAGCTCATTCCCCGCCGCCTGGCGCGCGGCGTCGGCCAGCAGGCTGGCGGTGGTCAGGTGAAGATGGCTTTTCTCATGCCGATCCAGCAGCGCAACGGCAGCCTCCTGCACCCGGTCGTGGGTGAAGGAGTACGCTTTCTCCGTCAGCACGATAAGCTGCGCCATCACCGCCGGGTGCAGCGCATAGCGCATTTCCGCCATCGACATGCCGACCACGCGGCACATCATCTCCATCTCGCCCGTGCCGCCGAGACAGGCGATGCTGCCCAGCAGGCGGCGCGTCTCGTCGGGCAGCTCTTCGAGCTGCTCCAGCACCAGGGTGACCACGTTTTCGGTGTAATGCCGGGCGCGGATCGCCTGCAGATCGTAATGCCACTTGTCCTGGTATTTGTTGTGCATCACCAGCCCGTCGTCGACGATGCGGCGGAAAAATTCATGCACAAAAAGCGGGTTGCCGCCCGTCTTCTCGTGGATCAGGGTGGCAAGGTCGGTCGTCGCCGCGCTGCGGGTGCGAAACACCGTTGCCAGCCAGCGCGCCACGGCTTTAACCGAGAGGGCCTGCGGGACAATCTCGCTCGCGTGCTGTGCCGCCTCCGGCAGGCTCGCCAGCTGCTGTTGCAGCGTGGGGTCGGACAACGAGCCGATATCGCGGTGAGCGACAACCACCAGCAGCGGGATGGCGCCGCAGTTCACCAGCAGCGCGTTGAGCGTTTGCAGGCTGGCGGCATCGCTCCACTGAAGATCGTCCAGCACCAGCACCAGCGGGCAGCCCTGCGAGGCAAAGGTTTTCACCAGCGCCAGCACCATATGGCTGAAGCGCGCCCGGGCATCAATAGAAAACGTATCCGCCGAGAAGCGCGGCTTGCTCTCAAGCAGCAGGCCCAGCTCGGGCACCAGGCTGACGGCCAGTTCTTCATAGCCTTCAAGGGCGCGCGAGAGGCGGATTTTCCACTTCGCCACCTCGTCTGCCGGCAGCCCCAGCAGGTGCAGCGTCAGGGTGCGGAACGCGGAGCTTAATACGCCGTAGGGCAGCGACGGTGAAAACTGATCGACTTTGCCCACCGCCAGCAGCACCGCGCGCTGCTGCAGCGTTTTAAGCGCCGTCGCAATGATCGAGGATTTGCCGATCCCCGACGGCCCGCCGATGGTCACCAGCTCCGGCACGCGGTTCTGCCCCACCCGCTCAAACGCGGCAATGACGTCGTTCGCCTGCGGATGGGTCGCGAACAGGGAGTCCGCCAGATGGATCGCCGGGGTACGGTCCTGCTGGCCGGGGGTAAAGGCGACGATGTCGCCCTCGCAGGTCAGCGTCGCCTGGCAGCGGCGGAGGTCGGCAATCAGCCCGTCGACCGTCTGGTAGCGGTTATCGGGGTGCTTTTCCAGCAGCTTCAGGATGATGGTCGACAGCATCCCCGGCACGTCCGGGCGTATCGCGTCCGGGGCCAGCGGCGCCGAGGCGATGTGGTAATGCGCCCAGTTGGTCTGGTCGTCCTCTCCCAGCTCAAACGGCAGGCGGCCAGTCAGGAGTTCATACAGCACCATGCCGAGGCTGTAGAGATCGCTGCGGTTATCCACGGGACGCTGGGTGCGGGAGGTGTGTTCCGGCGACATCCAGGCAGGCGTACCGCCTGAAACCGCAAGCCGGGTCTGGGAGAAAGCATCGGAGAGCGTGCAGGAGAGGCCAAAGCTGCCCAGACGGCAGGTGGCATCGTGCTGAACAAAAATGCTGCCGGGCTTGATATCGCCGTGGATCAGGTTTTGCAGATGCATCTGGCGCAGAGGGACGCAGATCTGGATCGCCAGCTCGATAAAGCGCGCGATCCCCGAGATCGCCCTGCCCGCGCGCCGCGCCAGCAGCTCAAAGGAAAACGGGGCGTACACCAGCGCGAAGCGTCCCCGGTACTGGGTGGAGGCGACGGCGCGAATGGCCCAGCTGTCCTGCAGCATATCGCGCAGCGCAAACTCGTTTTTGAGCAGCCGGGTGGCCCGCTCTTCCTCTTCGTCGCTGACCGCGGTGGCGATAATGAACGAGCCGCCGGAATGAGGATGTCGCGCGTGCATCCAGGCGATTCCGCCCTCCTGCGCCAGCACGGTAAAAATCACATCCTCTTTAAGGACAAAAACCCGCCCCTGGTGAAGATTCCCCTGGGCGGGCCAGAATGCAGGCTGCTCGTTTTCGTTCATCCGCGATCCTTATTGTCGGCGGGCCAGCTCCCGCTGGATATGATCCAGCAGAATATCGATGTTAATGGGCTTACGCAAAAAAGCAGCGGCGCCCAGACCGAGAGCGTACCGCTGCATATTTTCATCAGCATGACCGGAGATAAAGAGCACGGGCGGCGGCGGTACGGCCAGCAGCCGCAGCTTGTCAAACAGCTCAAGGCCGCTCATGCCCCGCAGCTTGATATCGGTGATCACCAGCGCCGCGCCGGACAGGGCGAGCGGATGGCTCAGAAATACCTCTGCCGAATCAAACGTATCGGTCGAATAGCCTTCCGACTCCAGGAGATTACTCAACCCGCTGCGGACGGAACGTTCGTCATCAATGATGGCAATGCGCCACGGCAGCGTCATGCTGTTATTCCTCTAACCAGTCATTTAACGTCGCGAGTATCCTTCGCGGGCGCAGGGGGCGCCGTGCCGCTGATTTTCGGTACGCATTCGTGACGAAACCAGGCGAGGGTAAGCGGTTCGCGACTCAGTAAACGCCGTCCCACCGGGATGAGCTGTTCACCCACCAGCATGCCAAACAGGCCAAGCAGGGCGACAACCGGCGGCGCCGGGGAATGGACGTCGAGCAGAGCGTAAATTACCCCAGCACCCACGCCGCACACCAGCGAAATTATCCATGCTTTCATGATGACGCTCCCGTCTGCGATGCTGCCTGCGGAACGGTCACCTGAGGCGGCGGCGCGCCGTCGCGGGATAAGAGATGGCGTGTCGCCTGTTCACCCGCCAGCATCCCCAGCAGGCCAATCAGCGCCAGCGCGGGCGGCGCGGGGGAGCGCACCTTCAGCACGGCATACATCAGGCCAATCAACACGCCTGCCGCAAGGGATATCAGCCCAGTACTCATCGTGAACTCCAGAGAAAGAGGCAGCGGCGAGCCGGATGAGGGACCAGCCCGCCGACGGGACTTAGCGAGCCGGAACCGGCGCTAAGGTGCGGTGCTCGCTCTTCTGGCGAGACGGCGCTTTGTGCACCATGGTGTAGGCGTAATCCACGCCCATGCCGTACGCGCCGGAGTGCTCGCGCACGATGTCCATCACCGCGGTGTAGGTCTCTTTACGCGCCCAGTCGCGCTGCCACTCCAGCATCACCTGCTGCCAGGTCACCGGGATCACGCCCGCCTGGATCATGCGCTGCATCGCGTAGTCGTGGGCTTCTTTGGAGGTGCCGCCGGACGCGTCCGCCACCATATAAATTTCGTAGTCGCCTTCCAGCATCGCGCACAGGGCAAAGCTGTTGTTGCACACTTCGGTCCACAGACCGGCAACCACCACCTTCTTCTTGCCGTTGGCCTTCAGCGCGTCGCGCACCTTCTGGTCGTCCCAGGAGTTCATGGAGGTACGCTCCAGAATGTCCTGGCCCGGGAACACGTCCAGCAGCTCCGGATAGGTATTGCCGGAGAAGCTTTCGGTCTCTACGGTGGTGATGATGGTCGGGATGTTGAACACCTTAGCCGCTTTCGCCAGCGCCACGGTGTTGTTTTTCAGCACCTGGCGGTCAATCGACTGCACGCCAAACGCCATCTGAGGCTGGTGATCGATAAAGATAATCTGACAGTTCGCAGGGGTTAACACTTCGAGCTTTGAAGAGGTCATAGCATTTTCCAGTGGTTAAGAGTAGAAATCACCGCGAGTGCCACGGCGATAAAGTCACCTTCATCCTGCGGTTTTCCCTCTCCGCGCGTAATTATCTCTTCGTATAGTTAACCTTAGGTATAGTTATACTTTGGTATACCTATCCTATTGTATAACTGGATCTTTTCCGAAACCGGTTCCCATAATCCTGACCATTCCCCTCTCAGTCAGGAGCAGTTATGGTTACCCTCGGTAAAGCCGATCTCATTCTGGTTAACGGCCAGTTTCACACCGTCGATCGCGAAAACCCCGTCGCGGAAGCCGTTGCCGTGCGCGACGGAAAATTTCTGGAAGTGGGTACCGTCGCCGAGGTGATGCAGCACCACGGCGACGGCACCAAAGTGGTCGACTTAAAAGGCCACACCGCCATCCCCGGCCTGAACGACTCGCACCTGCACCTGATCCGCGGCGGGCTGAACTACAACCTCGAGCTGCGCTGGGAAGGCGTGCCGTCCCTGGCCGACGCCCTGCGGATGCTGAAAGAGCAGGCGCTGCGCACCCCGTCGCCGCAGTGGGTGCGCGTGGTGGGCGGCTGGACCGAGTTCCAGTTTGCCGAGCGCCGCATGCCGACCCTGGACGAGATCAACGACGCCGCGCCGGATACCCCGGTCTTCATCCTGCACCTCTACGACCGCGCCCTGCTCAACCGCGCCGCGCTGAAGGTGGTCGGCTACACCAAAGACACGCCAAACCCGCCGGGCGGCGAGATCCAGCGCGACGCCAACGGCAACCCGACCGGGATGCTGATCGCCCGTCCGAACGCCATGATCCTCTACGCCACGCTGGCCAAAGGGCCGAAGCTGCCGCTGGAGCAGCAGGTTAACTCCACCCGCCAGTTCATGCGCGAGCTCAACCGCCTGGGGCTGACCAGCGCCATCGACGCGGGCGGCGGCTTCCAGAACTACCCGGAAGATTACGAGGTGATCGCCGAGCTGCACGCGAAAAAGCAGATGACCATCCGCATCGCCTACAACCTCTTTACCCAGCGTCCGGGCCACGAGCTGGAAGACTTTGAAAAATGGACCGACATGCTCACGCCGGGCCAGGGCAGCGACTTCTTCCGCCACAACGGCGCGGGCGAGATGCTGGTCTTCTCCGCCGCCGATTTTGAAGACTTCCTCGAACCGCGCCCGGATCTCGCGCCGGGCATGGAGGACGAACTGGAGCGCGTGGTGCGCCATCTGGTGGAGCACCGCTGGCCGTTCCGCCTGCACGCCACCTATAACGAATCCATCAGCCGCATGCTGGACGTCTTCGAGAAGGTGAACCGCGACATTCCGTTCAACGGCCTGCACTGGTTCTTCGACCATGCGGAAACCGTCACCCAGGCCAACATCGACCGCATCAAAGCGCTCGGCGGCGGCATTGCCGTGCAGCACCGCATGGCCTTCCAGGGCGAATACTTCGCCGAGCGCTACGGCATCGAAGCCACCCGCCACACGCCGCCGGTGGCGAAAATGCTCGAGACCGGCGTGCCGGTGGGCTTAGGGACGGACGCCACCCGCGTAGCGAGCTACAACCCGTGGACCGCGCTCTACTGGCTGGTCTCCGGCCGCACCGTCGGCGGGATGCAGATGTACGATCACAGCGCCCGCCTGGACCGCGATACCGCCCTGATGCTCTGGACCCAGGGCAGCGCGTGGTTCTCCAGCGAGCAGAACCAGAAGGGGCAGATCAAGGTCGGCCAGCTTGCCGATATGGCCGTGCTCAGCAAAGACTACTTCCGCGTGCCGGAAGAGGAGATCAAGGGCATCGAATCCGTTCTCACGGTGGTCAACGGCGATATCGTTTACGCCGCAGGCAGCTTTGGCCCGCTCGCGCCGCCGGCCATCCCGGTCCTGCCCGAGTGGTCCCCGGTGGTGAAGGTGCCGGGCCACTACCGCAGCGCGCCGCCGCAGGCCGCCCGCGTGGGCATGAGTGTGGCTCACCACTGCAGCGGCCCGTGCGGGGTTCACAGCCATCAGCACGATTTCGCCCGCACGTCAGCGATGCCGGTGTCCGACGATAACGCTTTCTGGGGGGCGCTGGGCTGCAGCTGCTTTGCATTCTGATGAAAAACACCACTATGCCGCCCCGGGTCGACCTGGGGCTGTTCTTCCTGCGCCTGACCGGCAGCCTGCTGCTGCTGTACGTCCACGGCCTGCCGAAGGTGCTGCACTTCAGCGAAGAGCTGACGCGCATTGAAGATCCGTTCGGCTTCGGGCCTTACGCCAGCCTGATCCCGGCGATTGTCGCCGAGGTGGTTTGCCCGCTGTTGATCATTGCGGGCGTCTACACCCGCCTGGCGTGCCTGCCGATCATCGCCGTGCTGCTGGTGGCGATGCTGGCGGTCCACCCGAACTGGTCGATTGCCGAAGGGCAGTTTGGCTGGCTGCTGCTGATTATCTTCACCACCCTTGCCCTCACCGGGCCGGGCCAGTGGCGGCTGCAGCGTAGGGCAGCGGAGAGGTTCGCATGACCCAGGTTAACGACGTTCGCGACGCACACGTCGAGACGACGCCCGCACCGACGGTTTCGCCGTGGCAGCCGCTGAGCCAGCCGGTGTTCCGCATGCTGTGGATCGCCACGGTGGTCTCTAACGTCGGCTCATGGATGAGCGACGTCGGCATCAACTGGAGCATGCTGACCCTGAGCGCCGATCCGCTGGATATCGCGCTGGTGCAGGCGGCCAGCAGCCTGCCGATGTTCCTCTTCGCCCTGCCGTCCGGGGTGATGGCGGACATCGTTGACCGACGTAAATACCTGCTTTTCTCCCAGCTGTGGGTGTTCATCGCCGCCGCCGGGCTGACGGCGCTCTCCTTCACCGGACACGTCACCCCGACCGTGCTGCTGGTGGCGACGTTTCTGCTGAGCGTGGGCGCGGCGATGAGCTCGCCGCCGTTCCAGGCCGTGGTGCCCGATCTGGTGAGCAAGCCGGAGCTGGGCGCCGCCGTGGCGCTGAACTCGCTCGGGGTGAACATCAGCCGGGCGATTGGCCCCGCGCTGGGGGGTTTCCTGCTGTCGCTCGCCGGGCCGTGGATGGTGTTTGCCCTGAACGCGCTCTCCGTGGTCGGCGTGGCGTGGGTGCTGTGGCGCTGGCGTCCGGCCCCGTCCATTCAGCGTCTGCCGCCGGAGCACTTCTTCTCGGCGGTGCGCACCGGCATCCGCTACGTGCACGCCGCCCCGGTGCTGCGCAACGTGCTGGTGCGCACCGTGGCGTTCTTCGTTTTCGGCAGCGCGGGCTGGGCGCTACTGCCGCTGGTGGCGCGCCGCGAGCTGGGCCTGGGCCCGGCGGGCTACGGCGTGATGCTGGCGTGCATTGGCCTGGGCGCCATTGCCGGGGCGATCCTGCTGCCGCGCCTGCGCCAGCGGCTGAACGCCGACCGCCTGATGGTGGCCTCCAGCCTGGTCTTTGCCCTCACCATGCTGGCGCTGGCGTTCGTGCGCCACGTCTGGCTGCTGAACCTGTTTGAGTTTTTCACCGGCTTCGCGTGGATTGCGGTGCTCTCGACGCTGAACCTCGGCGCCCAGCGCAGCGCCGCCCGCTGGGTGAAGGCCCGCGCGCTCGCGGTCTACCTGACGGTGTTCTTCGGCTCGATGACCACGGGCAGCGCCATCTGGGGGCAGATCGCGTCGCAGTTCGGCACCCCGACCGCGCTGGTGGTCGCCACGCTGGGGATGGTGCTGGCAAGCGCCACCGTGTTCCGCTGGAAGCTGGAGAAAAACCCGGAATTAAACCTCGACCTTAGCGGCCAGCCGCTGGACGGCGTGGAGATCGACCTGCCGAACGAGCGCGGCCCGGTGCTGGTCTCGCATGAGTACATCATTGACCCGCACAACGCGAAAGCGTTTTTGCAGGCGGTCCACGAGCTGCGCCGGGTGCGACGCCGCGCCGGGGCGATGAGCTGGGCGGTGTACGAGGATATCGAGCGCCCCGGCCTGTTTATCGAGACCTTCCTGATGGGCTCGTGGATTGAGCATCTGCGCCAACAGGAGCGCCACACCATGAATGACCTCCTGCTGCAGAGCCGCGTTCTGGCTTTTCATCAGGGCACAACATCACCGGCTATTCGCTACCTGGTCGCGCCGGTATAACCCTAACCATCACCTGTACAGGAACACACTATGGCAACGTTTAAGGCAAAAGACGGCACGCAGATTTACTACAAAGACTGCGGCGCGGGCAAACCGGTTCTCTTCAGCCACGGCTGGCCGCTGGACGGCGACATGTGGGACAGCCAGCTGAACTACCTGGCCGAGCGCGGCTTCCGCGCCATCGCCTTTGACCGCCGCGGCTTTGGCCGCTCGGATCAGCCGTGGAACGGCTACGACTACGACACCTTTGCGTCCGACATCAACGACCTGATTACCACTCTGGATCTGCAGGTCGTGACGCTGGTGGGCTTCTCCATGGGCGGCGGCGACGTGACCCGCTACATCAACAACTACGGCAGCGCGCGCGTGGCCGGTCTGGCGCTGCTGGGCGCGGTCACGCCGATCTTTGGTAAATCCGACACCTTCCCGCAGGGTGTGGATCAGAGCGTGTTCGACGGCATTCGCGACGGACTGCGCAAAGATCGCGCCCAGTTCATCAGCGACTTCGCCACCCCGTTCTACGGCACCAACGCCGGACAGACCGTTTCCGCCGGAGCCCTGACCCAGACGCTGAACATCGCCCTGCTGGCCTCCCTGAAGGGTACCATCGACTGCGTGACCGCCTTCGGCGAAACCGACTTCCGCCCGGATATGGCGAAAATCGATGTGCCGACGCTGGTGATCCACGGCAGCAACGACCAGATCGTGCCGTTTGAAAGCACCGGCAAGCTGGCGGCAGAGATGATCAAAAACGCCACGCTGAAGGTGTACGACAACGCGCCGCACGGCTTCGCGCTGACCCACCAGGACCAGCTCAACGAAGATCTGCTGGCGTTTGTGAAGTCGCTTTAACTCTTTAAATGCGAAGCCTGATGGCGCTTCGCTTATCAGGCCTACAAGGGCTGGTCCTGTAGGCCGGGTAAGGCGCAGCCGCCGCCCGGCGCTTTCGCAGACGCGTTCCGCTCCGCCAGCAACCGACAAACCTCCGCATGCTTCTCCTCGGTAAAGGTAAAGCGCGACATAAAGCCCATGCGGATCAGCGACCCTATCGCCGGCAGCAGGCAAATCCCGAAGAACAGCCCCGACAGCACGCTCTCGCTCTGGATTTGCGCCTGCGGCACGTAGCCAATCATTGTCAGAAACACCCCGATTAGCCCGCCGCCCACCGCCACCGACATCTTGCCGGTAAAGGTCTGCCCGGAGAAGGTGATCGCCGCGCAGCGCTTGTGAGTGTGGTACTCCGCGTACTCGATGGTGTCGGCAATCATCGACGAGGTGAGGATGTTGGTCATCATCACGAACAGCGTGCTCAGGCCGAGGAGAATAAACAGCATCGTCACCTGCTGATACCCGACAAACCACATCACCACGCGCACCGCCACGTCCAGCCCGCAGAGGATCATAAACAGCTTTCGCTTCTGCATCCGGCGCGTCAGCATCGGGGCAACCAGGCACAGCACCGCCGCGACAATCCCCATCACGCCAATCGCCATCTGCAGGCTGCCGTCGCCCAGATTGTTGATAAAGAAGTAGATATACAGCCCGCCCGCCACGTTGTGGAACACGCAGAAAAAGAACGACAGCAGGACGATAAACAGCGGCTTGTTCTGGCGCAGGTTGTGGAAGGTGTCGCGGATGGTCACCTTTTCCGGACTCGGCGGCACGCGCTCTTTGATCTGCATAAAGCCATTGAGCATCAGCGGCAGGCCCACCAGCATCATCACCAGCGCCGCCATAAAGTAGCCTTTGTCATTGCTGTACTGGGCGAAATAGGCCGCCAGCTTCGGGAAGAAGATGTTGGCGCAGGCAATCCCGGCGTTCACCCCGAGCATCGCCGCCGTCACCGCGCGGGTGCGCTGCCCGGAGTCGTTGGTCATCACCGACGACATCGACCAGAACGGGATATCGGAGATGGCGTACAGCGTCCCCCACAGGATGTAGGTCACCCCGGCGTAGAGGATTTTGGTGGTCATGTCCGCTTCGATTTTATAGAACGACAGCAGCGTGACGCCGGTAATCAGCAGCGGCGCAATCAGTAAAAAGTGGCGAAACTTGCCGAACCGGCTGTTAATGGTGTCCATAATGCTGGCAAACAGCGGATCGTGAACCGCGTCCCACGCGCGGGCAATCAGGAAGATGGTACTGGCCGCCAGCGCCGAGATCCCCAGCACGTCGGTGTAAAAATAGTTAATAAACGAACCCACTAAACCAAAGCTAAAACACTGACCTAAACCATAGCCAAAATAAGACCACAGCTCGCGAGACGGTATTTTCATTGTCATTGCCATTGTTATATGCCTGCCTGGTTGCCCGGCGGTCGGCCGCCGGGTCGATATTATTAGCCCTTAACTTTCGGGGCGATCTTGCGCAGCTGCTGCATCAGGGCGATTTCACGGCGCGAGAACGGAATGCCGTTCTCCTCAAACACGTCGTGGAACCAGAGACGGCAGTAGTCCGTGGACTCCTTCATCACCACCGGCCACGGCAGCCACGTCTGGGTTTTGCCGCGCACCAGCCCCCACTGGTACGGCGCGACCTTCGCCGCGTACATCAGCGGGAGCTGCTCTTCGATGGTGCTGCCCACGTGGCGCGCCAGCCATTCGGTGCAGAACAGCGGACGGCCAAGCTGTTGCAGCTGCTGAATAATCGCCGTCATGCGCCCCGTGTGGGTGTAGGCGTGGAAGCTCACCACGTCCGAGAGCGCCAGCGCGGTCTGGTCCAGCGGATGCTGGAAGAACGTCTCGCCCTCCTCTTCCGGCGGCAGGCGCCACGCGCAGACGGTGAGCGGCTGGGTTGGGTCTTCTTCGCGCCCCCACTGGAATGCGAGCTTCATCAACTCGTGCGCGCAGGTCTCCAGCTTCGCGTCGTACTGCACCTCCTGCGTGCCCGTCGCGAAAATGCCGCGGTTGCCCGGCTCGTTGTAGAGATCCCACAACAGCACGCGCCTGTCGTCGCGGAACTGGCGCACAACGTCGCGGATATAGCGCTCAATGTCTGCCCAGCAGTCCGGATCGCACACCTTGTCACGCCCCGGACTCGCCGCCGCCTGGCTGTTGTGCTTGCCCGGCACCGGCGGCTTTTGCGGGCCGAGGTACGGCTCGTCGCCGGAGAAGCCGCAGTCGTCCATCAGGGTCAGCATGGTGCTGAAGCCGTGACTGTCGGCAATCGTCAAAAAGCGGTCGATGCGCGCCATCAGCCCGTCGCGGTCATGCTCCCAGACGATAAACGGCAGGTTGATGCGCAGGGTGTTATAGCCCGCCTCCGCCGCCCAGCCCAGCTCGCGCTCGATGGTTTCGGCATCGAAGGTCTCTGCCTGCCAGATATCGGTCCAGTTCACCGCCGTCGACGGCAGATAGTTAAACCCGCACAGCCAGCCTTTTTGCTGATACCACGCCTGTGCCTGCTCCCTGCTCCACTGCTCTTTCATTACGCGTCCTCTTACTGATAATATTTAGCTAATAAATATTAGCTGCGGGATAAATGCGCAAATCACGGCGTTGAGAAAAGCGATGCCCCTCACAAAGTTCACGCTTCGATGAATGAGAAACGTGATCGACGGCGCTAAAGCGTGCGGTTAGGGTATGATGCGAATTCGCGAAAGGGAGAGGACGGATGAAGCGAAAAACGAAAGTGACGATGAACGATATTGCGCGAGCGGCAGGGGTGTCGCAGGCGACGGTATCGCTGGTGCTCAACCAGTCCCGCAACATCAAGCTCAGCGACGACACTCGCCAGCGGGTGATTAATGTGGCTACCGAGCTCGGCTACGACCGCCTCCCCGCCGTTCACGCTCCGCGCAACCAGGAGGAGATCGCCCTGCTGGTGAGCTCCATGCAGAGCTTCGACCCGTTTATCGACGCCATCAGCCAGGCGCGGGAGGCCGCGTGGCGCAATGAGACGTTGCTGACCGTCTACGACTACGGCGACGACATCGAGCTGGCGCTGAACATCATCCGCCAGCTGGAGAAGCGCAACTGCATCGGGATTGTCCTCGCCTCACCGGTCACCACGCTGGTGGACATGACGGCGTTTCAGGACTGCACCCGCATCCCTCTGGTGCTGCTCAACCAGCGCGACCCCGGCTCGCCGCTGCTGCCGTCGTTTATCCCGGACGACTACGCCAACGCCTTCCAGGTCACTAAACACCTCATCGCCTGCGGGGCGACGCGCATCGCTCACATCACCGGCGAGAGCTGGATGGAAGCCTCCCGCCAGCGTCTGGCGGGCTATCAGGCGGCGCTGCAGCAGGCCGGACTCGCGTGCGACGATAATCTGGTGCGCCAGACCAACTGGCAGTTCAGCGAGTCCTTTACCGCAACCACCTCCCTGCTGGAACTGGTCGAGCGCCCGGACGCCATCTTCTGCGCCAGCGACTGGCTGGCGATTGGCTGCTATCAGGCGCTGGCGATGAACGGCGTGCGCATCCCGCAGGACATGCTGCTGGCGGGCTACGACGACCAGAAGATTTCCGAGCAGCTCACCCCGCCGCTGACCAGTATCCAGTTGCCCTACAGCGAGCTGGGACGGCTGGCGGTGGAGTACCTGTGCAATCAGGAAGATGCCGCCACGCACGTGACGCTGGCGGGCAGGCTGAAGGTGCGCGCCTCAAGCCTAGTCTGAGGTAAACACCATGCCCGCGTAGGGCTTCTCGCGACACGCCGCCAGCCGCGCGGCGAGGCTGCCCACGTGCAGCTCCAGCTTGTGCCCGTCCGGATCGAGAAAATAGAACGACGCCCCCTCGCTTTTGTTCTGCTTCCAGACGGTGACGCCCGCCTGCTCAAGCCTGTGCGAGAACGGTTCAAAATCCTCTTCCACCACGGTAAACGCGTAGTGGGTGTAGTCGCTCTCCTGCGGCGGCACGTACTGGCGCGCCTCGTCGTACGACAGGCAGACCCACAGATCGCCGCAGGTGAGATAGGCCCCGGTATTCCAGCGGGCGTGCAGGGTCAGCCCCAGCAGCTCGTGCCAGAAGGTAACGCTTTTTTGCAGGTCGCTGACCGCGAGGGTCAGGTGGTTGAGAGATTGCAGCATGACGTGCCCTTTTGTTTTTCGCGCCGGACGTGGTACGGTAAAGAGATGAACATAAACCACGCCGTGCTCACCGTAAACCGCTGGTGGCTGCCTTCTTAAAGGCGGCACGGAGTAGTTTTTCCCATTTTCAGATAGCCGCCGAAAGGCGGCTTTCACATTTCTAAGACCCCTTTCGGCAACTGCACATTAAGGAGTCATTATGAACGCACCCACCATCCTCACCGGCGATCGCCCAACCGGCCCGCTGCACCTCGGCCACTTCGTCGGATCGCTGCGCCAGCGCGTGGCGCTCCAGCACACGCACAACCAGTTTGTGCTGATTGCTGACCTTCAGGGGCTAACCGACAACGGCAGCAACCCGCAGAAGATCCGCGACAACATCCCCGAAGTGCTGGCCGACTACCTCGCCGCGGGCATCGACCCGAACCTGACCACCATCTGCCTGCAGTCCGCCCTGCCCGCCCTCGCCGAGCTGACGATGCTGTATATGAACATCGTCACCGTCGCCCGCGTGGAGCGTAACCCGACGGTGAAAAACGAGATTGCACAGAAGGGCTTCGCCCGCTCGCTGCCGGTTGGGTTTATGGCCTACCCCATCAGCCAGGCGGCGGACATCACCGCGTTCAAGGCCGAGTGCGTGCCCGTCGGCGACGACCAGCTGCCGATGATTGAGCAGACCAACGAGATTGTGCACAAGATGAACAGCCTGCTGCCCGCCCCGGTGCTGCGCCACTGTAAGGCGATGCTAAGCGACACCAGCCGCCTGCCCGGCATCGACGGCAGCGCCAAGATGTCGAAATCGCTGGGCAACACGCTGCACCTTTCGGCCAGTGAAGAGACCATTCACCGTGCGGTCAGCGCCATGTACACCGACCCGAACCACCTGAAGGTGAGCGACCCGGGGCAGATTGAGGGGAACGTGGTGTTTACGTACCTCGACGCGTTTCATCCGGACAAGGAGAAAGTGGCGGCGATGAAGGCGCACTATCAGTTAGGCGGGCTTGGGGACCGGGTTTGCAAGAACGAGCTGGAGGGGTGTTTGCAGGAGCTGATTGCGCCGATGCGGGAGCGGAGGGCGATGTATATGCAGGATAAGGGAGAACTGATGGCGATGCTGAAGCGCGGAACGGAACGGGCGCAGGGGGTGACGCAGGAGACGTTGAGGGAGGTGAAGGTGGGGCTGGGGGTGCCGGTGTTTTGAAAAAACGTCATGCAGCGTATGTATTCAAATATTACATGCGCTGCATAATATTATTTATCGGCAATTCAACGAATATTACATTTATAATTAACAGGAACCATTACTATCCCTTCTTTAAAAGATGACCAATATCAATCTGGATATTTATTTCGGATTTTAGCCCGACTTATTAACCACTTTATGTATATTCGCCTTACAGTCTAAAACCTAGCATTGCTGCATTTACTCTTCTGCCCCTACAAGGAATTGTCATGCAGCTTTATACCAATGAATTTACCGCTGAATTAAAAGCGGAAATAGATCGTTCGCCTTTTTCCGATGAACAACTGGCCGCCATGCCTGAGGACGCGTGCGCCATTATTGCTGAACAAGAAGCCTTTCATCGACAACATCCCGTCACCGCCATCTGGCGGATCGCCACGGCTGGCAGCCAGACCCGAATGGGCGGCATGGTACTTCCCGTCGATCGTGAAGCCACAATGCTCATGGACGATGGGAGTTACACCAGCCTGATTGTCGAAGGAGACTGTGTGGCCTATCCGGATGGAACGCTCGCCACGATTATGACCTCAGCTGGCGAAGCGTTTTCCTGGAGACGTCAGGGCGTTGCGCTGGTTGGCAGCCTGCTTGATAACGATGACGAGATTATCAGCACACCGCTCGGCAGTACTTATCTGGTCACCCGCGAAGGTATTCCACCTCATGAGGACTTCTTAACCTGGCCCGGAGAATAGGACATGGGCTACCGTTCCGATAACCATGGACGCGGTCAGGCGCTGCACGGCGACAGAACAACCACCGGCGCAATATGCTGCACAACTCTGCCCAACTGCACCGAGCACGGTCGCGGCATCGTTCGTGTTGGCGATAAAACCACGGCATGCCCTAAATGCGGCAAACAGGGCGTGATTGCCAACGGTGAGCCACGCGTCAACTGGATGGGGCAAGCCTCAGCCGTCGATGGTTCTGTCGTCATTTGTGGATGCCCTCGCGGAACCAACCGCGTGATTGCCCCATCGGGAGAGTGGCTCGGATCCGGTCCCTCTCCTGAACAGATCGCACAGGAAAAGCATCAGGCCATGCTCGCAGTGCGCCAAAAAGAGCAAGAGGCCGAAGCGCTGCGGCGAACAGAAGAACGCGATCGCAATCGGGTCTTTGCGAAATCCTGCCTGCGTGGTGAAGGATGTAACGATGCGGGTAACCGGGAGACCCCGTAGCAGCCAGTCACTCTGACTTTTTTACGTCAGTACCTCATAGTGTGAAAACTAACAGACAGTAATGACATCCAGCACAGACTTAGCCCTCTTCTGATATTTCTTAACTGACCTGCCATTCACATCCAACCACACTGCTCGTACCGGGACGGCTGACCCCTGCGTGTCGTCTGGCGGTAAGGAACAATACTATGTACACCAAATCCTTTCTCGCTCTCGACGGTAACGGTGGTCTGAACGATGCACGTAAGGAGCCAGAATCTGGAGCTGCATATCATGCGGCTCTGGACTCATCCTTTAGGTGGGCTCACAGCATGAAGTGCCGTGGTTTGAGCACGACAAGCAAGCAGCTTTGAACTACGCATACCGGTGACCTGCCCCCACGATTAGATACAACACTCAGTTAGTAACGTCGGAATCTTCATTCTCAGAATGACCCTTTCTCCAGCCCGCTGCAAATTCAGACGGTGTCTGA
>NZ_JBMKGI010000003.1:340092-458452 GCF_049238885.1 Enterobacter cloacae complex sp. BZL2005 | reverse complement strand
CTGATGATCTGTTCGTCGGAAAAACGCTTCTTCATGGGGATGTCCTCATGTGGCTTATGAAGACATTACTAACATCGGGGTGTACTAATCAACGGGGAGCAGGTCATAGCTACCAGGTTTTGTGGTTGGAAGGTTTAGCATAGAAGCGGATAGTTTTAAGGTTACGCCTCCTATGGGTGGTGAGCTCAACGGGGCGATTTCTAAACTGATATCGAGTCATTAAAACCTTCATCTGTCAGGTTTTGTGTCAGCAGTCACTACAGCAGGATAATAACTTCCTTGGGTAACTAAAGATTTTTTGCACAAAGTCGATAACTCCCCGGAAGACAGTCATTTGACAAAACAGTATTTATCAGGGGAAAAAGAAGTTGAGATTTCTAACATTGTTTATCCTCCTTATTGCTATTACTCTACATGCCGAAGAACATGATTATGGCCCACCTGTCTCTGTATGCCTGAACAAACATACCATTCCCTATATCAACACGATGATTCCAGCTGAAAATATTGTTAATGACGCTTATCTGACATGCCAGGGTGTCGTTGATGAATGGAATCGTGAGAGAGAATCCTTGCCCAAAGAAATGGTAATCAAGCAGAATAAGGAGTTGCGTGATATGTATATCAGGATGATTGAGATCCGTCGGAAAGCGAGTGCACACAAAAAATGAGGGACCCTTGTATCGATTGATTAGAACAAAAAGCAGACACTTAACGTTTGTCATGGAAACGCTTCGATTATTCGTAAAATATGAGAGCGCGAATTCACATCATCGTTGAATGCTATTTTATTAATAAAGGGATGACTTATGAAAGCAGGTGTTTTTTTAAATCTATTATTATTGACGTTATCATTTGATGTCGCGGCATTTACTCAATTCAAACCGGCGGTCTTAAATGCTGCTCTTTTATTCGATCATGATGCAACAACCGGGAACGTAAAACATAGCCTCCAGTGGATGCGGGATGTTACAGGTAAACTTCAGGTTATGACAGAAGTTAGATATGATCGCAGCGGATGCTTTACGAGTATCAACATGGTTGACAAGGCAAATGATCGAGAGTTTCATTTGGTCAATAAAGATGGCTTACTGACGTCACTTAAAGGCCAGCGTATTACCGGAAAAATAAATGAACGCTGCGAAATTACTGAGCTTGAGAATGAAAAAGGTAATTACTTACTCAGTTATAATATACGTGGCTTGCTGGAAAAAATAATCGACAAAGATACGGGCGAAGTTGTAGAGCGATATGAATATCACAACAGCCAATTCCCCGTTCGCATAATAAACTACAAAGATCCAAAAGATGAACGCATCGTTTACCCATCCGGGAGTGCGCAATTCCTTGACTCAGAATTAGTGTCGAAAAGAGAGGACATCACTTTCATGGTGAAGCAAAGCTGTGCTTACACCGCTGATGGTAATGCAGATAAATGCTCGCTGATAGCATCCACTAACGACGACTATCGTGACTCAAGCCTCGTATGGATTTCTAATCACAAAAATGAATATTTCTAAATTATATTAAAAGGACTGAACCCACGTCACCTTCCCGAAAGGTTGATTAACGTCCTATTTTTTTATGTCAGTGCATCATCTCCTGCTTTGAAACGATGGTATCGTTAACATCAATCAGCAGGAGAGTACTACAGACAGCCAAAAAGCCGTAAGCAGTTATCTGCTTACGGCTTCCAGAACGGTGATGATTTTCTGACAATCAGGCCGCTTTCACAGCCCTGATTTTTTTGGCGTCAGCCGCGTCGGATTCTGTTTTATCCGCTACAGCTGGAGGAGTGAGAACGGGAAGCTTGCTGGTACGCAGAATATGCTGCACTGTCTCTTTCTGCTCGGCGAGATACAGGCCAATATTTTCAGCCTGCGTTTCATCCATCTGCATTCCGCTTTGTAACAGCCAGTCGGTGAACGCGTCGGCCATATCGAGCACCTTGTCGTGAGCGTCAGCCTCTTTCTTACTGGCAAATGTCATTTTCTCTTCACCTTTTCTTACGACAACAAATTTTGTTTCAACAGCCATCGTGCACCTCGCTATACTGTATTTATATACAGTATAGCAGCAACAGATCGACGTTGCAGCAAAATATGCATTACTGGCGAAGCTGCTGCGTTTCCGGGCCACCCATACTGCGTCGCCATGCCCCAGGCGCCTGACCATACTGGCGCTTAAAGCTGCGGTTGAAGGACTGCTGGGAGTCAAAGCCCAGAGCGATCGCCACGTTCAGAATCGGTTCGTCGCTGTGGGATAACCGCTCAACCGATTTTTGCAGCTTTTGCGCGCGAATATACCCGGCGAGGGGATAGCCCGTATGCTCTTTGAACAGGCGCTGGAGGTGCCATTTCGAGTAGCCGGAACGCCTGGCGACGGTCTCAATGTCCAGGCGGCTGTCCAGGTTGTTGTCGATCCAGTCGAGTAAATCATGCATAAATACGCCAGTGTTCATCTGGTTACCCCCACGCAGCGGATGAAAAAGTATCTTTGTCTGTTGCATTTAAAGGTGGCGCGTTTTTGCAGTAATTGCAAGTTTTATTGTTGCATTTAAATCCCTGACCGAAACGGGTCTTTTCACATCCACTCAAATAGCACATAAAGTGCAACAATTATTCTTGCACTTAGTTAAGCGCCTTCCTACAATCGCCGCGAATAGTGTATTCGCAACTGTTACAGTTTTGTGGCGATGAACGACACAAATGGCCTTAAGACAGCTCCCGGACAAAGGAAGTGGCGCGGTGCCTCCTGCTGCGTCTTGCCCGGTGGCGACAATTATCGGAATAAAAATAATGAGCCTGCAAAAAACCTGGGGTAATTCTCATCTGAGCGCGCTGGGGGCCATGTTGCTCTCCGTGCTGCTCGTCGGATGCGATAACAGCGTCGCGCAAAATGCCGCGCCACCTGCGCCTGCCGTGAGTGCCGCTGACGTGGTGGTGAAATCGATTAGCCAGTGGGATAGCTTTAACGGCCGGATTGAAGCGGTGGAGAGCGTTCAGCTGCGCCCGCGCGTGTCCGGCTACATTGATAAGGTGAATTACACCGACGGCCAGGAAGTGAAGAAGGGCGAGGTGCTGTTCACCATTGATGACCGTACCTATCGCGCCGTGCTGGAACAGGCGCAGGCGAACCTGGCGCGGGCCAAAACGCAGGCCAGCCTGGCGCAAAGTGAGGCTAACCGTACCGATAAGTTGATCAATACCCATCTGGTCTCACGGGAAGAGTGGGAGCAGCGTCGCTCGGCTGCCGTTCAGGCGCAGGCCGACATTCGCGCCGCGCAGGCGGCGGTTGACGCAGCCCAGCTCAACCTGGACTTCACCAAAGTGACCGCGCCTATCGATGGTCGCGCCAGCCGGGCGCTGATCACCAGCGGGAACCTGGTGACTGCGGGCGATACCGCCAGCGTCCTCACCACGCTGGTCTCGCAGAAGACGGTATACGTCTACTTTGACGTGGACGAGTCAACCTACCTTCACTATCAAAACCTGGCCCGCAGCGGGCAGGGGGCGTCCAGCAATCACACGGCGCTGCCGGTTGAGATTGGCCTGACGGGCGAGGAGGGCTATCCCCATCAGGGCAAAGTGGATTTCCTGGATAACCAGCTCACGCCGAGCACCGGGACCATCCGCATGCGCGCGCTGCTGGATAACTCACAGCGTCAGTTCACGCCGGGACTGTTTGCCCGCGTACGCCTGCCGGGCAGCGCGGAGTTCAAAGCTACGCTTATCGACGACAAGGCGGTGCTGACCGATCAGGATCGTAAATACGTTTATATCGTGGATAAAGAGGGGAAAGCGCAGCGTCGCGACATTACGCCGGGTCGTCTGGCAGACGGTTTACGCATCGTGCGGCAGGGGCTGAACCCGGGCGACAAAGTCATCGTCGAGGGTTTACAGAAAGTGTTTATGCCGGGTATGCCGGTTAATGCCAAAACCGTAGCCATGACCGCCAGCGCCGCCCTCAACTGATCACTTGACCTGAGAATCCAACCCATGGACTTTTCCCGCTTTTTTATCGACAGGCCGATCTTTGCTGCCGTCCTGTCGATTCTGATTTTTATCACAGGGTTAATCGCCATCCCGCTGCTGCCGGTGAGCGAATACCCTGACGTCGTGCCGCCAAGCGTGCAGGTGCGCGCCGAGTACCCGGGCGCCAACCCGAAAGTGATTGCCGAGACCGTGGCGACGCCGCTGGAAGAGGCGATCAACGGCGTTGAGAACATGATGTACATGAAATCCGTCGCGGGCTCGGACGGCGTGCTGGTGACCACCGTGACCTTCCGTCCGGGGACTGACCCGGATCAGGCGCAGGTTCAGGTGCAGAACCGCGTCGCGCAGGCCGAAGCGCGTCTGCCGGAGGACGTGCGGCGTCTGGGCATTACCACCCAGAAGCAGTCGCCCACGCTGACGCTGGTGGTGCATCTGTTTTCGCCAAACGGTAAGTACGATTCGCTGTATATGCGCAACTACGCCACGCTGAAGGTGAAGGATGAGCTGGCGCGCCTGCCCGGCGTCGGCCAGATCCAGATTTTCGGCTCCGGCGAGTACGCGATGCGCGTCTGGCTGGACCCTAATAAAGTGGCGGCGCGCGGGCTGACCGCCTCGGACGTGGTCACGGCGATGCAGGAGCAAAACGTACAGGTCTCCGCCGGTCAGCTTGGCGCAGAGCCGCTGCCGAAAGAGAGCGACTTCCTGATCTCCATTAACGCCCAGGGCCGCCTGCATACCGAAGAAGAGTTTGGCAATATTGTCCTGAAAACAACGCAGGATGGTACGGTCGTCCGCCTGCGCGACGTGGCGCGGATTGAAATGGGCTCCGGGAGCTATGCCCTGCGTTCCCAGCTGAACAATAAAGACGCGGTCGGGATTGGTATCTTCCAGTCGCCGGGGGCGAACGCCATCGATCTGTCTAACGCGGTGCGCGCGAAAATGGACGAACTGTCCACGCGCTTCCCGGCAGACATGAAGTGGGCGGCACCTTACGATCCGACGGTCTTCGTGCGTGATTCGATCCGTGCGGTGGTGCAGACGCTGCTGGAAGCCGTGGTGCTGGTCGTGCTGGTGGTGATTCTGTTCCTGCAAACCTGGCGCGCGTCGATCATTCCGCTGATCGCGGTGCCGGTGTCGGTGGTGGGTACTTTCAGCATTCTCTACCTGCTGGGCTTCTCGCTGAATACCCTCAGCCTGTTCGGCTTGGTGCTCGCCATCGGTATCGTGGTGGACGACGCCATCGTGGTGGTGGAAAACGTCGAGCGAAATATCGAAGAGGGGCTTGCGCCGCTTGCGGCCGCGCACCAGGCGATGCGTGAAGTGTCCGGGCCGATTATCGCGATTGCGCTGGTGCTGTGCGCGGTGTTTGTGCCGATGGCGTTTCTGTCGGGCGTTACCGGCCAGTTCTACAAGCAGTTTGCGGTGACGATCGCGATATCGACGGTGATTTCAGCGATTAACTCGCTGACGCTCTCTCCGGCGCTGGCGGCACTGCTGTTAAAGCCCCACGGCGCGCCGAAAGATTTCCCGACCCGGCTTATCGACCGTCTGTTCGGCTGGATTTTCCGTCCGTTTAACCGCTTTTTCCTGCGCAGCTCAAACGGCTATCAGGGGCTGGTGGGCAAAACGCTGGGACGGCGCGGTGCGGTATTCGTGGTTTACCTGCTGCTGCTCTGTGCCGCAGGCGTCATGTTTAAAGCGGTGCCCGGCGGGTTTATTCCCACGCAGGACAAGCTGTACCTGATTGGCGGCGTGAAAATGCCGGAAGGCTCCTCGCTGGCCCGCACCGATGCGGTGATCCGCAAAATGAGCGAAATCGGGATGAATACCGAAGGCGTGGACTATGCGGTCGCGTTTCCGGGACTGAATGCGCTGCAGTTCACCAATACGCCGAATACCGGGACGGTCTTCTTTGGCCTGAAGCCGTTCGACCAGCGTAAACATTCCGCGGCGGAAATTAACGCGGAAATTAACGCGAAAATCGCGCAAATCCAGCAGGGCTTTGGCTTCTCCATTCTGCCGCCGCCGATTTTAGGGCTGGGTCAGGGGTCGGGCTATTCCCTGTACATTCAGGATCGCGGTGGTCTGGGCTATGGCGCGCTGCAAAACGCGGTGAACACCATGTCCGGAGCGATTATGCAGACGCCGGGGATGCATTTCCCGATCTCAACCTACCAGGCTAACGTGCCGCAGCTGGACGTCCAGGTTGACCGCGATAAGGCGAAAGCGCAGGGCGTGTCGCTGACCGATCTTTTCGGGACGCTGCAAACCTATCTGGGCTCGTCGTACGTCAATGATTTCAACCAGTTCGGGCGTACCTGGCGCGTGATGGCGCAGGCTGACGGGCAGTTCCGCGACAGCGTGGAAGATATTGCGAATCTGCGTACCCGCAACAGCCAGGGCGAAATGGTGCCGATTGGCAGTATGGTGAACATCACGACCACCTACGGGCCCGATCCGGTGATCCGTTACAACGGCTACCCGGCGGCGGACCTGATTGGCGATGCCGACCCGCGCGTGCTCTCATCTGCACAGGCGATGACGCAGCTGGACGCGATGTCTAAGCAGATCCTGCCGAACGGGATGAACATTGAATGGACGGATCTGAGCTTCCAGCAGGCCACCCAGGGCAACACGGCGCTGATCGTCTTCCCGGTCGCGGTCCTGCTGGCGTTCCTGGTGCTGGCGGCGCTGTATGAAAGCTGGACGCTGCCGCTGGCGGTGATCCTTATCGTGCCGATGACCATGCTCTCTGCGCTGTTTGGCGTCTGGCTGACCGGGGGTGATAACAACGTCTTCGTGCAGGTGGGGCTGGTGGTGCTGATGGGGCTGGCCTGTAAAAATGCCATTCTTATCGTGGAGTTTGCCCGCGAGCTGGAAATTCAGGGTAAAGGCATTATGGAAGCCGCGCTGGAGGCGTGCCGCCTGCGTTTACGCCCGATTGTGATGACCTCCATCGCCTTTATTGCCGGGACCATTCCGCTGATCCTCGGCCACGGCGCGGGTGCGGAAGTACGCGGCGTCACCGGGATCACGGTGTTCTCCGGTATGTTGGGGGTGACGCTGTTTGGTCTGTTCCTGACGCCGGTGTTCTACGTGACGCTGCGTAAGTTCGTCACGCGCGGCAAAAAAGAGGAAAGGGACGTGCTGCCCGCGTAGGGATGTTGCTGATAATAAAAAACCGCCTTCACAGTGAAGGCGGTTTTTTTCGCATCAGGAAAACGTTATGACGTTTTTTGATACTGGGCAATGAGATCGGGGAGCGGATCCCATCCGCTGCTGTCGGCGTTTTTCACCGCTTCCAGGGCGCTAGCCACGGTATGGCGCTCCAGTACCGCTAACGACGCCTGCTCGGCCTCTTCAGAAATCGATTTAAAGTACCAGCAGGCGTTAGCGCTGACCACGCAGCGGGCCGGTACGTCAGGGCGCGATGCCCACAGTTTTTTATCTTCGATGACCGAAAGGTAGATGTCGCGCAGGGTGATCTCTTCCGGCGGACGACCAAGATGAATGGAGCCGTTACGGCCAAGCGTTGAGACGATAATGCCGTCTCGCGTCAGCGGAACCATCAATTTGCGGATGAAGCTCGGGTTTGCTTCCAGACCGTAGGCCAGAATCGCGCTCGTCGAACGTTCACCCAATTGCTCCGCCATCGCTACGCTGAGAACCATCTGCAAAGCTGTCGGGAAGCGGTAATCTAACATTTCTCTGTCCTGGGTTGCGGTGAATCTTGTTCTTTTTGGCACCGCAGAGGTGAATAAGCAATAAACAACAATATAACAAATACGGTAATTATTTTGAAGCAATCTGCGGCATTTGCGATCAAACCCCCTGTTCTGCTTTAGCTAAACGTGCGGTTCGGGAAGTCAACCGTGACCAGGAGGCCACCTTCTGCAGATGAACCCAGATTTACGCTGCTGTTGTGTTGCTGCGCCACCGCTTTGACGATGGCAAGGCCCAGCCCGCTGCCGCTCTGCACCTGATTGGGATCGCGGAAAAAGCGGTCGAACACGCGCTCCCGCAGTTCAGGCGGAATACCCGGGCCCGCATCGGAGACGCGCAGCTGAACGACGCGATCGCAGGCGCTCACGTCGACCTGAATCCGCCCGCCCTCGGGGCTGTATTTCACGGCGTTCTCAATGAGATTATCAATCAGCGACACCAGGCGTTCCCTGACGCCGTGGATCCAGACGTCATCCTCGGCAAAGAATTCCAGCTCAATTTTGCGCGCAGACGCTAGCGGTTCCAGCTCGGCCATTCGTTCCTGAATAAGCGTTGTCAGCGGCACGGGTTCCATCGCCGTATCAATGCGCGATTCACTGTGCATCATCAGCAGCAGCTGATTGACGAGGCGCGCGGCGCGGCTGTTGCTGCGAATCACGCCCGCAAGCAGCTCCTTCTGGCTCTCGCTGATGACCCAGGACTGCAGCGCCTCCACGTTGATGCGCATCGCCGCGAGGGGGGTACGCAGCTCGTGCGCGGCATCCGCGATGAAAACTCGCTCCCTTTCCGCGCTTTCACGCACCCTGGCAAGGAAGTCGTTGATCGCGTCCACCATCTGTCGAAGCTCCCGGTGCTTCGGTACGGCTCTTAAAGGAGAGAGGTCGTCCGGCGTGCGTAACGTAATTTCATTGACCACCTTATTCCATGGACGCATCGCAATGCGGATTGAGAGCCACGCGGGAAACAGCAGAAACGGGAAGCAGACCAGCAGCGGCAGGATGTAGTACCCGCGAGAGTTCAGATAGATAAAGAAGTTCCAGCCGCTGGCTGGCGTGAAGAGGGTGACCTCCACGTCAGAGTGAGGGGATTTAAGGGTGCGGCTGGTCCAGGTACGATCTTCACTCTGGACGTGCTCCAGTTCTCCGAATCGGGTGTTTGTTATCCCCGCAGGTGCACCGTCGGAGGCAAAAATAACGGCATTATTCTTGCGAACGATGAGGTTAATCGACAGCACGGGATCTTCCCCTCCGCCGTAACCTTCCCGCAGGGCCTGGCTAAAGGCTTCCAGCACGGCGGTACGATCCTGCGGACGACCGTCCATACGCTCAACCAGGGTAAAAACGGTTTCGTATGTTTTACTGCCCGTGAGGATGGGAGGGCTGCGCAGGTCCTCCCACAGAATGAAGGTTAGAAAAAGACACCACAGCAGGGTCAGCAGCAGCATCTGGGCGATGATAATTCGGCGCACCAGCGTCGGGCGCCTCAGGTGATACCAGACGTTTTGCATTAACCGCTCACCTTTTGAATGGAGACGGTATCAATGACGTACCCGACGCCCCGGACCGTTCGCACATAGCCGTCGCCGATTTTCCGCCGCAAATTTCCCATATGCACGTCGAGCGCGTTGCTGAGGTTCTCTTTGTTGCCGAATATCCTTTCCTCCAGAAACCGCCGGGTCAGCACGCGGTCCGCGCGCAGCATCAACGTTTCCAGCAGCGCGTATTCACTGGCCGTTAAATCGATATGGCGCGCACTCACCGTCACGCGGCGCGTCGGGACATGAAGGGATAGCCCGCGAATTTCTATCACCTCATTCTCAAAACCGTAGCTGCGCCGCGCAAGGGCTCGCACTCGCGCCAGCAGCTCGGCGAGAATAAAGGGTTTGACGAGATAGTCGTCTGCACCGGCATCCAGGCCGCACAGGCGATCCTGCAATGTCCCTCGCGCCGTCAGGATGATGACGGGGATCCCCTTGAGCTGCTGGCGCAAACGCGTCATCAGGCTCATGCCATCGCCGTCGGGCAGCCCCAGGTCGAGCAAAATAAGTTCCGGCACGCAGACGTCAAGCTGATGCAACGCATCCTCTTTACGGCGAACCCATATGACGTCAAATCCTTGATCTGAGAGGGCGATACGTACGCCATTGCCGAGATCCAGGTCGTCTTCGATAAGTAGAATTTTCACATTGGTAACGGTATCAACCGTGAATGAAGAATAACTTAAGAAAAAAACGGTAGCAGGAAATCTGTCCGGATGACAGCACCTGCCCGCGCTTCAGTGTTTCTTCATTTTCGGCTCATAAGAACCTTAGGGTCACTCTTCTAAATGGGCGTTCCGGCGTTTAACCGCCTGCATCGTCATCATTTGAATCCATAAGGACTTCCTTAATGAGAAATATCGAACTGCGTCATACGTTCCCTCATTTACTTTCGGACCGCTGCCTGAAAAACCTCGTGCCGGGCGTCGTTCTGGCGTTACTGGCTACGCCTGTACTGGCGGAAGAACAGCGCCAGGGTAACGTCTTAACCCTGGGGGGCGGCGTGGATGTGGGGCCGCGCTACTCGGGTTCAGATAAAACCCGCGTCTCAGCGGCTCAGGTAGTGGATTATTCCATGGCAAATGGCTTCTTTATCGGCACCACGCGAGGGCTCGGTTACGGTAACAACATTGGCAACCTGGATTACAGCGCAGCGCTGAGCTATCGAACGGGCCGTAAAGATAAAGACGTGAGCAGCGATTCCATCAGCTCCGGCAGCGACGAGCTTCGGGGGATGGGTGAGATTAAAGGCTCGGCTATCGTGGTGCCCGGGCTGGGGTACAAGGTGACCGACTGGCTGAATCTGCAGCTGCAGGCTGAGGTTCCGGTGTCTGAGAGAGACAACGGAGAGGCAGTGCATTTCGGCTTGAGCAGCCCGCTCTATACCTCACCAACAAATGCGGTGACGCTGGCGCTGACCGGCAGTTGGGGATCCGATAAGTATATGCAGACGTACTATGGGGTCAGCGCCGCCCAGTCGGCCGCATCGGGCTTTGCACGACATGACGCCGGGGCCGGGATTTATGCCTGGTCGATGAACCTTGACTGGACCCACAAGCTCACCTCGCGCTGGAGCGTGCTTGCCTCAGCGGGCGTGACGCAGCTGACGGGGGATGCGGGCGATAGCCCGATTGTGCATCGAAAAACGTCGCCGACGGGGAGTTTGAAGGTGACATACAGTTTTTGAGCATGTGATAACGACGTATATAAGCCGCTCCGGTTAAGATGGCGGGGCGGTACTGCTGGGTGACGGGAAGAGTGATGGACTGTCTCAATCTCAGGGTGTGTAACAACCTGCTATCTATGCCAAAATGATTCAACATTAGCGATTAACGAGACTTACTGATAATGACCATTGTATTTATTCCATCACTTGCTTTCATCACGGTATCCGGCACGGCCAACCCCGGTTAAGCCTCAGTATCTGAACTACGTTTAACATCAGTCAGAATAATAAAAAAGTTAACGTTTTATTAGATTCGCAACAGTGTCGGCCTCCGTCCGGAGCATTTGAAAACCAGAACCTCACTAAGAAATGTGCCAACATGACGCGAGTAATATCTCTGTCCGGAGAATAACGTGTTCGGAAAACTGTTGTTAAACTACATGCCCGGTTTACAAAATTTGTTGGCCTACGATAAAAGCTGGCTAAAACATGATGTTAAAGCGGGGTTATCCGTTGCGGCCGTAGCGCTACCTGTTGCGATTGCTTACGCTGAGCTGGCGGGGGTGGGGGCAATTGTAGGGCTCTATTCCTGCGTTTTACCGATGATAGCTTACGCACTGTTTGGCTCTTCACGCCAGCTTATTGTGGGCCCAGATGCCACAACCTGCGCGGTGATTGCGGCCGTCGTATTTCCGCTTTCTGCAGGAAACCCCGAACTGCACTGGCAGCTGACGATCATCATGACATTGATGATGGGCGGGTGGTGTTTGCTTGCCAGTAAATTTCGGCTGGGCGCGCTCGCCGATCTGCTTTCTCATCCCATTCTTACCGGTTTACTTAATGGCGTAGCCGTGACGATTATTGTCGGGCAATTAGGCAAGGTGTTGGGGATTAAGCTTGATGAAGCGCAGGTTATTGAAAAAATAATCGCCTTGCCAGGTCGACTTTCAGATAGCCATTTATTAACCGTAGGAATATCCCTTTTTACGTTAATTATTTTAATGGTGATCAAAACGTATCGCAGCCAGTGGCCAGCACCTTTAATCGCCATTGTAATAACAACGGCACTGGTATGGGTGACCTCTGCACAACAGTATGGGATTGCCACGATTGGGGGAGAAGGCTTCCAGCCTGGTTTACCCATCGTTCACTGGGGGGCGTTCCAGCCGGGGCCGATGCGTGATTTGGTGATCCCGGCGCTGAACCTGGCGTTGGTCAGTTTTGTCAGTCTGATGCTGACCGCCCGCAGTTTCGCCGCAAAAAATGGCTACGAAATTAATGCTGATGCAGAGTTCCGGGCTCTGGGTATTGCGAACATTATGTCGGGGTTATCTCAGGGGTTTGCTATCAGTGGCGCCGATTCCCGGACCGCGGTGAATGATTCGGTTGGGGGAAAAAGCCAACTGGTTTCCGTGGTCGCCGCCTTGATCATCGGTATCGTCGTGGTGTTTTTCACTCAGCCATTACAATACATCCCGGTATCTGCGTTAGGGATTGTTCTAATGTACGCATCGTGGTCATTGATTGATTTACGTGGGCTATGGAACCTGAGGCGCAGAAATAAACAGGCCTTTCGCCTGGCCTTCTTCACGTTTGGCTGTGTTTTAATTATCGGCGTTATCCAGGGGATCGGCCTTGCGGTGTTGCTTGGCCTGTTGCAGTTCCTTCGTACGGTGTTTCGTCCCTCTGAGCACCTGCTGGGCACTGATGAAGAGGGAATGATTCACTCGTTAGGGAATACAACCGATATTAAAATGGTCCCGGGCGTGCTGATGTATCGATTTAACTCACCGTTGACCTATTTTAATGTGGCTTATTTTAAACGTCGGGTATTGAACCTGGTTGATGGGGCAGCCATACAACCTAAATGGGTGGTCATTGATGCCGTTGCCTGCTTCACGTATTCAGACATCAGCGTCCTGGCAACCATTAATGAGTTAAAGCGTGACCTGAAAGGCCGACAGATTAAATTAATCCTTGCGGGCAGGAAAACGGAGTTAACACGTTGGTTTAAAGACAGTCGGCCAACAATGAATGATGATGACATGATTCTGGCGCCAGACCTCTACCTGGCACTTCGGTTCATTCAAAGCAAAGAGAGTGCGAGTGAGGGGGAATCAGTCGGTGATACATAACCAAATAGTGGTGAAAGGCTTGTAACGCATGCTACTGGCAGGCAGGGAACACTCACAATTTCTACCACCGAGGCTCAGCTACTGTTGGCCTGGACAGTGAGATGTTCCTTGCCTGCCTTACTTTCTTCTGCCATCTATCTCAGTAAAACCTGAATCAGCTGAACAAAGATATACACTGCCGCCGCCACTCGTATTGCCTGCCAGCCCCATCTGAGATAGCGCCATTCATAGCGTTCTCTGGCATTAGCCTCTGCTATAGCGGAGTCATAACGCTTTTTTTTCTTTCTCCTGACTCCGTCTATTACCCACAGGATGAGAATAAAGATAATGATGGTTTTCTGAAATATGGGATTATCCACTAAAAATGACTCCGGCTTGCTCGCTGAAAAAGCAGAATAGAGGAACAGTCGTCACGTATCCACCACTAAATGTGGGGGTATGAATGAAATTTACCCTGATTCGATTTTGAGATGACCCTGCCCGTAGCCGGTTTCTCCGCTGTGAATGCGCAATCTCTGGTGCGACGTATCAGGCTGACGGCTATAAGCAAGGAGCGGGCCTTGAGCGCCATTCATTTTCACCGGAACGAAAATAGATAGGGTCGTGCCTACAAATAAATAAACTCATAATTCACAATGTAACTTCCAATATTATTCACACGGGCCGTTACCCACACCCCAGTCATTCCCTGCTTACGGTGGCTGTGCAGATATTCTTTGTTTGTACAAAGCTGAATCCATCTGTTGGTGTTCTGATCTTTTAACCAGAGACCCGCTTCACAATGGCCATGCTTACCTCTCGAAGGCCCCGGAAAGACGACTTCATATTCAGATTCATAGCCAATTATTTTGTCCGGGAAGAGATAGACATAAATATCATAACCATTTACGCTCAATACAAACCCAAGGCAAAAACCGCAAAAGAAAGTATTGGCAAAGTATTTTAAAGTTTGGTTAAAGGCGTGCACAAAAAAAGCACGTATAACCAAAAGCGCGCCAATCACGACTCCAACAGAAATATACGTGGTCAATTCAGGAATCGATTTTTGCAAAATGGTATAATTGGAGATGCTTGTTGTCCATGACATATACCAGATCCATGCACCTAAAATGGTAAATGTTATGGCTGTTGTAAGTAGTCTTTTAAACTTATTTTCGGAAGGGTGTTTTCCAGTCATTTTTTTATTTTGTATGTATCAACAGATAGCATCATTTTTTTAGGAAAGGCCATTATATATCATCAATCTTAACATGACTCATGTTTCGATATGAATTTTTAAACGCTATCTTCTGAGTGCTGCTTGCCCGCTACCCGCGAGCAAGCCACACCCCTTAGCGATACAGCGTCTTTTCCGCAACCGGAATAAGGAGCCCGGATCGCCATTCCGCGAGCGTCAGCTGCGCAAGGTTACCCAGCGCGGTATAAAACGGATGTCCGGCGTTGTCGACAAACACGGACAGGAAGCGGGTGCTCCACGGCAGCAGGTGCCACGCCAGAAGTTGAGCGCACTCCGCCTCGCGGCCGTTCTCGGCCAGCCATGCCGCCAGCAGCAGCAAAGTCCCGAAGTGATCTTCCGGTTCATTCTGCTGCATTTCAAATGCGATAGCGTTCTCCCGCATCCACTGGCGCAGCGCGAGGGTCGAGTCGCCAAACAGCACGGATTCGCGGTCCAGCCAGACGGAACCCCACGGTGGCGCGGGCAGGGCGTAAGGGCCAATAAACAGCCGTTGCCAGGCGTCCCTCAGCGGCTCATCGGCAGACGCGGCAAAGGTGTCAGCTACAGGCTGCAGCGTTTCCGGGGGCAGGGGCCAGTCCTGAACCCAATCCCCTGCGGTGAGGGCCTGCACCAGCGGCGCGGCCTGCTCACTGTCTGGCGAGAAATAAAACAGCGCGCCCAGCACCCGGGCGCTGAACGCGAACGATTCACGATGTGAGACATCTTTCATTACATCTTCCTTGTTCGCGCGGAGAGTGTCCGCGCGACTGTGTTAACCGATAATACAAATCATAGAATAAACCACGGCCACGCCATTCACTTGCTACACCTTCTCGATCTGCACCAGATTGGTGTGTTGCGGGTTGCCTTTTGCCAGTGGTGAAGGGCGGTGCGTGGTCAGGGTGTTGATGCGATCGCCACTCATATTGGCGTCGTGCCAGGCACCCTGGCCCATAGCGCTCACGCCGGGCATGATGCGCGGCGTCACTTTTGCTTCAATTCGCACCTCGCCGCGTTCGTTAAAGACGCGCACCGTATCGCCGTTCTTAATGCCGCGTTTTTCGGCATCGACAGGATTAAGCCAGACCTCCTGGCGACAGGCGGCTTTCAGCACGTCAACGTTACCGTAGCTCGAGTGGGTACGGGCCTTAAAGTGGAAACCAAACAGCTGCAGCGGGAACTGCGCGCGCTCGGGCGCATCCCAGCCGTCGAAGGTTGATGCGTAGACGGGCAGCGGACTGATGGTCTCATCTTTTTCCAGCTCCCAGGTGGCCGCAATCTCCGCCAGCTTGCTGGAGTATATTTCAATCTTACCCGATGGCGTTTTCAGCGGGTTGGCTTCCGGGTTTTCGCGGAATTTTTTATAGGCCACAAAATGGCCGTTCGGATCTTTACGCTTGTAAATACCCATTTTTTTCAGCTCGTCATAGGACGGCAGTTGAGGGTCTTTTTCGAGCATTTTGGCATACAGATACTGCAGCCACTGTTCCTGCGTCCGTCCTTCGGTGAATTTCTGATGGATATCCGGCCCGAGGCGTTTCGCCACTTCGCTCATGATCCAGTAGATGGGCTTGCGTTCAAATTTCGGCGCGGTCACGGGTTGAAGGAATATCAGGTAGCCCATGTTACCCGCATAATCGTTAGGAATGATGTCTTCCTGTTCGACGGTCATCAGGTCTGGCAACACGATATCGGCATACTTCGCTGACGACGTCATGAAGTTATCGATGACCACAATCATCTCGCACTTGCTTTCATCCTGCAGGATATCGTGGGTTTTATTGATATCGGAGTGCTGGTTGATGAGGGTATTGCCCGCGTAGTTCCAGATGAACTTAATCGGCACGTCCAGCTTATCCTTGCCGCGCACGCCGTCGCGCAGGGCGGTCATCTCCGGACCGCGGGTGATAGCGTCCGTCCAGCTGAAGCAGGAAATTTGCGTTTTGATCGGGTTATCCGGCAGCGGCATACGTTCGATGGTGATGGTGTAGGTGGACTCACGCGCGCCGCTGTTCCCGCCGTTGATCCCCACGTTTCCGGTGAGGATCGGCAGCATCGCGATGGCGCGGGACGTCAGCTCGCCGTTTGCCTGGCGCTGTGGTCCCCAGCCCTGACAGATGTAGGCCGGCTTCGCGGAGCCGATTTCGCGGGCAAGCTTAACGATGCGATCCGCCGGAATGCCGGTGATGCGTGAGGCCCACTCCGGCGTTTTCGCCGTGTGGTCATCACCCTGGCCGAGAATATACGCTTTGTAGTGACCGTTAGCGGGCGCGCCTTCCGGCAGCGTTTTTTCGTCATAGCCGACGCAGTATTTGTCGAGGAACGGCTGGTCGACCAGGTTTTCGTCGATTAATACCCAGGCAATACCCGCTACCAGCGCGGCATCGGTACCCGGACGGATTGGGATCCACTCATCTTCACGTCCGGCTGCCGTGTCGGTGTAGCGCGGATCGATAACAATCATGCGCGCGTTGGACCGCTCGCGAGCCTTTTCCAGATAGTACGTAATCCCGCCGCCGCTCATGCGCGTTTCTGCCGGGTTATTGCCGAACATGATTACCAGTTTGGTGTTTTCGATGTCCGAGGTGCTGTTGCCGTCGTTGCTGCCGTAGGTGTAGGGCATCGCGCAGGCAATTTGCGCCGTGCTGTAAGTGCCGTAGTGGCTCAGGAAACCGCCGTAGCAGTTCATCAGACGCGCCACCAGCGAAGCGTAAGGGGAGGAGCGGGTGATATTGCCCCCGACAATTCCGGAGGAGTAGTTGATATACACCGCTTCGTTGCCGTAGTCGGCCACCACGTCTTTCAGGCTGGCGGCGATCGTGTCGAGCGCTTCATCCCAGGTGATGCGTTCGAACTTACCTTCGCCGCGTTTGCCCACGCGCTTCATCGGGTAGTTCAGACGGTCAGGGTGATTGATTCGGCGGCGAATTGAACGTCCGCGCAGGCAGGCGCGCACCTGGTGATCGCCATACACATCCTCACCAGTGTTGTCCGTTTCGACCCAGTACACTTCGTTGTCACGCACGTGCAGACGCAGCGCACAGCGGCTGCCGCAGTTGACCGAGCAGGCGCCCCACACCACGGTATCTTCAGGCGGCTGGACGGCGTGCTTCACCGCCGCGGCGGCGTTTTTTAAACCAAAAGGCAGCGAGATCCCACCAGCGGCAAGCGCCAGAGAACCTATCGCCGTAGATTTCACGAGAGTTCGACGGCTAATTCCGCCGTGATGTTCAATATCGGACATGGCTCACCCCATCATTATAATTGCGTATTATTTTTCCCGAAATGATATCCGGGCTAATGATGGGGTGAGTGTTACTTATTTGGGGGTATTAAATCTTAATCCTCATCAAATCAAAGGGGATTGAGGGGTAATTACTGAGCTTCAGCTGCCGCACCACTGCCTGTGCGGGTGTATAAAATTTTGAAGGTGTCGTTGGCGCAGTGGCCCACCACCTGCGTGCCCGCCTGGTCGGCCTGGTCGTTCGGCACAATGCTCAGCGTAAACCCTGATTCAGGCACGCCGTTGTTGATAATCTTCTGCTGAATGTCGCTTTTCACGCGCTCGCAGGAATCCGGTGCCGCCAGCGCGGCTGTTGAGGCACTCATTAACACTAGGGCGGTAATCCAGGGTAACCGTTTCATCTGTAGCTCCTTTTCTCTGTGTAGAGATTAATTTTAGCAGGCTTCGTGTAAACAACTGTATTTGCTAATATGATTGAGAATAATCTCCCTGTACGGAAATGAATGTGAAGAAATATGCAGCGATAACGCTCCTGGCAGCAACACTGATGGGGTGCGACAACAGCTCCGCGCCGCTGTCGTTTACGCCCGAGATGGCGAGTTTTTCAAACGAGTTTGATTTTGATCCGCTGCGCGGACCGGTCAAAGACTTTACCCAGACGCTGTTCAACGAGAAGGGCGAAGTGTCAAAACGGGTCACTGGCACCGTCTCGACGGAAGGGTGTTTCGATACGCTTGAGTTGCACGACCTGGAGGCCAACACCGGCGTGGCGCTGGTGCTGGATGCCAATTACTATCTCGACGCAGAAACCCAGCAGCGCAAAGTGAAGCTGCAGGGGAAATGCCAGCTGGCCGAACTGCCGTCAGCCGGGGTGACGTGGGATACCGACGACAACGGTTTTGTGGTGGCGGCTCACGGCAAAGAGATGGAAGTGAAGTATCGCTACGACGCGGATGGCTACCCGCTGGGCAAAACCACCGTCTCCGGGGATCAGCATCTGTCCGTCCAGTCGACGCCGTCTAAAGATCTTCGCAAAAGAATGGATTACTCGGCAGTGAGCATGTTGAATGATAAGCCGCTGGGCAACGTGAAGCAGAGCTGCGATTACGACCGCCACAATAACCCGGTGAGCTGCGATCTGACGATCACGGACGACAGCGTCAAACCTGCCGTTGAGCGCAAGTACACCATCAAGAACACGATTGAATATTACTGAGAGTAACGTGCATTTTGTACGTTTCGCCCGGCGGCGCTACGCTTGCACGGGCCTACAATGAAGCACCCTGTAGGCCGGGTAAGCACAGCGCCACCCGGCAAGAAAGACAGCGCAATGGTTCATGACAAGGTTTGTCATCAATCTCACTGCGCGGTAGGTTTCAGCAGGCTGGCGCCTGACGGTTTGTGTCCGGCCAGGTGCTGATGCTGGAAAATGCACATGCGGATGGTGTTGCGGTATTCACCGTTAATAAAGAACTCGTGAATCAGCTCGCCTTCCACCATGAAGCCCAGCTTGCGGTAGATATGGATCGCTTTCTCGTTCTCTTTGTCCACAATCAGGTAAAGCTTGTAGAGATTCAGAACGTTGAATCCGTAATCCATTGCCAGCTTAGCCGCCCGTGACGCAAGGCCTTTTCCCTGATGCTCAGGGGAGATGATGATCTGAAACTCCGCCCGGCGGTGAACGTGGTTGATCTCAACCAGCTCAACAAGACCCGCTTTTTCACCTTCACACTCCACCACAAACCGACGTTCACTCTGATCGTGAATGTGCTTATCGTAGAGATCGGACAGCTCGACAAATGCCTCGTAAGGCTCTTCGAACCAGTAGCGCATCACACTGGCATTGTTGTCGAGCTGGTGGACAAAGCGCAGGTCCTCACGCTCCAGCGGACGGAGTTTAACGTCGCAGGACACCGACATTATGGGGCTACCGTGCGGCCAGTACGGCGATCCAGGCAGCGCAGGGTGTTTGGCTCCCAGTAGGCATTGACGTTTGCACTTTGCTGACACTTATCGCGCGCGTCAAAAGCGACATCTTCTTTGTCCCACTCTTTTTCAGCACGTTTGTTGACCTTCTGACGAAGGTTACGGGTGTCATTCCATTGTTCTTTGTCCATGGCGGCGTTCTGACGGCTTTGCGCGCTGTCACCAGACTCAATAATGAGCTTGCTGGTTTCCGCTGTCGCAGAGGCGGCAAAGGCGAACGATGACAGCGCCAGCAGGGCTGTCAGACAAAGGCGTTTGCTTAATGTGGTCATAGCGTTTCCTTTTAAATGGGTGCAGATAATCAAGTTACCCCGTACAGATTCTACACTAAAGCGAAATGACGGCATACCCGCGGAGCAAGTATGGAAAAGTAAAGGGCATCATCAGGTATGATGGTTAAATAAACCCTCACCTGACGTGAAAAATGCTTAAAACAACGCTGCTTTTTTTTGCCACCGCGCTATGTGAAATCATCGGTTGCTTCCTCCCCTGGCTCTGGCTGAAGAAGGGAGGATCCGCACTGTTGCTCATTCCTGCAAGCGTCGCGCTGGCCCTGTTTGTCTGGCTGTTAACGCTGCATCCGGCGGCCAGTGGGCGCGTTTACGCGGCCTACGGTGGCGTCTATGTCTGCACGGCGCTGCTGTGGTTACGCGTAGTGGACGGCGTCAAACTCAGCGCATACGACTGGGCCGGGGCGCTGATTGCCCTGTGCGGTATGCTGATTATTGTGGCGGGATGGGGGCGCGCGTGAGCCCCGGGTTTTGTGATCGTTAGCTTATTTTACGATCATTATACTTGTATGGTAGTAGGGTTGGCGGGTAAATTTCCAGCATCACAACGAACGATGTAAGGAAAGGAATTATGAAGATTGTCGCGGCTGACGTGTTTGTTACCTGCCCGGGGCGGAACTTTGTCACCCTTAAAATCACCACCGATGAGGGGATTGTCGGTCTCGGTGACGCTACGCTAAACGGACGCGAGCTCTCCGTGGCCTCTTACCTGAAGGATCACCTTTGCCCCCAGCTGATTGGCCGCGATGCGCACCGCATCGAAGACATCTGGCAGTTCTTTTATAAAGGCGCCTACTGGCGTCGCGGCCCGGTTACCATGTCGGCCATCTCCGCCGTGGATATGGCGCTGTGGGATATCAAAGCCAAAGCGGCCAACATGCCGCTCTACCAGCTGTTGGGCGGCGCCTCCCGGGAAGGGGTGATGGTCTACTGCCATACTACCGGCCACACCATTGACGACGTGCTGGAAGATTACGCCCGTCATAAAGAGATGGGCTTCAAGGCGATCCGCGTGCAGTGCGGCGTGCCGGGCATGAAAACCACCTACGGTATGGCCAAAGGGAAGGGGCTGGCCTATGAGCCTGCGACCAAAGGCGACTGGCCGGAAGAGCAGCTCTGGTCCACCGAAAAATACCTCGATTTCACGCCGAAGCTGTTCGACGCGGTGCGCAGTAAATTCGGCTTCAATGAGCACCTCCTGCACGACATGCACCACCGCCTGACGCCAATTGAAGCGGCGCGCTTCGGCAAGAGCATCGAAGCATTCCGCATGTTCTGGATGGAGGATCCAACGCCTGCGGAAAACCAGGCCTGCTTCCGCCTGATCCGCCAGCACACCGTCACCCCCATTGCGGTAGGCGAAGTGTTTAACAGCATCTGGGACTGCAAGCAGCTTATCGAAGAGCAGCTTATCGACTATATCCGCACCACCATTACCCACGCGGGCGGCATTACCGGGATGCGTCGCATCGCCGATTTTGCCTCGCTCTATCAGGTGCGTACCGGTTCACACGGTCCGTCGGATCTATCGCCCGTTTGCCATGCCGCCGCGCTGCATTTCGACCTGTGGGTACCGAACTTTGGTGTGCAGGAATACATGGGCTACTCCGAACAGATGCTGGAGGTTTTCCCGCACAGCTGGCGCTTTGATAACGGCTATATGCATCCGGGCGACAAGCCGGGGCTGGGCATCGAGTTTGATGAAAAACTGGCGGCGAAATACCCCTACGATCCGGCCTATCTGCCGGTGGCCCGTCTTGAAGACGGCACGCTGTGGAACTGGTAAGCGAGGAGCGAACGATGAAAAGCGTAGTGATTCAGCAGCCAAACCAACTGGTGATTGAAGAGCGGCCACGCCCGGAACCAGGCGCAGGCGAAGTCCGCGTGAAAATCACGCTGGCGGGTATCTGCGGGTCGGACAGCCACATCTATCGCGGCCATAATCCTTTTGCGAAATACCCACGCACGATCGGCCACGAGTTCTTTGGCGTGATTGACGCCACAGGCGAAGGGGTTGACGCTGCCCGCCTGGGCCAGCGCGTCGCGGTTGACCCGGTGATCAGCTGCGGACACTGCTACCCGTGCTCCGTGGGAAAACCGAACGTCTGCACCTCGCTGGTCGTGCTGGGGGTGCACCGTGACGGCGGCTTCAGTGAATATGCGGCAGTGCCCGTTCAAAATGCCTGGGCCATTCCGGATGACATTCCCGATCGACACGCCGTCATGGTTGAGCCCTTTACCATCGCCGCCAACGTAACGGGACAGGCGAAACCGACGGAACAGGACGTCGCGCTGATTTACGGCGCTGGCCCGATGGGGCTGGTCACCGTGCAGGCGCTGAAAAGCGTCTATCAGGTGAAGCAGGTTATCGTGGTTGACCGCATAGACGAGCGCCTGGCGATGGCCCGGCGCAGCGGCGCGGATTGGGTCTTTAATAACGGCGAGCAGTCGCTGCAGGCCGCGCTGGAGGAAAAAGGCATCAAACCGACGTTAATCATTGATGCCGCCTGCCATCCATCTATTTTGCAGGAAGCGATAACCCTGGCCTCGCCAGCGGCGCGCATCGTGCTGATGGGCTTTTCCAGCGAGCAGAGCCAGATTGTTCAGCAGGGCATTACCGGCAAAGAGCTGGCGATCTTCTCCTCGCGCCTGAATGCCAACAAATTCCCGCTCGTCATCGACTGGCTGAAGAGGGGGCTGATCGACCCGGAAAAACTGATCACCCATACTTTTGACTATCACCACGTAACAGACGCCATCGAACTGTTTGAGAAAGATCAGCGGCAGTGCTGCAAAGTCTTACTCACGTTCGGCCAATAATCATTTACGCGATTAAGAGCCTGCGCAGACAGGCTCTATGTGGTTCGCATCTTACCTTTCAGAGATAGCCATCATGACACAAGTACAACCGCAACGATCCACCGCCGATCTGGTGAAAGCCGCCGTTTCCGGCTGGCTTGGCACCGCTCTGGAGTTCATGGACTTTCAGCTTTATTCGCTGGGGGCCGCTCTGGTCTTCCATGAGATCTTCTTTCCCGAACAGTCTGCCGCGATGGCGCTGATCCTGGCGATGGGGACCTACGGCGCAGGCTATATTGCGCGCATTGTTGGGGCCTTTATCTTCGGCAGAATGGGCGACAGCATTGGCCGTAAGAAGGTGCTGTTTATCACCATCACCATGATGGGGATCTGCACCACGCTGATTGGCGTCCTGCCGACCTACGCGCAGATCGGGATTTTTGCCCCGGTTCTGCTGGTGACGCTGCGCATCATTCAGGGCCTGGGCGCCGGGGCTGAGATCTCCGGGGCCGGAACCATGCTGGCGGAGTACGCGCCGAAAGGAAAACGCGGCATCATCTCCTCGCTGGTGGCGATGGGCACGAACTGCGGGACGCTGAGCGCAACGGCGATCTGGGCCATCATGTTCTTTGCCCTCGATCGTGAACAGCTGCTCGCCTGGGGCTGGCGCGTGCCTTTCCTCGCCAGCGTCGTGGTGATGATCTTCGCCATCTGGCTGCGTATGAACCTCAAGGAGAGCCCGGTCTTTGAGAAAGTGAACGATGTGCAAGCTGCGCAGCCGGACACCTCACTGGGTTCCATGGTGAAAAGCAAATCCTTCTGGCTGGCTACCGGCCTGCGTTTCGGCCAGGCGGGCAACTCGGGGCTGATCCAGACCTTCCTTGCGGGCTATCTGGTCCAGACGCTGCTGTTCGATAAAGCCATCCCTACCGATGCGCTGATGATAAGCTCCATTCTCGGGTTTATCTCCATCCCGCTGCTGGGCTGGCTTTCCGATAAAGTGGGGCGCCGTCTGCCGTACATTATTCTCAATATCTCCGCCATTCTGCTCGCCTACCCGATGCTGTCGATCATCGTCGATAAGAGCTATGCGCCGGGGACGATCATGCTCTCTATCATCGTTATCCATAACTTCGCCGTTCTGGGGCTCTTCGCGCTGGAAAATATCACCATGGCGGAGATGTTTGGCTCGCGAAATCGCTTTACACGTATGGCCATCTCCAAAGAGGCGGGCGGTCTGGTGGCGGTGGGTTTTGGTCCGGTGCTGGCAGGGATTTTCTGCAATATGACCGGTTCCTGGTGGCCGATTGTTGCCATGCTGGTGGCCTATTCCGTGATTGGACTGGTCTCGGCGATCCTGATGCCGGAAGTGCGCGATCGTGATTTGAGCGCGGCGCATGACGCAGCTGAGTCTGCGCCAAAAGAGACGGTCGGTTACGGCGCTGTCTCCTCGCGACGCTAGTGGTTTATAGCTTGCGTGACTTATCACACAACTTTGTTTTTATGTCACACCACATGACCAAAAGTTAATATAAATCAAAATCTCAAACGGCAGTATCAGTATGGTTGATGGCAGTAATTTTTTACCCCAACTGCCATTCTAGTTGGTGTAGTCAGCAGGCGCTGCCGCTTCAGAAAGAGCGGCAGCGATCCACTGCTTTCTAATTAACGAGTCTTAATCATGGAAAATACCTTATTACAGGCCAATGCGACGCTGCCTCAGTACGATCGCGACAGCCTTAAAGCTCGCATCGTTCATTTAGGCTTTGGCGCATTTCACCGGGCGCATCAGGCAGTGTATGCCGATATCCTCGCCGCTGAGCACGGCAGCGACTGGGGCTACTGTGAGGTTAACCTGATTGGCGGTGAGCAGCAGATTGCCGATCTGAACGCGCAGGATAACCTCTATACCGTGGCGGAAATGTCTGCCGATGCGTGGACCTCCCGCGTAGTTGGCGTGGTCAAAAAGGCCCTTCATGCGCAGGTTGACGGGCTGGAGACGGTGCTGGCGGCGATGTGTGACCCGCAGGTGGCGATTGTCTCTCTGACCATCACCGAGAAAGGGTACTGCCACTCGCCGGCGACCGGGCAACTGATGCTCGATCATCCGTTTATCGTCGCCGACCTGCAAAACCCGCACCAGCCAAAATCTGCGCCGGGTGTGGTCGTGGAAGCGCTGGCGCGGCGTAAGGCGGCAGGTCTGCCTGCGTTTAGCGTGATGTCCTGCGATAACATGCCGGAGAACGGTCACGTGATGCGCAATGTCACCTGCGCGTACGCCCGTGCGGTAGACGGTGAGCTGGCGGACTGGATCGAATCCCACGTTACCTTCCCGTCAACGATGGTGGATCGCATCGTGCCTGCGGTCACCCCCGACACGCTGGATAAAATTGAACAGCTTACCGGCGTGCGCGATCCGGCGGCGGTGGCCTGTGAACCGTTCCGTCAGTGGGTGATCGAAGATAACTTTGTGGCCGGCCGTCCAGCGTGGGACAAAGCCGGAGCCGAGCTGGTGTCAGACGTGATCCCGTTTGAAGAGATGAAGCTGCGCATGCTTAACGGCAGCCACTCATTCCTGGCGTACCTGGGCTATCTGGCGGGCTATCAGCATATTAACGACTGTATGGAAGATGAAAACTACCGCGTCGCCGCGCACGCGCTGATGCTTAACGAGCAGGCGCCTACGCTGAAGGTCAAAGGCGTCGATTTAGGACGCTATGCCGATCTCCTGATTGCCCGCTACAGCAACCCGGCCCTGCGCCATCGGACCTGGCAAATTGCGATGGACGGCAGCCAGAAGCTTCCGCAGCGCATGCTGGATTCCGTGCGCTGGCACCTGGTGCATCAGAAGCCTTTCCCGCTGCTGGCGCTGGGCGTGGCAGGGTGGATGCGCTATGTCGGCGGCGTGGACGAGCAGGGTAACGCGATTGACGTGAGCGATCCGCAGCTGGCGGTGATTCAGGCGGCGGTGAAGGGCAGTGCGGAAGGGGAAAACCGGGTCAGGGCGCTGCTCGGCATCGAGGCCATCTTTGGCAAGGAGCTACCGCGTGAAGCCGTCTTTGTTGATGCGGTGATGAAGGCATACCAGACGCTGCTGCAAAAGGGCGCGAAAGCGACCGTGGCGCAGTACGTGTCTCAACGGTAATTCAGCACATGCCGCCGTTCGCGGCGGCATGTCTGCGCACCGTTTAGTGCATGCCCAGGCGAATCAGCTCAATCGGTTCGAATTTACCTTCGCATCCTTCCACTTCAACCGTTTTGCTGCGGCGCACCTGCGCGGCATCCAGCCCGTCGCTGTGGATCGCTTTAATCACGCCAGTTTTGCCTGTGCCGCTAATCATGACGCGGCTGCCGGTGGTGATCGCATTGCGGTTACGGTCGTATGTCATCATGGTATTTTCTCCTCTCTAACCTGTTCGTTACGGCGTTATTTCAGGGTTGCCGTTCACGGGGCATATAAATACGCCTGTCTGCATCAGATGTTTTTGTTTTTGATCAAACTCACACTTTTTTCTTTATTGCCTCGGTCGCTGACCGTTCACGACAGCAATTGACAAAGCAGACCGTTATTTTCATTACCTGATAGTTTCAGCAGGGAAGCGTTGAGGGTTGGTTTATATTCCCGATGCCATTCTGGGTACTGGAAATAACCCTTTCATCGGAATAAGGAGCCAGGCTTATGTATAAGAAGATTTTGATGCCTGTTGATGTATTTGAAATGGATTTGAGTGACAAAGCGGTTCGCCACGCGGCTAACCTGGCGAAGGCCGAGGGCGCGTCGATTACCCTGGTCAATATTCTGCCGACCAGCAGCCGATCCCTGCTGCGCGGTTTTAACGCCGATATTAAAAAGTTCGAAGAATATATGACTGAGGAATCCGGGAAGAAAATGAACGCCTTAAAACGACTGTTCGATATCTCGCCGGAGAAAATTGACTGTCTGGTTCGCTTTGGCAACGTCCGCGATGAAATTATCAGGCTGAGCAAAGAGGGGGAATATGACGCGATCGTCATCGGGTCGAAAAACCCGGGCATCACCACCCATCTGCTGGGATCAAATGCGGAATCTATCCTGCGCTACGCAACCATTCCGGTGTTAGTCGTTCGCTAACCCTTTCGCCGCACCCGAAAGGGCGCGGCGAAATATTATTCTTCGCTAAACCACTCGCTATTTTCCTGACGAATCAGCTGCACGGATTCGCTAATTTCCTGCAGATGCAGCGTCATCGCTTTTTCCACGCCGTCCGGGTCGCGTTTTTCCAGCGCGCTGAAAATATCATGGTGCTGTCGGAGCAGCATTTCCGGCGGAGAGACGTGATCGAGACTCATATAACGCACGCGGTCGATGGTGGCCTTGATGTTTTCGATGGTGTCCCAGGCCAGCTGGCAATCCGCAATCTGCGCCAGCTTCTGGTGGAATTCATCATCAAGCTGGAAGAAATCATTCAGCTGCTTACGGTCAATCGCAATCCGCTGCTGATGAAGGTTTTGCTCCAGCAGGTAACACTGCTTGTCGTTGATGAGCGTTGCGGCACGGCGCGCCACCGCGCATTCAATGGCCTGGCGAACAAAACAGCCGTTGCGCACCTGAGAGAGTGAAATTTTGTTCACGTAGCTGCCGCGCTGCGGGCGGATCTGAATCAGACCGTTTTCCGCAAGCTTAATAAACGCTTCACGCACCGGCTGACGGGAAACGTCAAAACGCACGGACACCTCTTTTTCAGAAAGCGGCGTTCCCGGTGGGATCAGGCAATGGACAATATCACGTCGCAAAATGCGATAGATTTGCTGGTTTACGGGCTGGGTGGGATTGAGTTGCGATTCAGCGGCCATGAGTTGTCATTTCTCAGAGAGTTAGCCTGAACATACTACCATTCTTTTATAACCCGAAACAGACCCGGCCCGCAGGCCGGGAAGGGCAGCGTTAGCCACGATGCACGCTAAGCCCGGCAAAACTCTGGCTGACCGGCATCATTTCTACGGTATTGATGTTGACGTGTTTTGGCAGCGTCGCCACCCACCAGACCGTTTCGGTGACATCTTCCGGCGTCAGGGCGTTCGCGTTTTCGTAGGTCTTGTCTGCTTTCGCGTCGTCGCCCTTGAAACGCACGTTGGAAAACTCGGTGCCGCCCACCAGGCCCGGCTCGATGTCGGTGACGCGAATGGCGGTGCCGTGCAGATCGGTACGCAGGTTAAGGCTGAACTGGCGCACAAACGCTTTTGTTGCGCCGTAGACGTTGCCGCCTGCATAAGGCCAGCTTCCGGCGGTGGAGCCGACATTGATAATGTGGCCACGATTGCGCTCAACCATGCCCGGCAGCACCGCGCGGGTCATATAGACCAGCCCTTTGTTGTTGGTGTCGATCATGTTTTCCCAGTCTTCCACGCTGGCTTTGTGTGCCGGCTCCATGCCCAGCGCAAGACCGGCATTGTTGACCAGCACGTCGATGGCGCGCCACTCGGCGGGCAGGTTGGCAATCATCTCTTCAATCGCCGCGCGGTTACGCACGTCCAGCTGCGCGGTCAGGATGCTGTCGCCTAATTCGTCCTTCAGCTCCTGCAGACGTTCCTGACGGCGGCCCGTTGCAATAACCTTGTGCCCGTTGGCGACGAAGCGACGCGTGATGCTTTCACCAAAACCTGCCGTTGCCCCGGTAACTAAAATAATCATCTCACTGTTCCTCAACGCTTTTTGTGTTTAACTAACATAGCACGGCCGCAGAGGGTGCGTTAAGGCAACATTTGTATGACAGCGTTGCAGGGGATGGCGGCCTGGCCTACTCTGGGAGGATACCCGTACTCAGGAGTGAAAGATGACGGCCACGAATCCCTTTTTTGACATCAGCCTGCTGCCTTACCAGGCCCCCCATTTTGATCAGATCAACGACAGCCACTATCGTCCGGCCTTCGATGAAGCCCTTCGCCAGAAGCGTGCGGACATTGACGCGATTGTCTCTCAGGCCGCTGCGCCTGACTTCACGAACACCGTGCTGGCGCTGGAGAAGAGCGGCGCCATGCTCTCGCGTGTCAGCAGCGTGTTCTTCGCCATGACTTCCGCGCACACCAATCCGTTTTTACAGGAGCTGGAAGAACAGTTCTCCACCGAGCTTGCCGCGCTGGCAAACGATATCTGGCTGAATGACGCGCTGTTCGCCCGCGTGGAGAGCGTCTGGCAGGACCGTGCCGCGCTGGACGCCGAATGCCGTCGTCTGGTCGAGGAGTTGTATCAGCGGTTTATTCTGGCCGGTGCGCGACTGAATGAGACAGAAAAGGCCGAGCTGAAGGCGCTGAATACCGAGGCGGCCTCCCTGACCAGCCAGTTTAACCAGCGTCTGCTGGCTGCCGATAAGACCGGTGGGCTGGTGGTGGATTATGCGCACCAGCTTGACGGGCTCAGCGCAACGGAGATCGCTGACGCGGCGCAGGCTGCCGCGGAGCGAGGGCTAAACGATCGCTGGCTGATCCCGCTTTTGAACACCACCCAGCAGCCCGCGCTTTCCGCGCTGCGCAATCGTCAGACCCGCGAAAACCTCTTCAACGCAGGCTGGACGCGTACCCAGAAAGGGGACGAAAACGACACCCGCGCGCTGATTCTTCGTCTGACGGCGCTGCGCGCGCGGCAGGCCCGTCTGCTGGGCTTTGAGGATTACGCTAGCTGGAGCATCGCTGACCAGATGGCGAAAACCCCGGCCGCCGCGCTGGAATTTATGCGCGGCATTGTGCCTGCCGCCCGCGCCCGCGCGGAACGCGAGCAGGCCGATATTCAGAAAGTCATCGACGACGAGCAGGGCGGTTTCACCGTGGAGGCCTGGGACTGGGCCTTTTATGCGGAGCGCGTGCGCCAGGCAAAATATGCCCTCGATGAGTCGCAGAACAGGCCCTACTTTGCGCTCAATACCGTGCTGCAGGATGGCGTATTCTGGGCTGCCAGCCAGCTGTTTGGCATTCGCTTCGTCGAACGCTTCGATATCCCGGTGTATCACCCGGACGTCCGCGTATGGGAAATTTTCGACCACACCGGCGAGGGCATGGCGCTGTTTTACGGCGACTTCTTTGCCCGCGATTCCAAACAGGGCGGGGCATGGATGGGGAATTTCGTCGAGCAATCCTTCGAGTTTGCTGCCCGTCCGGTGATCTACAACGTCTGTAACTACCAGAAACCGGCGAATGGCGGTATCGCGCTTCTCTCCTGGGATGACGTAATAACCCTGTTCCACGAGTTTGGCCATACGCTGCACGGTCTCTTTGCCAGCCAGCGGTTCGCCACGCTTTCCGGCACCAATACGCCGCGTGATTTTGTTGAGTTCCCGTCGCAAATCAACGAGCACTGGGCCAGCCATCCACAGGTGTTTACCCATTATGCGCGCCATTACGAAACCGGCGAACCGATGCCGGACGCGCTGCGGGAAAGCATGCTCAACGCGACCCATTTCAACAAGGGTTATGACATGACCGAACTGCTGGGTGCCGCGCTGCTGGACATGAACTGGCACGGCATCAGCGAGGCCGTTTCGGGCGTGGAGGATTTTGAAGCGGCAGCGTTGAAAAAAGAGGGGCTGGATCTGCCCGCCGTTCCGCCGCGCTACCGCAGCAGCTATTTTGCCCATATCTTCGGCGGCGGCTACGCGGTGGGGTATTACGCCTACCTGTGGACGCAGATGCTGGCAGACGATGGCTATCAGTGGTTTGTCGAGCAGGGCGGGTTGACGCGCGAAAATGGACAGACATTCCGCGAGGCGATTTTGTCCCGCGGGAACAGTACTGATTTAGCTGAACTTTACCGGAACTGGCGCGGGCACGATCCGAAGATTGGGCCGATGCTGGAGAATCGCGGATTGAGCGAATAGAGTCAATGCCGTATGAAAAAAGAACCGGGCTTTACGCCCGGTTTTTTATACGCCTGTAACCGTTTCAGCATAAAAACTAAGATTATGTTCTTTATAAATAAAACCGGCGAGGTTAAAGGTCACTCCAACCGGGAGATGTATTTAAGCGAATTCAGGCTGTAAGAGAGATAATAATTTGATCTGGATTGTAAAAATCAAATGTTCTTTAAGCTTAAGGGTTTTAACTATAAATTTTTATTATTCTTTGCCGATAAATAAAGGTGGCATAAAAATTGACGTATTAGCAGTATAAGAAGGCGAATGATGACCCTACCTCTGAACAATCCCGGTTTTACGGATGCCGAGCCTTCTAAGGGGCTGATAAATAAAACCTTTACCTATATAGTGACATTGTTGATAAGTATTTTCATTGCGGCAATAATTTCCCTGCTATTAATAAAAAATAATGTTAATAAAATCAGCGATAAGCACGATGAGTTTTTGTTAAGGAAAGCCCTGGATTCCCGCCAGGAAAGCATGCGAAGTCACTTGAAAGATAATGCTGAATGGGGAGATGCCTACAAACATCTTCATTTGAACACTGACGTTCACTGGGCATGGGATAAGCAGAACCTGGGTAAGTCCCTGTATGACAACTTTGGCTACGAAGGGGTGTTTATTCTCTCCCCGGAAGGAACCACGCGATACAGCGTGCTTGACGGGAAACTGAAGCTTCAGGATCTCGGGCGCTGGTTAGATAAATCAACCAAGGAGCGATTACTCCGTGAGGTGAGCGTTAACAATGGATTGCCGGTTTCTATACTCATGCTTATCGATTCCGTTCCAGCCATTGTTTCTGCTGAATGGATAACAACGGGCGATGACGCGAGCGTACAACCCTTGCCGGGGAAACCGTCGGTAATGGTGTTTGTAGACAAGTTAACGGCTAAAAAACTCCTCGCGATTGGGCAGGATGCCGGTATTAAAAATGTTCGTACGTCACCTGATGCAGTCACTTCTCAAATAAACAATCAAACAGAATTTACCTTAAACACCCAGAATGGTGATGTGCAAATTATCTGGGACGGTGAAAACCCCGGCCAGGCGTTGATTATTTATTTTTTACCATTACTCATTCTTTCAGTTATTCTGACGGTATCGATGACGGTTATTCTCATGCGCCATATTATGCAGAAGGCGAGAATGCTTGACGAAAATACCTTTCTCCTCGAGCAGGCGCGGTTGAATCTTATCACCAGTGAAAAACGATTCCGGGACGTCAGTGAAACAACCAGCGACTGGTTCTGGGAAACAGATTTATCGTTAAAGATAACCTGGCTTTCAGGTCGTTTTTCTACAGTAACGGGATATGAAAATAGCAAATGGATAGGCCGCAGGCTGGATGAACTCTTTCCTGCGTCACGCGGATTATTACAAAACTGTGTGAGGCTCAGGGAATTAACTGAACGCTTTGAATTTAAGAACTGTCCTTATATTCATGCGCAACAATCTACGGCCTATTGCACGCTTCTGGCAAAGCTTTCTGCTCAGCCTGATGGAACGGTGGTTTTGCGAGGTGCGGCAACCGACGTTTCTCTGGAAGTTGAAGCAACTAAACGGGTGGAGTTCCTGTCACGTCATGATGAATTAACCGGTCTGCCGAACCGCTATCATATTAAGGAATTTCTGGCAGGCCAGTTGGCTAAAGAAGACCTTAACCATTATCCCTTTGCCATGATTTGCCTCGATTTAGACAAGTTTAAACCCGTCAATGATATTTTTGGGCACTCCACGGGGGATGCGCTGCTTGGCGAGGTCGCTCTACGTCTTAAAAATTGCGTTCGTCGAGGTGATTTTGTCGCACGGCAGGGAGGGGATGAATTTATGCTTCTTCTCGGCAATACCAGCCAAAAAGACCAGATTGATGAGGTGTGTCACCGCATCGTACAGGAACTCAACCGTCCTTTCTCCATTGAGGGTAATGATGTCGCAATAGGCGTAAGCATGGGGATTGCGCTGGCTCCCCTGGATAGCAGCAGCGCAAACGATCTTTTACGCTATGCCGATATTTCGCTTTACCAGGCTAAGCAATCCGGCAGAAACCGATGGGTCTATTATCGCCCGGATATGTCGGAAAAGTTAACTGAACGGAGAAAACTGGAACTCGAACTGAAAACCGCGATTCGCGAAGAACAACTCTATCTGGTGTACCAGCCCCGTTATAACCTCCGATATTCTAAGATAGAGGCCGTCGAAGCGCTGGTACGTTGGCAGCACCCGCACCGAGGGACGATGATGCCCGATCAGTTCATCCCGCTGGCTGAAGAAACAGGTCTGATTATTAACCTCAGCAACTGGGTCATACGCAAAGCGTGTGCGGAGACAAAAGATAAATTGCCGGGGCTATCGGTATCCGTAAATATTTCCGCTATCGAATTCCAGGCAAGCGATCTTGCTGAAAGGATAAAAGAGATCCTGCACGAAACAGGGCTAGAACCTGACCGACTGGAAATAGAAGTGACGGAAAATGTCACGCTTTCCGATCCTGAAAAGACCTTGCTGACCATGAAGGCTCTCAAAAAAATGGGCGTCCGTATTTTGATTGACGATTTCGGTACCGGCTATGCCTCTCTGAGCTATCTCCGGAAGTTTCAGTTTGATGGACTCAAGCTCGACAAGAGTTTTATTTTTACCCTGGCCGATTCGCCGCAGAACCAATCAGTCGTAGAAAAAATTATCGATCTGGGTAAGGCCTATTCAATGGCGGTCACCGCAGAAGGGGTGGAGACCACCGAACAGCTCTCTTTTCTTAAAAAAAATAGATGTGATGAAGTTCAGGGCTACTTGCTTGGAAAACCGGCCGCCATTACGGAATTAAATTTAAACGCAAACAGAATAGATCTTTAAAGTGTGCTTCCATCAGCTTCGCACGCTTTACGCCGGGAAGCGAAAATGAAAAACCGGGCTTCTCGCCCGGTTTTTTGTCATCTGCTATCTGACCGTATACAGAGGCGCAAGCGCGTTCTATCTAACGACCAGCACAGGACATTTCGCATGCCGCACCACTGCCGCAGCGTTCGAACCCAACAGATAGGTCGAGATGTCCGGCTTATGAGAGGCAATGATGATCAGGTCGGCGTCGATTGTGTCAGCGAGCTTAAGGATTTGATCCTTAGGCGATCCCGTCACGGCGTGAGTCTGTATCTTATCTGCAGGAATTTTGAATTGCTTAACAATCTCATCCAGTTTCGCTAAAGCAGCGTGCTGGAATTCTTTTATCTTCGGCATTTCCACGGAGTAGGCCAAACCTAACGATGAATAATAGGGAAGCGATGGAATAACAGTAAGAAAGTGAACCTTGGCCGTGTTAAGTGCGGTGTGTGCCTGAACGAACGGGATAACCATGTGCGTCAGGCTATCCTCGGAAATGTCAATAGGAACCAAAATTGAGTTGTACATGTGTCCCTCCTGAGTGTTTTTCACACAACTCAAGGTAGATCGTTAATTTCAGCAAAACAGAGAGAAGGGTGTCATAACGGGTACAAATTTCTGTTCTGTGGTATTCGTACAATCGACCTTGCCTGTCATTGCGTCGTGACTATGTCCATTCTCGCGTCCTGGGCGAGCTGGCGTACAGCCTTAATCGGCGCATGTCCCATTTTATGGGCAGCGAGCAGATTAGCTTTACGACGGAATGATGAAACGTCTGGCTAAAACCAGCACCTCTTTATGAAATGCGCCGCATTAGCGGAGCAGCTATTCGCCCATATTTGGGGCGGGAGCTGCGCGGCAGGGAGTGACTCCTGTCTGTGGACGAAGATGCCAGGGATGATGGTTGGCTGGGGTTTGTCGAACGGGGCGGCTTTGTATTACACCTGGCGCGGGCACGTTCCAAAGTTTGAACCGATGCTGGAGAATTGCGGATTCAGTACATAAAGTCACCGTAGCAAATAACACAACCGGGCCCAGAGCCCGGTTTTTGCAAAGGCTATTCGAATTCAGAATGAATAAATTGCCTGACCTGAAGTATCGAATTCAGGTTAAGTTTTTGCCCAATATTATTGGTGTAGGTATAGACAGTTTTGGGGGACAGGTAAATTTTTCTTGCAGCAGCCACCGTGTCATCAGTATCCAGAAGGGCGAAAAGTGTCTTTTTCTCCTGTTCTGAAAGCATGCTCAGACTTCTGCAGCGCGCGATGTGGTTCAACGCATATTCTGATGAATACGTCCGACCGCCCGTAAGCTGCTTTCGAAACTCCATAAAGCATGATTTCCTGTAGATTGTCACAAGCGGTTCGAGAACTCTTGAACTGACATCCTTGCCACCGATGAAGATCATTTCATGCTTTTCAGTGAGTTTCTTTCTTTTCAGTAGGTTGAAAATGGCGCCCAGGCTTCTGAATGATTCAATATCTACGACGCAAACCTTTCTGCCGGGGGACGCTTGCTGAAGGATGACAGACAGCGCTTTATTCAAAAAAACATCTTTCGTCAAAATCATGTGAGGCATAAACATAACCAGAACATTTCAGAACACAGTGAAAAGGGGCCCTAAGGCCCCTGTGGAACATCAGAATCCGATACGGATACCTGCCACACCCTGGATCGGTGTTTCGATTTGGCTGCCCTGACGATAATTAGCCTCACCGTACAAGGTTACGTCTTTACCAACGTTGACCGATGCACCCAGACCGTATTTACCTGATGTGCCTTTGACGTTGTTATCAAAGCGATTGCGCTCATTGATCGTGACTTCGTTTGAGTTAGCAAATTCCTGCACCACCGCAGCTGACAGATAAGGTTTCAATTCAGTCGAACCCAGACTGAACTTACCGGAAAGCTTCGCACCGGATTCACCCGTAACAGAACGTGGAGTGCCCGTGTTGCCTTTCATGCCGTTGCTGAGTTTCACCTCCTCACTGGTCATCTGAACAAAGGCCAGGCGCGCATAAGGCGTGATGCTTACATCGTTTTTGAGATCGAACTGATAACCACCTTCAACGGCTGTGCTGAGCGCATACTGCTTCCAGTCACCGCCGGTTCTCCCCCCGTTGGTCATAACCGCTCTCAGTTTGTTGTTGAGACGGTTACCTTTCACCACGCCGTCAGCGTAGAATCCACTTGCGTCGTACCAGGTGGCATACAGGCCGAGGCCGTAGCTGTCGATTTTGCTTGTGCCGCCGCGGGCATGCTTCACTTTGTTATCGCTAAAGGACATGAATGCGCCAGTGACGAGGCTGCCGCGCGCAAAGTCATTCCGGGTGTCAGCTCCGATCTCAAGTCCGTTCTGGCTCAGCTTATAGGCTGCGCCATTGCTTGTATCAATGTCACTTTTACTGCCGAGGTAGTGTCCCCATACGTTGCTTTCTGGTCCGGTTTTATCCAGACTCGCGCGATACGTGCGCAGGCCATCCAGCTCAGAATGGATAACGTTCAGACCGGCATTAGACATGGCCAGAATGGCATCAGTTGCAGGTGTGGTCATTGGCTTCTTACCGCCATTTCCGTTACCTCCTGCGTTGCCGTTGTCACCACCGCCCGGATTCTCGCCGCCCGGATTCTCACCGCCAGGGTTCTCACCGCCCGGGTTCTCACCGCCCGGGTTCTCGCCGCCACTCCCCATGGCCCCCAGATACCAGACGTTACCGCCGGTGAGGCCGTCCTTATCCTGCTGGCTGTACAGGGTGTACATGTACGTACCGCCGTCCACGAATCTGGTATTTCGGCCGGACGCCGTGACCATTTCAAAGTCTATGTCACCGCCTTTCTCATGGATGAGGTTCAGCGTCAGATCAGTGTGGTCTGATATCTCCTTACCGGAGTCAGCCACGGCAATACCAAAATGACCCGTGCCCTGTTCGATAGTGACGAAGTTGGCTTTACGATCGGCGAGAGATGTGTTCAGGAAGAAGTTCCCGGTGCCGGTCAGCTCCGTAATCGTTAGCTTCGCAAATTCGCCGTCGCTGTTGCGCAGGAAGTTGACGTTACCGCTGTTCATGGTGAGATTACCGACCTGAGCCGTGTTCAGGCCGGACGCTGTATCGGAAAGGTCATTGACAGAGAGGGTGCCTCCCTGAATGTTTACGTCCGTTGCGAGAGAGCCTGCGTTCATCAGCAGTTCGCCTCCCGCGCTCACTATGGTTTTGCCGTCGGCCAGAGCCCCAGTCATCAGCCAGGACTGGCCACCGTTGATGGTAGTACCGGTGGTTGTGCTGCCACTTCGGACTTTCTGAAGACCGCCATTGATGGTTGTAGAGATAGCCGAGCCGCTCCAGAGGTCCTGAGTACCACCGTTAATGGTTGTAGATGAGGCCGCGCCGCCTTCGTAGACGCGCAATATACCACCTTCGATGGTGCTGTGATTGGCGGTACCACCTTCGACGTTCTGTTGACCACCACTGCTTATGGTAGTCGAGATGGCCGTGCCGAAGACCTTCTGTTGCCCATCACTGTTGATTGTAGTAGAGGTGGCAATGCCTCCAGCGGAGACATACTGAGCACCGCCGCTGTTGATTGTGGTAAAGGTAGCCGAGCCACCACTGGAAACGTACTGCCAGCCGAGGCTGTTGAGAGTGGTATTGGTTGCCGTACCGCCACTCTCAACGTTTTGTCTTCCATACATATAGATGGTAGTGCTGTTAGCAGTACCGCCACTGGATATGAGTTGATTACCGCCGCTGCTGATGATAGCTAAGTTGGCCGAGCCACCACTCAAGATGTGCTGTTTACCGCCACTGCTTATAGTGGTACTCGAGGCAGCACCACCACTGGAAACGTGTTGAGCACCACCATTGTTGATGATAGTAGAAGTGGCTCTGCCGCCATCTGATACGTCCTGTCTGCCAGCGCTGTTGATTGTGGTGGAGGTAGCAGCGCCACCACTGGAGACGTACTGCCGGGCACCACTGTTGAGAATGGTAGAGGTAGCCACACCGCCAGCGAAGACGGTCTGATAGCCCCAGTCATCAATGGTGGTGTCAGTGGCCGAACCGCCACTGGAAACATGTTGATAACCACCATCGAGAGTGGTACTGGTAACTAAGCCACCTTCGACGTGCTGATAACCTCCACGGCCGATGGTGGTGTGCGTTGCTGAACCACCATTTGAGACGTGCTGCCTGCCTCCACTATTAATGTCAGTAGAGGTGACCAGCCCACCACTGGAGACATACTGATACCCACCACTGTTTATAGTCGTAAAGCTAGCCTGGCCGCCAGCATAAACGCGCTGTCTGCCACCATTGTTGATGGTAGTGGAGTTGGCCATACCTCCACTGGAAACACGCTGTTCGCCGCCGCTGTTGATGGTAGTGGCATCGGCTGAACCGCTGACATAAATGTGCTGAGAGCCGCCATGATTGATAGTAGTCGAAGTGACCGAACCACCGAAAATGCCCTGTAAACCGCCACTGTTAATTTTAGTGTCGGTGACTAAACCATCAAAGACGACCTGCGCACCGTCACTGTATATGGTGGTATCACTAGCAATGCCGCCACTGGAGACGCGCTGTTCGCCCCCGCTGGTGATGGTGGTAGCGGTGGCCGTACCGCCACTAGATACATCCTGAAAACCACCATTGATGGTGGTAGTGGTGGCTGTGCCACCACTAGATACATACTGAGCACCACCACTAATGATTGTTTCGGAAGCTGAGCCACCACCGGAAACGTACTGATACCCGCCGCTGTTGATGGTAGTGGATTTGACCTCCCCGAAGACGTTCTGAGAGCCACCATTGTTGATAGTAGTGGCGGTGGCTGAACCGCCACTGGAAACGTTCTGATAACCACTATTTATAGTGGTAGAAGTGGCTGAGGCACCACTATAGACGAGCTGAGAGCCACCTTCGATGGTAGTAAAGATTGTCGAACCGCCCATGGAGACAAGTTGCCTGCCACCGATAGTAGTAAATACGGCTGAACCACCGCTAAAGATGTTCTGGAATCCGGCATTGTGGATGGTAGTGGAGGTGGCTTCGCTGCCAGCATAGACGGACTGCCTGCCACCACTGTGGATAGTAGTATTGTTTGCAATGCCACCGGAGAGGTGCTGGCTACTGAAGGAACCACTGATAATTGTGGAGGTAGCTGTAGCTCCATTGTAGACGTACTGATTACCTCCATTGTTGATAGTCGTAGAGGTGACCGAACCGCCACTTGAGACGTTCTGAGCACCGCCACTGTTGATAGTAGTACTTGTGGCCGAGCCTCCATGAAGAACGTTTTGAACACCACTGATGTTGAGGATAGTGGAAGCCGCTGTGGCGCCGCTTGAGACTCGCTGGGAGCCGCCGTTGATGGTGGTGTAAGTGGCCGATCCGCCACTGTAGACGTATTGCGCACCACCATTTCTAATGGTTGTAGAGTTGGCCAGGCCACCATTGGAGATGTGCTGAACACCACCATTTCTGATGTCTGTGGATTTGGCCAAGCCACCATTGGAGATGTGTTGAACACCACTGCTGTTGATGGTAGTGGAAGTCGCTGTGCCGCTGCTTGAGACTCGTTGGGAGCCGCCGCTGTTGATGGTAGTAATGGTGGCCGTTCCACCACTGGTGACTTCCTGATATGCACCACTGTTGATGGTAGTTGAGGTAGCCGATCCTCCACTTATGCGCTGGGAGCCGCCGTTGATGGTAGTAATGGTGGCCTTGCCGCCACTACTGATACGCTGATAACTACCTGTAGTGATTGTCGTGTCGGTGGCTGTATCGCCTGAATAAAGAATCTGTGGACCCGTAGTATTCACATCTACCGTCACGCCGACATAATCTACCGACATGGCTGGGCCTGAAGGCAGCAGCACGGCACCCAGCAGTAACGCCAGTGCGCTTTTCTTCGGCGTCAGCTTCGGACGACCGGACCCGGTCGCGAGTTCAGAGGTTACCATCCATTGCTGGCGCGACTCGCACCAGACTGTGGTGTATATCTTGTTCATATTTACGTCCCTTACTTATCAACTAATCCTGAATGCAGACGGTCCACCATGCCGATAACCTGCCGACCGGTTATCAGACTCGTGCACTCGTATTGTCGGGGGGTGTTCTTGTGATGCGGACACCACAAATAATCCACATGGTCAAAATCAACGGACGTATCATCCCAGCAGCCGTTACAGCCATGGCTGCTGAACACCCGCCAGGGGGTGTAAAATTCGCTGTTGGGGAGACTGAATCCGCTGATTAACACCACAGGGATACCGGACGCCCAGGCTAGCCATGACAGCCCACTGCCAAGTCCGATAAAGAAGCTCGCATGCTTTAACAGGTCCACACGCTCCTGGAGCGGAATATTCCCTGTAAAGTCTTCAGCGCCCTGGGGGATGTGGTTCCAGACGAAGCCCTGGCCGTAATGCGCATGGCGGTCAATGCACAGCACCCGGTATCCCAGAGATTTAAGGTGGGCAACCACTTCTGCCCAGCCATGGCCGTTGTTCCAGTACTTCGCCTGGTTGGTGGACTGCGCGGCGATGCAGACATATGGCTCAGCAATTTTCCGTTCTGCATCCAGCTTCAGGCGGGGAGGGCATTCACGCGGGTCAACTCCCAGGATGTAGCCAGCATTACGGTGGAAGCCGACCTTCCTGAAATCTATAGGCTGATGTGTGGTATCACCCTTAAAGAAAAGGCCTACATACCAGGACGCGTAGGGATTTACCGTCTGAAGATTGTCCTTAGTGGAGAATGTGATCTCGGGATACTGCGCGCTGAGCAGTTCAATGATTTCCTGCCCCATGACGCACTCAAGCTGACAGCGGTGCAGCTGGCGAAAACGCTCTGCATAATGGAACCACCCAAGCATGTCGCCCAGCGTCCCCGTCGGGAAAAAGATGACGACGGGCTTGTCCTTCATATCCAGCGTTTCATCCAGGATCGGGCTCGCCGATCCCTGGTGGAATACCTGAATGCGGAAGCGGACGTAATATTTTTTAATACTGGTGACCCAGCCGCCTTCTGAATCACAGCTGAAAAGAATATTACCGCTGTCGTCGTCCATTAAAATGACGTGCCATTTTCCTTCCGGAAGCAAAACGCGCGCGCCATAGTTAAAGTCATAAAGAATTCCTTCCGGTCCTGTGCAGGACGGAAACTCTGGCGGATTTGGGAAGTTAGCTGACATATATAATTTGTCCTCGGTGGTAATTTAAATCTGTAACAAATAGGTCGAGTGCACTACTGTTATTTAAGTAATGCTTTCCATGATAGGTTGCGAATTGTTGTGTTTATGCTTTTGAAAAACGTTATATGTGCGTGCAAAACTCGTGCATGCTTACAGGTTTTGAAAATAGATAACCCTGAAAAATATCCACCCCTCTATCTTTCAAAAGCGATAGTTGTTCTTTATTTTCTATACCTTCAGCAATGACATGAATTTGCAGCCGCTCTGCGAGAGTGATAATTGAATCAATCACCGCGGAATAGATTAATGATCCATTGCTGGCAATTGTGAGGCATTTATCAATCTTGATAGTTGAGAAACCTGCATGTTCAATATATTTAAGGCATGAACTCCCGCTGCCGAAATCATCAATCGCAAATCGCACACCTGACTCAGTAAGTTGCTGCATAGCCTCGAGTGCAAAGTCGTCCAGGTTCATTGTTCCGCGTTCGACAATTTCCAGCGTGACAGAAATGCGTCCGTCGAATGTTTTCTTAAAGTCCGTCACTGCTTCAATAACTCTTGAAGAGTTCAACTGTCTCGCACAGATGTTGAAGGAGAGATAAAAGTCATCAGGTAGAGTACCTTCATAGCCTTCGAAAAATGTTTTAACATCAGACATCAGACTGCAAGTGACATCATTAATCACCTCACATGATTCTATTGCCGAAAGGTATTTTTCGGGAGATTGGTAAATCCCATCTTTGAGAACTCTGAGTAATACCTCTCCGCCTACGATCTTATCTCCCTTACATACGGGCTGGATAAACGGTACAAATTCAGCATTGGTCAGTTCCGCTGATAAGATTGTTTCTCTAATCACTGTACGGGCTTTGATGAAGAAACGTTCTGCCTTCATGAGCATTTTGGTGCTTATCATAATGTCGCTCCTTATCTACTGGATTCGCTACCCGAGGTGTCTCTTCGTACCCGAGGCTGTGAATGGCGGTAGGTCGGATTGCTGCTCCTGAAGAATAAGAACCTGCTCATTCACTTCTGCGAACAATCCTATCAACCCAAAACGGCGTGTAGATACATGTATTGCGAATTTATTAAAATACAAACTTATATTCTGCTTGGTATTTCATTTACAAGTGATAAGTCTGCAGAAGAGGTTGTTGCGTCTTGCTGTGCTAAGATGCGAGAAAGAAGTTAATGGGCTTTCGCAGGCTGGATAAATGTGAAGATCCATTCAATTACCATCATGGATAAGGAGTCAGAGATGGTTTTTGTGATTGATAATAGGGTTTTTTATCGCTCTGAAGATGGTGCCATATGGCCATCCGGAGACGAGGGCTCTACTGTCATTCTGACCCTGACAATGAACAGGCTACTCACATGCCTTCTCGAAAGGCATGGTCAAGTCCTGACACGGAATGAACTCCTGGATAACGTCTGGGATGCTCATGGGTTGCGCTCATCGAGTCACACATTAAATAAATACATCTCAGAACTGAGAAAACACTTCGTCCAGTTTGGTATTACGGATGAATGTATTACCACAGTGCCTCGGGTCGGCTTTATGTTTAACAGTGATATTGATGTCAGGGATATAACTGAATCTACGATTGCTGATGGACGACTCAAAGAAGATGAAGAGTCGGAGATAATAAAGGTAGTACACCGTACGGCGGTAGCGGGTAAGAACAAGGTTCTTCATTATACGCTGGCACTGATTGTACTTTTAATCAGCGCTACCTTAGTTGTGTCAGGTCTCGTAATTCCGTCGAAAGACGTAAAGGAAATAAAACAGATTAAGCCTCATTTTTTGTTTAACTACGACACCTGTCCTGTCTATACAGTCCAGAGCAACTCTGCATCCCTGTCAGAGCAAAAAAAAGAACTGTTTTTAGAACTGGCTAACTCAAATCATATTCAGTGTCTGGAAGGCACTTCTTTTCTCTATCAGGTTTCAGAGTCCTATCTGTACGGCAATAAGGGGAGGGCGTTTATCAGTCGATGCACGCAAAAGAATAATAATTACATCTCCTGTCTGAATAACTACTGGAGTGGTTATGAACGCAATCAATAAAAAAACAGGAATATCGGCCGTAATTTTACTCCTCATCCTGGCGTTATCGGTGTGGTTCTACGTTCACATGCGTCATAAACAGAGTGCGTTGAGTGTTAACTGTTCCACAATTGTACGTTACAACCATCACGAACCTGATTTCGTCGCTACGCTGGAGTTTATTTTCCGTTTAGATAAAAACCACGATGGCCAGGCTGTCCTGTCTGGGAATATCCAGTCAGCGCGAGGTGTTAATGTCATCTCACGCACAATTCTCTTTAGCTATGAGATGAACAGGCCGGGTGAGATTGCCCTAACCGATACGCGCTACGTTAAAAATCCGCGTGATACAGCTGATGATGACAGTTTTAAAAGCAGCTTCTTTTATGTTCCCGAGGGAACCGTTCGCCAGCTGAAGATTGAACCTACAGGTAATGGCTGGCTGATTGGAAATCTGCAGTCGCCATTTGCGCTTTGCGTGAACAGGTAAGGCTGGCCAGGGATTGTAAACCTGCTCATATTCCTGTGTAGCTGTCTGTTGGGAGCGGTTCATGGTGTTGGCTTAAAAAACCGGGCGTTACGCCCGGTTTTTTTATCTTACAACCAGCACAGGGCATTTCGCATGCCGCACCACTGCCGCAGCGTTCGAACCCAACAGATAGGTCGAGATGTCAGGTTTGTGGGAGGCAATGATGATCAGGTCGGCGCCGATCGTGTCAGCGAGCTTAAGGATCTGATCCTTCGGAGACCCCGTCACGGCGTGGGTCTGTATCTTGTCTGCAGGGATTTTGAATTGCTTAACAATCTCATCCAGTTTCGCTAAAGCAGCGTGCTGGAATTCTTTTATCTTCGGCACTTCCACGGAGTAGGCCAAACCTAACGATGAATAATAGGGAAGCGATGGAATAACAGTAAGAAAGTGGACCTTGGCCGTGTTAAGTGCGGTGTGTGCCTGAACGAACGGGATAACCATGTGCGTCAGGCTATCCTCGGAAATGTCAATGGGAACCAAAATGGTGTTGTACATGTGCCCCTCCTGAGTGTTTTTTGCACAACTCAGAGTAGGCCGTTAATTCCTGTAAAACAGAGAGCAGGCTGTCATAACGAGGACAAATTTTGGTTATGTGATATTCGCCCGGTCGAACATGCCTCTGAATTCGTCAAGTAGTGTGACAAAGAACGTTTGTTGAACGGGGCATCCTGGGATTCATCGGCCCATGTCACTGCCCATTTCTGCAAAACGGGAAGCCTCAACCGGGCGCAATGCCCGGTATCGTGTTCATATTGCGTGGCAGCTTACGGAAGCCATAATTTTATTCCCGCCGATATTACCCATAATTAGCTCGAGTAATTTCCGGTATTCCTCACGGGTCATTACCTCGGCCCGTATTTCAGTTTTTCCTTCTGCTTGCGCCGTATCGCAATAAATGGCTTTCAGACTCAACGTCAACTCTTTCGCCATGTTGACCACACTCTGCCGCACCGCATCTTCATGCTCGTCATCACAGGTGATTTTCAGGACATAGCATTTTTCGCCTTCATGGAGCGCGGGCAGTTGATTAATCCGCTGCGCAGCTTCGCGAAGCAGGATGTTGGCGCACAGAATAATCACGCTGGCCATACCAGCATTCCAGAATTGACCTAATCCACATAGCACGCCAATTCCGGCCGAACACCACAGTGTCGCGGCGGTATTAAGACCGCGAATATTCATTCCCTCACGCATAATAACGCCAGCGCCAAGAAAACCTATTCCGGAGACAATCTGCGCTGCAATACGCCCCGGGCTATCGGGTGACGTCGAGAGGGAACTTAAAATAAACACGGCCGCACCCGTTGCAACCAGAGCATTGGTACGAAGCCCGGCCATACGCTGGCGCCACTGTCTTTCCGCGCCAATAATTGCGCCCAGCAGCATCGCTGCGAGCAGATGAGAGATATAAGGGAACATCAGCCTGTCGCCTGTTAACATGGTTACACGATAAGCGTCAGCGCTTCACAAAGCACAATATGACGCCGTTAAAACGCAAAGCATGTCAGCGCGAGGGCGGTGGAAAGAGTGAATGATGAAACATGAACATCGCGATGCCCCAAAAATTTGGTCGTTCTTAATGTATTGGGATGCAATCACGTCAAGAGGATTGCTGCCCACCGTTAAGGCAAGCAGCGAGAAAATCGCGTCAGCTTACCTTCGTATCGACAATAAAATAACTTTCCAACGAAGGACTCCTGTGAAAATTTATTGCCAGTATAGTCAGGGCCGATTATGAGTAAAGTGAAAAAACAACGTCCGTTATGAATTGTTTAAGTTCGCAAGGCATGTTTTTTAAGACGTCATCTGATTTTCAAAAATACCCGGTATACTACATTTTCTTTTTCTCAGGCGATAACAGGCAAGGCAGGAAGTATGTCTCTTCGTTCGCTGCGGGCGTTATGCCTGACAAGTTTTTTCATTGCTGATGTTCGTGATGGCCTGGGGCCTTTCCTCGGTATTTTCCTGACCGAACGCCGCTGGACCCCTGATGATATCGGCATCCTGATGACGGCCGGCGGGCTTGCGGGGTTACTGGCCACGCTGCCGGCGGGATTCATCACCGACACCTCCCGCAACAAGCGCGCTGTGCTCGCGCTGCTGTGCATTCTGATCACGCTCAGCACGCTTCTGCTCTGGTTTAGCCAGCAGAGCAGCGTTGTCGCCGTGTCGCAAGTCGTCACCGGTATCTGTGCGGCATTTGTCGGGCCGTTAATCGCCGGGATTACGCTGGGGTTGACCGGGCAGGGCGGGTTCAGCGCGCAGATGGGCAGAAACGAGGCGTTCAATCACGGCGGCAACTTTGTTACTGCACTGATCGCGGGCGGCATTGCGTGGTACTGGGGCGTGGGCGGGATTTTCCTGCTGATGACCAGCACCACGCTGCTAACGCTGTGTGCGCTGCTTGCCATTCGCAACAGCGATATCGATAACGACGCGGCGCGCGGGCTGTCCTCTTCAGCGAGCCTGCCGGTCCCCGGTTTTGCGGTGCTGATGAAAAACCGGGCGCTGTTTGTGACCGGGTTGACGCTGCTGCTGTTCCACCTGGCGAACGCCGCGCTGCTGCCGATGCTGAGCATGAGGGTTGCCGCGGCCCCTGCCGCGATCAACCCCGGTTTGTATGCAGCAGGTACCGTCATCATTTCTCAGGCCGTGATGATCCCCGTCGCCATCTGGGCCTCGCGCCGGATCGAACACTATGGCTACTGGCGCTTGATTATGTTGGCGCTGCTGGTTATGCCGGTGCGTGCGGCGCTGGCGGCATCCACGGATGCGCCGTTAATGATGATCCCGGTACAAATTCTCGACGGCCTGGCCGCCGGGATCCTGGGGGTCGTCGTACCGTCGTTTATTGTGGTGCTGCTGCGCGGAAGCGGGCACGTCAATGCCGGGCAGAGCGTGGTGATGTTGATGCAGGGAGTAGGGGCATCCATGAGTCCGGCATTAACCGGGACGATCGCCGGTCATTACTCGTTTGCGACGGCATTCAGTGTCCTGAGCGCGATTGCGCTGGCTGCCGTCCTGCTCTGGTGGCGCGTTGCGCACCGGAGCTGGGAAACAAACGCGCCGGGTGAGGCTTAGCCGCCCACCCGGCGTAGCACTTAAGCCAGCTCGTTAGGGCACGCTTCGCCCTTTTCCAGCTGCTGCAGGTTCCCCAGCGTGGTTTCAGAAATGCTGATCAGCGCTTCGGCCGTCAGAAACGCCTGGTGACCGGTAAACAGCACGTTATGGCAGGCAGAGAGGCGACGGAACACGTCGTCCTGGATGACGTCATTAGACTTGTCTTCAAAGAACAGATCGCGTTCGTTCTCATACACGTCCATCCCCAGCGCGCCAATCTTCTGGGTCTTCAGGGCTTCGATAGCAGCCTGAGAATCAACCAGCCCGCCGCGGCTGGTGTTGATGATCATCACGCCATCCTTCATCTGGTCAAACGCCGCCTGGTTAAGCAGGTGATAGTTTTCCGGGGTCAGCGGACAGTGCAGAGAAATCACGTCGGACTGCGAGAACAGGGTCGGTAGGTCGACGTACTCCACGCCCAGATCCAGCGCTGCGGCGCTTGGGTACGGATCGAATGCCAGCAGACGCATGCCAAAGCCTTTCAGAATGCGCAGGGCAGCCACGCCAATTTTACCGGTGCCGATTACGCCAGCGGTTTTGCCGTACATGGTAAAGCCGGTCAGCCCTTCCAGCGAGAAGTTGGCGTCACGGGTGCGCTGATAAGCGCGGTGAATACGACGGTTGAGGGACATCATCATGCCAATCGCATGTTCAGCCACCGCTTCCGGGGAGTACGCCGGAACGCGCACCACCTTCAGACCCAGCTCTTTTGCCGCGTCGAGGTCCACATTGTTGAAGCCCGCACAGCGCAGGGCGATGTACTTCACCCCCTGTTTTTTCAACTCTTCCAGCACCGGGCGACTGCCGTCATCGTTTACGAAAATGCAGACGCCTTCACAGCCGTGCGCCGTTTTGGCGGTTTTTTCGGACAGCAGAAAGTCGAAAAATTCAAGCTCAAACCCGTAAGCCTCGTTAACATGTTGCAGATACTTTTTGTCGTACTGCTTTGTGCTATATACTGCGAGTTTCATAAGACTTTCTCCAGTGATTTTGCATTCACGTTAGCATGATTAAAATTATCTTACAATTTCTAAAATATTATTGAATTCAATAAGTTCTATCAATTATTCTAGAGCATATGTGCACCCTAACTCCATGATATTCATATCCACCGATTTCTTAAGCGGGACTGACACCAGCGACATGTCTGCTTGTTTTACTCTAAGGGGGCTATGGGGGAGACTAAAGTCACAACAAGTGCGTATGTTTGGGTAAGTGGTTTCCCAATGCTTGAAAATGTGACTACCTTTAGCTGTTAAAATGACGTAGCTCTTTGAATGTCCTAACATCGAAGGTAGTATTATTACTATCATTTTAAAATGACAGGGAGACCGAATGTACAACCATAATCGGGATAAAAGTCATTTCGAAGAGAAAGTCTTAGAGATTGAAAATCTTGCGCAGCGAATTGCCACAAAGCATTTGCTTTATGGTACCGCTGGTATGTTTTTTGAAACTCAACAACTTGTTGCTCACCTGAGAAGGGAGATCGAGTCGCATTGCTTGACCTGGTCAGGCGGGATTCAATTACTTGATGAACAGATACATCATCTTAAGGAACAGGATGATTTACTCACCTTCAATAAAGCTAAGTTATTTATTGTTGTTGAAAAAAACCGAACAACAACGACGACTTTAGCGCTTAAACAGATCGGTTTCGTTGCCGGTGGGGCGCAAGTGTATGGGGGCGCTAGTTTATGCGTCGGTTCGCTGGGTCTGGCCTGTGCTGCGTATGGTGCACCTATGATTACTCATGGGCTAAACAACATGTATGAAAATGGATACTATCTTCTTTATCGTGAAGATCGGTCTGGCACGCTAAGAGATGCTTATCGTTACGTAGCAGCGAAACTCGGCTATGGGAATAATGAAGCTGATATTGTCTATGGAGTTGTTGATATCTCTTTATCAGCCTATGGCGCGGGCAGGAGAGTACTGGCTCCCCGAGAAAAATCCTGGAGTCTGTTTCGCAACATTGAATCTGATTATATCAGAGGATGGCAAGAGGCTTCTAAAACAGCGATGGCTCTGGATTTAACCAGTGGAAGCGTCACAGGTTGGCAGATGTACCAGATAGCTAAAGAGAATTAATTATGTCGGAACAATTCGAGTTGTCATTAACCCCACCGATTCTACCTGCCGTATGCTATTTTATTGTATCTATTGTCGTTTTTTTCTTGTTGTACCTCGGGAAACTCAAGGTCAACAGGCTTCATAAATATCCTCTGTTCATTGCCTATACGCTATTTGTGATAGCCATCGCAGCCATTCAAATTAACGTTTTTGCCAACGGCTATGAGTTTGTTAGCGGTTTTTTACATATTGATTTTGATCCCTGGCGGTACGACTCGGTGTATTGGGGGTCATTGATATTCGCCATGCTTTACCTGCTGGCAATGCCACGGAATAGGTATTAATGTCGCAAATCTGCTCTGCGATTATTCTTGAACTTATGCGTAACCAATTGAACCGAAACTTTATTCTTTAGGTTACGCATAGCAAAAAAATTACCGCTTACTATTACAGCATCTATTCTTAACTTGGCGTCAACTTCAACTCAACCGCTAAACATGCGACAATGATCGGCACTGCCGGCTTAATTCTTTCGCTAAATCAGGATATTAACTGCCCATGAAGGGTAAATACAAAGCCGCTCTTGCGCTTTTACTGCTGTTCATATTGTTGCCGCTGACGCTGCTGATGACGCTCGCTCAGTGGGTACCGACGCTCGCCGGGATCTGGCTTCCCGTCGGGACGCGCATCGCGTTCGAAGAGAGTCCGAAACTGACTCTCCGCGCGCTGGTGATCCCCGATCTTCGCTATCTGGTGGAAGACTGCGAAATTGCCCGCATCGATAACGTGACGCTGTCACACCCCAGCCGCTGGAAGCTGGATATCGGCGCGCTGGATCTTAACACCGTCTGCCTGAGCAAAATTCCCCAGTCGGCGCCCTCAACGGTCGCCCCGAAAACGCTGGCGCAATGGCAGGCAGTGTTACCCAATACCTGGCTCACGATTCACCGTCTGACGCTGTCGCCCTGGCAACAGTGGGAGGGCGAGCTGCAGGCGTCGCTAACCCCGTCCAGCCAGGAGATCGCCTATAAAGGCGAGCAGGTCAGCATTAAAGGCACGCTTCGCGGTCAGACGCTCTCGGTCAGCCAGTTCGATGTTCAGCTCCCGGATCAGCCGCAGCCGATTAAGCTGGTGGGCGAGTTTACCCTGCCGCTGGTGCCGGACGGCGTGCCGGTGAAAGGCCACGCGGTGGCGACCTTTAACGTGCCACAGTTAACGTCTCTGGTCGATGCCGATCTCGACTGGGAAGACAATCAGGGACAGCTGGTGGTGATGGCGAGAGACAACCCCGATCCGCTTCTCGACCTGCCGTGGCAGATCACGGCGGAACAGCTCAACATCAGCGACGGGCGCTGGAACTGGGATCTCTCCGGTATGCCGCTGAGCGGGCGGGTGTCCCTTCGCGCCGACAACTGGCAGCAGGGGCTGGAGAAAGCCACCCTGACCGGACGACTGAACGTCTTGACGCAAGGCGATGCGGGTAAAGGCAACGCGGTACTGAATATTGGGCCCGGCAGGCTCAGCATAGAAAACAGCGACATGCCCCTGCACCTGAGCGGCGAGGCGAAGCAAAACGATCTCATTCTTTACGCCAAGTTACCGGCAAAACTGACCGGCAGCCTGTATGAACCGCAGCTCGCCTTTGAGCCGGGCGCGCTGCTTCGCTCGCGCGGGCGCATCATTGACTCGCTCGATATCGATGAAATCCGCTGGCCGCTGGCGGGCGTGAAGCTCACCCGGAAGGGGGTGGACGGTCGTTTACAGGCGATTCTGCGCGCCCATGAAAACGAGATGGGCGATTTTGAACTCCACCTGGACGGTCAGGCAAACGACTTTTTACCCGATAACGGCCTGTGGCAGTGGCGCTACTGGGGCAAAGGCGGCTTTACGCCGATGCATGCCCGCTGGGATGTCGCCGGGAAAGGCGAGTGGCGCGACAACCTTATTGAGCTGACGGCGCTCTCCACCGGCTTTGACAAGCTTCAGTACGGCACGATGGAGGTCAGCACGCCGCGTCTGGTGCTGGATCGGCCTGTACGCTGGCTGCGCGATGCCGAAAAACCAACCTTCCGTGGGGCGTTATCGCTCAACGCAGGGCAAACCCGTTTCTCCGGCGGCAGCGTGTTGCCGCCCTCGGTCCTGACCTTCAGCGTCGACGGCACCGACCCGACGATTTTTCAGTTTAAGGGTGACCTCCATGCGGACAACATCGGCCCGGTACAGGTGAACGGACGCTGGGATGGCGTGCGCCTTCGCGGGCAGGCCTGGTGGCCGAAACAGTCCCTCACCGTATTCCAGCCGCTTATTCCGCCGGACTGGAAAATGACGCTGCGCGACGGGGCGCTTTATGCGCAGGTCGCCTTCTCGGCGGCGGCCGATCAGGGCTTTGAAGCGGGCGGGCACGGGGTGCTGAAATCCGGCAGCGCCTGGATGCCCGATAACCAGATTAACGGCGTCGATTTTGTGCTGCCGTTCCGCTTCAGCGAGGGCACCTGGTCTCTGGGCACGCGCGGTCCGGTCACGTTGCGCATCGGTGAAGTGGTAAACCTGGTGACCGCGCGCAACATTACCGCGGATTTACAGGGCGATTATCCCTGGACGGAGGACAATCCGCTGCTGCTCACCAACGTGAAGGTGGAAACCCTCGGCGGGAAGATCACCATGCAGCAGCTGCGAATGCCGCAGCACGATCCGGCTCTGCTGCGGGTGGACAATATCTCCTCGAGCGAGCTGATTAGCGCCGTCAATCCGAAACAGTTCGCCATGTCGGGGCCGGTCAGCGGGGCGCTGCCGTTCTGGCTGGACAATGAAAAATGGATCATTAAGGATGGCTGGCTGACCAACCCGTGGCCAATGACGCTGCGCATCGACAAAGATACGGCCGACGCCATCGTGAAAGACAATATGGTCGCGGGCGCCGCGATTAACTGGCTCCGCTATATGGAAATTTCGCGTTCGTGGACGAGAATCAATTTAGATAACCTGGGTGAATTAACCATGCAGGCGACCATCAAGGGGACCAGCCGGGTCGATGGCAAAAGCAGCTCCGTCAACCTGAACTATACCCATGACGAGAATGTCTTTACCCTCTGGCGCAGCCTGCGTTTTGGAGACAACCTGCAAACCTGGTTTGAGCAACACGCGGCGATACCCGGTCTCCGCAGTTCGACTGGCAAGGAAAGTGAGGAATAACAATGAAAAAGATGGCTGGTGCGCTCACCGTTGCCGCGCTACTGTCCGGCTGTACGCCGCGCATTGAAGTCGCTGCGCCAAAGGAGCCGATTACCATCAACATGAATGTCAAAATCGAACATGAGATCCACATTAAGGTCGATAAAGACGTTGAAACCCTGCTGAAATCGCGCAGCGATCTGTTCTGAGGATGCCATGAAACGAGTAGCTCTGATTTTGCTGGCGCTGGGGATGAACGTGCAGGCGGCTACGCTCACCCTCAACGATGCCCGGGCCCAGGGGCGCGTGGGGGAAACCCTCAGCGGTTATCTGGCCCCGATTCAACAGGATGCCGAAACGCTGGCGCTGGTCAATCGCATCAACGCGGCGCGCACGGAAAGCTACCAGAAGCTGGCTGACAGCAATAATTTGCCGGTCGATGAAGTGGCCAAAATGGCAGGGCAAAAACTGGTTGCCCGCGCCCAGCCGGGCGAGTATGTGAAGGGCATTAACGGAAAATGGCTGAAAAAATAGCTAGCGGTAGCGCTTGCGGTATTCACCCGGCGAAACGCCAAAGCGCTGCTTAAACGCCGTTGAAAAATGGCTATGGTCGGTGAACCCCCAGCTGTAGCCAATGCCCGCCAGTTTTTCGTCATCACCGGCTGCGCGCAGCACCTCCGCGCAGCGATCCAGGCGGCGGTTTTTAATGTACTGCGCAACCACCAGCCCCTTCTCGGCAAACATACGGTAAAGGCTGCGCACGGACATTCCGCTCTCGGCGGCAATCCACTCCGGACGCAGCGATTCAGACTGAATGTGGTCGTCAATCAGCGCCACCACATGCTGGAACTGGCGCTCCTTACGCGGCTGAATGATTTCGCGCTGCTGGAAAGCGGGGCGCAGCAGGCAGATCATCGCTTCGAGCGCCGCTTCACTCTCCCGGTCACTCAGGCTGGCATTGCTCATGCTCTCCATCAACAGGCGATGGCTCAGCTGCACCGTGGGCAGCGTGCGGGAAAGGGCGGTGGCGCAGCTTATCTCCTGAAAACGGCACTGCTGCTCAATAATCTGACGGGGAACCAGGAGCGAAATCTGGCGGGATTTTTCCTGCCAGTTGATCGAGCAGGGGCGTGAGGCGTCAATCAGCGTGATATCCCCGGTTCTGAGTACCGCGCGACGGTCATCCTGCTCAATCTCCGCGCTGCCTTCGAGCTGAAACACGGTATAGAACCAGGCATCGTTACTCTGTTTGATCTCCTCACGGGAGCGGAACAGGTTGACACCACCGGCGGTGACGGTGCTGAGCTTCAGGCTGCGCGCATAGCTGGTCTCCAGCTCGCCGTAGAATCTGCCCCCGGTGGGCTGCGCGTTAAAACGCCCGCAAACCTGGTTAATTTGCGCCAGCCACTGCTGATACTGTTCCTGCTCGCTTGCACACGCCATCGTTTCTCTCACTGCACCGTCAACGTTTTCGCATTGTTGCATTTGTGTTGCATTTTGTCAGAGCTATGAGGCTGACTATAGGAAAGAACACTCACCGGTAACAGCGATATAAGCGGCAATTATCGCGATTTGCGGCGCCTGTCACAGGTGGCAAAGCGAATGTCACAGAGACAAAAGCGAGAATGCAAAACCCCTCTTAGACTGGATGAACACCCTGCGAAGAATAACGAAGGAGTATCCTATGTCTGAATCACTGGTGGCTATTCAGCCTGCCGTGCAACAATTTTTAGACCGACAGCATGGCCTGTGGATTGAAGGGCGTCAGGCCGCGTCGGACAGTGAAAAGCGGCTTAATGTCTACAACCCGGCCACGGGCGAGGTGATTGCCTCAACTGCCGATGCCAGCGTCGACGACGTTGATCGTGCCGTCATGTCCGGCTGGCGCGCCTTTGTGGCCCGTACCTGGGCCGGAAAGCTCCCGGCGGAGCGCGAGCGGATCCTGCTCCATTTCGCCGATCTCGTCGAACAGCACGGCGAGGAGCTGGCTCAGCTTGAAACGCTGGAGCAGGGCAAGTCCATCAACATCTCCCGTGCCTTTGAAGTCGGCTGCACCCTGAACTGGATGCGCTATACCGCCGGGCTGACCACCAAAATTGCGGGCAAAACCCTCGATCTCTCCATCCCGCTACCGCAGGGGGCACGCTATCAGGCGTGGACGCGTAAAGAGCCGGTTGGCGTGGTGGCCGGAATTGTGCCCTGGAACTTCCCGCTGATGATTGGCATGTGGAAAGTGATGCCAGCGCTGGCCGCGGGCTGCTCTATCGTCATTAAGCCGTCGGAAACCACGCCGCTGACCCTGCTGCGCGTGGCGGAACTCGCCAGTGAAGCGGGCATCCCGGACGGGGTGTTCAACGTGGTGACCGGCAGCGGCGCGGTGTGTGGCGCAGCGCTGACCTCGCACCCGCATATTGCGAAGGTGAGCTTTACCGGCTCAACGGCAACGGGTAAGCAAATTGCCCGCGCGGCGGCGGACACGCTCACCGGCGTGACCCTGGAGCTGGGCGGGAAAAACCCGGCAATTGTGCTCAAGGATGCGGACCCGGCGTGGGTGATCAAAGGCCTGATGACCGGCAGCTTCCTGAACCAGGGGCAGGTGTGCGCGGCCAGCTCGCGTATCTACATAGAGGCGCCGCTGTTTGACACGCTGGTCGGCGGGTTCGAACAGGCGGTGAAATCCCTGAGCGTCGGGCCGGGCATGTCGCCGGAGGCGTTTATCAACCCGCTGGTGTCGCGTGCGCACTGCGACAAGGTGCAGTCCTTCCTTGATGAGGCGACGTCGCGCAACGCGGAGCTGATCGTCGGTAACCGTGGTCCGGAGGGCAAAGGCTATTACGTGTCGCCGACGCTGGTGGTGAACCCGGATGCCTCGCTGCGGCTCACCCGCGAAGAAGTATTCGGTCCGGTGGTCAACCTGGTACGCGTCGCCGACGGGGAAGAGGCGCTCCAGCTGGCAAACGACACCGAATATGGCCTGACGGCCAGCGTCTGGACGCAGAATATCAGCAAGGCGCTGGAGTACACCGACAGGCTGCAGGCGGGCACCGTGTGGGTGAACAGCCATACGCTGATCGACGCCAACCTGCCGTTCGGCGGGATGAAGCAGTCCGGAACAGGGCGCGACTTTGGCCCGGACTGGCTGGACGGCTGGTGTGAAACCAAGTCGGTGTGCGTGCGGTATTAAAAAGCAAGCCGGGTGGCGGCTACGCCTTACCCGGCCTACAACGACTCGGACCGTAGGCCGGGTAAGCGCAGCGCCACCCGGCTTTTATCTACAGCGACCACCGATCCCGCCCGGCCTCTTTCGCCCGATACAGCGCCGCATCGGCGCGGGCGATAATCTCGGTGCCCGCGAGTCCCCCCGCCATCCCCGCAATCCCCATGCTCACGGTGACATGGTCGCTGACCGTCGAGGCGCCGTGCGGTATGGCCTCTGCGCGAAGGCCGTCCTGGATACGCAGGGCGACCTTTTCAGCGATGTTCTCCGGGCAATTAAACAGAATCACCAGAAACTCTTCGCCGCCGTAGCGTGACACCACATCCTCAGGTGTGCGCACCGACTGCTTAAGCACGCGCGCCACGCGCGTCAGACAGTCATCACCCGCCTGGTGCCCGTAGGTGTCGTTGTAGCGCTTGAAGTAGTCGATATCCAGCATAATCAGCGAGAAGGGCTTCTTCTGCTCAACCGCGTTCTCCAGCACCACCTCCATTTTCCGTCGATTGGCGGTTTTGGTTAACGGGTCCTGATGCGCCAGCGCATCCAGCCGCGAAATCAGCAGCTGATTCTGCTGGTTACGTCGCCAGGCTTCGTCAAACCAGCTCAACAGAATAAAACGCCCGCAGATCAGGATCAGCGTAAAGACGCTCCAGATAACAACGAAGTGAAGGTTGAGACCATCGTTTCGTATCCAGCTTGCTATCGGCAGGGTGATCCAGAGCGGGAGCACAAAGGCGAGCAGCCCTTCAGGGTAGAAATAGAGCGCCGTCAAACCGGCGAGTAACAGAATAACGCACAGCGGCCAGACGTGCGGGAGCAGCAGCTGGGTGATAAACCAGAAGCAGGAGACCGACCAGATGGCGCTGCAGATAAACAACACCACGCTGATGCCGGCGATGCGCCGCCAGGCCATAAGGATCAGCGCAGCCGAGAGGATGATAATACCGAGCATGGAGGCATCGACGATTCTCGTCAGCTGCGGCGAGTGGGGATAAAGGGGATCGCTGGCCTTAAGCAGAACGTGTCGCAGCAGAATCATCACCGCGAAGCTGATATTGACGAAGGCCAGCCACGGCAGGTTCATCGCCAGTCCATGCATGACCATGGCCTGGCGCGTTGGCCAGGTTGCCCGTTCCAGCGTCGGTTTTTTTCTTTTTTCCATAAAGCCCTTTCCCGTCCGGGGGATAAATCATGCAGGTGAGATATCAGTAACTATAAGCAAGCCAGGACGATCCTCAAACGCCAGGGCAAAAAAAACCGGGCAATTGCCCGGCGGATGGTTATTTTTCGTCTTTTTTCTTCCCGAGCGTTGGCGTCTCGTCGAAGAAATTCCACGGTTTAAGCAGGGTATGCACCCATTCCGTCGGCATAATCGGCCACTCCTCCGCGCGCGCCACGTGGGTGGTGCCGGTGGTCATCCAGACCACGTCATCCTGATCGTTCAGCGATTCGTTATCCTTGCTGTACTGCCCAAGGCCCGTGTCGTGGATGGAGCGGTTCGGGAATTTCCCTTCCGGGTAGAGCTCATCCGGATGGTAACGGGTCACCCACAGCTGTTTGTCCATAAAGCTCAGGCGATGGTAAATCCACTCGTCCGGGGCAAATTTCGCGCCGGTCGCCACCGGGTGCGTGCCGCCCGCGTAAGGGATGATCTGGTACGAGACCGGGTTGCCCATGCGGTTCTCTTTACTTGTGTTGCTCAGCAGTCGAATCGTGCCCGGGTCGAACTTCTGCGCCGCCTGCTGCTCGGTATCAATATCGTACTGATTAATCTGCATGGTGCTGGTGCGCGGGCCCCCGGCGGTATTCGGCTTCACTTCCGGATCCATCGCCACCAGCTTGTTGTTGATGCCGTCCACGTCCATATCAAGACGGAAGTTGTAGATGTGCTGGTGCGTGGTGCCCACGATGTTGTGGTCGATCAGCGTGCCGTATTTTGTATCGTCTTTGGCGGTGGCGTCGTGCATGGTTTTCGCCTGAACGCCTTTCACCGCCTCGATACCCGTCGCACCGGCGTCAATGCCGATGGTGCCATTTTCATGAAACACCCAGTCGAAGATGTAATCGTAGTTGCCCACGGTACTCACCCAGCGCACCACCAGTTCGCGGCGCTCGGTGCTGACGTTAGGCTGGCCCATCTCCTGATGCTTATATTCCGGCCCCGCGTAGCGTTCGAAAATCGCAATCGCGCGCGGGATCTCCATCGGCGCGCCGGTGTAATCCGGGATGGTTTCGTTGAGCATCACCGCGTTGGACGGCACGTCTTTCCCGCGCACCAGCGGCGAGGTCAGGGTGCCCATGCCGTAGTCGCCGGAATCAAGATAGGCCTTGAAGTACCAGCCCACGTCCGGATCGCCGTAAGGAACGATCATGCCGCCGAGCGACCCCTGATACATAATCTGGCGTTTTTTGCCGTTGTCGTTATACGTGACGGTTGAAATCATCGGGCCGACGCGGGAGTCCAGGCTCAGGTGGAAATCCCAGTTCTGCCAGTGCACCATATCGCCGGTAATGGTGTAGTTCTTGCCTTCCGGCTCAATGATGTCGAGCGGTTTTTTCGGCGTCTCTATACGGTCGCGGCCATCGTAGGGGCGCGGCGTCATCGGAACCGGAACAACGGCACCTTCCTCAATCTTCTGGATTTTCTTCTGCTCAAGATCGACCACGGCCACCAGGTTTTCAATCGGGTGCGCCCAGTAGTTGCCGTCGCCGACGTCGAGATAGCTCACCACCTTCAGCAGGCGATCTTCCTGCTTCAGGCCGTCTTTACCGTCGAAATAGCCCACGGTCAGCGGCGTGGTAATCACTTTTTTCGGGTCGGTGATGCCGTGTTTTTTAAGCACCTCGGCAAACTCCGTGCTCTCGTTAACGATCTGCTGCACCGCAGTGAAATCATCCAGCAGCACCATGCCGTGCGCGTCTTTCACCGGCTCCCAGCGCAGGATTTTTTTATCCTTCAGATCCACCAGGCTTTCGATAACGTGCTTCCCATCGAGCATCACAATCTTTGCCTGACGCGGGGCATCCACAGCCGTAACGTTAAGCACAAAGTCCCACACTTTGGCTTTCTCTGGCTCAGCAAGGGCAATCTGGGTAAAGCGGGTATTTGGTTTAAAATCCGCCGAGGCTTTGACAATCTCAACGGCTTGCTTAATTTCGTCCGCCGTCAGCGCGTTCAGCGGGTGAGGGCGTTTTTCAACCTGGAAAGTCTGGTCAAGAGCGGACTGGAAAACATCATTGATGAAGCTGTCAGAGATAAAGGCTTTCTTGCCTTTCATCACCACCGGCACCTCGAGCTTGAGGGTTTTCCCGTTGACGATGGCGGTTTTAGCGCCCGGTTTGACCTTCACAAAGGCGCCGTCTTTCGCAATGGTAAACATCTGTGCGTAATCATCCCACTGAACGTCGGCGCCAAAGTCCTGCAGCGTTTTGTCCATCGGGACCATATGCGCCTCGCTGCCGTGGGCGAAAACAGGGGATTGCCAGGCGCAACACAGCGCAACGGCCATAGCCAGCGCCGTTCTACGGGCAGAAAAAGAAGAATTGCTTCCCATCGTAGACCTCATCTTGTTGTGTTTATAGTGTTGTGACAGCCCTATCCTGACAGGCGCCTGAGAAAAGCGTTTGCCTGCATCTGCCAGATTATTTGCCAGTCTTGCCAGGTTAAAAAAAGAGCGGGGCGATGTCACACCCCGGCTGGTCGTCGTAGGCCGGGTAAGCATCGCGCCACCCGGCAGGAAAGGCGGTGAAGGGAAGGTGTCAGAAATCCCCCTGCTGGCGCGCCACCAGCGTCAGGATGGAGTAGAGCGCCACGGCCTGCTGGTGCTGGTTGAAGATCTCAACCGCCCATTCCACTACGCCGGTTGGTTTTTCCTCGGCGGTACGCTGTTTCTTCAGCGTTTTACGCTTGCAGGTCAGACGCACCTGAATGGTATCGCCCGGTTTAACCGGCTCGATAAAGCGCAGGTTCTCCATGCCGTAGTTGGCGATCACCGGCCCGACGCCCGCATCAACAAACAGCCCTGCTGCGGCGGAAATCAGGAAGTAGCCGTGCACCACGCGCTCGCCAAAGATCGACTCTGCCGCGCCGATCTTGTCCATATGGGCGTAAAAGTGGTCGCCGCTCAGGCAGGCAAAATTCACGATGTCCGCTTCCGTCAGGGTGCGGCGCGGCGTCAGCAGGCTGTCGCCCGGCTGCAGCTCCTCAAAGTATTTGCGGAACGGATGCACGCGATCTTCCTGCACCGCTGCGCCACGCACCCACTGCTTGCCGATAGCGGCCAGCATGGTTGGACTGCCCTGAATCGCGGTGCGCTGCAGGTAGTGCTTCACCGCGCGCAGGCCGCCCAGCTCTTCGCCACCGCCCGCACGTCCGGGACCGCCGTGCACTAGCTGTGGCAGCGGGGAACCGTGGCCGGTGGATTCTTTCGAGGCTTCCTCGTTGAGGATCTGAATACGCCCGTGGGCGCGCGCCGCGCCGAGAATAAACTGGCGGGCAATGTCCAGGTCTGCGGTGACCAGCGTGCCCGCCAGGCTGCCGCCGCCCGCGCGGGCAAGCTGCATTGCGTGCTGTGCGTTGCGATACGGCATCAGGGTCGCGACCGGCCCGAAAGCCTCCGTTGCGTGGACGGCAGGGGTTTCATCCGGCTGCGGGCAGAACAGCAGGGTCGGCGGGAAGAACGCGTCCGCGGTCTGCAAATCCGCTTTGCCTCCAAGACGGACCTGGCAGCCTGCGGCGATCAGCCGATCCACTTTCTCCTGTACGTCCGCGCGCTGTTCGGCGTTGACCAGCGCGCCCATCTTTACCCCTTCCTGCGCCGGATCGCCCACCGCCACCTTTTCCAGGCGGGCAATCAGCGCCTGGCTCACGGCGTCAATCTGGCTCTGCGGGACGATAATGCGGCGGATGGCCGTACATTTCTGCCCGGCTTTGGCGGTCATCTCGCGTACCACTTCCCGAATGAACAGGGCAAATTCCGGCTGATCTGGCGTGACGTCTTCCCCCAGCACGCAGCAGTTAAGGGAGTCGGCTTCCATCGTGAACGGAATGGCATTCGCCACAATATTCGGGTGCACGCGCAGGCTTTGCCCGGTGCTGGCGGAGCCGGTAAAGGTGACCACGTCCTGGCTGTCGAGCTGGTCGAGCAGATCGCCCGCGCCGCCGCAGATCAGGCTGATAGCGCCGTCCGGCACCAGCCCGCTGTCGACGATGGACTTCACCATCGCCTGCGTCACCTGCGCGGTAGCGGTGGCAGGTTTGATGATGGCGGGCATGCCCGCAAGCCAGGTCGGGGCCAGTTTTTCCAGCATTCCCCAGCAGGGGAAGTTAAAGGCGTTGATGTGCACCGCCACGCCGGACTTCGAGGTCAGGACGTGGCGCGCGGCAAAGCCGCCTTCTTTTGACAGCGGGATCGGCTCGTCTTCCGGCCACACGGTGTCATCCGGCAGCTCGCGGCTGCCCAGGCTGGCGTAAGTGAAGAGGGTGCCGATGCCGCCTTCGATATCGACCCAGCTGTCTGCTTTCGTCGCCCCGGTCTGGGCGGACAGGGCATAAAACGTCTCTTTCTCGCTAAGCAGGTGCTTTGCCACCGCCTTCAGCATGGCCGCGCGTTCGATAAAGGTCATCGCGTGAAGCGCTTCGCCGCCGCGCTCAATCGCATAGCGACGGGCGGCCGCCATGTCCAGCCCTTCGCTGGTCACGCTCCACAGCGCTTCGCCAGTGATGGCGTGATGAATAGTGCGTTCGCGGCCCCGGCCAGACTGCCAGGTGCCGGACAAGAAGCTGGCTAACTGCTGCATCGCTTATCTCCAAATGTTACGTAATTTACCCATTAATAGTTTGATCGTGAATCATAAAAATCAAGCCGAGTTTTTAATGAATTGTTAACGATGTGATCTGGATGGATGAATCACAGAATACCAAGGCCCGCTTATCAAGGCTTTCAGCAAAAGCCTTGCGAGCAGCATCACAAAACAAGCAAACAATTCTTGGGGTTATATTTAACCTTTGTGTAACTTTTAAAAAACAAAGTGATTCAACATTACGCTTTAATTTGCAAACTAACGAATCATAAAGGTGATGACGTGACGCAAGAACAACGGTTTGAGCAGCGCATAGCGCAGGAGACGGCGATTGAGCCTCAGGACTGGATGCCTGACGCCTACCGTAAGACGTTGATCCGCCAGATTGGCCAGCATGCGCACTCCGAAATTGTCGGCATGCTGCCGGAAGGGAACTGGATCGCCCGCGCCCCGACGCTGCGCCGCAAGGCGATCCTGCTGGCGAAGGTGCAGGACGAAGCCGGACACGGGCTTTACCTCTACAGCGCGGCGGAAACGCTGGGCTGCGCACGGGAAGACATCTACCAGAAAATGCTCGACGGCAAGATGAAATACTCCTCCATCTTCAACTATCCGACCCTGAGCTGGGCCGATATCGGCGTGATCGGCTGGCTGGTGGACGGCGCGGCCATCGTCAATCAGGTGGCGCTGTGCCGCACCTCCTACGGTCCGTATGCCCGCGCGATGGTGAAAATCTGTAAAGAAGAGAGCTTCCACCAGCGCCAGGGCTTTGAAGCCTGCATGGCGCTGGCGCAGGGCAGTGAAGCCCAGCGTCAGATGCTGCAGGACGCCATCAACCGCTTCTGGTGGCCGGCGCTGATGATGTTCGGGCCGAACGACGACAATTCGCCGAACAGCGCCCGCAGCCTGGCCTGGAAAATCAAACGCTTTGGCAACGACGAGCTGCGCCAGCGCTTTGTCGACAACACGGTGCCGCAGGTGGAGATGCTGGGCATGACGGTGCCCGATCCCGACCTGCATTTTGATGAAGAGCGCGGTCATTATCGCTTCGGCGAGATCGACTGGCAGGAGTTTGACGAGGTCATTAACGGGCGCGGCATCTGCAACCACGAACGCCTGGCCGCGAAACGTAAAGCCTGGGAAGAGGGCGCGTGGGTGCGGGAAGCCGCGCTGGCGCACGCCGAAAAACAACGCGCCCGTCAGGCCGCTTAAGAGGAAATAACCATGAGCAATGTCTACTGGCCGCTGTACGAAGTGTTCGTACGCAGCAAACAGGGGTTGTCCCACCGTCACGTGGGCAGTCTGCATGCCGCCGACGATCGCATGGCGCTGGAAAATGCGCGTGATGCCTATACCCGCCGCAGCGAAGGGTGTTCTATCTGGGTGGTGAAGGCGAGCGAGATTGTCGCCTCCCAGCCGGAAGAGCGCGGCGAGTTCTTCGACCCGGCGGAAAGCAAGGCTTACCGCCACCCGACGTTCTACACGATCCCTGACGGCATCGAGCATATGTGAGGCAAAGAATGAACTCAGTGACTGCCTATGCCCTGCGTCTGGGCGACAACGGTCTGGTGCTCTCCCAGCGTCTCGGCGCCTGGTGCGGCCACGCGCCGGAGCTGGAAATCGACCTCGCGCTCGCCAATATCGGGCTCGACCTGCTGGGCCAGGCGCGTAATTTCCTGACCTATGCCGCGGAGCGGGAAGGCCAGGGCGATGAGGACACGCTGGCGTTTGGCCGCGACGAGCGCCAGTTCCGCAACGTCCTGCTGGTGGAGCAGCCGAACGGCAGCTTCGCCGACACCATTGCCCGCCAGTACCTGATGGATGCCTGGAACGTGGCGCTGTACGAACGCCTGACCCAAAGCCGCGACGGCCAGCTTGCCGCCATTGCCGCCAAGGCGATTAAAGAGGCGCGCTACCACCTGCGCTTCAGCCACGGCTGGCTGGTGCGGCTGGGCGACGGGACAGAAACGTCTGCGCAAAAAATGCAGCAGGCCATCGACAGCCTGTGGCGTTTTACGGCGGAGCTGTTTGACGCCGATGACGTCGAGCGGGAGCTGATTGAGTCCGGCGTGGCGGTTGACCCGCGCCTCCTGCGCCAGCCGTGGGAAAGCGAAGTGTATGCCGGTCTGAATGAAGCCTGCCTGCAGGTGCCCGCTGAGGTGGCGTACCGCACCGGGGGCAAGCAGGGGCTGCATACCGAACATCTGGGCCCGATGCTGGCGGAAATGCAGTATCTCCAGCGCGCGTACCCCGGTCAGCAGTGGTAAAGGAGAACGCTATGCAACGCCTCGTCGACATCGCGCCTGCGCAAATCCCGCAGATCTGGGCGCTGTTAAGCCAGATCCCCGATCCGGAAGTGCCGGTGTTAACCATCACCGATTTAGGCATGGTGCGCAGCGTGAAGGCGCAGGGGGAAGGCTGGGTTATCGGCTTCACGCCCACCTACTCGGGCTGCCCGGCGACGGAACACCTGCTGGGGGCGATCCGCGAGGCGATGACCGCGCACGGCTTTACTCCGGTGCACATTGTGCTCCAGCTTGAACCCGCATGGACCACCGACTGGATGACCCCCGACGCGCGCGAGCGCCTGCGGGCGTATGGCATCAGTCCGCCCGTGGGGCATAGCTGTCACGCGCACGCCCCGGTGGAGGTGAGCTGCCCGCGCTGCGCCAGCACCGACACCGCGCTTATCAGTGAATTTGGCTCGACGGCCTGCAAAGCGCTCTACCGCTGCAATTCCTGCCGTGAGCCCTTCGACTATTTCAAATGTATTTGAGGCTGCCATGACAACGTTTCATTCATTAACAGTGGCAAAAGTGGAACCCGAAACCCGCGACGCGGTGACCATCACGTTCGCGGTGCCGCAGGCGCTGCAGGAGGCCTACCGCTTCCGCCCAGGCCAGCACCTGACGTTAAAAACGACGCTTGGCGGGGACGAGCTGCGCCGCTGCTACTCCATCTGCCGGAGTACCGCCCCGGGCGAAATCAGCGTGGCGGTCAAGGCGATTGAAGGCGGGCGCTTTTCCCGCTATGCCCGGGATGAGATCAAAGCGGGCATGGCGCTGGAGGTAATGGTTCCTCAGGGGCAGTTTGGCTACCAGCCGCGGGCCGAACGCGAAGGCCACTATCTGGCAATTGCGGCAGGCTCCGGGATCACCCCGATGCTGGCGATTATCTCCGCGACGCTTGAGACCGAACCCAACAGCCATTTCACCCTGATCTACGGCAACCGCAGCAGCCAGAGCATGATGTTCCGCCAGGCGCTGGCGGACCTGAAGGACAAATACCCGCAGCGGCTGCAGCTGCTCTCCATCTTCAGCCAGGAGCGGCTGGACAGCGACCTGCTCTATGGCCGCATCGACGGGGAAAAGCTGCAGGCGCTGGCGAAAAACCTGATCAACTTCCGCCAGTATGACGAGGCGTTTATCTGCGGCCCGTCTGCAATGATGGACGACGCGGAAGCCACGCTGAAGGCGCTGGGGATGCCGGACAAATCCATTCACCTTGAGCGCTTTAACACCTCCGGAATCACCGTTAAGCGCGCGGCGCACGTGCAGGCAGAAGGACAGAAAGTGACCGTTCGCCAGGACGGGCGCGACCGTGAAATCACCCTGACGGCGGAGGACGAAAGCATTCTGGATGCCGCCCTGCGTCAGGGAGCGGATCTGCCGTATGCCTGCAAGGGCGGCGTCTGCGCCACCTGTAAATGCAAAGTGCTGCGCGGGAAGGTGGACATGGCGACCAACTACAGCCTGGAGCCGGACGAGCTGGCCGCCGGGTATGTGCTGAGCTGCCAGTCGCTGCCGTTAACCGCGGACGTAATTGTCGACTTTGACGCGAAGGGGATGGCATGAGCGAACTGATTGTTACTCGTCATGGCCGCGTGCTGCAGCTGACGCTGAACCGTCCGGCGGCGCGCAACGCCCTCAACAACGCGCTGTTGACCCAGCTTGCGGAACAGCTTGAGGCCGCCGCTGTGGATGCCGACATCGCCGTCTGCGTGATTTACGGCAGCGAGCGCTGCTTTGCCGCCGGGGCCGATCTCAACGAAATGGCGGAGAAAGACCTGCCTGCCACTCTGAACGATATTCGCCCGCAGCTGTGGGCGCGAATCAACGCGTTTCCTAAACCGCTGATCGCCGCCGTAAATGGCTTCACGCTGGGGGCGGGCTGCGAGCTGGCGCTGCTGTGCGACGTGGTGATTGCCGGTGACAACGCCCGTTTCGGCCTGCCGGAAATCACGCTCGGCATCATGCCCGGCGCGGGCGGCACCCAGCGTCTTATCCGCAGCGTCGGGAAATCCCTGGCCAGCAAAATGGTGCTGACCGGCGAGAGCATTTCCGCCGGGCAGGCGCTGAGCGCCGGGCTGGTGAGCGATGTTTTCCCGGCGGCGCTGACGCTGGAGTATGCCCTGAAGCAGGCGGCCCTGATGGCGCGCCACTCCCCGCTGGCGCTGCAGGCGGCGAAGCAGGCGCTGCGCCAGTCCCAGGAGGTGCCGCTCCAGGCCGGGCTGGCGCAGGAGCGCCAGCTGTTTACGCTGCTTTCTGCCACCGAAGACCGCCGGGAAGGCATCGACGCCTTCTTACAAAAACGCACTCCCGACTTTAAAGGACGCTAATTGTGGAATTTATTCTCAGTCATATAGAACAGGGCGTGATGACCCTTACGCTGAACCGTCCGGAGCGGCTGAACAGCTTTAACGACGTGATGCACCAGCAGCTGGCCGAGTGCCTGAAACAGGCCGAGCGCGATGACACTATCCGCTGCCTGCTGATCACCGGGGCTGGACGCGGCTTCTGTGCCGGTCAGGACCTGAACGACCGCAACGTCGACCCCAACGGCCCTGCGCCGGATCTGGGCATGTCCGTGGAAACCTTCTACAACCCGCTGGTGCGCCGCCTGGCAAAGCTGCCGAAGCCGGTCATCTGTGCCGTTAACGGCGTAGCGGCGGGCGCGGGCGCCACGCTGGCGCTCGGCTGCGACATGGTGATTGCGGCACGCTCCGCCAGCTTTGTGATGGCCTTCAGCAAGCTCGGTCTGGTGCCGGACTGCGGCGGCACCTGGCTGCTGCCGCGCGTGGCCGGACGCGCCCGCGCCATGGGGCTGGCGCTGCTCGGTGACAAACTCAGCGCTGAACAGGCGCAGGCGTGGGGGATGATCTGGCAGGTGGTGGATGACGAACAGCTCTCCGCTACGGCGCAGCAGATGGCCCTGCATTTTGCGTCGCAGCCGACCTTCGGGCTGGGGCTGATCAAGCAGGCGATCAATGCCGCGGAAACCAACACTCTGGACGCCCAGCTCGATCTCGAGCGCGACTATCAGCGCCTGGCCGGGCGCAGCGATGACTACCGCGAGGGCGTCAGCGCTTTCCTGGCGAAGCGCGCGCCGAACTTTACGGGGAAATAAGATGCTGAATATACGGACTGTCGCCGTGATCGGCAGCGGCACGATGGGCGCAGGGATTGCCGAAGTGGCGGCCAGCCACGGTCATCCGGTGCTGATCTACGACATCTCCAGCGATGCGATATCACGCGCCATCGACGGGATCCGCCAGCGTCTGGCCTCCCGGGTAACGCGCGGAAAACTCTCTGCCGATGCCGGGAGCCATATCCTTGCCCGGCTGGTTCCCGTCACGGATATCGAGGCGCTCTCCGCGGCCGATCTGGTGATTGAAGCGGCCTCAGAGCGGCTGGAGGTGAAAAAGGCGCTGTTTGCGCAGCTGGCTGAGATCTGCCCGCCGCAGACGGTGCTGACCAGCAATACCTCTTCCATCTCCGTCACGGCGATTGCGGCGGACGTCCACCACCCGGAACGCGTCGCAGGCCTGCACTTCTTTAACCCGGCGCCGGTGATGAAGCTGGTGGAGGTGGTCAGCGGGCTGGCGACCTCCCCGGAAGTGGCCGACGCGCTGTGCGAGCTGGCGCTGAACTGGGGCAAACAGCCCGTTCGCTGCCAGTCCACGCCGGGGTTCATTGTCAACCGCGTTGCGCGTCCGTTCTATTCCGAGGCCTGGCGCGCGCTGGAAGAACAGGTTGCCCCGCCGGAGGTGATTGACGCCGCCCTGCGCGAAGGCGGCGGCTTCCCGATGGGGCCGCTGGAGCTGACCGACATGATTGGTCAGGACGTGAACTTTGCGGTGACCTGCTCGGTCTTTAACGCCTTCTGGCAGGAGCGTCGTTTTCTGCCTTCGCTGGTTCAGCAGGAGCTGGTGCTGGCAGGCAGGCTGGGCAAAAAGAGCGGGAAGGGCGTTTACGACTGGCAGGGTGACAAACCCGACTTGCAGTGGGTCAAGGCGGTGAACGACAGCTATAGCCCGATGCGCGTGGAAAAAAGACGTGACGGTGTCACAGAAATTGATGATGTGTACCTGATTGAAACGCAGGGTGAGACCGCACAGGCGCTGGCGCGGCGGCTCAACGGCCCGGTGGTGGTGGTCGACCGTATTGAGCGCGACGTGGCGGTCATTGCCGCCGCGGCCAGCAACCCGCATACCGCGACGCAAAAAGCCATCCGCTATCTGCAGCAGCAGGGGCTCCGGGTGGTGCAAATTGCCGATTATCCCGGCCTGCTGATCTGGCGAACGCTGGCGATGATTGCCAACGAGGCGCTGGATGCCCTGCAAAAAGGGGTCGCCAGCGAGAAGGACATCGACACGGCCATGCGCCTGGGCGTGAACTACCCGAGCGGGCCGATCGCCTGGGGCGAGCGCCTGGGCTGGCAGCGCCTGCTGACGCTGCTGGAGAACCTGCAGCGCCATTACGGCGAAGAGCGCTATCGCCCCTGTTCACTGCTGCGCCAGCGCGCGCTTCTGGAGAGTAGCTATGAGTCATAACGCCTGGCATAACGCCCGCGCCATGTACGAACGGGACGCCTGCGCGCAGGCGATGGGGATGGACATTGTCGAGATGGACGAGGGTTACGCGGTGGTGACCATGACCATCACCCCGCAGATGCTGAATGGCCATAAAACCTGCCACGGCGGACAGCTGTTTTCGCTGGCAGACACCGCTTTTGCCTACGCCTGCAACAGCCAGGGGCTGGCGGCGGTAGCCTCCGGCTGCTCGATTGATTTTCTGCGTCCGGGCTTCGCCGGGGACACGCTCACCGCCACCGCGCGGGTGAAGCATCAGGGAAAGCTGACCGGCGTATACGACATTGAAATCCAGAACCAACAACAAAAAACCGTCGCCCTTTTTCGCGGAAAATCTCACCGCATTGGCGGCAGCGTGACAGGAGAGGCCTGATGCGTGACGCATTTATTTGTGATGGCGTTCGAACCCCGGTGGGCCGCTACGGTGGCGCGCTTTCCGCCGTTCGAACTGACGATCTCGGCGCCGTGCCGCTGCGCGCGCTGCTGGCCCGCTACCCGCAGCTCGATCTGGAGCGGCTTGACGACGTGATTTTCGGCTGCGCCAACCAGGCGGGGGAAGATAACCGCAACGTGGCGCGCATGTCGTCGCTGCTGGCCGGTCTGCCGCAGACGGTCTCCGGCACGACGATCAACCGCCTGTGCGGGTCCGGGCTGGACGCGATTGGTTTTGCCGCGCGCGCCATTAAGGCGGGCGACGGCGACCTGCTGATTGCGGGCGGGGTGGAGTCGATGTCCCGCGCGCCGTTTGTGATGGGCAAAGCCACCGCGGCGTTTCAGCGACAGGCGGAGATCTTCGATACCACCATCGGCTGGCGATTTGTGAATCCGCTCATGCATCAGCAATTCGGAACTGACAGTATGCCGGAAACGGCAGAGAATGTAGCTGAATTGTTAAATATCAGCCGTGCCGATCAGGACGCGTTTGCCCTGCGCAGCCAGCAGCGTACCGCGCAGGCGCAGCAGAACGGCATTCTGGCGCAGGAGATCGTGCCGGTGCCGGTGCCGGGCAAAAAAGGGGCGGTCAACGAGTTCAGCGTGGATGAACATCCGCGCGCCGACACCACGCTCGAACAGCTTGCCGGTCTGAAAACGCCGTTCCGTAAGAACGGGGTGGTCACGGCGGGCAATGCCTCCGGGGTTAACGACGGCGCGGCGGCGCTGATCGTCGCCAGCGAGAAGATGGCGCTGGCGCAGGGGGTAGTCCCGCGCACGCGGATCGTGGCGATGGCGACGGCGGGCGTGGAGCCACGTCTGATGGGGCTCGGCCCGGTACCGGCCACCCGCAGGGTGCTGGAGCGCGCCGGACTCAGTATTCACGATATGGACGTCATCGAGCTTAATGAAGCTTTCGCCGCGCAGGCGCTGGGCGTGCTGCGTCAGCTGGGCCTGCCGGATGATGCCGCGCACGTTAACCCGAACGGTGGCGCGATTGCGCTGGGCCACCCGCTGGGCATGAGCGGCGCCAGGCTGGCGCTGGCCGCGAGTAACGAACTGCACCGACGCGGCGGGCGCTACGCGCTGTGTACGATGTGCATCGGTGTGGGTCAGGGCATTGCCATGATCCTTGAGCGTGTTTGAGCATAAAAACAATGTGAGTACCCTGCGATGACAAATACAACAAAGCTTGACCCGATCGAAACCGCGTCCCTTGACGAGTTACAGGCGCTGCAGACCGCGCGTCTGAAATGGACGCTGCATCACGCCTATAACAACGTGCCGATGTACAAACGCAAGTTTGATGCCGCGGGCGTTCACCCTGACGATTTCAACGAGCTGGCGGATATCCGTAAGTTCCCGTGCACCACCAAGCAGGACCTGCGGGATAACTACCCGTTCGATACCTTTGCCGTGCCGATGGAGCAGGTGGTGCGCATTCACGCGTCATCCGGCACCACCGGCAAGCCGACCGTTGTCGGCTACACTCAGGGCGACATCGACAACTGGGCCAATCTGGTGGCCCGCTCCCTGCGCGCGGCGGGCGGCAGCGCGAAGGACAAAATACACGTGGCCTATGGCTACGGCCTGTTTACCGGCGGGCTGGGGGCGCACTACGGGGCCGAGCGCTTAGGCGCGACGGTGATCCCGATGTCCGGCGGCCAGACGGAGAAACAGGCGCAGCTGATCCGCGATTTCCAGCCGGACATGATCATGGTGACGCCATCCTACTGTCTCAACCTGATTGAGGAGCTGGAGCGCCAGATGGGCGGCGATGCCAGCGGCTGTTCCCTGCGCGTGGGCGTCTTCGGCGCCGAGCCGTGGACGCAGGCCATGCGCCGTGAAATTGAAAAACGCTTAGGCATTACGGCCCTGGACATCTATGGCCTCTCCGAAGTGATGGGGCCGGGCGTGGCGATGGAGTGTATCGAAACCGTCGACGGCCCGACCATCTGGGAAGATCATTTCTACCCGGAGATCGTTAACCCGAACGACGGCACGCCGCTGGATGACGGCCAGCAGGGCGAACTGCTGTTCACCACGCTGACCAAAGAGGCGCTGCCGGTGATCCGCTACCGCACCCGCGACTTGACGCGCCTGCTCCCGGCAACCGCGCGCAGCATGCGCCGTATGGACCGCATCAGCGGCCGCAGTGACGATATGCTGATTATTCGCGGCGTCAACGTCTTCCCGTCGCAACTGGAAGAGGAGATTGTGAAGTTCGAACACCTTTCTCCGCACTACCAGCTGGAGGTGAACCGTCGCGGACATCTTGATTCACTTTCCGTGAAGGTGGAGCTGAAAGAGAGCAGCCTGACGCTGACGCACGAGCAGCGTTGCCAGGTGTGCCACCAGCTGCGCCACCGCATTAAATCGATGGTGGGGATTTCCACCGACGTGACGATCGTGAACTGCGGCAGCATCCCGCGCTCGGAGGGGAAAGCCTGCCGGGTGTTTGACCTGCGAAAAGTTGCGGCCAACGGTTAAGTTTCCTCTCACCCCGGCCCTCTTCCAAAGGGAGGGGGTTAGGGTGAGGGGCTATCCCAGAATCCTATGCTATGATTCATCCAGGACAAAAATAACAACAGAATGAATCATATGAATAAACTCGACGCCTTTATCCAGCACGCGGTCAGCTCCGTTCCCGTCAGCGGGACCTCGCTTATCTCCTCGTTATACGGTGACGCGCTTTCCCATCGCGGCGGTGAGATTTGGCTCGGCAGCCTGGCTGCCTTACTGGAAGGCATGGGGTTTGGCGAACGGTTCGTGCGTACCGCGCTGTTTCGCCTCAACAAAGAGGGCTGGCTGGACGTCTCGCGCATCGGGCGACGCAGCTTTTACCGCCTGAGCGATAAGGGGCTGCGCCTGACGCGTCGCGCGGAGAATAAGATCTACCGCGCGGAACTGCCCGCCTGGGACGGCAAATGGTTACTGCTGCTCTCCGAGGGGCTGGATAAAACCACCCTGGCCGACGTTAAAAAGCAGCTGATCTGGCAGGGGTTTGGCACGCTGGCGCCGAGCCTGATGGCCTCGCCGTCGCAGCATCTGGCGGACGTGCAGTCCCTGCTTCACGATGCCGGCGTGGCCGAAAACGTGATTTTTTTTGAAGCCCACTCGCCGCTGGCGCTCTCGCGCGCCGCGCTGCGTTCACGCGTAGAAGAGTGCTGGCAGCTAACCGAGCAAAACGCGATGTACGAGTCGTTTATCAGCTCATTCCGGCCGCTGCTGCCGCTGCTGAAAGAGGCCGCGCCAGAGGAGCTGACGCCGGAACGCTGCTTCCAGATCCAGCTGCTGCTGATTCACTTTTATCGTCGCGTGGTGCTAAAGGACCCGCTGCTGCCGGAAGAGTTACTGCCTGCGCACTGGGCGGGGCAAAGCGCCCGACAGCTCTGCATAAATATCTATCAGCGTGTCGCGCCGGGAGCGCTGGCGTTTGTCAGCGAGAAGGGCGAAACCTCCGTCGGCGAACTGCCCGTGCCCGGCACGCTCTACTATCAACGCTTCGGTGGTCTTACAAGCGCATAAGGAGGGAAGATGCCTGTTTATCAAATTGACGGCCTGACGCCGGTCGTGCCTGACGAGAGCTATGTTCACCCAACGGCGGTGCTCATTGGCGACGTGATTCTGGGCAAAGGCGTGTATGTCGGTCCCAATGCCAGCCTGCGCGGTGATTTTGGCCGTATCGTGGTGAAAGACGGGGCGAACATTCAGGATAACTGCGTGATGCACGGCTTCCCGGAGCAGGACACGGTGGTGGAAGAGGACGGACACATCGGCCACAGCGCCATTCTTCACGGCTGCGTGATCCGCCGCAATGCGCTGGTGGGCATGAACGCGGTGGTGATGGACGGGGCGGTCATTGGTGAAAACAGCATCGTCGGCGCGGCGGCGTTCGTGAAGGCGAAAGCGGAGATGCCCGCCAACCATTTGATCATCGGCAGCCCGGCAAAAGCGATCCGTGAGCTGAGCGAGCAGGAGCTGGCCTGGAAGCAGCAGGGCACGCGGGAGTATCAGGTGCTGGTGGAGCGCTGCAAGCTCACTATGCACCAGGTTGAGCCGCTGCGCGAGGTTGAGCCTGAACGGAAACGGCTGACGTTTGACGAGAATTTGCGGCCGAAGTCGGCGGTGTAAGGGGAGATCCGCTTCGTGCTGGAGCGGACGTTGCCTTAGAGCGATTATCGTTTTAAAAAAACTGACAAAATGTAAAAGGACAATCACTATGCTCCTGGAGAAGCTTATTGGACTTGAATGTTCTCTACATGGCGAGATGCGAAAAGACAGGGAATGGCTCGAACAGATACTTCATAAAGAATTCAGAGAAATAACGCGTACAGGTGTGTTAGTCACTCGTACTGAGACAATAGAATGCCTTTCTGATGAAGTAAACGCGCCGACTATTCTCAGCAGCGATTTTCAACTCATTAGCGTAAGCGATAATATCGCAATATTATATTACAGGACGTTTAATCAGGATGGCAGTCGTGCTTCTCTTCGTTCTTCATGTTGGGAGCGTTTTGATAATGACCAGTGGAAGCTGGTGTTTCATCAGGGGACACCCGAATCGCAATACAGTTAGATGTAAATAAGCTCATCGTTCATTCTTTTGCATTGCATAGCGCAATATACCTATCGACTTAGTTTTTTTGGTGAAATGTAAGCCTTAAAAAACTCGTATTATATATTTTTAATGGTGAAGTACAATGCAGTCGCTGTTTTAGCCAGCTGTAAATGGCACTAACGGGAAGATGTTCCCCCGCCTCACCATGCTATAAATCCTCCGACACAGACTCATCACGATAAAGGACGCAGAGTTATGCTGAGAGGAAAACGCGCTGTTATCACGGGTGGCGGTGGGGGATTTGGTCAGGCGCTTTGCGTCTGGCTGGCGCGAGAGGGCGTTGACGTGGATTTTAGCGCCCGTCGGGTCGAGGATATTGAAAAAACCTGCGCCCTCATCGCGGCTGAAGGGGGTGTGGCAAGAGGGTATCTCTGCGATTTAGCCCAGCCGGAATCCATTTCTCAGTTCTCTTCACAGGTCTTACGTTCAGAAAAGCCAATCGATATTTTAATACTGAATGCTGCTCAGTGGCTGTCAGGGACGATAGACGAACAATCGAGCACAGAAATCGTCAGTACCGTCAGTTCAGGCCTGACTGGTTCAATCCTGCTCACCCAGGCGCTGCTTCCAGGATTGCGACGCTCAGAGAGCGCTGACATCATTGCGATTATTTCCGCATGCGGTATTCCGAATTTTACAGATTCCATTGCCCATCCCGCTTTTTTTGCCAGCAAACACGGGCTCAGCGGCTTTACAACGAAACTGTCAGAACACTTATCCAAAGAAAATATTCGGGTAACCGGGTTATATCCGCCTGATTTTGAACTGACCGGTTTAGATGCGCATGTCGATAATCAAACAAGAATGGGGCAGCGTCTGATGAATGGATGGTCAATCTGGGAAACGATGCGTTTTGTACTGACTCAGCCTCGAAGTTGCCATATTAGTACCATCTACTTTCAGGGGCCGACTCGTGAAGATCTGGCACATCAGGCCTGAATCTGACGGCGGGCGTTCACCGTTATTGCTGATAAACGCGCTCAGGCATCCTATTATTCGCAAAACGGTTGCCAGAGGTAATAAGGCAGTCTTTTTTTGCCATATCCATCAAAAGCGCGATGCCAATGTAATTACTCCAGTTAAAGGTATTTTGCAGCACTACCACCGCATTGCCTCTTTCTTTGTCATAACCGATAAAGCTGGAGTAGCCGCCGATATAGCCGACCTGATAGGTGATTTTCTCCAGACCGATAAAGTCGGTGGTCCAGGCAATACCCTGTACTCCGTCAGGTCGTTGAATGTCGGTATCCCTGACTTCGGCAAAGACGCTGTCCAGTAAGCGATTGTGAGTCGTCGATACGTGATAGCGCGCATAGGCCGCCAGATCTTCAGCGTTGCTGTATAAGCTCGCTGCCGCCACCATATTATTGGAAAAATGCCAGTCCGGTGTGAGCTGCCCGCGTGGGATAAATTTAGGCTGATCGCCCGCGTGGCCTAGCGCCCGCTGGGGGTATCCTTTTAGCTGCTGCGGCGTAAAGCTGCTGTTAGCCATCTGCAGCGGATGGAAAATATAGCGCGAGGCTAAACTCTGGATATCTTCGCCGGTTTTGTGCTTCAGGATGTAGCCGATCAGGGCGTAGCCGGTATTGGAGTATTGCGGCACTTTATTCTTTGGCGCTCGCCAGTCGGCGAGGTAGAGCAGCACGTTATCGCTATCCAGCTCACCGTAGAAATTATCGCCGGTGCTTAAGTAGCTGATGAATTTTCCAAGCATCGGAACATCCATATTCTGACGCGGAAGGCCGGAGGTGTGGGTTACCAGTTCAAGTAGGGTGATTTTTTGTGCATCCGCGCTAAGCGCCGTCCCCGGCGGAAGCAATGTCGCCAGGCTATCGTTCCAGTTCAGTTGCCCTTCATTCACCAGACAAGCCACTACTTCTGCCGTGATCCCTTTGCTGAGTGAGCCGAGCGCAAACAGGGTGTCGGTCCTGATCGGATAGCGATTGACCGCATCGGTTACGCCCCAGGTGTAAAACTGCGGTGAGCCGTGATTATGGATCACCGCGACCGTCATCCCGGGAACGGATTTTTGCGCCATGTAGTGACGCACCACGCTGTCAACGTCGCCATCCAGCGAATCATGAGTGAGAAGTTCCTGAGTGCCTTCCGGGGAGGACATTTGCGAGAGCGTGCCACAACCGCTGAGGAGTGGCAGAGTAAGCAGAAGCCAGCGAAATTTTTTTGTTATGTTCTGCATACCTGATAGCGAGTGTGGTGGTCATGGCGCGCCAGGAATGTATCACAAATAGCCTGCTTGAATGTAAACTTTCTACACGGTGACGGCCCTGCGGGTGGTCACCATGACTTTTCGGCCAGCTTTGAGGGATATTAGTATGACTCGCTTTTATCAACTTACCGCCACCCGTCTGGATGGGCAACTTATCTCTATTGCCGACTATGCGGGTAAGGTGGTTCTGGTTGTTAATACGGCCAGCCAGTGCGGCTTTACGCCACAGTATGCGGGGCTTGAAGCACTGTACAAAAAATACGCCGATCAAGGGCTGGTGGTGCTTGGCTTCCCCTGCAACCAGTTCGGTAAGCAGGAACCCGGCGGTGCCGACGACATCTCAAAGACCTGTTACATTAACTACGGCGTCAGCTTTCCCATGTTCGAGAAAGTCGAGGTCAACGGTGCCGCAGCACATCCGATTTTTCGTTATCTGAAAGACGAATTGCCCGGCGTGCTGGGTGGGCGGATCAAGTGGAACTTTACCAAGTTCCTTGTCGGGCGTGACGGTAAACCCCTCAAGCGCTTTGCACCGATGACTACGCCCGAGAAAATGGAGGGGGCAATTGTTGCGGCACTGGGAAGGTGAGTGTTTTTGTCGCCAGAGCCATCCGTTTGTTGGGGATAGCCGATATTCTGATGTCCGCTCTGTGCCAGATGCGGACGTCGAGGAGAATGTTATTTTGATGCGAAATATTTGCGTAATATTTTTTCTAATAACGAGAAAACGACCGTCACCCTTTTGGGAGTAATCAGCTGGTAAGGCCGATATAAATAAAATTGCCATTTCTCCTGTCGCAGTTCTGGCAATGGGGGAACAAGTTGGCCGCTTGCTAAGTACTCCCTACAGATAAAGTCGCTGGACTGTACAACCGTTCTCCCGGCCAATGCAGCCTGAATTTCGGCATATGGATCTGTAGTATAAAACTCAATATGACGAGGGACAAAAGTATTTACTGCGTCACTCATAAACTCAAATGATTTTCCCGTTTCAGGATTAATTAAACCACTAAATGGATAACGCTGTCGAAGATCTTCTAAATCAGTAGGTGCTCCCAGGCGCTCAATAAGTTCAGGGGATGCAACCAAAATATGTTCAACTTGTCCGATATTTTTAATGATAAAGTTTGGATTAGGTTCTCGTCCTACGCGTATACCTATATCAATACGATGCTCAATAGTATCAAGTTTCATCATATCTAAACGCCAGTCGATAAATAACTCAGGATAGGGACGTAGTGCAGTCAATAGTTCATACAAGATTTGTTCATGATTTGGAAATCGAAGTAATGTGATACGAACAATACCCTTCATTTCATTATCATCTTTCGCTGTCTGAAAAAGTTTTTCAGAATCTTCAAGCAGTCGCTTCGCTTGGGGTAAAAATAGTTCGCCGAAACTGGTGAGAAAGATCGAACGCGTATTACGTTTGAATAAAGGTTCACCAAGTTGTTTCTCCAGCTCAGCGACTGTTCGGGTTACTACTGATGGTGAAACCGACAGCTTGATGGCTGCTTCGCGGAAGTTCAAGGTCTCAGAGGCGATGATAAAAAATTTTAGAGCGTCAAGTTTGTCCATGATTATTGTGAAATCTGCAATAATGTATTTTGATAATAGCAATTAATTTGCAACTATTCCAGCCATATAATCGAACAATCAAATAAGTAACCTGTCTTACTTTTTATCAGAACTCAAAAGAGTAAATTATGTCAATTCAACCAGTAGAGTTAAACAAAGCCTATCGTTTATTACAGGTCGGGCCAACGACGATGATATCGGCTAAAAATGATGGCATTGAAAATGTCATGGCAGCGGCCTGGGTGGGATTAGTAGGCAATAACAAAGTGATGGCTTTTATAGGTCCACAGGCATTTACTCGCGGGCTTGTAGAAAAAAGCGGATATTACGTTGTACAGATCCCAGTAGTAAATCAGATGGAAATGGTTTTATATGCTGGAGGTCACAGTTATTCCGACACACCCGATAAAAATAGTAAAATCCCACTATTTTATCAGAAAGAGTTTGATCTGCCTTTAGTGGAAGGTTGCGCTGGCTGGTTAGTATGTAAGGTCATACCCAATGAAGAAAATGAAAAGCAGCACAACTTGTTCATGGGGGAAATTGTCGGAGCATGGAGTGATGACCGCGTTTTCAAAAATGGGCACTGGATTTTTGATGATGCACCAGATGAATTACGTACTGTCCATTACGTTGCTGGCGGACAGTTTTACGCCATTGGCAAAGGGACAAAATTTAATTATGGGCCGGGAAAAGACTAATCCTTACTTCTGCATAAATGTAGCCATATAACATGGCTACATAGAGGTAGTAGCATAAAAGAACAACCTACTTAAGATGTTTGCTTCTCACTCACAGCGGACCTTTAGCTCAGTTAGCATATCCGCTCAGTGCCAGAAGCGGATGTCGTAAGGTTCGTTCGGCTAAAAGAGCAAATTCTTCTGCATCAGAGTGACTGGCCTTGCGGATTCACATTTATCATTACTCTCTGCAAAGTACTTTTATTTTTGCCCGGGGTTACGATAAATATCGGGTCGATTGATTTGCCAGACAAAATCTGGTCGGTTCAATGGGTTATACCCCAGCTTCTGGTATAACCATGGCGCGCTGTCGGTTACCAGCATTATCCGTCGCAGACGTGACAACAATGGATGGGCATGACAGCATTCAATCAGCCAACGTCCAAGACCACTTTTCTGATAATCGTTCAGCACGTAGACGTCACACAAATAACCAAAAGTGGCATAGTCTGTGACCAGACGGGCGAAGCCGATTTGTCTTGTTCCATCCAGGAGCGCGAAACAAAGGCTGTTCTGGATTGATATCCTGACCGTTTCAGCATCAATACCAGGAGCCCAGGACGATTGCGAGAGGTAATCGTGAATGGCTTCCAGCTGAAAAAAGCTGGGATCGGTTGTGACAATAAATTTGTCTTTGGTAAAACGCAGATGCTGATTATTCACCGAACTCCTCCTTTTGGGCTACTTGTGATGAGGCACAGGGCTGTCCTCTATGCCGGGGAATGCTCAGGATGCTTTTTCATGTACTGTCATGATAAATACCAGCGGGTTCTCCCCCTGGTTTTCATAGAAATGAGGAACGTCCGTTCTGGCGGTTGCCGAACAGCCAGTATTTACCCGATACACGTGTTCCTGTACGCCGAGTGTGAGCGTGCCCGACTGCACATAAAACAGTTCAAGCGTACCTTCCGTGTGGCCGGGGGACGCAAACTTTTCCCCCGGCTGCATTTCCCACATCCAGAGCTCGGTCATATCAGGGCCACCTGACCCTGCGAGCAATCTTGCTCTCCCGCCTTTTTCACCTTCCCACAATTCTGGGATCTCATCTTCAGCAATGAGATGCACGGTCGGTTTTGAACTGACATCCACAAAGTCAGCCACCGAAACCCCCATTGCGGCAGCCAGGCGGCATAACAGGGCAATGCTGGGATTCGCCCGGCATCCCTCTATCTCAACCAGCGCTCCCTTGCTGACGCCTGCCCGACGGGAGAGTTCATCGAGGGATATCTTCTTATGCTTACGATAGAGTTTAATTCGCTGAGATACGGCTTCATTCACAGTGTTGACGATAGCGTTTGCATCGGTCATTAAATTGACTTTTTTGGTCATTGGTCATTATCATGGAATAAATTGGTCATTACAGGATTATCACGTGCTAACAGTATCGCCGTCAATTGCCCCTGAAATTTATCGTATTGCTCCCGGTTTTCGTGCACTGAGCATTTGCGTAAAAGCTGCGCCAGTGCTTAATCCTGACATTGGGGAAACGGCGCTGCGTGAAGCCTGTGAAGCCGTTCTGGCCGGTGAACCAGATTGGGCGGACTCTCATCTGGCGGCATGGGCCGACGTTTTTCAAAAGTTTGGTGCTAAACCTAAACGCACCCCTTGCTCAGCAGATGCGTTACGCAAGCGCGTGTTACGTGACGGAACGATGCCAGCGCTCGATCCTATCGTTGATCTTTATAATGCCGTTAGTCTCCGCTATGCCGTTCCGGTTGGCGGAGAGAATCTCTCTGCCTATCAGGGGGCGCCGCGTCTGACTGTGGCAAAAGGAACAGAGCCTTTTGATACCGTCAAAGAGGGAGAGGCCACCGTTGAGTATCCTTCACAAGGCGAGGTTATCTGGTGTGATGATATCGGCGTGACCTGCCGTCGCTGGAACTGGCGACAGGGGATCAGAACCCGCTTAGGCGTGGAGGCTCAGCAAATGTGGTTCATTCTGGAGAGTCTCCCGCAGATGCCGCTGGATAGACTTCACGAAGCCGGGAAGATGCTGACCGACGGCCTGGAAAAAATGATGCCCGGTCTGTGGTTTGAAGTTGCTCTCATCGAAGAACAACAGCTGTAATACCCTTCAGGAGACAGAGTTATGTTTACCGGTTTGTCGGCGTTTCCATTAACCCCAGTCACTGCCCGCGGCGTGGATGAAAAGGGGTTTAGCCATATTCTTTCCCGTCTTACAGACGCTCGGGTTGATTCTATGGGCATCCTGGGGTCAACCGGAAGCTACGCCTATCTGACCCGGGAGCAGCGCAAGCGCGTAGCAACGTTTGCTAAACAGCATGCAGGGAACATCCCCGTTATGGTGTGTGTGGGAGCGGTCAGTACCGATGCCATTCTGCATCTGGCAGAGGATGCACAGGCAGCTGGTGCGACTGCGCTGTTACTCCCGGCGGTCAGCTACCAGCCACTCCGTGACGAAGAAGTCTTTTCACTCTTTGAGACCGTTACCCGGCACGTGTCTGTACCGGTGTGTATCTATGATAATCCGGGCACTACGCATTTTACCTTTACGGATGAACTTCACGGTCGTCTCTCCTCACTTGAGGGGGTTCGCTCGGTCAAGATCCCTGGCGTCCCGGATAGCCCCGCTGCAGCGATTGAACGGGTGAATGCGTTACGTCAACTTTTGCGCCCTGGCGTAACAATCGGTATTAGTGGCGACGCTTATGCGGGGCTGGGATTAAACGCCGGTTGTGAAGTGTGGTATTCCGTGTGTGGCGGTCTGTTCCCTGAGATGGCGAAACAAATCACCGAAGCTGCGGCGGCAAACGATCATCAACGCGTTACAGCCCTGACAACCCGCCTTGAGCCGTTGTGGTCGCTCTTCCGGAAACATGGCGGAAGTATTCGCGTTATTGCCGCTGCGGCTGGCGTGCTTGGGCTTACCGACATGGATTGCCTGCCTCGCCCTCTGCAACCGTTGTCAGCTGGCGACATCGCGGATATTGCCCATGTAATAAGCACGCTGGAGCTGAAGTGATCTCCGCAGGACTGGGTGTCTACCGGTCCTTACCGCAAAATTTTATTATTGAAGTGACTCTTCTTCGCCTGATAGCTTATCTGCATCAGGAGAATAATGCTGGTAAACGCATGCCAGTTTATGCCCGTCAGGATCGCGCAGATAGGCAACATAAAAATCGGGGCCGTAGGCGGTTCGTGTACCGGGCACGCCTTCATCCTTTCCTCCCGCACGGAGGCCCACTGCATGGAAGCGTCTGACAATTTCCGCGCTATCGGCTCTGAATGCGAACATTGTCCCGTTTCCCGCCGTCGCGGGTTGCTGGTCAAAAGGAGGACAAATGCAGAAGCTAAATTCGTCATCCGGATGATTTTCGTTTCCCCACATTGCCCAGCTATCAGTCCAGGCGGGCAGACGTGAATAGCCCAGCACGTTAAAAATAGCGTCATAAAAGTTCACGGCGCGCTGAAAGTCATTTGTCCCTATCGTGATATAAGCCAGCACCTTATAACATCCTCTATCCACGCAGCCACGGCGTAACTGTTAGTCCGGTCAGCAAACCTTCCGGGCTGAGCAGGCGAGTAACGGTTTGCCCCCACGGTTCCGTGCGGTTGGCGACCAACAACCGATAGCCTTTTTCACTCAGAACACGGGTAGCGGAATCGAGATCCTGCACCTCGTATTCAATCCATCCCTGCGGTATCGGATGCTCCACGGGCCACTCCGATTCACCAAAACAGGACGTTGCCGCCTGTGACAGCGGCCAGACGGCAAAATGCTTCACGCCCGGTAAGCGTCCCTCTTCAGTGAGCAGATAATCGGCATTGCCCTCCATCGGCTTCAGCGGCAGACCGAGTGTCTGGATATAAAACGCGGTGCTGGACGCTGTATCCTGTGAAATGGGCCCGAACCCGGCGACGAACATGACATCAATTCCCGGTAACGTCTGCGACATATCCACTCCTTAATAGCCTGAAATGATGGAATTTAGCGTAGAGCTGTCTGAAATACGACTCTCATTTCTGGTACCGCATTCACCGCGCCTGCACGTTCACGGCGGGTTTGAAAGTGAACGCGATAGCGATCAACAGCACGACTCCCGCACTCATCACCAGCCATGCGCTGTTCAGCGAGACCGAACTGTCGCGAACGATCCCGGCAACTAGCGGCATGAGCGCGGCGATCATATATCCTCCTCCCTGAACTTTAGACAGTAACTTCCCGGCCTGCGCGGGCGTTCGCGCATGATCGAACGTGACGATAAGCGACAGCGGGAAGAGGGCGCCGATACCGATGCCAAGCAGCAAGGTTGATAAGACCGGCGTCGTACCTGGAGAGAAGACCAGACACAGTAACCCCGCGAGCAGCAGTAACAGTACAGTTATCAGCGGAACACGGCGGTCGGGGAATTTACCGATCAGCGCGGAGACGGCAAACCCGGCGGTCACTTCGGTTAAGGTCAGCCATGCCAGCATATAGCCGCTGCTGCGTGCGGACCATCCTGCCTGAATATAGAGCGGGGGCAGCCAGGCTAAGACCAGCGTGTAGGCACCCGTCCCCACGCCGAAAAAGAGCAGAAGGAGTCCAGTCCGGGAGGAACAGAGCGTAACGGATTCATGTGCTGTTTGTTCACCTTGAAGCTGTTTAACCAGGGGTAACCACAGCATCAGCGCCAGCAGCGCAAGCACGCCTGCCATAGCCAGCGCGGGCTTCAGCGTGAGCCATGAAAACAGCGGCTCGGCGCTGGCGGCGGCGACTGCCGCACCGGCCATAATGCCCGTGCTGAATAGCGACATGATCGTGCTGGCCGTTTGCGTATACGCCTTTTTTATCAGGGCAGGCATTAACGCCTGGATCGTGCCGATGCTGGCCCCGCCCAGTAACGCGGTGCCCATCAAACCCGTCAGCGAGGTGCTAAAACCGCGTAATGAACAGGCTACCAGCAGGATGAACAGCCCGAGCATAATTCCCCTGACGGCACCGATCCTGGCTAAAAGCCAGGGGCCACACAGGGCAGCCAGTCCCATCATCGCCACCGGCAGGGTGGTCAGCAGGCTGAATTGCGTCGCGGTCAGCCCTGCTTCGCGCTGCAGCACGGAGAACAGGGGGCCAACCGAGGCCAGAATGGGGCGCAGATTTAGCCCGACGATAAAAGCGATAATAGCGAAGAGTAACGGTGACGTGCGTTTCAACATGGCATCCTTTTCGGGTGTGAATGGCCCGGGCAAATTGCCGCGAGCATTTATCTTAACGTTAAGATAAAGTCTGTTTTAGTGTAAGATGTACCGCACAACTCGATAAATTCCCACGCCATACGGGGTGAAGATGAAAGACCATGTAGACTTCGTTGTCGGCCAGTGGAGCAGCGCCATGCCCGAGCTGGACGCCTCGTCGATGAAAATTTTTGGCCGAACGCTCAGGCTGATGAAGCACCTGGGAAAAGAGCGCGCGCAGGCCATGGCGCCGTTTGGCTTTCGCGAGGGCGAGTTTGACGTCCTCGCCACGCTGCGCCGCGCCGGGGAGCCGTACTGCCTTTCGCCCACGCAGCTGTATACATCCCTGTTGATCACCTCAGGGGCGATGACGAATCGGCTCAACCATCTCGAACAGCAAGGCCTTATCAGGCGGATAGCCGATCCCGATGACAAGCGCAGCTCGCTCGTCAGCCTGACGCCGCACGGGCAGGAGCGTATCGAACAGGCGCTGCTCGTGCACACGGAAACGCAAAATGCGCTGCTGAGAAACCTCTCTGAGGCGCAACGCGCGCAGCTTGAGTCCCTGCTCAGGGTGCTGCTGCTGACGTTTCCGGCCGAGGAATGGGATGAAACGTCACCGAGTGCCGATAATACAAAAACAGCATGATTACACCTGACAAAAAGGGAACATATGTCTTTACCGCCACTGTATGCGCTGCGCGCGTTCGAAGTTGCCGCACGGCTGAACTCCTTTAGCAAAGCGGCTGAAGTCCTGAACATCACGCCGGGGGCGGTCAGCAGGCATGTCCGGACGCTTGAAATGTGGTTTGACTGCGAGCTGTTTAAGCGGCAGGGTCCGAGAGTGGAGGTCAGCGACGCCGGGCGCATTCTGGCCGGGCAGCTTAGCGAAAGTTTCTCGAATATTGAGTGGGCCTGTCGCGCATTCAAAAGTGAAAACCACCTTCTGCGCCTCAAAGCCCCCAGCACCCTGACGATGCGATGGCTCCTCAATGTGCTTAAATCCTTTCGCGAGAACCACGCGAAGCCGAAAATCGAAATCGCCAGCGTCTGGATGGACTTCGACACCGTTGACTTCAGCCGCGAGCCCTACGATTGTGCGATCCTCCTCGGGAACGGCTATTTTGGCGAGTCAACGGAGAGCCGGCTGCTGTTCAGCGAATGGCTTATTCCGGTTTGTACGCCGTCTTTGCTGGAGCCTGCCCGGCAGCAGCTTCCAGAGTGCGATCTTATTCATCCGTCACCGGACAGACGGGACTGGAAGCGCTGGCTTAAAAGGACGGGCTTATTCCCCGGCCTCGACATGGGCGGCGGGATCGTGTTCGACACCCTGGAGCAGGGCAGCCTTGCGGCCATGCACGGACACGGCGTAGCGATGGCGGATCTCCGGCTCACGCTCGACGCGCTGAAAAGCGGCCTTCTCGCGCTGCCCTTCAGGGAGGCGATAGCAACAGGGGACGGTTACTACCTTGTCTGGCCCAAAAATTCGCTCAGAGGACAGAGTATTGAACGGTTGCTGGCCTGGCTTAACCTTAATGCGCCAGTGGTGCCCTCTTTGGATATTGTCTGTCTTGATTTCAATGAAAAGCGGATTTAATAAATAGCGGAATATTAACAGGGAAATATTCCGCACAGTGAACGTATTTATGCGTAGGGAATATTCGCCATCTTTTTATATCTTTCCGGCAGGGCGCTGTTCAGGTTGAGTAATTTATCCAGTATATATAGCGCAGGGGTTCCCTTTGCGCGTTCAGCTTCGATCAGCGCAGAACGTAACAGATTGGTAGCCGATGTCATTTCGCGGAAGTACTCCTCAGATTCAGGCGTCTGAACTTCGCCTGAAGCGGCGTAACGCACCCGGGGCCAGTCCGCGAAGTCCAGAACCGGAAGGATGCCGTCGTCTTTGGGTAAATGCGCAGAGAGCAACTCTTCGGCGTTACCCGGATTGCTTTGGGCGAAAGACAGAAGATGCAGTCGATGAATAAAGGGCGAAAGGACCTCAGCGCTATCGTTTTCTGACGAAAGTAACGTTATTAACGCATGTATATTTTCACCCGCGATGTTTTTTCAGGTGAGATCATTTTCATTAGATGAAATAAAACATCGAGTGTCATACGTACTCCATATGCATGCAGGTGTATTTATTATTTGAGTTTCGCTCTCTGTTCCAGGTCAGGAAGAGACCGGGAATGAAGGGATGGTATTTCAATGAGATTACGTTTGAAAAACGAGAAATAGTGGGAATCAATGTGAGTTTTACTCAACATAGGTTTTATTATTCAATGAGATTCTCCAGATGTGATGATTAACTTACAATGAACTGCAGAATATCTGTCCGACAAGCGTCTACAGAGGCGAGCAAACATGAGATTAGAGAGTGCGTCAGTTTTAGAAGAACTCCGGACCAGGCTAAGACCCGCATCGGTCGCGCAGGTCGGTGGGTTCCGGCCGCCTGAAGATCCCATTACGTCATGGTTTCTGAAGGGCGTTTCTCGCGCAGATGAAGGATTACCCACCTGGAAGGGCAAACCCATGTTTCCACTTCTTCAGATCAGGGTCGACGAGCTTCCTGTTATTCCTGACCAGTTGAAGGGCATAGCCCTTCTGGTGTTGTTTCACAATGTGGAACAACATCCCTTTGACGAACCGCACGGTGAAGGATGGTTAATTCGCGAGTATGCCAGCCTCGAAGGGCTTCAGCCATTGCCTGAATTGGACACGCCGTATCGGCCGTTTCCAGTTCAATGGCTGAGTGTCATTGACGATGCTCCAGGATGGGAAGATGCCTGGGATATTATTGATCTCTCTTGCGTAAATGATGATGAGCAGGCCAGTGATAGTTTTTTTGAAGATTTCAATCGCTACAGGGGAACCAAGGTAGGGGGATTTCCGACTGAGATACAACACGGTGTGGGAATCGAAGAGTTTGTTTTTCAGGTTGGGTCAGAAGAAAAAGTAAACTGGATGTGGGCGGATAACGGTATCGGTTACTTTCACCGGTCATCAGAAGGGGAATGGCGGTTTTCATGTCAGTTCTACTGATGAGCTTCCTGCCGGGGGATTGACCACTCGCCCGGCAGTGATTTGTTTCACAAATCCCATCGCGCCTCGACCGTTCAGGATGGTATAACGTCCTGCGGCAACCGGGTTGCCGCAGACAGCCCACATACCTAAAGGTGTATATGAAACAGATTACTTTCAGTGACCTGCAGCAGCAAAGCGAGCAGGCCGCACATTCTCCTCGCTTACGCGCGCACCGTAATTTACACCCTGACCTGAGCGACCCGGTGCAGCGCCTGGCCATTGCAATGGAACCCGGTACCTATGTCCGCCCCCACCGCCATCCGCACACGTTTGAACTGCTGACGGCGCTGAGCGGCCGCTTTCTGGTGCTGAATTTTGACGACAGCGGCAACGTGACCCGGCGCGTGGTGTTAGGCGAAGAGTGTAAAGTCCTCGAGATGGATGCCGGAACCTGGCATGCCGTGCTGTCGCTGGATAGAGGCGGCGTCATTTTTGAGGTTAAACACGGGGCGTATCAGCCCGTGCCCGAGCATGATACCGCCCCATGGTCACCGGCAGAAAACGAGCCCGGCACCGAGAAGCTGATGCAATGGTACGCTCAGGCACAGGTGGGTGACGGTGGTTTTACCCTGTAATTATTCTCTTATGTGCCCGGCGCGCGGAAAGGCGAGCCGGGTAAAGAGATAAGCGCTCAACTGAGTCCACTCACCGTACTAAAAAGCCAGTCACGAGCAGTCGACAGCGTCACAAACGGGCCTGCCAGCGTGCTGTTGTGATGGGCAATAATGTCGCTGGCGGATAAACAGTCATTATCCATTGTGGTATGCGCATCTGAAATTAATACCGTCCTGAAACACAGCTCCGGTGCGGCCCGGCAGGTCGTATCGACGCAAAACTCTGTTTTCATCCCGGCAATGACCAGCTGTTTGATGCCTCTCTGATTAAGTTCACGCAGCAATTTGGTATCCCGAAAACAGCTGGGATAGCGCTTGGTGAAAACAACGTCCTGCTCCTTCACGTCCAGTTCAGGTATCAGCTGTGTTAACGGCCCCTTTTCTGAGAAGGGGGAGTCGTCCGGCCCAATATGGCGGGCAAAAAAGACGGGCACCTGCGCGTCTCGGGCGTTGGCGATTAACAAGCGGATATTGGCCAGAACGGCATCGGCGGAGCGAGGGGAAACAGGGCCCCGAAAGAGGCCCTGCTGCATGTCGATAATCAAGAGAGCATTGTCAGATGAAACCATTTTCTTTCTCCATTCAGAGGGTGGTGAACGGAGAGAGATTTCCCCGTCCATGCCGGCGGGGATTGAGGTTCTGTTTGTCAGTCGTTTGCTACAGATACACTCACGCCGCCGAAGGGTCCGGTGGTGGTGAGGGTGGTTGTTGGCTGAACTGACTTAACCATGTAGTGACCTTTGTTATTAATTTCGCGATTGGCGAAAAAGTACATTCAGTTATAGCGCAGGTGAAATATGCGCTTCAACACACCAACTTAAGTAGGTGTGCCGTAAGCGTTGCACATTTTTTTGGGGTAGAAGACCCTGATTATCCAAGATTCTCGAGCCCCTTCAGAAAATCCTCAACCTGCTCGGGCGTCGCCGTGTCTGCCTGGTAAAGGATATCGAGCTTAACGTTCTTCAACCCGCAGAAGCCAAATACCCCTTCGATTATCTGTGTCTGAATCGCCGTCGAGTAGCCGTGTTTATCAAATCCGGTGAGATCGCTCCCGCCAGTGGCAATCAGGCGGACGGGAACATCCCGTAAGTTGCCCACAATCCGGCCGTCGTCGGCCACCTTATACGCCCAGTTCAGGGTTAACACGCGATCGAACCAGCCTTTCAACAGCGCGGGAACCGACCACCAGTACACCGGGAAGACGAATACCAGCATATCCGCGCGCTCGACGCGCTGCTGCTCGCGCAGAATATCGTCGGGGAGGGCGCTCGGATCGCCGTGATACAAATCGAGATCGGCGCGGGTCATCGACGGATTAAACCCTTCAGCATGCAGATCGGCGATCTCAACCTGCGTACCTTCCTCGCGTAATTTCCCGGCAATACGAGCTGCAAGCGTATGGGATAACGAATTGTCGATCGGGTGTGCCGTCACGATCAGCGCGTTTTTAATGGCATGTGTTGCAGACATAGCGACCTCCAGATGGGGGAGAAGTGACGCCTATATTACTATTGGTAACTTAGGTGTCAATCCGCCCCCGGCGATCATTTTGTGCTATTCGCGTAGGTCTCCAGCACCCCGGTCATGGCGCCGCAGAGCATATCTTCTGCCACATTTCGGGCGAGCACGCCGTTGCCCGCCGCGGTGCTGAGCGCCTCCGCCGCGCCAATGATGGCCGTCAGTACCGCTTCTCCCTGAACGCCTTTTAAGACGATAAAAGGCGAAAGCGCGGTGCGCAGGCAGTCGGCACATTCGGCCACGCACGCTTCCCGAAACGTCTGCAGCGCGCGAGAACCGGACAGCGCCGCGGCGATTGGCCCGGTTTCAGGTCCGGCGGCAATCGCACAGTCGATATAGGCCGCGCTGAAAAAGCGGATCGTCTTCTCCAGCGTTTTGCTGTCCACCGCCAGCGTCTCGCGGAATTTTGCCAGCTGCCGATCGCTATAGTCCTGGTACAGCGCCATCAATAGCCCTTCACGATCGCCAAAGTGGTCGTAGGGGATGGGCTTGGTCACGTTAGCCCGTTCTGCCAGATAGCCAAGGGTCAACGCCTCCGTGCCTTGCTGACGCACGATCCCTCGCGCAACCTCCAGCAGCTGCACGCGGCGGTCCTCTTTTCTTAAGCGCTTAACAACCATGCTTGCCTCAGGTCAGTTATCTACTGATGGTAGTTTACACGTTTTCCGTGGCAGGCTGCACGCGTTGTTCAACCGGGCGGATCCGGAACCAGATCGCATACATCGCGGGCAGGAAGACGAGCGTAATGATCGTCCCGCCCAGCGTTCCGCCGATCAGCGTCCAGGCCAGCGTGCCCCAGAACACCGAATGCGTCAGGGGAATGAACGCCAGCACGGCCGCCATGGCGGTGAGTAAGACCGGCCGCGCTCGCTGGACCGTCGCCTCGACCACCGCCTGGAACGGATCGAGGCCGTCCTTCTGGTTATGATCGATTTGACCGATCAGGATCAGCGTATTGCGCATCAGAATGCCAGAAAGGGCGATCAGGCCGACCAGCGCGTTGATGCCAAACGGCTGATTAAATATCAGCAGGGTCGGCACGACGCCAATCAGCCCCAGCGGCGCGGTTAAGAACACCATGACCATCGCGGAGAGTGAGCGCACCTGCAAAATGATGATCAGCAGCGTCAGGGCAATCATGATCGGGAACAGCGGTAACATGGCCTGCGTGGCTTTGCCCGACTCCTCAATCGACCCCGCCATGTCAATGCGGTAGCCGGCCGGCAGCGAATCAACGATCGGCTGGAGCTCTTTCATGATGGCGACCGACACGTCCGGCGGCTGAAGATTGTCGGCGATATCGCCCCGTACGGTAATCGTGGGGGTGCGATCGCGGCGGCGCAGGATCGGGTCTTCCATGCCGACCTCTATCTTGCCAATTTGAGACAGCGGCACGCGCTGTCCCGCATTGCCGACCAGGGTAAAGCCTTCGATTTTTGCCGGGTCAAGGCGGATATCTCCCGCCGCGCGTGCAACGACGTCTACCGATCGAATATCTTCCCGCACGGAGGTGACAGGCACGCCGGAGAGCAGGAACTGAAGCTGCCCGGCAACGGCGCTGGAGGTTAAGCCGGTCGCCTGCAGGCGGTTCTGATCGAGAGTGAAATGGAGCACCGGAACGCGCGAGCCCCAGTCGGTGTTAACGGTTCGCATCATCGGGCTTGCCTGAAGCACGGCTTTCACCCGTTCGGCGATGTCCTGCACCTGTTTGACGTCCGGCCCCGACACGCGCCAGGCAACCGGGAAAGGCGAGTAGGGGCCAAACACCAGCTGCGTCACCCGCACGCGGGCTTCGGGCGCAAGGCCGCTGGCGACGGCCTCCCTGAGCCTGAACTTGAGCGCCTCGCGTGACGTCTCGCTGTCCGTCAGGATCACGATTTTCGCAAAAGAGGGATCGGGCAGCTCGGGGGCCATTGCCAGATAGAAACGGGGCGAGCCCTGACCAATATAGGCCGTGACGATTTTGGCTTCCGGCTGCTTGCCCAGCCACGCTTCTATTTTTGCGGTAGCGGCGCTGGTTTGTGCAATCGAGGTGCCATAGGGCATCTGCACTTCAACCAGCACTTCCGGGCGATCGGAGGTCGGGAAGAACTGTTTTTTTACCAGCCCCATGCCGAGCACGGCCAGAATGAAAATGGCGACCACGGACCCGGCCACGCGCCACTTTCTGGCGATAACGCGGCCAAGCAGCTGGCGAAAGCGGTTATAGCGAGGCGTGTTATAGATGGCGGCATGGCCCCCTTCCACTTTGGGGATCGCCGGCAGGATCTTCACCCCCAGATATGGCGTGAACACCACCGCCACAAACCATGAGGCAATCAGGGCGAGGCCGACAATCCAGAACATATTGCTGGTGTATTCCCCGGCGGTCGACTGGGCAAACCCATTCGGCATAAAGCCAATCGCCGTCACCAGGGTACCGGCCAGCATCGGCGCGGCGGTGTGGCTCCAGGCGTAGGCCGAGGCTTTGATTCTGTCGTAACCTTCCTCCATCTTCACCACCATCATTTCGATGGCGATAATGGCATCGTCAACCAGCAGGCCGAGGGCGAGGATCAGGGAGCCCAGCGTGACGCGGTCAAAGTTTATTCCCGCGGCCTCCATCACCACGAAGACGACCGCCAGGGTCAGCGGCACCGCCGCCGCAACCACCACCCCCACGCGCCAGCCCATGCTGACAAAACAGACCACCATGACCACAAGCAGGGCGACGAAGAATTTGATCATAAACTCATCGACCGAGGAGCGGATATTCACGGACTGGTCGGTGACTTTGGTCAGGGTCATGCCAAGCGGCAGGCTATCGTTGATTTTCGCCGTCTCCGCATCCAGCGCTTTACCCAGCGCCAGGCCGTTCCAGCCCTCACGCATGACAACGCCCAGCAGCAGGGCGGGTTCATGCTGATTGCGTATCAGCATCGTCGGGGGATCTTCATAGCCTCGTTCAACCGTTGCCACGTCCGACAGCGTGAGCGTTTTGCCCTGGGCGACTAAAGGCGTATCGCGGATTTTCTGCAGTTCATCGAACGCGCCGTCCAGGCGGATAAAAATCTGCGCGCCCCGGGTCTCAATGGCACCCGCCGCGGCCAGGGCGTTCTGACTATTGAGGGCATTGAAAATATCCTGCGGTGAGAGGCCCATCGTCGCCAGACGGTCATGGGAAAAGGCGATATAAATCCGCTCGGCCTGTTCGCCGATAATGTTCACTTTTTTCACCCCGGGAACGTGCAGAAGCTGCTGGCGCAGGCCTTCGGCATCGCGTACCAGCTGCCGCTGCGGTTCGCCTTTTGCTTTCAGGGCAAAGAGGGCAAAGGTGACATCCGAGAATTCATCATTGATCATCGGGCCAATGACGCCCGCCGGGAGACGCTGGGATTCATCCCCAAGCTTTTTACGCGCCTGATAGAACTCCTCCTGCACTTCGGCTGGCGGGGTCTTGTCCTGCAACGATAGCGTGATAAATGCCATGCCGGGACGGGTATAGGTTTCGGTACGGTCATACCATTTGAGTTCCTGCAGGCGCTTTTCCAGCGGCTCCGCGACCTGATCCTGGATCTCCTGCGCGGTCGCACCCGGCCAGACGGCAATCGCCGTCATCTGCTTCACGGTGAAGGGCGGATCTTCCGCGCGCCCGAGCCCAAAAAAGGCGTAAATACCGGCAATCGTCACCAGAACGATCAGAAACAGCGTGACGGAACGCTCGCGGACGGCCAGCGCTGACAGGTTGAAGCGGCTTTGGCTCATGGCGCGTTCTCCGCCGGAGCGGCATGGCGCTGTTCTGCCAGCCTGACAACGTCACCTTCGTGCAGAAGATGGGCGCCTAACGCAACAATCTTCTCACCGGGCTTCACGCCGCCCGTGACCTGGACCGCATCTTCGCCCACGCTCAGCACCTTAACCGGCGTCCATGTGACCTTTGCCGGCTGGGCGGAAATGCGCCAGACGCCGGGCCCTTTACCCGCATCGTAGAGTGAGGCCAGCGGGACCTGCATGGCCTGACCTTCCGCTTTCGGGTCTTCAAGGCTGAGCGTGACGGTTGCCCCCAGCGGCGCGTTCGCCAGCTGGCCTACCAGCACGTAGCGTGCTTCATACGTCCGGGTTGCGGCATCCGCGGAATCAGACAGCAGGCGCAACGTGGCGGTGACCGGGTGCTGTTCACGGCCATAAAGCGTGGCCCGTGCTTCGCTGCCGACGGCAGGGCGCAGCGTCTCCGGAAGCTGCACGAGCGCTTCGCGCTGTCCCGCTCTGGCAAGGCGGAGCGCCACCTGTCCGGCGCTGACCACCTGACCGGGTTCGGCAAGCGTCTCCATCACCACGCCGTCTGAATCCGCCAGCAGGACGGCATAGCCCGTGGCGTTTTGCGCCACGTTGGCCTGCGCCCGGGCGGCGCTGAGATCCGCCCTGGCCGTATCGGCCGCCGCTTTAATCTGATCGTACTCCGCGGCGGACACCGCGCCGGACGCCACCAGACCGCGATAACGCGCCTCATCGCTGGTGGCTTTTCTCGCCCGCGCCTGGGCAGCATCCACCGCGCGCTGCTGCGCCTGAGCCTGTAATTTCAGGTCAACCGGATCCAGACGCAGTAAGGGCTGGCCCTGTTTGACGGTCTGCCCGGTATCCACCAGGCGTTCGAGGATTTTACCCTGAACCCTGAAGCCCAGGTCGCTTTGCGTTCTTGCCACCACCACGCCCGTAAAGGTGCGAGCGGCTGGATTCGCCCTCTCGACGGAGGCGGATCTGACAAGCGGTGGCCTGGTGCGCGGATCGTCACTCGCGGAAATATCGCCGCATGCCGCGAGGGCAAACGGCAGAAGACATATGGCAAGGCGGGCTGAAGTGAGCCTGAGCATGGGAAACCCTTTTGAAGTAACAGGACAGTTTCCGCATTCTGTGATTAGTGACCAATAAAGTCAATGGTCACTAATCAGGGGGCCAGGCTTCTTAAAATCAGTGAGGAGAGAAGTACCGCCGCCGTTGGGGCAGTTTCAAGGTTGTACTGCAGCTGAACGGGGTTAATGTAAGGGCACATCACCATGTAAACGGCACAGGTGACCTCGTCCAGCGGCGTCTTCCTTTCGAACTCTCCAGCCTGTCTGCCTTCGATAATGATGCTCTCAATCAGCTTCAGGAGGCTTTCGGTATACCTTTCCGTCGAAGGCCACTTCTCCCGTGACGCGACGGCGGCGATGTCGTAGAGCTTGCGATCGTGGAAAAACAGCTCGCTGCCGGCCTCGGTGAGCGACTTAAAAAGACGGCGGAGTTTTTCGCTGGCTGACGGCGCATCCTCAATGGCGGAAAGCACGGCCGCCATGATCAGCTCCAGGCGGTTAGCGCAGATCACTTCGCCGATAGCCTGCTTGGAATCGAAGAACTTATAAATGTAGGATTTTGAAAAACCGATAGATTTCGCCAGCTCGGCGACGGTGGTTTTTTCATAGCCGTAATGACCGAAGTGCTCAAAGGCCGCTTCGACGATTTGCTCTCTGACAGAATGGTCAAGTGGACCACGTATTGATGGGGCGTTCATAGTTTTAGTCATTATGTAAGCTTAGCGTGACGAGCCAGGGTTGGCAACGAGTGACCATTTTGTACTTTGGTTACTGTTGTGCTGTCTTACGTCGTGAAGACGGGACAATCGGCCAGGTGGAGTAAGTGTATCACTGTTTTTTACGTTAATGTTTTTTAAGCCAGTCGAGAAAAAACTGGCTAAACGCCGTAACCTGAAGCGGCTGCAGCTTGCGCTGCGGGTAAACAAGCTGCAGCCCGACATCTTTGCGATCGTAGCGGCTAAAGCCGGTGAAGCTGTCGGCAAACAGCACCGTGAGTCTTCCGGCGTCAACGTCGTCTTTGACGTCCCACCACGATTTCCCGGCGATGCCCGCTCCGCCCAGGGCCCACTGACGAAGCAATGCCCCGTCGTCGCACACCATGGCGGGCTCGACGCGAACAACGCTTTCCTCTCCCTCATGTTCAAAGCGCCATTCGTTCATCACCACGCCCTGAGACTCCAGCGCCAGGCACCGGTGCCGGGCTAGATCGGCAAACGTGCCGGGGATACCGTGGTCGTTAAGATACGCCCCGGAGGCAACCAGCACCCGACGGTTCGGGCGGATGTTTCTGACGACAAGGCTGCTGTCCGGCAAATTGCCGAAGCGCACGCTCATATCCAGCCGGTTAGCGACCAGATCCTCAACGTGTTCTTTTAGCGAGATGTAAAATTTGACGGCAGGATGGTGACGCGAAAATTCAATGACGGCGGGGCTGAGATACTGTCTGCCAAAGTCCGAGGGCGCGGAAAGGCGAATATTGCCGCTGAGCACGCCCTCTTTTTGCGTCAGCAGCGACTCGGCGTGCTGCACCTCTTCCAGCACGCGCAGCGCGGCGTGATAAAACTCTTCGCCTGCGCGGGTCAGTGTGAGGGATCGCGTTGAGCGATGAAACAGGCGCGCCTGGTAACGCTCCTCAATCGCCTTCAGCCTGGCGGTCATCGTGGCAGGAGAAAGCGACAGGCGACGTCCGGCGGCGGAAAGACTCCCGGCCTCGGCAACTGCCACCAGTAAGGCCATGTCTTCGAGTTTACCCATTATTCATTTTTTCCGAAAAGTGCATCTATTTTTAGCGTAATTATCAAAATCAGATGCCGACTGTAAAGTGATTTCATCCAAACCATAAGGGATGAAAACATGAAACCTACCTCACTCTTTGAACGTTACAGGCTGGGTCAGTTAGAGCTGAAAAATCGTATCGTCATGGCACCGATGACCCGCGCGCGCTCCCTTCAGCCGGGCAACATTCCCTCCGCGCTGATGGCCGAGTATTACCGGCAGCGGGCCAGCGCGTGGTTAATCATCACCGAAGCCACGCAAATCTCGCCTCAGGGTCAGGGATACTCCTGGACGCCCGGCATCCATTCGCCGGAGCAGGTTTCAGGATGGCAGCTCACCACAGGCGCCGTGCATCAGGCGGGCGGGGTCATTTTTTCTCAGCTCTGGCACGTTGGGCGAATGTCGCACGCCAGTTTTCACCAGGACGGTCAGCCCGTCGCCCCGTCAGCGCTGGCTCCGGACGCGCAGGTGTGGGTGGTGAATGAGCGTGGGGAAGGCCAGATGGTTGACTGCCCGCAGCCGAGAACGCTCTCACGCAAGGACATTCAGAACATCGTCGCGGACTATCGCCAGGCCGCTTTGAATGCCGTTCAGGCCGGGTTTGATGGCGTGGAGGTCCACGGCGGAAACGGCTATCTGATCGACCAGTTCCTGCGCCAAACCTCCAACAAACGCACGGACGAGTACGGCGGTACGGTGGCTAACCGGATCCGCTTCGCCCAGGACGTGTTAAGCGCGATTGCCGAGGCGATTGGTCACGAACGTACGGGCATTCGTCTTTCGCCGTTTATTACCCAGCGCGGGATGAACGACCCGCAGGTCTCTGAAGCCATACTCGCGCTTGCGGCCTGGTGCGAACAAAAGGGGATTGCGTTTATCCACCTGGCGGAAGCCGACTGGGACGACGCGCCGCAGATTCCTGCGCATTTCCGTCAATCGCTTCGCGAGACCTTCAGCGGCACCCTGATCGTCGCGGGCAACTATGACCTTGCCAAAGCCAAAGAAATTCTGGCGGCGGGCTATGCCGATTTGATTGCCTTCGGACGACCGTTTATTGCCAACCCGGATTTGCCTCACCGGCTGGCGCACCGCTTGCCGCTGGCCCAGGTGCGCGACCCCGCCACGCTGTTTGGCGGCACCGCCACGGGCTATACCGATTACTCAACGTACACCCAGCAGGAGGAAATATTATGACCCGTAAAACCTTAATTATCGGCGGCGCTTCCGGCATCGGTTTCGCCGTGGGCACCCTGCTTGCCAGGCGCGGCGAGGAGATTATGCTTGCGGGACGCGATAGCGCGAAACTGGACGCGGCACGGCAACGACTGGGCGCTCATGCCGCGTCTGTTAGCACTCTCGTGCTCGATATCAGCCGTGAGGAAGAGCTTGTTGCGCTCAGTGAAACGCTGGGCGAGGTCAATAATATTGTCGTCACGGCGGGTTCACAGGCGCCGGGCGGGCTGCTTTCCGGACTGGATCTCCGTGCGGCAAGACAGGCCTTTGATACAAAATTCTGGGGAAGCCTGAATGTCGCCCGCTATCTCAGCGGGAACATCGCTCCCCGCGGGACGCTGACCTTCACCAGCGGGTTTGTGGCGCGCCGCACCGTGGCGGGCGCCATCGTAAAAACAACGATGAATGCCGCCATTGAGGCCGCGACAAAGGTGCTGGCGAAAGAGCTTTCCCCGCTGCGCGTCAACGTCGTGAGTCCGGGGCTGACCGACACGGAAGCGTATGCGGGGATGGACGCCGCCGCGCGGGAAAAAATGCTCGCAGGCGCGGCGGAAACCCTGCCAGCCAAAGCCTGGGGTAGGGCGCAGGACATCGCACAAGGGTATCTTTTCGCCATGGACAACCCCTTTGTCACCGGGTCGGTCATTGATATTGAGGGCGGGGCGTTAATTAACTGACCCCTCATTAATGTGATCCGCAGGGCATCGTCTGCGGGTAACGTAACACTCTGTAGAGAGACATCATGAAATATACAACGTGCTTTCGTCCCGCTATCGCGGCGCTTATTTTTGCTGGTCTGTCGGGCAATGCTATTTCCGCGCAGGGGGAAAGGGTACAGCCGAAACAGCTGATTGTGGACAAGAGCCTGCCCCTGGTGCAATTAAAGACGAATGAAGCCGTTGCCAGAGAATATGCCACGTTCTGGAACACCGGTAATGAAACTCTGGCGCGTGATGCCCTGGCGGCAAACTTTGTTGATAAAACACCGCCGGAAGGCCGTAAGCAGGGGCCAGAAGGCGCTATTTTAGCCTCGCGGGCGTTTCGCACGGCCGTGCCCGATTTGCGCTGCGACGTTGAGCAGATGATTATTTCAGGCGACCGCGTGGTCTCACATTTACATTTTTACGGCACATTCACCGGGACATTTGGCAGGCTGAAAGGAAAGGGGCAGAAAATAGATTTTATTGCCACGGATATCTATGCAATCCGTGACGGTAAAATTGCAGCGAACTGGCATATTGAGGACAACCTGACGCTGATGAAACAGCTGGGCGCGCTGTAAATCACATCACTCCGGGAAGCCGGAGTGATGCGTTGAGCCTATAACCCCAGATCGCTCAGCGAGGTGTGATCGTCCGGGCGTCTGCCCAGCGGCCAGTGGAACAGTCGCTCGGATTCTTTTATCGGCATATCGTTAACGCAGGCAAAGCGGCGCTTCATCAAGCCGTCCGGTGCGAACTCCCAGTTTTCGTTGCCGTACGAGCGGAACCAGTTTCCTGAATCATCATGCCATTCATAGGCATAGCGGACCGCGATGCGGTTATCCGTAAAGGCCCACAGCTCTTTAATCAGACGATAATCCAGCTCTTTTTTCCATTTCCGCGCCAGGAACGCCTGCGCTTCCTCCCTGTTGGTGGCGAATTCTGCACGGTTGCGCCATTGGGTATCCAGCGTATAGGCCAGCGCAACTTTCGCCGGATCGCGGCTGTTCCAGCCATCTTCTGCCAGCCTGACTTTTTCAATAGCGCTTTCACGTGTGAAGGGCGGTAAGGGAGGACGTGTGTTCATGGCGATTACCTCGTTATGTGATTATGTAGACAGGTCTGTCTACTTGCGCTAATCTATGCCTGAAAAATAACGCTGTCAACATCCGTTTTGAGGCCATCGACAAATGAAAGCAGAATCCGAAAACAACGATAAAAAAATAAGCGTCAGGGATAAAATATTACTGACGGCCCACGATCTGTTTTATTCCACAGGCTTCAGAGCGACGGGGGTGGATACGCTGATTAAAGAGGCGAAAGTGACGAAGGTAACGTTTTATCGCCATTATCCGAGTAAGAGCTTGCTTATTCTCGCCTATTTACACTATCGACATGAAATATGGATTAACTGGTTTGAGGCCACGCTTCGTCGACATCTCGTTGAAGGCCAGACGCCTGCGGACGCTCTATCGGCTACCCTTTGTGAATGGTTTATTTCGCCTGATTTCCACGGCTGTGCGTTTATTAATGCCAGCGCCGAAGCCAAATCCGAAGATATTGAAAGCGAAATAAAAGCGATATGCCGCGATCATAAAATCGAAACAAAGAATATTATTGCGTTGCTGACAAAGATTGCGGATGAGCGCGTCGTCAATGAAATTATGCTGCTCATCGACGGCGCCATTATTCATGCGCAGATGGGCATGGAGACGGATGAGGTCATCACGTCGTTGAAGAGGGCGCTGGCAGGGTTACCCGATGGCAATTGATGCAGCCTGTTTCTTGAGAAAGGCCTTGATGTCACGACGGAAGAGATGACAAGCCTTGAGATACAGCCTGACGCCAGAAAGAGCTTATCTGATGAAGAAATTGCTCGTCGGGTCGCGCATGCGATCGCTGTTTTTATGTGTGCATATTCAGTGGAAAAGCGTTCATAATGAGTTAATTAGGGCAAAGGAACCGAAAAAATGAGAACACAGAAACGATGCCTCGGCTGCGTGGCTATTGTGGTTGATGACTACGATCGCGCCATTGAGTACTACACAGACAAGCTGGGGTTTACCCTGGTAGAGGATACGCCGCAACCGGGTAAACGCTGGGTGGTCGTCTCACCCAACCCGGAAAGCGACTGCAACATTTTGCTGGCTCGTGCGTCTAACGAGAGGCAGGAAGGTTTTATCGGTAATCAATGCGGCGGCAGAGTTTTCCTGTTCCTTCAGACGGATGATTTTTGGCGCGATTACCATGCCATGAAGGCAAAAGGCGTTCATTTCTGCGAAGAACCACGTGAGGAAGAGTACGGTACGGTGGTGGTGTTTGAAGATATGTACGGCAACCGCTGGGACCTCTATCAACATGCCCAACGCGGGTGATTACGCGGGATACCTTCCATGACGCTTCGAATTCGACAGGCCACCGGGGCCGATTCAACGCTATTAAGCGAGTTGGGATATCGTATCTATCCCGCGCATTTTCAGCATTTGTGGGTATCAGATGCAGAGATGAAGGATTTTTTGGACGCCGAGTATGCCCCTTCCGTCATTGAGCAGAGCCTGTCCGAGAGCCATGTTTCCTGGTTTGTGGCAGAAACCGATCGGCCAGTGGGATTTATGAAAGTGACCTGGGACGCCATGCTTCCGGAAACGGACAAGAGGGGCGTTCTCCTCAACAAGCTCTACCTCGATCCTGCCGAGACCGGCAAGCACTATGGTCAGAACATGTTCAATAAAATCATCGACATGGCCCGGAACAGGGGAAAGGACTCTCTCTGGCTGGAAGTGCTTGAGCAGAACGCAGGAGCGTACCGGTTCTACCAGAAGCAGGGCATGCTCTGCATTAAGAACGTCCTTTTTGAAACAGCCTCACAGCAGAGCATACTCAGAATTATGGGGATGTCTCTTTAGGGCCAGGGCTCTCGTCCCGCTGTGCCAGCGACAGCGCGCTGGCGCTGGCGGGATCGAACAGCGAGATGCTCTCAATCTGGTTGAGTAAAATCACCTTGCGGAATGACATGGCGCTGCGGGGTTCCGAGTCGAGCGTAATGTCATGCTCCGCATACCACCGGCTGTAATTATTCTCGATGCGCAGGTTCATCGTCTTCGCATCCCGGTACCCGCTCAACATCGGGATCAGCACGATATTGGCCGTTTTTTCATATTCCAGCGTCGCGGTGTGGATCATACCCACGTAAATCCGCTTCGAGCGGAGCGTGACCTGCGCCAGTTCGCCTTGCTCCATACACTGATAGAGCAGTTGTTCAATCCCGCTCGCCTGGGCAAGCCGTTTGTAGAGCTTTTTCCGACTCTCGCCGTCCAGCCTGGCGCTGCCTGCCCAGTTAGAGCGGTAGAGGCAAAACAGAATGGCAAACGCCAGCATCACCACCACCGGTGCCTGAATGCCTAAAAAACTCCAGTTCATAAAGTCGATTTGCCAGTCGGTGTATTTCGGTGAGGCAAAGTGGAAAGCGTTGTTGGCGGCAGAAAGGGTGAGCAGCAGCAGCCAGAGCAGCCCCGTAGCAATCACCCCCTGCAGAACGAAAATACAGCCGTAAAGCGCAACGAGAAAATAGACGTCCCAGCCAAAGGAACGCTTGATTTTAAAGCGGGTCGACAGGTCGCGGCTGGTGTACCAGTACCCGCAGACCATCAGCACCATAAATATCGCCGTTCCCATATCAGGCCCTCTTCAGCGCGTTAACGTGACGCAGAAAGTCCTGCCGCACCTCGTTGCTCTTGTAGTTCACCGAGGCGTTCCCGTCCTGGTCGATAATGATGCGGTCGCCATCTTCCACGGCTTCAATAATTTCCTGCTGACTCATCACCTGCAGTAAGGATTCCGGGCTTGAGAAGAGGGAGAGAAAGAAACGTTTCATGTCAGGCATCCTTATGAATAAAAAGGATAAGCCTGGAAGATGACCGCTGAATTTGCCTTAAGGATAACCTGAAAGTGAAAGCCGGGTGGCGGCTACGCCTTACCCGGCCTACAAAACCGTCAAATGATTGAGTTATCAAGTTGTTGATATTTATGGTTAATAAAAAATAAATTTGCACAAACTTGGACAAATAACGTTAATTGTGTAAGTTTTAAGTATGCGATTACGCCACGTTGTTTACAGCCAGGATGTGACCCATGAGCACTTTGCCCTCTGTCGTGAGTCGGTTTGTTGAGTACTACGCCGCACTGGATAGCCAGCCGCCGTCCGCGCTGGTCGGGCTTTACCATTCAAATGCCACGCTTGTCGATCCGTTCGGCGAGCACGACGGTATCTTTGCGCTTCAGCGCTATTTCACCCATCTGCTGGCCAACGTCGAGAACTGCCGTTTTTCTATCGACCCGCCGCTCTGCAGCGGGAACCGGTTTGTTGTCACCTGGGTGATGCACTGGTCGCATCCGCGCATTGCCGGAGGCGAACCGCTCGATCTGCCGGGGTGCTCGGTGGTGGAGACGGAAAACGATCTCATCACCCACCAGCGCGACTACTACGATGCGGGAGAGATGATCTACGAACATCTTCCTCTGCTGGGCTGGGCGGTACGCGGCGTGAAGCGGAGGGTCAAATCATGAAGACGGTACTGATTACCGGTGCAAGTTCGGGCATTGGCGCCGGGCTGGCGAAATCCTTCTCCGCTGACGGCTATCATGTGATTGCCTGCGGGCGCGATCCGGCGCGTCTGGAAGCGCTGCATCAGACCTGCCCCAATCTCACCGTTCGCCTGTTCGATATGACGGACCGGGAGGCCTGCCGACAGGCGCTGACCGGCAGCTACGCCGATTTGATTATTCTCTGCGCCGGTACCTGCGAATACCTCGACGGTGGCGTGGTGGATGCAGCGCTGGTGGAGCGGGTCATGAACACCAATTTCCTCGGGCCGGTCAACTGTCTTGAGGCGCTGCAGCCGCAGCTGGTTCGAGGCAACCGCGTGGTGCTGGTGAGCTCGATGGCCCACTGGCTGCCTTTCCCCCGCGCAGAGGCCTACGGTGCGTCCAAAGCGGCGCTGAGCTGGTTTGCCGAAAGCCTGCGCCTGGACTGGGAGCCAAAAGGGATTGCCGTCACGGTTGTCTCTCCGGGCTTCGTCGATACGCCCCTGACGCGAAAAAACGATTTTGCCATGCCGGGTCGGGTGACCGTCGATGAGGCGGTGAAGGCGATCCGTATCGGGCTGGCGGCCGGGAAAATGCACATCGCGTTTCCTGCCGGATTTGGCTTCATTTTGCGGCTGCTCTCAGGGCTGCCTGCTTTTCTTCAGCGCACGCTGCTGCGCAGGATGGTGCGTTCATGAACATTGCAATTATCGGCAGCGGCATTGCCGGGCTGACGTGCGCCTGGCGACTGGCCGGGCACCATCAGGTGACCCTGTTTGAAGCGGGATCCACACCGGGCGGCCATACCGCAACGGTTGACGTGACGACGCCACAGGGCACTTACGCGATCGATACCGGGTTTATCGTCTACAACGACCGCACCTATCCGCGCTTTATGGGCCTGCTCAGCGAGCTGGGTATCAGCGGGCAAAAAACCCAGATGAGCTTTTCAGTACACAATCCCGAGACGGGTCTGGAATACAACGGCCACACCCTGACGTCGCTGTTTGCCCAGCGCCGAAATCTCGTCAATCCGACATTCTGGCGGCTGCTCGGTGAAATCGTCCGCTTCAATCGTCTGGCAAAACAGGCTCTGGACGGGGAAGTGGACCCGAACGCCACGCTGCAGACGTTTCTGGACCAGCACGGCTTTACGCCCTTTTTTGCGCGCCACTATATTCTGCCGATGGGGGCCGCCATCTGGTCATCCTCGCTGCAGGAGATGAAGCGTTTCCCGCTGCCGCTTTTTTTACGTTTCTTCCAAAACCACGGTCTGCTGGATATCACCCATCGCCCGCAGTGGTACGTGGTGCCGGGCGGCTCGCGAGAGTATATCCGCGCGATGCTGGACAAACTGGGCGATCGGCTGACGCTGCATCTCAATTCACCGGTGCAGCGGGTGAGCCGCCACGAGGACGGGGTCTCGCTCCAGCTTGAAAACGGCAGCCATACCTTCGACCAGGTGATATTTGCCTGCCACTCCGGCAGTGCTCTGGCGATGCTTGACGACCCGACCTCCGCAGAGCGCGAGGTGCTGGGCGATATCGGCTGGCAGCGCAACGAGGTGGTGTTGCACAGCGACCCGCGCTGGCTGCCGGTGCGGCCGCGCGCCTGGGCGAGCTGGAATTACCGGCTGAGCGCGCAGGCGCAGGCCAGCGCCTGTGTGACCTACAACATGAACATTCTGCAGGGGCTGCCTGCGGGCAGCCCGCTGTTCTGCGTCACCCTGAACCCGGACGCGGCGGTGGATGAGCGCTTCGTTCTGCAACGCTTCGTTTATGAGCATCCGCTGTTTAACCCGCAAAGCTGGCGGGCGCAGGCGCGGCGCGGCGAGATCAACGGTCACCAGCGGAGCTGGTACTGTGGGGCTTACTGGTACAACGGTTTTCATGAAGACGGCGTGCGCAGCGCGCTGGACGTGGTCAACGCGATAGCGGCCGGAGAGGGGAACTGAGATGAACAGCTGCCTCTATCACGGCGTATTGCGCCACCGCCGCCTTCAGCCGAAAACCCATGAATTTCGCTACAGCGTCTTTATGGCCTGGCTGGATCTTGATGAGCTGCCGCTGCTGGCGTCTGTCGGCGTGCGCCGCAATCGCTTTGCCGCCGCCGCGTTCCATGACGCGGACTATCCGCTCGGCACGCCGCTCAAAGAGAACGTGCTCAGCAGGCTGGAGAGCCTGACCGGGGAACGGCCGGACGGGCGGGTCATGCTTCTGACGCAGTTGCGGTATTTCGGGTTTCATTTTAACCCGGTCAACTTTTACTACTGCTACGACGGGAAGGGGACTCTGCGCTGGGTACTGGCGGAGGTTCGCAACACGCCGTGGAACGAGCGTCATTATTACGCGGTCGACGGGCAACATGCCCAGCCCACGGAAAAAGCGTTTCACGTTTCCCCCTTCAACCCGATGAACATGATCTACCACTGGCTCTTCAACGATCCGGATAACACGCTGCATATGCACATTGAAAATCATCAGGAAGCGAAGGTGTTCGACGCCACGCTCGCCCTGCGCCGGGAGCCGCTGACCCGTCCGGCACTGAGCGCGCTGCTGCTGCGCATCCCGCTTATGACCCTGAAAACCGTTTTCGCCATTTACTGGCAGGCGCTGAGGCTGTGGCTCAAGCGCGTGCCGCTGTATAACCATCCCGTCAGCAGGAGTGAACGCTCATGACCGATCCCGTCTTTGCGTTAGAACCCGATATCCCGCGCAACGTCCGCCTCGCGCGATGGCTGCTGTTTCGTCTGTTAAGCGGCATCCGCGGTGGTTCGCTCACCCTGCGTGAAGGGGCGCAGACCTTCCATTTTGGCGAGCCATCCTCCGCGCTGCACGCCGACGTGCAGATCCTCACGCCCGCCGTCTACTGGCGCGTCTTAACGGGCGGGAGCCTTGCCGCCGCTGAAGCCTGGATGGACGGCGAATGGGAAACCGCGCAGCTCACGCCGCTTCTGCAAATCCTGGCCCTCAACGGCGAGGTGCTTGGCCGTCTTGAGAAAGGGTTCCGGCTGCTTGGCCGACCGCTGGAGCGTTTGCGCCACTGGACGCGGCGTAACTCCCGCGCGCAGGCGCGTGAAAATATTGCCGCCCATTACGACCTGGGCAACACCTTCTATGCCCATTTTCTGGACAGGGAACTGCTTTACTCCAGCGCGCTCTTTACCGCAGACGAGCAGGATCTCACGACGGCTCAGCAGGCCAAAATGGCGCGCCTGTGCGACCAGCTGGCGCTTAGCGAGGCCGACCACCTGCTGGAAATCGGCACCGGCTGGGGGGCGATGGCGGAATACGCGGCCCGTCATTATGGCTGTCGGGTGACTACCACCACGCTGTCGCAGGAGCAATACGTCTGGGCAACCGAGCGGATCGCCCGCGCCGGGTTGCAGGATCGTGTTGAGGTGCTGCTCTGCGACTATCGCGACCTCACCGGGCAGTACGACAAGCTGGTCTCAATAGAGATGATTGAAGCCGTCGGGCAACGCTATCTGCCCACATTCTTCCGGACCTGTCAGGCGCGGCTGCGCCCGGGTGGACGAATGGCGATTCAGGCCATCACCATTCAGGACCAGCGCTATCGCGACTACAGCAAAAGCGTCGATTTTATTCAGCGCTACATTTTCCCCGGCGGCTTCCTGCCGAGCATCACCGCCATGAACGAGCTGATGACGCGCCACACCGATTTCGTGGTGCGCAATCTCTTCGACATGGGGCCGGACTACGCCCGCACGCTGGCGCACTGGCGGCAGCGCTTTGTCCACGCCTGGCAGGAGATTGAAAAGCTCGGCTTTGATGAGCGGTTCCGCCGCATGTGGCTTTATTACTTTGGCTACTGTGAAGCCGGGTTTAATGCCCGCACCATCAGCGTGGTGCAGCTGACCGCAGAGCGCGTATGAGACGATATCTTCAGGTCTTCCTGCTGGCCGTCGCGTTCGATCTCTACTGGGCGCTGGTGGTGCTCTTTCGCGAACAGGGCCTGATTATCTGGCTCGGGCTGGCGATCCTGGCGTGCCTGCTCTTGCCGTCTGTATACCGTTTTTACGCCATTGGGCTGGCCGCGGCGGGCAGTTTGCTGGATACGCTCTGGGCGCTGACGGGGCTGATCGCCTTCACGGGTGATGCCCTGATGCCGCTATGGATGGTGGCATTATGGCTGATGTTCGCCACCGTCTGGACGCAGCTTACGCGCACCACCACGTTGCCCGGCTGGCTGCTCACCCTGCTGGCCGCAGTGGGAGGGCCGGTGGCGTACCTGATTGGCGAGCGGCTGGGTGCCATCACGTTTCTGGAGCCGACCTTTATCGTCGTCAGCTGGATGGCGCCGGGCTGGCTGGTGTTGATGCTGTTTTTCCACCTGCTGATGGGGAGACAAAAATGAGAGCTGCGGTTTTGTTGCTTTGTCTGACGCTGGTTGTTCCTGTTGCCCAGGCCGCCGACTGGCTGGCCTGGCGGAAGGTGGGTGATGCCACGCTCACCTGGGGGCCGTTCACCGTCTATACCTCCCAGCTGCGTACGCCGGACGGGCGTTACGGTCGGGAGAACCAGGATCAGGCGCTGATTATTACCTATGCGCGCGATATCGATCGCGATGAGCTGGTCGAGGCGACCCGCGACCAGTGGCAGGCGCAGGGGATCCTGCAACGGGAACCCCGAAGCGAAGCCTGGTTACAGATGCTCCGCTCTCTGTGGCCGGATGTCCGGCCGGGCACACAGCTGGCGTTTGTGCTCGACGACGGGCAGGGGCAGTTCTGGTATCGCGCGTCAGCGGCGCAAAAAGCCTTTATTCCACTCGGACCGCGTCAGTCAGAAGCGTTCAGCACCCGCTTCCTGGCCATCTGGCTCGACCCTCGCACGCAATACCCTGAGCTGCGTCAGCAGTTAATCGGAGGCCAAAAATGAAACGTATCCTGATGATGGCGCTGGCATTGACGATGCTGCTGGCAGGCTGTAGCACGGAGGTGACCGAGTATCGCCAGCAGCAGCCGCGGCTGGATATCTTCCATTACTTCCAGGGCAAAACCGAAGCGTGGGGGATGGTACAGGATCGCAGCGGCAAGCAGATCCGCCGCTTTCACGTTGAGATTGCCGGGGACGTTATCGGCGATACGCTGACGCTGAACGAGCACTTCGTTTACGACGACGGTGAGAAGCAGCAGCGGGTCTGGCATATCCGCCGCGTGGGGAGCGATCGCTACGAAGGCACGGCGGGGGATATTGAAGGGGTAGCAACGGGGCAGGCCGCCGGCAACGCGTTCAACTGGCATTACAGCATGAACGTGAAGGCCAACGGCAGCACCTGGCTACTGAACTTTGACGACTGGATGTACCTGCAGGATGAGAACCATCTGTTTAATAAAACCGAGATGAAGAAACTGGGCGTCACCGTCGCCACGGTGACGCTGTTCTTTACCCGTAAGACCTCAGCTTAGTCGCGGACGCTGCCGGTTTTGCTGCTGGAGTAGATGAAGTACAGGGCAATCCCCAGGCATACTACCGCGCTCAGACGGCTCGGTGAAAACGAAATGGCGGGATTGCCCAGCCAGCCAAAGTTATCAATCAGCATACTCATGGCGAGCTGGCCGAATATCACCGCCACCGTGGCGACAGCGGTGCCGATCCGCTGTACGGCGAGCACCATTATCACGATATAGGGCACGCCAAACATTGCGCCGAGAAGCTGCCATTTCGGCACGTCCAGCAGCGTGACGGTCTGCTTAGGCTCAAAGAAGAAAATCAGCAGGGCGGTCACCAGCGCGCCGACGGAAAAGGTCAGAAACGCGCTTTTAAATACCCCGACATTGCTGCCGAGCTGGCCGTTAATGGCTGCCTGTATGCTCAGCGTCGCGCCGCCGCAGATGGCCAGAATTATCATCATCAGTGTCATGTGTTTACCCCTTTGCGACCAGTACCAGTGCGGCAATAATAAAAACCAGCGCCACGATGCGTCTTGCGTTTATCTTCCTGTGCGGCGTACCCAGCAGGCCAAAGTGGTCAATGATCAGGCTTTTAAAAACCTGACCTGCCAGAATGCCAATCATCGTCAGCGCGATGCCGATAGTCGGCGTGGCGAGCGTCAGTATGACGACGTAGATCGGACCCAGCACCCCGCCGAGGAGCTGCCAGCCGGGCTGTGCGAAAAACGACGGGCTGTTGCGCGGGCTGAAAAACAGCATCAGCAAAAACGTCAACGCGGCGCCGACGCCAAAAATGCTGAACGTCGCCCATAAATCCCCGACTTTTCCCCCAGGGGGCCCAGCAGTCCCGCCTCGACGGAGAGGCCCATCCCGCCAGCGATCACCAGTAAAATCAAAACCAACTGCATTCTTCTTCCTCCGTTTTCAGGCGAAGAAGATTACGTGGGTTGTGCAATGAGAAAAATGCCATAATGCTGCAAACACCTTTGCAGGATATGCATTAATGGTTGACGCCAGCAACATCAACATCCGCGCGCTGCTGATCTTTATCGACGTGTATGAAGCGCAGAACTTCTCCGTCGTGGCGCGGCGGCAGGGGATATCGGCCTCGCAGATATCGCGCGTGATCCACCAGCTCGAGGATGCGCTCGGGCAGCAGCTTTTCTATCGCAATACGCGGGCCGTCATTCCCACGGAAAGCGGTCATCTGTTTATTCGCTATGCCCGGTCAATGGCGGAAAACCTGGAAGAGGCGCGCCGGGAGCTGGACGCGCGTGCGGTGGAGCCGTCCGGTGCGATCCGCATTAACGGACCGGTGTTTTTCGGCCAGAAGCACATAGCTCCAGGACTTCCCGGCCTGTCGGCACGCTATCCTCGCCTGAGCGTAGAGCTGACGCTGACCGATGATTTTATCGACCCCCACCGGGATGCGGCAGACCTTATCTTCCGCATTGGCGTGCTGACGGACTCGTCGTTTCGCGCGCGGGTGTTTGGGCAGCAGGTGTACCATCTGGCCGCGTCGCCAGACTACGTGCGTAAACACGGTGCGCCAGAAGTGCCGGACGATCTGAACCGCCATCATTGCCTGGTGTATCGCGGATCGTCAGGGCCTAACCGCTGGCTGTTGCGCAGGGCGGGTGAGGCGTGGACACACTATCCCGTGACGCCATTGATGACCTCGAATAATGCGGAAGCGTTGCTGGCTGCGGCGCGGGGAGGGATGGGGATTGTGCTATTTCCGGACTGGCTGGTGAGCGAGCCGCTCCAGCGCGGTGAGCTGATTCCGCTCCTGCCCGCGCTGGAGTGCGCCATCACTACGGAACAACAGGCTATCGCGGCGATCTACCCTGATGCCCGACATCCGCCCCTGAACGTCAGGGCGGTGATTGATTATTACGTCGAGCGCTTTGGTACGCCGCCGTACTGGCAGCGTAAGGGGATTACGCGCCAAGCTCCTGGCGGATAATTTCTGCGCCAGCGCTGAGTGCTTTAAGCTTGCCGTTGGCAACCTGACGGGAGAGGGGCGCCATGCCGCAGTTGGTTGACGGATAGAGCTTGTCGGCGTCGACAAACTGCAGCGCTTTTCGCAGCGTATCGGCCACTTCCTCCGGCGTTTCAACCGTGTTGGTTGCCACGTCGATCGCCCCAACCATCACTTTTTTACCGCGGATCAGCTCCAGCAGATCCATCGGCACGCGGGAGTTGTGGCACTCCAGGGAGATGATGTCGATGTTAGAGGTCTGCAGCTTCGGGAAGGCCTCTTCGTACTGGCGCCACTCCGAGCCGAGCGTCTTTTTCCAGTCGGTATTGGCCTTGATGCCGTAGCCGTAGCAGATGTGGACCGCGGTTTCGCACTTCAGCCCTTCAATGGCGCGCTCCAGCGCGGCGATGCCCCAGTCGTTGACCTCATCAAAAAAGACGTTAAACGCCGGTTCATCGAACTGGATAATGTCCACGCCTGCGGCCTCTAACTCTCGCGCTTCCTGGTTAAGGATTTTGGCGAATTCCCAGGCCAGCTTTTCGCGGCTTTTATAGTGCGCGTCATAGAGGGTGTCGATCATGGTCATCGGCCCCGGCAGGGCCCATTTGATCGGCTTGTCCGTGAGCTGGCGCAGGTACTTTGCATCGTCGACGAAGACCGGTTTCTGGCGCGCAACCGCAGAAACCACGGTCGGCACGCTCGCGTCATAGCGGTTACGAATGCGCACCGTCTGGCGGTTCTCAAAATCGACGCCGCTCAGGTGTTCAATAAAGGTGGTGACGAAGTGCTGGCGGGTCTGTTCCCCGTCGCTGACGATATCGATTCCCGCGCGGATCTGCTCATCCAGAGACAGGCGCAGCGCATCCTGCTTGCCTGCCAGCAGTTCCTGATCCTGTAACTTCCACGGTGACCAGAGCGTCTCAGGTTGCGCAAGCCAGGTCGGCTTTGGCAGGCTGCCAGCCGTTGAAGTCGGGAGCAATGTTTTCATAATAAAAGACCTTTTTTAATGTATTAAAGCGTGTAGTTATCAGACCACTGCTCAAGAATGTGTTTGTAAGGCTTAATAAAGTACTCTTCGGTAAACCGACCCTGTTCAATCGCCAGACGGCTTCGCTCTTCCCGGTCATACACAATTTTGGTTAAGGAGTGATCCTGCTGGTTCAGATCCGGTCGGTAGCACAGCCCCGCCGCCGAGTTGGCGTTATAAATTTCCGGGCGATAGATCTTCTGGAACGTCTCCATCGTGCTGATGGTGGCGATCAGTTCGAGGTCGGTGTAATCACTCAGCAAATCCCCGGTAAAAAAGAACGCGAACGGCGCCACGCTGTGTTCCGGCATAAAGTAGCGCACGCTCAGGCCCATCTTCGCGAAGTACTGCTCCGTAAGGGATTCGCCATCCGGCTGGTACTCAACGCCCAGCACGGGGTGCTGGTTACCGGTGCGGCGATAGGTATCTTTGCTGGAGACGCTCAGGCAAATCACCGGTCCTTTTGTGAAGTTCTCTTTGTATTCAGGTGAATTCACAAAATGGCGGAAGATATTGCCGTGCAGTTCGCCAAATTTTTCCGGAATGCTGAAGTGCTGCTGGTTCTTGTTGTGCTCCAGCAACAGCACGCTGAAATCATAATCCCGCACGTAAGACGAGAAGTTATTCCCGACGATGCCAGGGATACGCTGGTTGTTTTTCTTGTCGACAATGGTGGTTTGCAGTATCTCAATGGCCGGGAACGGCTTTTCCGCGCCAATATTCAAATCGACAGAGATGATTTCCAGTTCAACCGCATAGCGATCGGCGTTTGGGTTATCCCAGCGCGCTAAAGCGTTAAAGCGGTTGTTGATCATCACCAGCGTATTGCGCAGGTTTTCCTGACGCTTTTCCCCGCGGGCCAGGTTGGCGAAGTTGGTGGTCGTACGCGTATTTTCTGACGGGTTGTAATTCTCATCGAAGCAACTGCGCTTAAGGGTATATGTGAAAGCTTTGCTCATTGTGGTTATGCATCCTAAGTTCATGTTGCTAAGAAGTTACCAATGCATAATTTATGCCTGAGACCGTGGCGCAGGGGAAGTGACTTAATTTCAATGCAACATGAGGGAAGTTCATGAATAGGATTGCGCACAGCCTGGAGAGGAAAGTGAGAGAGTAAGGGGCATCGCGTCCCTTAGCGTTATGCTGTAGGGCGTTCGTTCCAGGCGTCACTGTGCATTATGTTCCCATCAACGATGCGCCAGGTAATTTTTTCGTACTGCAGACTTACGCTTTCAACATGGTTCATTTTATCGTTGGCAGCGATTTTCACGTTCGGCACGCTGCAGTTAACACCCGTAACCTTTACGTTCTCCATTAGTACAGTGTAATAACAGACTCCCTGTCCGGCATCATTAATATGATAGAACTTAATTTCAGCGCTTTTGAGTGCCTGACCGGTAGATGCTTCTTTGTAAAGGTAGGGCGTGGCGCTATCAACTTCCTTTTCAATCCGCATAGATGAGTGTTGACGCGTGCCGGTGATCTTGCCGTTAGCGCTGTCTACCGGGAGGTTTAGGCCATGACTCAGTCCTATGATCTCAATGCTACCTTCACGATCCTGAACATCTACAGAACCTTTAATATGTGCTCCACCGTCGTCTTTTAGCCACATGTAGGGAGGAATAGGCATTCTTTATTTCCTTATTTTATTGAGTAGTAGCGTTGTTAAGCGGTAAATAACCGTAGCGAGGGTCAGTACGATTAAAATATCGATATTGGTATATGTGTCGTATAGTGTTTCAGCATTCACATCACCATAAATAAAATCACATAGAGATGAGACCACGTCATGATCAAGATAGCGTTCAGCAGGTCCCAATGTGCGGCCTACTAAAATGCTGATGCATAGAAACCAGACCGTTTTGAACAGCCTGATGCCCCATTTAAGGGCACGCGTTGGTATATCCACTTTCACTCACCTCAACCCAACCGCGTGCCATCAGTGAACGCATACAGGGAACCTGAATAAGCTCTGTACTCATGAGAGCATTCCGGATCAGTGCGTAACCAGAATTATGGGCAATCGTGATACATCCTTCAGATACCGTACCCGGATGCAGCCGAAACAAGCCCCGATAGACGTATCAATCCAGGTACCATCATCAATTCCCCAGTCATCCTTGTATAAAGCAAACCACTCATCGCGGCCAAATTCTGCACCGGACCTGACCTGATTCCACCGATCCTGAACCTTCGCTTTTAAATCTGAAAAGAAACCTCCAGTCCCTCTGTCAACAATCCAGTATTTACCTGGGGGAGACCCTTTAACTGCACCACAAAATCCGTTGTTTCTGTAAATTCCCTGCCCGGAATGCGCCTTAAACACGCCAACGCCGTGCAGGTTAAAAGGCGCATAGTCAGCACCATTTAGCAGCATCGTTCCTTTTAAGGCCATCTTTTCTCCACATCCTTTTATTAAGAGAAATTCAGCCTACGCCTGACGTGACCATAGATATTCAACCCACATCATATTTATGAACGGCTCATTTTTTTTAAGAAAATGACCTGACAATTTTTAATCACGCTTTCGCGTTAACCTTAGTAAATGCTGAATGAATAATGAACCAGACTCAGCTAACAAAACGCCATGCCTGCTTCTCTGGCACACGCTCTGCAATTCCCGCTATAATCCCCAAAATTTCCAACCGGTTTAGAAATAATCATGACAAAACTCACCTTACAAGAGCAGATGCTGAAAGCGGGCCTCGTCAGCAGCAAGAAAGCGGCGAAAGTGCAGCGCACGGCAAAGAAATCACGCGTTCAGGCGCGTGAGGCTCGGGAAGCGGTAGAAGAGAACAAGAAGGCGCAGATCGAGCGTGACAAGCTGCTGAGCGAGAAGCAGAAGCAGGCCGTGCTGGCGAAAGAGTTTAAGGCGCAGGTGAAGCAGCTGATCGAGATGAACCGCATCACCGTCTCAAGGGGCAACATCACCTTTAACTTCACCGACGGCAATGTGATCAAGAAAATCGAGGTCGACAAGCAAACCCAGGCTCAGCTGATCAACGGCCGCCTTGCGATTGCCCGCTTGGTCATCAACGCCAGCGGCGACTGTGAATACGCGATTATCCCGGCGGTAGTGGCCGATAAAATTGCCCAGCGCGATGCCGACAGCATCGTGTTAAACAGCGCGCTCAGCCATGAAGAGCAGGACGAAGACGATCCGTACGCGGACTTCAAAATCCCTGACGATTTGATGTGGTAAACCGCGTTCAGAACGGGGCGGCGTGACGGGCGTTAACCGGCTGGCCGCTCACGGGATGAATAAAATTCAGCTCGCTGGCATGCAGCATCAGCCGGGGCGTTTCTTCTGCGCCCGGCGCATCAAGACCGCCATACAGGTCGCAACCCAGAATCGGGTGTCCCAGCTGCTGGCAGTGAATACGCAGCTGATGGGTTCGCCCGGTCTCCGGGATCAGTTTCACCCGCGTTAACGGTAATCCCGCCCCCTGATAAAACCGTTCCACAACCTGGTAGCGGGAGCGGGCGGGTTTACCGGTAATGGCGCAGATCGACATCAGCGGGAACAGCGCCGGGTCTTTGGCAATCGGCGCATCAATGACCCCTTCATCATTTTCCACGTGGCCGCAAAGCAAGGCGCAGTAGACTTTCTCCACGCTGCGCTGGCTAAACTGCTGGCACAGTGCCGCGTTGATGGCCTTATTACGCGCAACCACCATCAGCCCGGACGTGCCAAAATCCAGACGGTGCACCAGCGTGCAGCCAGGGAACGTCTGAACCAGACGATAATGGACGGAATCAAGGTTTTGCGGATTTTTGCCCGAGAGGCTGAGCAGGCCGGAAGGCTTATCGATCAGCAGCAGATGTTCATCCTGCCAGAGGATCTGAATGTCATCGTGACACGGTGGAGCAATAAAAGAATCAATGATCGCAGACATCAGGCCGCCCGGCTGGAGAGTGGGAGCGGATGATAGCGAAATGCGGGGGAAAAGAAAAACCCTCCCACCGGGCGGTGAGAGGGTGAAGTCTTACGCTGCAACCAGGCTGTCGATGGCGGCTTTCGCGTCGGTCTGCGCTTTGGTCGCCACTTCAGGACCGTAAGCGATGCCTTCCGCGAACACGAAGTTCACGTCAGTGATGCCGATGAAGCCCAGGAACAGGCTCAGGTACGGCGCAACCAGGTCGGTTGGGGTATCTTTATGGATACCGCCGCGGCTGGTCAGTACGATCGCACGCTTGCCTTTTACCAGACCTTCAGGGCCGTTCTCGGTGTAACGGAAGGTTACGCCAGCGCGCGCCACCAGGTCGAAGTAGTTCTTCAGCTGGGTTGGGATGTTGAAGTTGTACATTGGGGCGTTGATGACGATAACGTCATGCGCCTGCAGCTCAGCAATCAGCTCGTCGGACAGGGCCAGGGCTTCCTGCTGACGCGGGCTCAGCGGCGCATCGCTTGGGCGCAGCGCGCCAACCAGCTCGCCATCAAGCACAGGAATGGGGTTTGCAGCCAGGTCACGCACGGTGATTTCGTCAGCAGAATGCTGTTCACGCCACTGTTCAACGAAGTAATCAGACAGCTGACCAGACTGAGAGTACCCTGCCAGAATACTGGATTTCAAAACTAATACTTTGCTCATGGGTGATTCCTGTTGTTGCATTTGATTGAAGGGGGTTGCCCCGTTGCTTGTTGACACTCTATTCACAATCCTGCCACAGAGATAGCGCAATATATCGAAGCCTATGTTCGAATTTTTTGAATAAGGCACGAAAGGCGTCAGTGTGGTACTCTATAGCAATCATTAAAAAGAGAGTTTATCAGGGCGTGTACTGCCCTTTAACGCTATGACAGAACAACAAAAATTCACCTTCCCGATGCTCCTGCAACAGCTCGATTCTCTGACGCTGCGTGATAAACAGCGCTTCGCCCGCCGTCTGCACGGCGTCAAGAAGGTTAAAAATCCTGATGCTCAACAGGCCATTTACCAGGAGATGGCGAAAGAGATTGAACAGGCGGCAGGGAAGGTTGTGCTGCGCGAAGCTGCGCGCCCGGCAATTACCTACCCGGAAAACCTGCCCGTCAGCCAGAAGAAACAGGACATTCTTGAGGCCGTACGCGACCACCAGGTGGTGATTGTCGCGGGTGAAACCGGTTCGGGGAAAACCACCCAGTTGCCGAAAATCTGTATGGAGCTGGGCCGCGGGATCAAAGGCCTGATTGGCCACACCCAGCCGCGTCGTCTGGCGGCGCGCACCGTCGCCAACCGTATTGCCGAAGAGCTGCAAACGGAGCCGGGTGGCTGCATTGGTTATAAGGTGCGATTCAGCGACCACGTGAGTGATAACACCATGGTCAAGCTGATGACCGACGGTATTCTGCTGGCGGAAATTCAGCAGGATCGCCTGCTGATGCAGTACGACACCATCATCATTGACGAAGCGCACGAGCGCAGCCTGAACATCGACTTCCTGCTCGGCTACCTGAAAGAGCTGCTGCCGCGTCGCCCGGATCTGAAAGTGATCATCACCTCCGCGACCATCGACCCGGAACGCTTCTCGAAGCACTTCAACAATGCGCCGATTATTGAAGTGTCGGGACGCACGTATCCCGTGGAAGTGCGCTATCGCCCGATTGTGGAAGAGGCGGATGATACCGAGCGCGACCAGCTGCAGGCCATCTTCGATGCCGTTGACGAGCTGGGTAACGAAAGCGCGGGCGACATCCTGATCTTCATGAGCGGCGAACGCGAAATCCGCGATACCGCCGACGCGCTCAGCAAGCGCGACCTGCGCCACACCGAGATCCTGCCGCTGTATGCCCGCCTGTCCAACAGCGAACAGAACCGCGTCTTCCAGCCGCACAGCGGACGCCGCATCGTCCTGGCGACCAACGTGGCGGAAACCTCGCTGACCGTGCCGGGCATTAAATACGTGATCGACCCGGGCACGGCGCGCATCAGCCGCTACAGCTACCGCACCAAGGTCCAGCGGCTGCCGATTGAGCCCGTTTCGCAGGCGTCTGCTAACCAGCGTAAGGGCCGCTGCGGCCGCGTGTCGGAAGGGATCTGTATTCGTCTCTATTCCGAAGACGATTTCCTGTCGCGCCCGGAGTTCACCGACCCGGAAATTCTGCGCACCAACCTGGCGTCCGTTATCCTGCAGATGACCGCCCTGGGGCTGGGCGACATCGCGGCGTTTCCGTTCGTCGAAGCGCCGGATAAGCGCAACATTCAGGACGGCGTGCGTCTGCTGGAAGAGCTCGGGGCGATTACCACCGACGAGCAGGCAACGGTCTATAAGCTGACGCCGCTGGGCCGCCAGCTCAGCCAGCTCCCGGTCGACCCGCGCCTGGCGCGTATGGTGCTGGAAGCGCAAAAGCACGGCTGCGTGCGCGAGGCGATGATCATTACCTCGGCGCTCTCCATTCAGGATCCGCGCGAGCGTCCGATGGACAAACAGCAGGCCTCGGACGAAAAGCACCGTCGCTTCCACGACAAAGAGTCCGATTTCCTCGCCTTCGTGAACCTGTGGAACTACCTCGGCGAGCAGCAGAAGGCGCTCTCCTCGAACCAGTTCCGCCGCCAGTGCCGGGTGGATTTCCTCAACTACCTGCGCGTGCGCGAGTGGCAGGATATCTATACCCAGCTTCGCCAGGTGGTGAAAGAGCTGGGCATTCCGGTGAACAGCGAACCGGCGGAGTACCGCGAAATCCATATCGCGCTACTGACCGGCCTGCTGTCCCACATTGGGATGAAGGACGCCGAGAAGCAGGAATATACCGGCGCGCGCAACGCCCGTTTCGCCATCTTCCCGGGTTCTGGCCTGTTCAAGAAGCCGCCGAAGTGGACCATGGTCGCGGAACTGGTGGAAACCAGCCGCCTGTGGGGACGCATTGCCGCCCGTATCGATCCCGAATGGGTGGAGCCGGTGGCGCAGCATCTGCTTAAGCGCTCGTACAGTGAACCGCACTGGGAGCGCGCGCAGGGCGCGGTGATGGCGACCGAAAAAGTGACCGTTTACGGCCTGCCGGTGGTCGCCGCGCGCAAGGTCAACTACAGCCAGATCGATCCGGCCCTGTGCCGCGAGCTGTTTATCCGTCACGCGCTGGTGGAGGGAGACTGGCAGACGCGCCACGCCTTCTTCCGCGAAAACCTGAAGCTGCGCGCGGAAGTGGAGGAACTTGAGCACAAGTCCCGCCGCCGCGACATTCTGGTGGACGATGAAGCGCTGTTCGAGTTTTACGACCAGCGCATCAGCCACGATGTGATTTCCGCCCGCCACTTCGACAGCTGGTGGAAGAAGGCCAGCAAAGAGACGCCGGACCTGCTCAACTTCGAAAAGAGCATGCTGATTAAAGAGGGGGCGGAGTCGGTCAGCAAGCTCGACTACCCGAACTTCTGGCATCAGGGCAACCTCAAGCTGCGTCTGACCTATCAGTTTGAGCCGGGCGCGGATGCCGATGGTGTGACGGTGCACATTCCGCTGCCGCTGTTAAACCAGGTCGACGAGAGCGGTTTCGAGTGGCAAATCCCCGGCCTGCGCCGCGAGCTGGTGATTGCGCTGATCAAATCCCTGCCGAAACCGGTGCGCCGCAACTTTGTGCCTGCGCCAAACTACGCGGAAGCGTTTTTGGGCCGCGTCACGCCGCTGGAGCTGCCGCTGCTGGACGCGCTGGAGCGCGAGTTCCGCCGCATGACCGGCACCACCATCGACCGCGACGACTGGAACTGGGATCAGGTGCCCGATCACCTGAAAATCACCTTCCGCGTGGTGGACGATAAAAACAAAAAGCTGCTGGAAGGGCGTTCTCTGAGCGAGCTGAAAGAGGCGCTGAAAGGCAAAGTCCAGGAGACGCTCTCTGCGGTGGCCGACGACGGCATCGAGCAGAGCGGGCTGCATATCTGGAGCTTTGGCCAGCTTCCGGAAAGCTACGAGCAGAAGCGCGGCAACTATAAGGTGAAAGCCTGGCCGGCGCTGGTGGACGAGCGCGACAGCGTGGCGATCAAACTGTTTGATAACCCGCAGGAACAGCAGCAGATGATGTGGCGCGGGCTGCGTCGCCTGCTGCTGCTCAACATCCCGTCGCCGATCAAGTATCTGCACGAGAAGCTGCCTAACAAGGCCAAGCTGGGTCTCTACTTTAACCCGTACGGCAAGGTGCTGGATCTGATTGACGACTGCATCTCCTGCGGCGTGGACAAACTCATTCACGAGGCGGGCGGCCCGGTCTGGACGGAAGAGGGCTTTGCTCAGCTTCACGAGAAGGTGCGTGCGGAGCTGAACGACACCGTGGTGGAGATTGCCAAACAGGTCGAGCAGATCCTCACCACCGTGTTCAATATCAACAAGCGTCTGAAAGGGCGCGTGGATATGACCATGGCGCTGGGTCTGTCGGACGTGAAGGCGCAGATGGCGGGGCTGGTTTACCGCGGCTTTGTCACCGGCAACGGCTTTAGCCGTCTTGGCGATACGCTGCGCTATCTGCAGGCGATTGAAAAACGGCTGGAGAAGATGGCTATCGACCCGCACCGCGACCGCGCGCAGATGCTGAAAGTGGAGAGCGTGCAGCAGGCGTGGCAGCAGTGGCTGAACAAGCTGCCGCCCGCGCGCCGCGACGATGAAGACGTGCAGGCGATCCGCTGGATGATCGAGGAGCTGCGCGTCAGCTTCTTTGCCCAGCAGCTCGGTACGCCGTATCCGATTTCGGATAAGCGTATCCTTCAGGCGATGGAGCAGATTTCCGGTTAAACCCTTGCCCGGTGGCGCTGCGCTTACCGGGCCTACGAGTGCGAAATGTAGGCCGGGGAAGGCAAAGCCGCCACCCGGCTGGTTATCGTTCTACAATCGCCAGCGTAAACCCATCCCATCCCTTAATCCCCACCGTTTGCAGCGCGGTGGCGGTTAAGCGCGGGTTATCGCCCATCATCTCAATAAAACGCCGCACGCCCAGCACGCGCGCGTCGTCGCTTTGGCCGTTAATGACTTCGCCATCACGGACCACGTTATCGCCGATAATTACCGTACCGGGGCGGGAGTAGTGCAGCGCCCATTCCAGATAGCCGGGATTGTTTGGCTTATCGGCATCAATAAAGATCAGGTCGAACGGCGGAACCTCACCGAAATTCTCCAGCGAGCTCAGGGCCGGGCCTTCAATTAATTCAATACGTTCGTCTAGCCCCGCGAGGTGAATATTCTGGCGGGCAACCCCGGCATGCGTCGGATCGGCCTCAAGCGTAATCAGCTTACCGTCCGGCGGCAGCGCGCGCGCCATCCAGATTGAGCTGTAGGCACCCAGCGTCCCGATCTCAAGAATGCGTCTTGCCTGCGTCATGCGCACGAACAGCGCCAGCAGCTGCCCCTGATTAGCCGCGACATCATGTTCAGGCAGCCCGGCACGTTTGTTGTTTTCCAGCACCTGATTCAGTACGTCATCGTCAGGAATAAGTGACGAAATCATGAAATTATCAACTGCAGACCACTGTTGTTGCATAGATTGTCTCCTG